>NZ_JAWXRD010000032.1:0-92493 GCF_033843265.1 Scandinavium lactucae
AGTACTCGGCTACGAACCGAGCGGTCGGAGGTTCGAATCCTCCCGGATGCACCATCTTCTCCGAGTTATCAGCGATGATAATGTGCCAGAGAGCGAAATACTCTCAGCAAGCACAAGAGAGGATAACGTTGCTTTTGCAACGGCCCTTTAGGGCAAGCCTTCGGCGAATAATCCTCCCGGATGCACCATATCTCCCCAGGTATCCCCCTCAAGTTTCAAAACTCAGATTTTTCCCCAAAAAAAGCGTTAACCATTTGTTTACTATTGGCATCTTTCTCCTTCCAGGCTAATTTATATCTGTGATTAATTTGTTTTCAGGTAGCAAGGAGAGAAATCCATGAAATGGTTTAAAGCTGTTTCTGCATTCTGTGCAGCTGTCATCGTTGGCGTGTCTCTGGCGGGCTGTGCAGGATCTTCCACCAAGGAAAGCACCGGCGGTTATATCGATGACACCGTGGTGACCACCAAAGTGAAATCCGCCCTGTTCAGTGATAAAGAGATCAAATCCTCCGAAATCGGTGTGGTGACCTTTAAAGGCCGCGTACAGCTGAGCGGTTTTGTCTCTTCGCAGGCGATTGCCAACCGTGCGGTGGAGATCACCCGCAACGTCACTGGCGTACGTGTTGTTGAGAACGATATGCAGGTCAAGTAACGTCTGAAAATGAAGCTAAAAGGCACCGTTTGGTGCCTTTGTTGTTTTCAGCGGGCAGCGACAAACCGCCCCGTTATACGGTAAAGTAACCTTTCGATCTGCGGTGAGTGAGGACATGATGTACGAGCGTTATGCAGGGCTGATTTTCGACATGGATGGCACCATCCTTGATACCGAACCCACTCATCTCAAGGCGTGGCATGATGTTCTCGGACGCTACGGGATGCGCTATGAAGCCCAGGCCATGGCATCCCTCAACGGATCGCCCACGTGGCGTATTGCGCAGGCGGTGATTGAACTGAATCAGGCCACCCTGGACCCGCATCAGCTGGCGCGAGAGAAAACGGATGCTGTAAAAGCGATGCTACTGGACACCGTGCGTCCGCTGCCGTTAATTGATGTGGTAAAAGAGTGGCATGGCCGCCGCCCGATGGCTGTTGGCACCGGCAGCGAAAGTGCGCTAGCCGACGCGCTGCTGAATCATCTGGGCCTGCGTCACTATTTCTCTGCGGTGGTCGCCGCCGATCATGTGAAACATCACAAACCTGCACCTGATACATTTCTGCTGTGCGCCGACCTGATTGGCGTCGCGCCCCAGAAATGCGTGGTCTTTGAAGATGCTGATTTTGGTATTCAAGCGGCGAAGAGTGCAGGCATGGATGTCGTGGACGTGCGCTTACTGTGAGTGACGCTCTGCCGCTGCTCTCACTCTTTGCCAGCAGTTTTCTCAGCGCGACCATACTCCCCGGTAATTCCGAAGTTGTCCTGGTGGGCATGTTACTCGCAGGTGTCAGTCATCCCTGGCAGCTCGTGTTAATAGCAACAATGGGTAATAGCCTTGGAGGGGTAACTAACGTTATTCTTGGGCGTTTATTTCCGCAGCGTGATAATTCGCGTTGGCGGGAGAAAGCAGTGGGCTGGCTAAGACGTTACGGCGCAGCCACACTGTTATTGAGCTGGATGCCGGTTATCGGCGACTTACTGTGTGTCCTGGCAGGATGGATGCGTCTTTCCTGGGGACCGGTACTTTTTTTCTTATGCCTTGGCAAGGCGTTGCGCTATGTGGCCATTGCCGCAGCGACGCTACAGGGTATGACGTGGTGGCACTAATTGGATTGATTGTGACCGTCAACCATTACAATTATGCTTAATAAAATGATTTCGACAGGCGGGAGGTCAATTTGATCCCGGACGTATCACAGGCGCTGGCCTGGCTGGAAAAGCATCCTCAGGCAATTAAGGGGATCCAACGTGGTCTTGAGCGTGAAACGCTGCGCGTAAACGCAGATGGCTCACTGGCAACCACTGGCCATCCGGAAGTGCTTGGGTCTGCATTGACCCATAAATGGATTACCACAGATTTTGCCGAAGCGCTGCTGGAGTTTATTACTCCGGTGGACGGCGACATTGATCATATGCTGACGCTGATGCGCGATGTGCATCGCTATACGGCGCGCCACATTGGCAACGAACGGATGTGGCCGCTGAGTATGCCGTGCTACATCGCACCGGGTCAGGATATCGAACTGGCGCAGTACGGCACCTCTAACGTGGGCCGTCTGAAAACGCTGTATCGTGAAGGACTGAAAAACCGTTATGGCGCGCTGATGCAGACTATCTCTGGCGTGCATTATAACTTCTCGCTGCCGATGGCATTTTGGCAGGCGAAGTGCGGCGTGGACGGAACCGAAGACGGTAAAGAAGCTATCTCAGCCGGTTATTTCCGTTTGATTCGCAACTATTATCGTTTTGGCTGGGTTATCCCGTATTTGTTCGGGGCCTCACCGGCCATTTGTTCCTCGTTCCTGCAGGGCAAACCGACGACGCTACCGTTTGAGAAAACGGAGTGTGGCATGTACTACCTGCCATACGCCACCTCGTTGCGTCTGAGCGACCTGGGTTATACCAATAAGTCGCAAAGCAATCTCGGAATTACGTTTAAAGATCTCCACGAGTATGTGGCAGGATTGAAGCGGGCGATCAAAACGCCGTCGGAAGAGTACGCCAAAATTGGCGTGGAGAAAGACGGCAAATTCATGCAGATCAACAGCAACATTTTGCAGATTGAAAATGAGCTGTATGCGCCGATTCGTCCTAAACGTGTCACCCGCAGCGGTGAAACGCCGTCGGATGCGCTGCTGCGCGGCGGCATTGAATACATAGAAGTGCGATCGCTGGACATCAACCCGTTCTCGCCGATTGGCGTGGACGAGCAACAGGTACGCTTCCTCGATCTGTTTATGGTCTGGTGCGTGCTGGCGGATGCGCCAGAGATGAGCAGCGATGAATTGCTGTGTACACGCACTAACTGGAACCGTGTGATTCTGGAAGGGCGTAAGCCTGGCCTGACGCTAGGCATTGGCTGCGAAACCGCACAGTTCCCATTGGCGAAAGTGGGTAAAGATCTGTTTGCTGATTTGCGTCGGGTCGCACAGACGTTAGATAGCATGGACGGCGGTGAAGCGTATCAGAAAGTGTGTGATGAACTGGTCGCAAGCTTTGATAATCCGGAATTAACTTTCTCAGCGCGCATTTTGCGTTCTATGCTTGAAAGTGGCATTGGTGGCACCGGCAAAGCGCTGGGTGATGAATACCGTACGATGCTGCGTGAAGAGCCGCTGGAGATTTTAAGCGAAGCGGATTTTGAAGCGGAGCGTGAAGCTTCGTGGGCACGTCAGCGTCAAATTGAAGCGGCAGATACCGAGCCGTTCTCTGAGCTGGTTGCGCGTCACGCCTGACAGAAAAGAAAAAGGCCACAACGAGGTGGCCAAACTTTCATCTCTGAAAACAAAGATGATGATAACAAATGCGCGTCTTTCATATATTCAGACTCGCCCGGGAACGAAGAGTTCAGTTAAATTTAAAAAAAATCACACTCTTCAGCGTTTTTTTCTCAACTCCCTGATGGAACGAGAAAAAATGAAGAGTTCGGAGGAGACAAAATGCCGTTATTAGATAGCTTTACTGTCGACCATACCCGAATGGAAGCCCCTGCTGTTCGCGTCGCTAAAACCATGCACACGCCACACGGCGATGAAATCACGGTTTTTGATCTGCGCTTCTGCGTACCGAACAAAGAAGTGATGCCAGAGCGCGGGATCCACACTCTGGAGCACCTGTTTGCGGGCTTCATGCGCGATCATCTCAACGGCAACGGCGTGGAAATCATCGACATTTCGCCAATGGGCTGCCGGACCGGTTTCTACATGAGCCTGATTGGTACGCCTGACGAATCTCGCGTGGCAGACGCGTGGAAAGCGGCGATGGCTGACGTGCTGAAAGTGAAAGAGCAGAATCAGATCCCGGAACTGAACGTCTATCAGTGTGGTACCTATACCATGCACTCGCTGGAAGAAGCGCAGGAAATTGCCCGCCACATCATCGACAGAGGTGTGCGTGTGAACAGCAATGATGAGCTGGCGCTGCCGAAAGAGAAACTGCAGGAACTGCATATCTAGTTTTTCTCCACAGACCCGCCGGGCGCGTGCTCGCCGGGTCTGATCCTCTCCTCTCCGGTTACCACCGCCATATCGTATTCCCCTGGTTTTAGTTTTGTTCTTTCCGTTGTGATTCATGCAGTAAAGAAATCAACAGGTTTGCCGAGCCGGAGATTTACGACCGAACTCACCATCTTTTCACGGCCAGTATGGTAAAAATGATTCGGAATGTTATTTAGGCTAAGGGACTCAAGGGGTCGGTGAACCCGGATGAATTGAGTTGTCTTTCTTTCCTGCCCTTTTATATCAATGGGTTATGGTTTTCGAAAAATACCGAAGAGTCGGTAGATTTTACGGGTGCTGAAAAACACTTATAAATCAAAGGTATAATTTCAGTGTGTTCCCCGCGTGAGCGGGGATAAACCGGCGCTATGCCGATGATTATGGGCGCAGCAATGGTGTTCCCCGCGTGAGCGGGGATAAACCGGCACTACCGGGCGCGTTCTGGTTTATGTGGAGGTGTTCCCCGCGTGAGCGGGGATAAACCGATGGCGGCATTGCTGCCAACAAGATGGCGGCAGTGTTCCCCGCGTGAGCGGGGATAAACCGAGAATTGCCTCATATTCGATCACACCGGCACAGTGTTCCCCGCGTGAGCGGGGATAAACCGCTAACAGAGGGACAGGAAGATTTCTGGCTTACGTGTTCCCCGCGTGAGCGGGGATAAACCGGTAGTTCAGGCAATCAAAAACATCAATGCAAAGTGTTCCCCGCGCGAGCGGGGAGAAACCATTATCTGTCCGTATATAAAAAAAGACCCTCTGCAATGAGAGGGTCCAGAAGGTTAGTGCGCGCCACCGCCGCCGCCGCCCGCGCCAAACGGCGGTTTGGCGACCCAGATTAACCCCAGCAGGACGATAAAGATCCCCGCCGATAACCAGAATATTTCGTTGGCCGAGATGATGAGTCCCTGGCTGGTAATCTGTTGGGCTATCCAGCCGGAGGCCTGCTGCTGCGTCATCCCCATCCCTTGCAGCTGATCGTACATCTGCTGGGCATTCGGATTATACGGCGTCACCGCCTCGGTGAGCTGTGCATGGTGCATCGCTTCCCGGTTGGTCCACATGGTGGTGGTGAACGACGTGCCGATTGAACCTGCCAGCGTACGGCTGAAGTTAGACAGACTCGACGCCGCCGCCAGACGCTCAGGTGGAAGGCCAGAGAGCGTAATGGTGGTCAATGGCATAAAGAAGCACGCCACCGCGAAGCCCTGAATAAACTGCGGCCAGGCTGATGCGCCAAAGTCCATTCCCGGCTCAAAGGTATACGCTCGCCAGTAGAAGCACACTGCATACATAATGAAGCTGAAGGTGACCAGCCGTCGCATATCGAGCTTATGCGCAAAGCGGCCGATAATCGGCGACAGCAATACCGGGATGATGCCGACTGGCGCTGACGCCAGCCCGGCCCAGGTGGCGGTATAACCGTATACCTCCTGCAATAGCTGCGGCAGCAACACGATAGCGCCGAAGTAGAGCATGTAGGCCAGGCTGATACACAGTGTGCCTATGGTGAAGTTTCGCGACTTAAACAATGACAGGTCGACTATCGGGTTATCGTCGGTAAGCTCCCAGACAATCAGGAAGCTTATCGCCACCACCGCGACGATGGTTAGCACCACCACTTCGGTGGAGTTAAACCAGTCGAGCTCCTTCCCGCGGTCGAGCATCACCTGCAGGCTGCCGATGCCGATAACCAGCAACGCCAGACCGACGCCGTCAATACGCCGCTGTTCGGTGCGGGTTTCACGACCGCGCAGGCTTTGCAGGGTCATCATCACCACCACCGCACCAATCGGCACGTTGATAAAGAAGATCCAGCCCCAGTGGTAGTTATCGCTAATGTAACCCCCGAGGATCGGGCCACAAATCGGCGCGACGATCACCGTCATCGACCAGATAGCCAGGGCAAAGGAGCGCTTGGCAGGCGGATAGTTGTTTAACAGCAGACTCTGCGACAGAGGGATCAGCGGCCCGGCGACCACGCCCTGGATAACGCGGAAGAAGATAAGCATAGTCAGGCTGTTTGACATACCACAGGCCCAGGAGGCGATAACAAACGCCACGGTGGACCACAGGAACAGTTTGACCTCACCCACACGCTTCGCGAGCCAGCCGGTGATTGGAATCGAGATGGCGTTTGCCACCCCGAATGAGGTGATGACCCAGGTTCCCTGGCTCAGCGAGGAGCCAAGGTTACCGGCGATGGTCGGGATTGCCACGTTGGCAATCGTTGAGTCCAGCACCTGCATGAACGTCGCCAGCGACAGCGCAATGGTCATAATGACCAGCTGCGCGCCTTCCAGCGGTTTTTGCTGTTGCATTCCGTTCACCCCGGTTTAGTTGGCGTTGGCCTGCACAATGGTGTTGATCAGCTGATTCACCGGCTCCAGGCTGATTTCACGGGCATTACTCTCATACGCTGGCGAGGTGCGAACCTGATTAGCCAGGATCTGACCGTCGCGGTTAGAAGTATCAACTTCTACCAGCGTCGATAACCCAATGCGCAGCGGATGGTCGGCCAGCTGTTTGGCATCAAGTTCGATACGAACCGGCAGACGCTGAACCACTTTAATCCAGTTCCCGGTGGCGTTCTGCGCCGGAAGCAGGGAGAAGGCGCTGCCGGTCCCCATATCCAGACCCACCACCTTCCCGGTGTATTTCACATCATCACCGTAGATATCGCTGACCACGGTCACCGGCTGGCCAATACGCATATGCGCCAACTGGGTCTCTTTGAAGTTAGCATCAATCCACAAATTGGTGGCAGGCACGACCGCCATCAGCGGAGTACTCGGGCTGATTTGCGCCCCCGGCTGCACCGCCCGGCGGGAGACATAGCCGGTCATTGGGCTGACGATTTTGGTTCTTTGCAGAGCAAGCCAGGCGTTACGCACTTCGGTTGCCGCCTGTTTGACCGCAGGCTGGTCTTCGAGCTTGGTGCCGAGCACCATCGCCTGGTTAGCGTTGTACTGTTGGATTGTCACGTTCAGTTCGGCCTGCGCACTGGCCACCGCATCGCGGGCGTGCTGCAGTTCTTCCCTACCAATCAGGTTCGCGTTACCCAACGGGATACGACGATTGAGGTCAGTTTGTGCCTGTTCAAGCGCGGTCTTTTTGACGTCGATGCTGGCCTGCAATTGCTTGCTGTTGATCATCAACTGACGGGTCTGGCGGACGCTGGATGCGAGCTGAGTTTGCGCGCGTTCGAACGCCTGCTGGGCATCGGTCTCATCGAGCGTGACCAGCGGATCGCCTTTTTTGACGAAATCGGTGTTGTCAGCCCAGACCTTAGTCACGCTGCCCGACACCTGCGCCATGATTTGAACCTGGTTCCCTGCCACGTATGCGTCATCGGTTTCTTCATAATGACGCAGTACTAAAAACCAATAAATCCCATATGCCACGGCAATAAGAATAAAGAGCAAGGTCAGCAGCAGAAGAGTTCCTTTACGTTTACTTTTCTTGCCAGCCGGTTGCTGCGGGGTTTGAGTCTCCGCATTCGCGCTCATGTTTTTCTCCACGATCTTATTATTTCACATCGGCTGAGCCGACTTGTTTATCAGAAAGGCCAGCAGTTATGCGCTGCTGGCCTGTCGGTTTTATTTTTGAAATCAGGATATTGAGCGATTCACACGCTTAGCGAAGTGCATCCAGAACAACGCCTTCCTCTTCCATCTGATCGAGACGGGTCAGGAGTTTGCGGGTAATTTGCTCAAGACTGTCTTTTTCGGTGACGCTTAATGAAGACCAGAGTTGGTGCAGGCAGTTATGCTGCGGCGGTAACACTTCGCGCAGAAACTGATGACCTTTCTCGGTGAGTTGCAGATGCAGGCAGCGACGGTCATTGTCACTTTCACGGCGTTCGATCCAGCCGCGTTTTTCCAGTTCATCGGCGATACGGGTGGCGTTCGTACGAGAAGAACCCAGTGCGCAGCTCAGTTCCGACGGCTGAATACTGTGATTTTCCTGAGACTCAAGCGTGATTAACGCCATAAACAACGTCTCATTGATCCCCTGAGCTTTCAGCATTTTATTGCGGTTTTCCAGCAGCTTACCTTGCATGTGCATGCACAGGCGAGTCAGAAGGATTTCCTGATAAGGGAAATCTTCATAGCGGCTGGCGCGAAATTTTAGCATTTGTTCAATGGGCGTAAACGAACTATCCATTTGGGCATAACCTCATTAATTACAGCCGATATAGTAACGACAGTGACAAATAATGTAAATGAATTAATGTCCCGAAATCATACATGCGGACAATTAAATCAAAAAAATGACGACCGGCGACGATACAGCTCGCCGCCAGTATTCCGGGAGGCTTCAGTGCGTGGAGGAATTATTTACCGTTGAAACAGTTTCCCGGCTAATCAGGTAGATAACCTTAACAGACAGCGGGGGGTGTTGACACCCCAACGCCGGAATAAGGCCATGAATGTATAGCCTTTTCAGACAACCGCTTCCTGTCGATGAAATCCTCGCCACCACACCAACAGGTTCAGCGCCGCCATCGTTACGCCCGCCAGGCACACCCCGGCCCAGCCCCAGTGCTGCCATGCGGAGGCAGAAATCAGCGAACCCGCTGCACCGCCGATGAAGTAGCTGGTCATGTAACCGGCGGTCAGGCGGTTACGCGCCTCGGGCTGCACGCGATAGATAACTGTCTGGTTGGTAATGTGGACGCCCTGCACGGTGAGGTCGAGCACCAGAATACCGACAATCAGCGCCAACACCGAACTGTGGCCGAACCAGATAGCGAGCCAGGAAAGCAGGAGCAACACTAATCCGCTGGTGGTGGTCAGATGCGATTTGCCTTTATCCGCCAGTCCGCCCGCAGGACGTGCGCCCAATGCTCCGGCGGCCCCCGCCAGGCCAAACAGGCCAATCACGCCTTCGGAAAAGTGGAACGGTGCGCCCGCCAACAGAAAGGCCATGGAGGTCCAAAGAATGCTGAAGTTGGCGAAGGTCAGGCAGCCCAGTAGGGCGCGAGTGCGTAGCAGCTTATCGTGGGCAAACAGGCTAAACACTGAGCGCAATAGCTGCGGATAGTTAAGGTGCGTTTCTTGTTTCACCTTCGGCAGACCTCGCCACAGCGCAAGCGCCATCAGCACCATTAACGCTGACGCCACCCAATACACGGTCCGCCAACCGCCGAGACTGGCGAGCAGACCCGCCACGGTGCGGGCCAGCAAAATGCCGAGCAGCAGGCCACTCATGATGGTGCCGACCACTTTGCCCCGTTTGTCCGGGCTGGCGAGCGTGGCGGCTAATGGGACTAAAATCTGCGCCACCACCGAAAACAGGCCGGTAAGGGCGGTGCCGAGGATCATCAGGGCCAGCGACTGGCTGGTGGCCGTGATGAGCATTCCACCCGCCGCGAGCAGCGTCATGGTGACGATTAAGGTGCGGCGTTCGAACATATCGCCGAGCGGCACCAGAAACAGTAGCCCGGCGGCATAGCCCAACTGGGCGGCGGTCACGATAAAACCCGCCTGACCGGCACTGAGTGAAAAGGCGCGGGCGATGGTGTCCAGCAAAGGTTGCGCATAGTAATTGCTGGCAACGGCGAGGCCGGTTGCCACCGACATCAGCGCAATCAGCGCCGGGGTAAGCCCCTGAGAATGTTTGGTCATGGTGATGGGTTGTTCTGTGAGTGATTATTTTGCAGGTAAGCAATAATAACCAATAAGTGCGGGAAGGCGAAAAATGACGGGTGTCGAATCGTGCGTTTTACGGGGAGGGGGGAGGCCCGGCAAGCTCAAGCGCCGCCGGGCAATCGAGAGTCTTACTTCTGCGCGGCCTGCGCTTCTTTCAGCCAGCCGTCAAACATCTGCTGGTGAGCGGCAATCCAGCCATCAACGTGACCTTGAATATCCGCTTCAGAGGCATGGCCTTCATGCATCATCGCATTCTCGGCATTGATATCGGCAATAGGCAGCTTCATCAGTGAGAACAGCTTCGCCGCCGCCGGGTTTTTCTCAGCCCAGGCTTTGTTGGCTACGATGTGCATGGTGTTGACCGGGAAGCCATAGTTGGCCCCGTTCGGCAGTTTGGTGTCGATATCTTTCTGCTCGCCCGGCATCGCCGAGAACGGCACCTGCAGCCAAACGACGTCTTTGCCCGGCTTCAGCACATCGCTGACCCAGTATGGCGTCCAGGTGTAATACAGCACCGGTTTGCCTTCTTTATAACGGGTGATGGTATCGGCCATCATTGCCGCATAGTTACCCTGGTTATGCACCACGTTACTGCTCAGGCCAAAGGCCTCAATCTGATGATTAATCACCGCTTCACAGCCCCAGCCCGGCGTACAACCGGTCAGGTCCGCTTTGCCGTCGCCGTTGGTATCGAACAGTTTGGCAATCTTCGGATCTTTGAGCTGATCGATTTTGGTGATGTGGTACTGCTCAGCGGTTTTCTTATCCATAAGGTAACCCTGCGCCGCACCGGTCACAAAGGTGCCTTCGCGATAGAATTTCTTATCGCCACCCGCGGCCGCATACATATCGTCGTGCAGCGGTTTCCAGTTCACCGCGGTGAAGGTCGCATCCCCAGAGGCAATTGAGGTGTAACCGACGTTGTAATCCACTTCGCTTGGCTTATTGACGGTGTAACCCAGTTTTTCCAGCGCACGGCTGACCAGCAGGGTCTGGAAGGTTTCTTCGGAAATGGTGCTTTGTACCGGTTGAACGGTAATGCCTTTGCCAGGCAGGTCAGCGGCAAACGCGCTGGTGGAGACAAGGGTGGCAAAAGCTGTGGCAAAAATAACGCTCTGTCGCATCGTTGTTCCTTTATAGGTATCAGGGAGTGGACCCGGCAGGCGCATGGCCGCCGGGTAATGCAGAATTACTTGCTGAAAATGCGTGTCACCAGGCCGATAGGGCCGGTGGTGTACCAGCGACGGTTGCCGCGGCTACGGGAATCACGGCCAACGGCCTGCGTCAGGCGGTCGAGAATAATGGCGAGGATAACGATCCCCACGCCGCCGACGGTCGCCAGACCCATATCGAGACGGCCAATTCCGCGCAGGACCATTTGGCCCAGACCGCCTACGGCGATCATCGAGGCGATAACCACCATCGACAGTGCCAGCATCAGCGTCTGGTTAACCCCGGCCATAATGGTTGGCATCGCCAGCGGTAGCTGCACTTTGAACAGCAGCTGGCGCGGGCTGGCACCAAACGAACGGGACGCTTCAATCAGGTCAGCCGGGACCTGGTTAATGCCGAGGATCGTCAGACGGACAATCGGCGGCAGGGCGAAGATAATCGTCACTACCACGCCCGGCACGTTGCCGATCCCGAACAGCATCACGATAGGCACCAGGTAGACGAACGCAGGCGTGGTCTGCATCGCATCAAGCAAGGGCCGGATTATTTTCGACGCACGCGGACTTCGCGCCAGCCAGATCCCCATCGGCAGGCCGATGATGACGCAGAACAGCAGGGCGGTCAGCACCAGGGCGAGCGTTACCATCGCCTGAGACCATGCGCCAATCGCACCAATCAGGATCAGCGAGATAAGCGAGGCGATACCCATTCCCGCGCCGCCAATTTGCCAGGCGATCATCGCGAAGACCGCGATCGCCACCGGGGCAGGCATCCCCAGCAGCAGCTGCTGGAAACCGTTCAGGATGTAATCCACCGGCAGGCGAATGCCCTGGAATACTGGACGGAAGTGGGTGACCACCCAGTCGATCCCGCTCGTCACCCAGCTATCCAGCGGGATCAGCGTTTTGTGAAATGGATCGAGAATATTAAAGTGTTCGACCTTCGGCGCAGGTGCGCTGTGCAGCCAGTCGGCACCGCCACCTGTAGCGGGTGCCGCATCGGGCGTGCCCCAGGCGTCGGCGGATGGCGCGGCGCTATCGGCCGCCGGTGTGGTTGCCCACGGATTGGATTGATCAGCCATTGTTTGTTCCCTCACGATCTAAAGCCTGTAGCAGCATGCTTTTGGAAATGATGCCAACGTACTGTTGTTCTTCATCTACGACCGGCACCGCGCACGGGGCCTGACCAACATGAGAGAGCAACTCGCTGAGCGCGGTCTGAGCGTCGACGGGCTGCGGAGCGTCCAGCAGCGCGGCGTCAATGCCCTGACCCTCGGCCAGCGCGGCCTTCAGGGAATCAATGGAGACAATACCGATGAACTTATTTCCGCGTTCAACGACGTAGCCGTATTCGCGGTCTTCATCCTGCAACAGCTTGATAGCCGAGCGTGGGCCAAAGCCCGGAATTTTACGCAGCAGGCCTTTCGGCACTCGGCGCGCAATATCCTTCGCACTGAACACCTGGCTAATATCCACGCCACGGAAGAAGGTACGCACATAATCATTGGCCGGATTATTCAGAATTTCATCCGGAGTACCAATTTGCACCACTTCACCATTTTGCATAATGGCAATTCGGTCGCCGATGCGCATGGCTTCATCAAGATCGTGGGAAATAAAGACAATGGTACGCTGTTGACGTGATTGCAATTTCACCAACTCATCCTGCATCTCGGTACGAATTAACGGATCAAGCGCAGAGAACGCTTCATCCATTAATAAGATGTCAGGGTTAATGGCTAACGCACGGGCCAGACCAACACGCTGACGCATCCCGCCGGATAATTCATCGGGATAAGCGTGGGCATAATTTTCCAGACCCACCTGACGCAGGGCGTCGAGCGCTTTTTCCTGACGTTCCTGCGGCGGTGTACCGGCTAATTCCATACCAAATGCGGTATTATCCAGCACGTTCATATGCGGCATTAACGCGAATGACTGGAAGACCATTGCGATTTTCTTTCTGCGCACCTCACGGAGTTCGGCGTCCGATATTTTGGCAATATCAGTACCGTCGATCAGGACCTGTCCGCGGGTAGGTTCAATCAGGCGATTGAGAAGGCGTACCATGGTGGATTTGCCGGAACCGGATAACCCCATGATGACAAAAATCTCGCCTTCTTCAATGGCCAGACTGGCGTCGATAACGCCAAGTGATAACCCGGTCTTTTCAAGAATTTGTTCTTTACTCAGACCTTTATCAATATATTTGAATGCGCGTTGCGGATGCTCGCCAAATATTTTATAAAGATTTTTAACTTCTAATTTAATTGCCATGCAATAAACTTATTCCTGTTATTTAATTGTATCGATATGCTACCTGATGGAAATAATTGACTGGGCATACCCTAACATACTCAGATTCTGAGACAACCCTAAGTGTCCTGATGGCATGGGCATTTCCCGGTGCCGAATGGCGCTATGCCCCCATGATATAAGGGCTGAGCGCAAGCGAAATTTTGCTGATATTTTTTGTCAGCGGCGGGAAATTAAGCTTGAATCTGGATAATTCAGGCGGTTGATGAGGTTAAAATAGCGAAAGCGCTGAAAGGGATATTTGGCGTGAAAAATTGGCGTGAATCGGGAATATCCCTGGATGAATGGGGGGAATATTTCCCCCCTTCATTTGTGTCAAAAATTCCAGTCTTCGTCAGTCGTTTCCACCGCTTTCCCCATCACGTATGAAGAGCCCGACCCGGAGAAAAAGTCGTGATTTTCGTCGGCGTTCGGCGACAGCGCAGACAGGATTGCCGGGTTCACATCAGCCATTTCCGCCGGGAACAGGGCTTCGTAGCCGAGATTCATCAGCGCCTTGTTGGCGTTGTAGCACAGGAACGCTTTAACATCCTCTTCCCAGCCGGTGCCCGCGTACAGCGCGTCGGTATAGGCGAGTTCGTTATCGTATAAATCCATCAGCAAATCGAGAGCGAAGGTTTTCAACGATTCCCGCTCTTCGGTACTGACCTTTTCCAGGCCCTTCTGGAATTTATACCCGATGTAATACCCGTGAACCGCTTCATCGCGGATAATCAGCCGAATAAGATCGGCGGTATTGGTGAGCTTGCCCCGGCTCGAGAAATACATCGGTAGCCAGAAGCCGGAATAGAACAGGAACGATTCCAGAAACACGCTGGCAATTTTCTTCTTCAACGGCGCATCGGCGGCGTACTGCTCCAGCATCAGCTGTGCTTTTCGCTGCAACGGTGGGTTTTCCTCGCTCCAGGCGTAGGCCGCATCCACATCTTTGGTCTGGCAAAGCGTCGAGAAAATCGAGCTGTAGGAGCGGGCATGTACCGCTTCCATAAAGCTGATATTCGACATCACCGCTTCTTCATGCGGAGTCAGGGAATCGGCCATCAGCGCGGGCGCACCGACGGTATTCTGAATGGTGTCCAGCAGCGTCAGGCCGGTAAATACGCGGATCGTCAACTGCTGCTCTTCATCGCTCAGCGACTGCCACGCTGGAATGTCGTTCGACAGCGGCACTTTCTCCGGCAGCCAGAAGTTGCTGGTCAGACGGTTCCAGACCTCCAGGTCCTTATCATCCTGGATTTTGTTCCAGTTGACGGCGCTGACGCGTGATAATCGGCTCATCCTTTTCTCCTTACAGCGCGCATGACACGCAGCCTTCAATTTCAGTACCTTCCAGCGCGAGCTGGCGCAGACGAATGTAGTACAGGGTTTTAATGCCTTTTTTCCACGCGTAAATCTGCGCCTTATTGATGTCGCGGGTGGTGGCGGTGTCCGGGAAAAACAGCGTCAACGACAGGCCCTGGTCGACGTGTTTCGTCGCTTCGGCGTAGGTGTCGATGATTTTCTCTGGGCCTATTTCGTAGGCATCCTGATACAGCGCCAGGTTGTCGTTGGTCATAAACGGCGCGGGATAGTAGACGCGGCCGGTTTTGCCTTCCTTACGGATTTCAATTTTCGACACGATCGGATGAATGCTCGAAGTCGCGTGGTTGATATAGGAAATCGACCCGGTCGGCGGCACTGCTTGCAGGTTCTGGTTATAAATCCCGTACTGCATCACGTCCGCACGCAGCTGCTGCCACATCTCACGCGTCGGCAGCGTGACCCCGGCGTAGGCAAATAGCGCCCGGACTTTTTCGGTTTTCGGTTGCCAGTCGTTTTCGAGGTACTGACTGAAATACTCCCCGCTGGCGTAACGCGAAGCGGCAAACCCGGCGAAGCGTTGGTTACGCTCTCGCGCCAGCTTCATCGAGGTGTGCAGCGCATGCCACGTCACGGTATAGAAATAGAGGTTGGTGAAATCCAGGCCTTCCGGGCTGCCGTAGGCAATCCCTTCCCGCGCCAGATAGCCGTGCAGGTTCATCTGCCCAAGGCCAATGGCGTGTGAGGCGGAATTTCCGGCCTCGATCGACGGCACCGAGCGGATATGGCTCATGTCGGACACCGCGGTCAGGCCGCGAATGGCGGTTTCTACCGTCAGGGCAAAATCCGGAGAATCCATCGCCAGGGCAATATTCAGCGAGCCTAAATTGCAGGAGATATCGTGCCCAGTGGCGGCATAATCGAGATTCTCATCGAAGGTTGAGGCGCTGTTGACCTGCAAAATTTCCGAGCACAGGTTGCTCATGTTAATCCGCCCGGCAATCGGGTTGGCGCGATTGACCGTGTCTTCATACATGATGTACGGATAACCGGATTCGAACTGAATTTCCGCCAGGGTCTGGAAGAAATCGCGGGCGTTAATAAACGTTTTGCGAACTCGCTCGTCGGCTAACAGGGTGTCGTACATCTCACTTACCGCAATATCGCCGAACGGTTTGCCGTACAGGCGCTCGACGTCATACGGCGAAAACAGCGCCATCTGCGCGTTGTCTTTGGCGAGCTGGAAGGTCACGTCCGGGATGACCACCCCGAGCGACAGGGTTTTGATGCGTATTTTCTCGTCGGCGTTTTCACGCTTGGTGTCGAGGAAGCGCAGAATATCCGGATGATGAGCGTGCAGATACACCGCCCCCGCGCCCTGACGGGCACCGAGCTGGTTGGCATACGAAAACGCATCTTCCAGCATTTTCATCACCGGGATAACGCCCGAAGACTGGTTTTCAATGCGCTTAATCGGCGCGCCCGCTTCCCGCAGATTCGAGAGTAAAAAGGCCACGCCGCCGCCGCGTTTGGAGAGCTGAAGCGCCGAATTTACCGCCCGGCCAATCGACTCCATATTGTCTTCAATACGCAGCAGGAAACAGGACACCAGCTCGCCGCGCTGCTGCTTGCCGCCGTTGAGAAACGTCGGAGTCGCGGGCTGGAAGCGGCCAGAAAGCATCTCGTCGGTGAGCTGACGGGCAAGGTCTTCATCGCCTTGCGCGAGGCTCAACGCCACCATCACCACTCGATCCTCAAAGTGTTCGAGGAACTGTTTGCCGTCGAACGATTTCAGGGTGTAGCTGGTGTAATACTTCCACGCACCGAGGAAGGTTTTGAAGCGAAAGCCGCTGGCGTGGGCATGTGCGAATAAATCGACCACGAACGCTCTATCAAAGCGGGCGAGGATCCGGGGATCGTAATAGCCTTCAGCGACCAGCCAGTCGAGCCGTGCATCCTGATTAGCAAAGGTGCGGGTTTGCGGTTTTACGTGGCCTTCCATAAACGCGCTGACGGCTTCGGCATCTTTCTCAAACTGTATGCGACCATTTTTGTCGTACAGATTCAGCATGGCGTTCAGGGCATGGTAGTCCGGGACGCTGTGGGTCACACGTTCTGCGGTTGTCGTAGCCAAAATTCGCTCACTCCTTTTCGCACGTTGTCGATATCGCTCGGGGTACCCATCAGCTCAAACCGGTAGAGGTAGGGCACGCCGCATTTCTGCGCAATCACGTCTCCGGCGCGCGCAAAGGCCTCGCCGAAGTTTCGGTTACCTGCCGCAATGACCCCGCGGATCAGCGCGCGATTGTGCGGATCGTTTAAAAAACGGATGACCTGGCGGGGCACCGCGCCCGCCGTGCCGCCTCCGCCGTAGCTCGGCACCACCAGGATGTAAGGTTCATCCACTCTGATACGCTCCCGCTCATTGAGCGGAATGCGTACCGCAGGCAGCCCCAGACGCTCGATAAAACGCAGCGTGTTTTCGGAGCTGCTGGAGAAGTAGACGAGCGTGCTCATGCCCGCGCCGCGGTCGCCTCAACGCGCAGGCGATTAATCATGTCCGGGCGGAAGCCTGACCAGCTCTCATCGCCCGCAAACACCACCGGCAGAGAGCGGAATCCTTGCGCGCGCAAAGCGTCAGCGGCGGCAGGATCGTGGTCAATGTTCACCATGTCGAACGTAAAACCTCGGGATTCCATCGCTCGTTTGGTGGCGTGACATTGAACGCAGTCGTTTCGAGTGTAAATAGTAATGCGCATGATTCGTATTTCCGTTTAAAATGACAAAGCGGCGCAAAAATCAGCGTCGGTTGTGGGGATGTCTCTTCAAAAGGAATACTAGATGTAGTTTGTAAAAACTTCAACCATACAATATATAGTTATTTTGCGGTAATTTTGCCCCCATTAACGAGCGTAGCGAGGGCGAGGGTTTTGGTCGCAATTACATGCGCATACTGACCGCCAGACGGTTGAACGCATTCATCAGACTAATGGCGAAGGTCAGGTCGCTGATCTCTTTCGCGCTGAAATACGCCAACAGCGGCTCATACACGGAATCTTCCGCCCGGGTGCGGGTGATATCGGTCACATCTTCCGCCCACGCCAGCGCCACACGCTCGCGATCAGAAAACTGATGGCTTACCCGCCAGCCCGCCAACGCATCCAGTTTCACCTGCTCAACACCCTGCTTGCGCAGCGCTTTGCTGTGCATCTCCAGGCAAAAAGCACAGCCGTTGATCTGTGACACGCGCAGATAGACCAGCTCAATCAACGACAGATCCAGGTCGCTGCGTTCCAGGGCTTTACTCGCCTGCACAAAGGCAGCATAGACTTCAGGGCTCAATTCATAGTACGGCTGACGTAATGTGGTCATGGGGCTTCTCCTCTTAACGATGGCGAAACTTTAGCACTATAATGGTCTGCTAAAGAGAGCCATAATTTGAGTAAAAAACCAGACCATGAATGATGCCTTCAACGGCCCACGCTACCAGCGAATCTCGCGCCAGCTGAAAGTCGCTATTGAAAAAGGGGAGCTCACGCCAGGCAAACGCCTGCCCGCCAGCCGGGTATATGCCCAGTCATTAGGCGTCTCACGGGCGACCGTGGAAGCGGCCTATGGCGAGCTGGTGGCGCAGGGCTGGCTGGAACGACGCGGTCAGGCAGGCACCTTTGTCAGCGCAGGCGTGGTGCCAGGGCCTGCCGCAGCAGAACCGGTTTGGTATGGCGGAGAGCAGCCCGAACCGCAGCCGTTTCAGATGGGCTTGCCCGCGCTGGACTTGTTTCCGCGAGCACAATGGGCGCGGGTGATGGGCCGACGGCTCCGTACCCAGACCCGCTTTGATCTGGCCTTAGGGGACGTGTGCGGCGACCTGTCATTGCGCGGTGCCATTGTTGAATATCTGCGATTTTCCAGAAGCATTGAATGCCAGCCTGAACAGGTGTTTATCACCACCGGTTATGCGGCCTCGATGACGCTTATCCTGCAAACCCTGGGGCAGCGCGGGGATAAAATCTGGCTGGAAGATCCCGGCTTTCCGTTGATCCGCCCGCTGATTGCGCAGCAGGGGATCGCGTTTTGCCCGGTGCCGGTGGATGAAGAGGGGATGCGTATCGACGAGGGGCTGCGGCTGGCTCCCGAGGCGCGTTTTGCCCTGTTGACCCCGGCGCACCAAAGCCCGCTGGGAGTGGCGTTGTCAATGCCGCGCCGTCATCAGCTACTGGAGTGGGCAGCGCATCGCGACGCGTGGATTATTGAAGATGATTACGACAGTGAATTTCGCTATCAGGGCAAACCGTTGCCGCCGATCAAAAGTCTCGACTCCCCACAGCGGGTGATCTACGCCGGAACGTTCAGCAAATCGCTGTTTCCTGCCGTGCGTACCGCCTGGCTGGTGGTGCCGCTCCCGCAGGTGGCTGCGTTTCGCCAGCAGGCTTCACGGGCGGCGTGTGGCGTGCCGCTGTTGTGGCAGCAGACTCTGGCGGACTTTATCCGTGAAGGCTATTTCTGGCGGCATCTGAAAAAAATGCGTCAGCACTATGCCCAACGGCGGCAATGGCTGGAGCAGGCGCTGGCGGAGCAGGGGTTCAGCGTGGTGCCGCAGGAAGGGGGTATTCAACTGGTAATGGCAGTCGACGGGGACGATCGTGACCTGGCCCGGCGCGGCCGCCAGGCGCGTCTTTCCGTGCAGGCGTTAAGCGACTGGCGGATTAATAGCTGGGGGGAATCGGGCCTGCTAATGAGTTTTACCAATATTTCCAGTTTTGCGATGGCACAACAGCAGGCGCGAATGCTTTGGCAGGCGATCAAATAAACGCCCCGGCAAACCAGAAGGCTACCGGGGCTGTCACTATCATGCTCACTATCACGCTTTAATTAGCGGCGCAGACTCAGTAAGGCACCGATAAAGATCCCGACCGCTGCCGCGGCCCCCACGCTCTGCCAGGGTTTATCCCGCACAAACGTATCTGCACACCCAGCGGCATCACGTGCGGCCTGCTGAACGCGGGTGCGCCCTTGCATTCTGGCGCGGGTTTCGCGCAACAGCGATTTGGCTTTGCGCTGCGCCGCGTCCGCTTCGTCTTTGGCATCGCTGCCCCAGGATTTCAGAACCTCTTCAAGCGAATCAGCCAACTGGCTGACATCGTTATGAATATCCTGTACGCCATCGTCTACATCTTTGCGATTGGGTTTGTTAAACATGCCATCCTCCCTTGATTAACGGTGAGTCTAAGTTTAGGACAGATTTTATTCCTCGGAGGTGAATAACGTCTTATTTGCCCGTTTATGGATTTTTCTGAAAGCGATGCTAATGCTGAATACTGTAAGGTGGCGTGGCTGTACAGGATAACGAGGAAAGAATATGTATTTACGACCTGATGAGGTGGCGCGCGTTCTTGAAAAAGTCGGATTCACGATGGACGAAGTGACGCAGAAAATTTACGGCTATCGCCGTGGCGATAATTATGTCTATGTGAATCGTGAAGCAAGGATGGGCAGAACGGCGCTTATCATTCATCCGGCCCTGAAAGAGCGCAGCTATTTGCTGGCGGACCCGGCGTCTGAGATTAAAACCTGCGACCATTACCAACAGTTTCCGCTTTATTTAGGCGGCGATGCGCGAGAGCATTATGGAATTCCGCACGGATTCAGCTCCCGCATCGCGCTTGAGCGTTTTTTAAATGGACTGTTTGGCGAAGGACAATAAGCCAACGGCTGGCACTGGGCCAGTCGTGGCATTTAGCGTCAGGCGTACTGGCTGACGCGAAACAGACGGCGGCAGTAATCGAGGAAATATCCGTATACCGCGCCCATCAGCATCGACACCACGATATTTGAACTCACCGCAGCAGCAATTTGATGCCAGTCTGCGCCCACCGACAGCAGAATAACCACGTATACCGGCGACTGGAAGGTCACATAGGCTAATACATCGGCCAGGTTTTTCATCCCTTTTGACGGGCTTAAACGACGTGCGAACTGCATCACCCAATCGCGATAAAAACCGTATGGCCATGCAATTAAGATGTTGACCGGGATAGCCACCAGACGCGAAGAAAGTGACTGCTCAAAGCTCATACCGGAGAGGAATATTTCAATCAACATGTTCACGACGGAACAGTAGACCACCATGGCGAAAGTGTCTGCTGCCGCATGACGCAGGCGTGACTGCGCAGAGAACATCGGTATGCTCCTTGAAAGAAGAGGGTGATGATGAAAATCGTGCCGTTAACAGCGATTTTGTATTGGTGCTGCTTTATACAGTAGAGTATCCATCTGCATCAAAAGTGACAACTAGTGTAAAATTTTTATTTCTTGCGATTTTGTTAATAAAATACTCTGCGCAGTCTCTGTTTGACGGTGTGGCGCTATTTTTGTTGCAGTCACATCATTTTCGTTTACATATCAATAAGATAATTTTCAAATTCCTTTTTGGTGTAATTTGTCGTGCAGGCAGGTGTTGTTGGTGTTTTGTGCTATTGATAGCGTTGTTTTTCTATGCGCATTTTATGACTATATATGCGGTGTGAGGGCCAGGGTGGTCTATTCTATTCAGTGACATAACAAAATGGCCTACTGATATATACAAATGTCCCATAACTGTTATTACTATAATTAGATTAAAAAATATTAAGATGAGACTATTGGATGGGCTTGAAGGTGGAAAATAATTATCGTATCTAATACAATAGTCGTTACAGTCTCATTTTTAGCCAGTCAAAAGGAATTTTAATAATATATGTCTAGTATGTTACATAAACTCAATAATATTCGCACCCTGCGCGCAATGTCGCGGGAATTCTCCATTGACGTTCTTGAAGAGATGTTAGAAAAATTCAGGACCGTGACTGAAGAAAAGCGTGCTGAAGAAGCGGAAATGCGTGAGAGTCTGGCCGAGAAACAGCAACGGATCAATACCTTGCTGGAGCTGATGAAAGCAGAAGGTATTTCTCCGGATGATTTACTGAATGACGCTGTGGTACCAAAAACTGGCCGCAATAAACGCCCGGCACGTCCGGCGAAATATCGCTTCACCGATTTCAACGGTGAGCAAAAAACATGGACCGGTCAAGGCAGAATGCCAAAGCCGATCGCGCAGGCGGTTGCTAATGGTAAATCGCTTGACGATTTCCTGATTTAAACGGTTCAAGCGGTGAGGTTGCACTCACCGTTTTATTTCGCCAGAGCCTTATTCCCCCACAGCTGATAAGGGAAAGCACTTTCTTAACCAAAGGTAAAAGAGGGTAAAAGCGATGGGTGGAAATGGCAGCTCGGGTGACAATGGCTACGCTTAGAGATATTTCTCTTTTAACGAATTGCATGGAGTGTATATGGGTTTCTGGCGCATTGTTTTTACTATTCTGATCCCACCGTTGGGTGTGTTGCTCGGTAAAGGATTTGGCTGGGCGTTTATCCTCAATATCGTCCTGACGCTGCTGGGCTATATTCCGGGCCTGATCCACGCCTTCTGGGTTCAGACTCGCGACTAAGCGGTGATTTTTGCCCGGCGAGCTATCGCTTGCCGGGCATCTCATCAACTCATTAATACCCGACTTTAAACACCTGACCGCTTTGCACCCCTTCCACGCTTCGACGATAGGCCAGCGCCACGCGTGCGGCGGGAACGCTTTCAAACCCTGGGAAGAATGGGCCATAAGCCGCTTCCGATTCCGTCAGCAGCGTAGGACTGACCAGATTGATGCGTATTCCACGCGGTAATTCGCAGGCGGCGGCCTTCACAAACCCGGCGAGAGCAGCATTAACCGTGGTGGCGTTGACGCCCTGAGCAATCGGCTCGTCGGCAACGATGCCGCTGGTTAAGGTGATGGACCCGCCATCATTGAGGATATGCTGGCCCTTGAGCGCCAGACGGACCTGCCCGAGCAACTTGTCCTGCAAGCCAATGGAAAAGTTGTCCGTCGTCATCTCATTGAGCGGGCCAAAGAACAAATTGCCGGTGGTGGCGATAATCGCATCTACCTTACCCGTGTGGGCAAACAGTGCCTCGACGCTGGCATCATCGGTGATATCAACCTGCATATCCCCCTGACGATGGCCGACCCGAATTAACGCATGCTCCCCGTTTTTTTCCAGTTCTGTCACTACTGCACGGCCCACTGTGCCGCTGGCACCCACAATTACAATTTTCATAGCAGGATCCTCGTTTTGGTCTGAAAGCTATTCTTTACCTAATTATTTGTGCGATAAAGTGGCGCAGGGTTAGAACATTAATAACGGGTGGTTCGGAATATGGATAAGCTGCGCAGCATCGAAATCTTTGTCACGGTGGTCGAGTGCGGGAGCTTCACCGATGCGGCCGCGCGGCTGGAGATTTCTGCGGTGATGGTGGGGAAGTACATCCATCAGCTTGAAGCAGAGCTTGGGGCGCGGCTGCTCGACAGAACCACGCGTCGCCAGAGCCTGACGGATGCTGGACGTGTGTATGTCGAAGAGTGCCGCCGGGTGCTGGAGCAGATGGCAGCGGCGGATTCGTCGATCGAACGCCTGCGGGCGGCACCGTCAGGAACGCTACGGATTAGCGCGCCTTCTACCCTCGGGGCGTGCGTGGTAGCTCCGGCGGTGGCGACATTTTTACAGCAATACCCGGAGGTGCGTGTCGAACTCGATCTCAGCAACCGGCTGGTCAGTCTGATCGAAGAAGGTTTTGACCTTGCGGTGCGTATCGGCGAACTACGCGATAGCGACCTGGTGGCAAAACCGCTGTGTCTGTACCGGATGGTGATATGCGCCGCGCCGGAATACCTCGCCCGCTACGGCACGCCGCAAACACCCACGGATTTAGCGGCTCATCGCTGCCTGTCGCATATGGTGTGGAATGCCCGCAACGAATGGCGGCTGCCCGGGAGTGAGGCGCAAAGCCCCTGGCGGCGCGATCCGGTGCTGGCCTGTAACGACGGATTAGGGTTGAAAATGGCGGCCCTGGCCGGGGCCGGACTGCTGCTCCAGCCGGAAATCTTACTGCGAGATGAACTCAGAGAGGGCCGTCTGGTACGCGTGCTGGATGCATTTCTGCCCACCCCGCGGGCGGTGCATATTCTGTATCGACAAGATTTACGTCCGCTGCCCAAACTGACCAGTTTTATCGATCACCTGCAACGTGAAGTGACAAAAATATAAATATTGGCGCTACCGATATCGCTAATGGCTATTTTAGTTTAGGACTCTGCCATTTTTAATTTAACGCAGTAAGATCCCGCTATCCGACATATTATCGCGCCGGATAAACCTACTCTGGTTATTAACAGGATATATGGAGTTCGTCATGACCAATAAATTTTCTCTGGCAACCGCCGGTGTTTTAATGGCAGCCGCGATGGCGACTGCCAGTGTGGGGGCCGTCACCAAAGAAGTGACACCGAAGAATATGAACTGCCAGCAGTTTATCGATCTCAACCCACAGGCACTGGTGCCTGTCACTTTCTGGATGCTGAATGAAGATCAGGATTTCAAAGGCGGGGACTATATTGATTTTCAGGAAACTGAAACCACGGCGGTACCGCTGACTGTCGATCTTTGCAAAAAACATCCACAAAGTGAGCTGTCTAAAATTAAAGACGAAATTAAAAAAGAGCTGAAGAAATAATATTCTTGCCAGTGAGGAAATATTCCCCCTTTATTTCTTCACTGGCAAATCTGCATCCCAAGGTCAGGTGTTACACCAGCTTCATCAGCATGCTTAGCGGATTCAGGTCACTGAGAAACGCCCAGACTTTATGCAAATCAACCACCCCCGCCAGCCCTAATAAGGCCAGGGTAATCAACACTGTCGAGGCGGTGATAACCAGCATCAGGCGCACAAAATTGCGCTGCATCTTATCCTGCTGCTTAATGCGGTGCTCTTCTTTCTCAAAATCGACAATCGTCGCCACGGCTTTTGGCTGCACGTTATAATGCACCTCGTTCTGTACCAGATCGCCGGTAATGGTCAGTGATTTCAGCAACAGTCGCACCTTACGGCGAAACTCCTCGTTGCGAATATGCTGGTACCACAGCTTGCCATACAGCATCTCAATCACTTCCTCCAGCGTCAGCCCGGCATGAATACGGGATGGCCGTTGCTGAACATATTCGTTCACCAGTAAATTGAGCAGAGCGATACGGTCGCGACTTTTTAGCTCTTTGTTGGCAAAAAAAGCCGAAACGAACTTGCCTTTACCCCGGTTGAGCAACGTTTTCAGGTAAATCAGACGGGTGCGGTGGTTAAAGCTAAAGCTGAGGATCCCGGAGAAAGGAATCGGCCCGTAGCTGCGGTAATGGATGATTTCCGCCTGCATTGCATCCAGTTCCGCCACGCTAATCCGCTGCTTGTCGAGATAGCATCCGGCGTCATAATCCCAACGGGCGAGGGTCACCGCTCTTTTGCGATAGCCGGTCAGCTGATAGCGGTTGCGATCAACATCCACCAGAAACACGGCGTAGTAGTTATAGGGATTGCCACTGCGTGCATCCTGAGAGACAAAAAGGGGGAGGTGCTTTTTCCAGCGCTTCTGACGCAGGTCAGCCATTTTAGTGTCAAACATAGCCGTTCCACCCGCGCTTGGGCGGAGAGTGAGAGAGGGGAATTGCGCGGATCTTAATCATTTCAGGATGATGCGACAAGCGAGAAGTTATTTAATATTGTTTTATTACCCAGGCTCAAAAATCGACAAGATGTCCGATCTGCGACATTCAGCACAAAACACTGTTAGGTGGTGGGTGAGTCGATTCGTGTCGCTGCCTGTGTCAATTTATGTAAAATATTCCCCCGGAATAGGGGTGAAATCCAGTGTTGTAATTTTGTTCTTTAATTTGTTTTGATGTTAAAAAAAACAAGATGAAATGATAATCTCCTGCTGCTAACACTCTGGTATTAACAATTTTATGCGATCCCGATCGGGGTTTACCTATATATCATCATGGGTTTTATCGGGTATTTTGATAATTACAAATATAATTGAATTTTCAGTGGCTAATTACTGTTCGATAATTGTTTGAAAGACAACCTTAAAACCTCTTTGAAAATAAGTTTATGAGAATGGACTTATCGCCATAAATTTATTTTATACCCTCTTGGTTTATTGATGGAAATCAGTCTGAATGCAGATCGATTATTTTTATATTATTGATTTTAATGTGTTTTATTGGGTGTTGTGTGTCGGTAAATAACAGCGGGAGGGGAATTGTGAGTCACCGCACATACCCCGGGTAGCAATATTGCCTAGAATTCACCGCGAAATGGAAATTAGGGACGGAGACGATGGAAAATATCATTTTACCGAAAACGCAGCAGCTGGTGGTTTTTCAGGAAGTCATCAGAAGTGGCTCTATCGGCTCTGCGGCAAAACAGCTTGGGTTAACCCAACCTGCGGTCAGTAAAATTATTAACGATATCGAATCCTACTTTGGCATCGAACTGATGGTGCGCAAAAATACCGGCGTCACGCTGACCAACGCCGGGCAGGTGCTGCTGTCTTATTCTGAGTCCATCACCCGCGAAATGAAGAACATGGTCAGTGAGATAAACAGCCTGAGCTGTAACCATGTGGTCGATGTTTCCTTCGGTTTTCCGTCGCTGATTGGTTTCACCTTTCTGTCCAGTATGATGAAGAAGTTCAAAGAGGTGTTCCCGAAAGCACAGGTATCAATGTACGAGGCTCAGCTTTCATCGTTCCTCCCGGCGCTGCGTGACGGACGTCTGGATTTCGCCATTGGCACGCTGAGCGATGAAATGCAGTTGCAGGACCTGCACGTCGAACCGCTGTTTGAGTCCGAGTTTGTGCTGGTGGCCAGCAAGTCCCGAACACCCACCGGCAAGACCACGCTGGAAGCGTTGCAAAACGAACAGTGGGTCCTGCCGCAAACCGATATGGGCTACTATAAAGAGCTGCTTTCCACCTTCGAAAAACACCACATCAGCACGGAAAACATCGTTAAAACTGACTCCGTGGTCACCATTTATAACCTGGTGCTGAATGCCAATTTCCTGACCGTTATCCCGTGTGACATGACCGCTCCCTTTGGTTCAAATCAGTTCATCACTCTGCCCGTGGAAGATGTGCTGCCGATTGCCCGCTATGCCGCCATCTGGTCGAAAAATTATCGGATTAAAAAATCGGCCTCGGTATTAGTGGAACTGGCCAAACAATATTCTCTGCATAATTGTCGAAAGCGAAAAGAATTAATCAAATTAGCCTGATTTAGTTTTTATAAAAATACGCCTGGCGTGCTGTCTGACAGACGCTTAACCCCTTTTATTGTTAATCCTGAAAAGAGGATGATATGCATATTACCTACGATCTGCCCGTAACCCTTGACGACATTAAAATGGCCCAGAAACGACTGGCCGGAAAAATATATAAGACAGGGATGCCGCGTTCTAATTATTTAAGTGAATGCTGTAAAGGCGAAATATACCTCAAGTTCGAAAATATGCAGCGCACCGGCTCGTTTAAAATTCGCGGTGCGTTCAATAAATTAAGCTCGCTAAGCGATGCGGAAAAACGCAAAGGCGTGGTGGCCTGCTCCGCCGGGAACCACGCTCAGGGCGTGTCGCTCTCCTGTGCGATGCTGGGTATCGACGGCAAAGTGGTGATGCCGCGCAGCGCGCCGAAATCCAAAGTTGCCGCTACCACCGATTACTCCGCCGAAGTGGTGCTGCACGGTGACAGCTTTAACGACACCATCGCTAAAGCTAGCGAAATCGTTGAAATGGAAGGCCGCATTTTCATCCCACCGTATGACGACAAAATGGTCATCGCCGGGCAGGGCACCATCGGCCTGGAGATCCTCCAGGATCTGTACGACGTCGATAACGTGATTGTGCCTATTGGCGGCGGCGGTCTGATTGCCGGGATTGCGATGGCCATCAAATCCATCAACCCGACTATCCGCATCATCGGCGTGCAGTCTGAAAACGTACATGGCATGGCGGCCTCGTTCTTTGCCGGGGAAATCATGAATCACCGCACCAGCACCACGCTGGCCGACGGCTGCGACGTGGCTCGTCCGGGCGCATTAACCTTCGAAATTGTTCGCGAACTGGTGGACGACATTGTGCTGGTCAGCGAGGACGAGATCCGCCGCAGTATGGTGGCCCTTATCCAGCGCAACAAGGTGATCACCGAAGGCGCAGGCGCGCTGGCTTCGGCGGCGCTGCTCAGCGGCAAACTCGATGAACATATTCGTGGGCGTAAAACCGTCAGCATTATTTCCGGCGGCAATATCGACCTCTCCCGCGTGTCACACATTACCGGTTTAGTTGACGCTTAATTTCTTGTGAAAAGGAAACGACTATGAGCAACGCAGAAACCCTCATCGCCAGTGCCGACAAGGTCTCGGGCTGGCGTAAATCCGACACCACCTGGACGCTAGGCCTGTTTGGTACCGCCATCGGGGCGGGCGTTTTGTTCTTCCCAATTCGTGCCGGTTATGGCGGATTGATTCCGATATTACTGATGCTGGTACTGGCCTATCCGATTGCGTTTTACTGCCACCGGGCGCTGGCGCGTCTGTGCCTGTCGGGGAGTAATCCATCGGGTAACATCACCGAAACCGTCGAAGAGCACTTCGGGAAAACCGGCGGGGTGGTGATCACCTTCCTGTATTTCTTCGCGATTTGCCCGCTGTTGTGGATTTACGGCGTCACCATTACCAACACGTTCATGACCTTCTGGGAAAACCAGCTCCAGCTGGTGCCGCTTAACCGTGGCCTGGTGGCGCTGGTTCTGCTGCTGGTGATGGCGTTCGTCATCTGGTTCGGCAAAGACCTGATGGTCAAGGTGATGAGTTTCCTGGTGTTTCCGTTTATCGCCAGCCTGGTGCTGATTTCGCTGTCGTTGATCCCTTACTGGAACTCGGCGGTGATTGACCAGGTTAACCTGAGCGATATCGCCTTCACCGGACATGACGGCATTCTGGTGACTGTGTGGCTGGGGATTTCCATTATGGTCTTCTCCTTCAACTTCTCGCCGATTGTCTCCTCTTTCGTGGTTTCCAAACGCGAAGAGTATGAAGCGGACTTTGGCCGGGAATACACCGAGCGCAAATGTTCAAAAATCATTGGTCGCGCCAGTATGCTGATGGTGGCGGTGGTGATGTTCTTCGCCTTCAGCTGCCTGTTTACCCTCTCGCCGCAAAATATGGCCGAAGCCAAAGCGCAGAACATTCCGGTGCTCTCCTATCTGGCGAACCACTTCGCCTCAATGACTGGGCAAAAAACGACCTTCGCCACGGTGCTGGAATATGGTGCTTCGATTATCGCGCTGGTGGCGATATTCAAATCCTTCTTCGGGCACTACCTCGGCACGCTGGAAGGCCTGAATGGGTTAATCCTCAAGTTCGGTTATCAAGGCGACAAAAATAAAGTCTCTGCCCGCAAGCTCAATACCCTGAGCATGATTTTCATCATGGGATCCACCTGGGTGGTGGCGTATGCCAACCCGAATATTCTCGATTTAATTGAAGCGATGGGCGCACCGATTATTGCTTCGCTGCTGTGCCTGCTGCCGATGTATGCCATTCGTAAAGCGCCGTCGCTGGCGAAATATAAAGGCAAAGCGGACAACGTTTTTGTCACCGCGATTGGTTTACTGACCATTCTGAACATCGTTTATAAGCTGTTCTGAGTAAAGGATTACGGAGTCGTAAAATGATTGAGTTTCCGGTAGTGCTGGTCATTAACTGTGGATCGTCATCGATTAAATTCTCGGTGCTGGATGCCCAAAGTCAGGACGTATTGCTGGCGGGAATGGCCGAAGGCCTGAATAACGAAGGCGCGTTTTTAACGGTCAATGGCGGGGAGCCCGCCACGTTAGCCCACCCGAATTATGAATGTGCCTTACAGGCGATTGCCGGGGAGCTGGAGCACCGAGCCTTGATCGACAGCGTGGCCTTAATTGGCCACCGCATCGCCCACGGCGGCAGTATTTTCAGCGAATCGGTACTGATAACCGACGAGGTTATCGCCCAGATCCGTGAAGTATCGCCGCTGGCCCCGCTGCACAATTACGCCAACCTCAGCGGGGTGGACGCGGCCCGGCGACTGTTCCCCGGCGTGCCGCAGGTGGCGGTGTTTGATACCAGTTTTCACCAGACGCTGGAACCGCACGCGTATCTGTACGGCCTGCCGTGGCGCTATTTCGAAGAGCACGGCGTGCGTCGCTACGGTTTTCACGGTACGTCGCATCGCTATGTCAGCCAGCAGGCCCATGCGTTGTTGGGTCTGCAGCCAGAGGATTCCGGGCTGGTCATCGCCCATTTGGGAAACGGGGCGTCGATTTGTGCGGTGCGCAATGGTCGTAGCGTCGACACCTCAATGGGCATGACGCCGCTGGAAGGGCTGATGATGGGCACCCGCTGCGGCGACGTCGATTTTGGCGCAATGGCGTGGATTGCCGAACAGACCGGGCAAAGTTTCAGCGAGCTGGAACGGGTGGTGAATAAGGAGTCTGGGCTGTTGGGTATCTCCGGTTTATCGTCCGATTTGCGGGTGCTGGAGAAGGCCTGGCACGAGGGCCATCAGCACGCCAGGCTGGCGATTCAGACCTTTGTCCACCGCATCGCCCGTCATATTGCGGGTCATGCCGCGGCGCTGCATCGCCTCGATGGCATCATTTTTACCGGCGGCATAGGCGAAAACTCACAGCTGATCCGCAGTCTGGTGATGGCGCATTTACGGGTATTTGGCGTCGAACTGGACGACCAAATGAACGCCTTACCGGGCAGTGCCGGGGAACGCATTATTTCCTCTGAACGTTCGGCGGTGGCCTGCGCTGTTATTCCGACCAATGAAGAGAAAATGATTGCACTCGATGCGATTCAGATAGGCGAAATGAATGTCGCTGCTGAAGTTGCACTTTCCTGAACCGATTGAACAGAAATTCAGAGAGCGAATAAATGAAGGTCAATATCGATATTCACGATAGGCAGTATACCGACGCCTGGCAGGGATTTAACGGCACTGAATGGAAAGACGAAATTAACGTTCGTGATTTTATTCAGCACAACTATACCCCGTATCATGGGGATGAATCTTTCCTCGCCGAGGCCACCCCGGCGACTACCGCGCTGTGGGAAAAGGTGATGGCGGGGATCCGTCAGGAAAACGCCACCCACGCCCCGGTCGATTTTGACACCAACGTCGCCACCACCATCACCGCCCATGATGCAGGCTACATCGACCAGCCGCTGGAAAAAATTGTCGGCCTGCAAACCGATAAGCCGCTCAAGCGCGCGCTGCATCCGTTTGGCGGCATCAACATGATCAAAAGCTCGTTTGACGCCTACCGTCGTGAAATGGATGCGCAGTTTGAATACCAGTTCACCTCGCTGCGCAAAACCCATAACCAGGGTGTATTTGACGTTTACTCCCCGGAGATGATGCGCTGTCGTAAGTCGGGCGTGCTGACCGGGCTGCCGGACGGCTATGGACGCGGGCGCATCATCGGCGACTACCGCCGGGTGGCGCTGTACGGCATTGCGTATCTGGTGCGCGAACGTGAACTGCAGTTCGCCGATTTGCAGGGCGCAATGGAGCGGGGCGAGCAACTCGAAGCCACCATTCGCCTGCGCGAGGAGCTGTCAGAACAGCGGCGGGCGTTGTTGCAGATGCAGGAGATGGCCGCCAAATATGGATACGACATTTCCCGTCCGGCAGTCACGGCACAAGAGGCGGTGCAGTGGCTGTACTTTGCCTATCTGGCGGCGGTGAAATCGCAGAATGGCGGGGCGATGTCGCTCGGGCGCACCACCGCGTTCCTCGATATCTACATTGAACGCGACATGCAGGCCGGGCGTCTGAACGAGACCCAGGCGCAGGAGCTGGTCGATCACTTCATCATGAAAATCCGCATGGTGCGTTTCCTGCGCACGCCGGAGTTCGACACCCTGTTTTCCGGGGACCCTATTTGGGCCACGGAAGTGATCGGCGGCATGGGGCTGGACGGACGCACGCTGGTCACCAAAAACGCCTTTCGTTACCTGCACACCCTGCACACCATGGGCCCGGCACCAGAACCGAACCTGACTATTCTGTGGTCGGAAGCGCTGCCGATTGCGTTTAAGAAATATGCCGCGCAGATGTCGATCGTCACCTCTTCGTTGCAGTATGAGAACGACGACCTGATGCGCACTGATTTTAACAGTGATGATTACGCCATCGCCTGCTGCGTCAGCCCGATGGTGATCGGCAAACAGATGCAGTTCTTCGGGGCGCGCGCCAACCTGGCGAAAACGCTGCTGTACGCGATCAATGGCGGCGTGGATGAGAAGCTCAAAATCCAGGTCGGGCCGAAAACGGCCCCGCTGATGGATGAGGTGCTGGACTACGACACAGTGATGAGCAGCCTTGATCACTTCATGGACTGGCTGGCGACGCAGTACATCAGCGCCCTGAATCTCATTCACTATATGCATGATAAATATAGCTATGAGGCCTCGCTGATGGCGCTGCACGACCGCGATGTCTATCGCACCATGGCCTGCGGTATCGCCGGGCTGTCGGTGGCGGCGGATTCGCTGTCGGCCATTAAGTACGCGAAGGTGAGTCCGGTTCGCGATCACACCGGGCTGGCGGTGGACTTCGTGATTGAAGGCGATTACCCGCAGTACGGCAACAACGATGACCGCGTGGACCAGATTGCCTGTGATCTGGTGGAGCGCTTTATGAAGAAAATCAGCGCGCTGCCAACCTATCGTCATGCGGTGCCGACCCAGTCGATCCTGACCATCACGTCCAACGTGGTGTACGGACAGAAGACCGGCAACACACCGGACGGACGCCGGGCCGGAACGCCATTTGCCCCGGGGGCAAACCCGATGCACGGGCGTGACCGTAAAGGTGCGGTGGCTTCGCTGACCTCTGTCGCTAAGCTGCCGTTTACCTACGCCAAGGACGGGATTTCGTACACCTTCTCCATCGTGCCTGCGGCGCTGGGCAAGGAGGATGGGACCCGTAAAACCAACCTCGTCGGGCTACTCGACGGTTATTTCCACCATGAGCGTAGCATTGAGGGCGGCCAGCATCTGAACGTCAACGTCATGAACCGCGAGATGCTACTGGATGCTATCGAGAATCCGGACAACTATCCGAATCTGACCATCCGCGTGTCCGGCTATGCGGTGCGCTTTAACGCCCTGACCCGCGAGCAGCAGCAGGATGTCATTTCGCGGACGTTTACTCAGTCCGTTTGAGTCTTTCATTAATAACAGAGTGGGGTAGGGCGACCCCACTCAACCTTTATTTCGCTGATTTGAATGGTAATAAATCCGTATATATGTAGCGGGTGTGTTTACCGTGTTATATATTTGCAATTGCTTGGTTAATATATTTGTTTGTTCCGTTTCTTTGTCCCCTGTCAAAATCGTCATTTGCAGAGTTTCCCCTTCGCTGAAGCAGTAAATCATTTCTTAACCACTACGCCATCTCCTTTCTGACAGAATTTAAATTTATATAAAACATTAAAGCTAGTGTTTTAAGCTTAAAAAAATCATTTAACCGATATTTATGTTTACCAAAATACGGGGCGATGGTCTTATATTCCAACTTTCTGCCGTGGCGCAAAATGTTGCCCTGCAACCGCGTTGGCCACTCAGCGAAGGTGAACTTCTAAAAGCAAACTTGATTATGAAAACGGGATATACCAAATGTTTAACAAAGCATTCATCGTAGCGGCACTGATGGTTTCTGGTTCAGCACTTGCAACAGAATCAACCGGCGTAGCCGGGGGCACTATTACCTTCAACGGTTCCGTGTCTGATACCACCTGTAACGTGGTGACCAACAACGGTTCTGACTTCACGGTAAACCTTTCCCCGATCGCCATCGCGGATATGGGCACCAGCGCAGGCGTAGTGAAAACTAAGGCCAAAGACTTCACCATGAATCTGAAAAACTGCACTGCTGCCTCGGAAGAAACCAAAACCCTGAAAATCACTTTCAGCAGCAGCAACCTGTCAGATGATGCGAAATACCTGAAAAACTACAGTGACAATGGCGCTGAAGGCGTAGGTATTGCGCTGACCAAAGATGGCAACACTGCGGTTCCGTTTGATACCGCATTTGATACTGGCCTGAACTCTGCCGATGCCGCCAGCGAAGATGGCGTCACCCTCACCATGTATGCCAACTACTACAACTACGGCGGTGCGTCCGTAACGACCGGTAAAGTGGTCACCGACGCAACTTACTCCATCAGCTACGACTAAACCCTAAAGCCGGGGTTCGCCCCGGCTCCTCTCTACGACATTATGAAAACTCTGATGCTTTTCCTCGCGGCTGCCTTCATTTCAGTGAATGCCAGCGCAAGCGTTGTGATTAACGAAACCCGCGTCATTTATCCGGCCAGCGCCAAATTTGTTTCGGTGCAGCTGGTCAACGACAGCGATAAAACCCATCTGGTGCAGTCCTGGATTGACGCTGGGGATGCCTCCGTGGCCCCGGAGAAGGTGAAAGTACCATTCTCTCTGTTGCCTCCGGTGGTCAAAATGAGCGGCCATGCCGGACAGGCGCTGAAGATAGCGGCCATGAATACCCAGGCGCTGCCAAAAGACCGCGAAAGCGTGTACTGGCTTAACGTGCTGGACGTTCCGCCGGTTCCAGAAGGCAGTGGTGAAAGCTACCTGCAGGTGGCTATCCGCAACCGTATTAAGCTTTTTTATCGTCCGGAATCGTTGGGCGATCTCGACAGCAGTGTGGCGGAGAAAATCTCGGTATCAACGTCGGGTGGTCACACCTGCCTGAAAAATGATTCGCCTTATTACATGACTCTCGCCCAGGTAGTGAGCTGGCAGGGCGGCGCACTCAAGCAGAGCCGAAAAGATAATTTGCTGTCCGAGACTGCATTTATTGCACCTTTCGGCTGCGCGCCAGTATCCGACAAAATCCAGGCCGGTAGGCAATATCGCCTCACCTGGCTTGATGATTACGGCGCAAAGAGATTCAGCCTTATCCACTGATATTCGAGATTAATGACACCGGGTACCATTCTGATGAAAAACAGATCTCTGTTTCGTATAAGCCTGCTCGTTCAGTCTGTGAGCCTTGCGCTATTTTCATTTGGCGCGGATGCTGAAACTTTTAATAGCAGCCTGCTGGTAGGTAATTCCGCGGATATGGACTGGAGTAATTCTCATCTGGTAATGACGCCAGGTGCCTATGATTTAGATGTGTATGTGAATAACGTCTGGCGTGGCAAATTTAATCTTTCCGTCGCCAATGACGATAAAGGCACCTTGCTGATGAATAAAGACGACGTGCCACTTCTGGATATTCTGAAGCTGCACGATGTCGTCAATAAATACAGTGCTGATAAGCTGGATGTGAATACCCTGCTGCACGGCGGGAAAAGCGCGCTGGTGCCTGGCGCACTGCGTCTGGATTTAGAAGTGCCTCAGGCCTTCGTAAAAGAACACAGCCGTAACTGGGTGTCACCGCAAAAATGGGATCAGGGAATTAATGGCCTGTATACCAATTACAATTTCAACTATTACAACTTCCACGGCCTGCAGGAAGATTACAGCAACAGCGATAATATGTATTTATCGCTCAACAGCGGACTTAACCTGTACGGTTGGCACCTGCTCGATAACTCGTCGTGGATGCGTTACAGCTCGATGGGGAAAGGTAGCTGGCTGAATAATACCCGCTATGTTGAAAAACCGATTGCGGCGATCGACTCGGTACTGCGTCTAGGCCGGAGTTACACCACTTCTGAGTATTTTGATACCGTCCGGTTTCGCGGGGTAACGCTGAATAAAAGTCGTCAAATGCTGCCGGACAGTGAAAACGTATATATGCCGGTGATCAGCGGCATCGCCACCAGTTCAGCGGTGGTCAGTATTTACCAGGATGGTCAAATCATCCACCAGGTGAACGTGCCGCCAGGCCCTTTTGCCATCCGTGACCTGATGCCGACCGGCTCGCGGAGCGATTTATCCGTCGAGGTGAAAAACACCGGCGGTAACATCGAGCGCTTTGCGGTGCCGTTCTCCTCGATCCCGAATATGCTGCGCCCCGGTAGCAGTGACTATCAGATTAACGTCGGGACGGTGGATCTGCGTAACGTTGATGATAACAGTCATTTCGCGCAATTCAGCTATTCGCGCGGAGTGAATAATTATCTGACCGCCTTCGCGGGCGGTATCTGGAACAGCGACTATCACTCCCTGCTACTGGGCGGCGCGGTGTCTATTCCCTACGCCGGATCGGTCTCGGCGACCGTGGAGGAGTCACAGTACCGCCTACCTGGCGATGGCCGTCGCCACGGGGAAAAATATTCGTTGTCATGGAGTAAGTACTTTCCGACCCGGACGAATATTTCACTGGCCTCGTACTATTACCGAACCCAGGATTACGCTTCGTTCAGCGACTATATCCTGACCAAATCCAACATTAAAGATTATGGCGGAACGGGCACTTCGACGGTGAACAGCAAACAGGCCTTTAGCGCCAATATTAGCCAGCCGCTAGGGGACTCGTTTGGCCGACTGTCGCTTTCCGCCTATTGGCGTGATTACTGGCGCGGCCAGAAAAGCAATCGTCAGTACAACCTGACCTGGAGCAATGCGTACCACAGCGTGAACTACTCGGTTTCGCTGCGCCGTTCGGAGGTCACGCAGTCGTATTACGACTATGAAACCAACTATGAAGGCGACCTGGTGACCGCCCTGCGCTCGCGCGGCAAGACCGAAAACAACCTCTATTTTTCGGTGACGGTGCCGTTCTCCATTTTTGGCAGCGGCGGGAGCCTCTCTTCTCATGCTAGCGTGCAGAACGGCAAGTATTCTTCGTCCGATGTCAGCATGAGTGGAGAAGCGCATAACGTCGATTACAGCCTGATGCTAAGCCACGACAGCGACGGTAATTCGCGCGCGGCTGACCTCTACACCAGTTGGAAAAATGACTATACCAGTATGAACAGCGGTGCAACGCTGTCGCGTGAGTATCGCCAGCTGAGTCTGGGAGCCAGTGGTAACGTGCTGGCCTGGCAAGGCGGGTTGTTGGCCTCGCCAAACAATGGGCGCAATTTTGTGATTATCGAAGCGCCTGGGGTGGTCAATGCGGTGGTTAACGGGGATAGCGCTACGCACACCAATGCAAAAGGCATCGCGCTTGTCACCAGCGCCACACCCTATCGGCAGAACAATTTCCATCTTGAGCAGGATGGCACCCAAAGCAGCGACGTCGATCTTGAGGGGAATTTGCTTAACGTGGCACCGTACGAAGGCAGCATCAGCTGGCTGAAATATAAAACGGATACCCGTAAGTTATTTACCTTCGATGTGCAAGCCGGTGACGGCAGCCAACTGCCGTTCGGTGCGATGGTGACCGGGGCAGGAAATGAAGAACTCGGTTATGTGGCGCAGGGTAGCCAGATATTTATTAAAGCTGATGTGCTGCCGGATAGCCTCAAAGTGAATACCAGTAAGGGGAAAACCAAAAATAGCTGCGTTATTTCAAGGCCCGCTGAGCATACAGTCAATATTTGCCGTTAACTCAATTTATGACTAAGACAGAACTAACCATGAAAAAACTCTTGTATCTTATGCTAACGGCATTAATGATGACCGTTGTCCCTATATTATCTGCGCATGCAAACTCCCAGGCGCAGGAGCGCGGCATTACAGGCGATACCTGCCGTAATTCTGGGATCTTCTTTGCTCGTGTCGCAGAGTCGGATAAGTCGCTCAATCTCTCAAACGCCTTCGTGAATTCTAACGTCGTTGAATATACGTATACAACCAGTTGGTCAGGGAGCATGACATGTACATACGGGAATATCGGTATTGGTGGTCTGGCGCAGGACCATTTATATTACTTCACAGCATTTAATGACGCTCCTGTTTATTTGCATTTTAACAGCACGGATGGTGAAAATAGCTACTGGATTAAATTAACGTCCACTATTACCGGTGACACGAGGGTGACCGTCAGCGGTATCGTCGGGATCCACTCCCTGGCGTATCAGACCCAATATACGCTGCGGGCAGAACTACTGACTGTGGCCCCGACAGGGGTGGGAAGCTATACCAAAACAACCACCAATGGGGCTTTGACGGTGATTCCTGCGGTCATGAGCGGCACTGGCCGCGGTTCTGACGGTTGGGGTCTGTGGGACAAGAGAAATTACGCTCAGCGCGCCTGGGATAATATGATGGCCGAGACTCCGCGTAAAAGTTGGAGTACCAGCGATTTTCTGGCTTATGAAAAGCTTACGATTCAGTTCGAACCGAAAGAGACCACCTGCAATATGACCCGGGACATGAGTGTTAAATTACCTCGAGCGGGCTATAACGACCTGAAAAAAAATGGCAAAGCTGAGGGCACTAATTTCACCATTCCGCTCAGGTGCGGCAATCTCTCCGGAGTTAAAACGTCTACACGAAATGTTCAGACCTGGCTGTCGAGCAATGATTTGGTAGAGACAGATACCACTTATCAGATAATGGTGAACGCTGAAACCACTGCCGGAGGGGTTGGTATCGCGATCCGTAGCCGTATGTTCTTGGGCGGTTATGAAGAAGTACAATTATCCAGTAGCAACGATCTGGAACATGCCACTAAAATATTAGAGATTGATAAGGGCGATGATATTAGTATGACACAGTATATTTATCTTCATGCGTATTACAAAGTGTATGACCCGTCGAAATTATCCACCGGCAGCGTGGTAGCGACGGCCCAGCTAATGTTTGGCTATGATTAATCTTAGATATTGAGTCTGGCCCTGCCGGGCATAAGTAATTATTTAGATTTATACCCTGAAAGGACGCCATGAAAATATCTTTACAGACCGTACTGGATCTTCTGCACAGCATTATGCACCCGCTTTCGCCTGAGCTGGTGCATCATTTGCAGCGCACGGGGCTTATTTGCTGGTATTTGGGGCATCGCGCAGGATTTGATAGCGCAACGATCAATAACGCCTGGCTGGCGGGCATGTTGCATAATATCGGCGCGCTGAGTAAGGCCTACCCGTTTAACAAAGATCGTGGCAGCGACTTTTTCGAAGAGCATGGACGGCTTGGGATTTCGATGATGTCCGGCGTGCGCTTTTTACGCCCGGTCACTACGCTCCTGGAAACGCGCCATGCGGATGCGCTGGGCTATTCGCAGAGTGCATCGCCGCATAGCTGGCGCCTGGTGCATATGGCCGATGAGTTCGAGTTGTGGCTGCGTGGGATCGAAGGCGACTATGTTGCGCAGCGGCATAATATTATTTCCGGCTTTCTGGCCAGCAGCCGTCAATGGCCGACGAGCCTGATAGAGGCCCTAAAGGATGTCAGCCATGAAGACGGGTTCTGGTTTCGACTGAGTACGCCGTCAATACAGCAGGTGCTGCGCGTCGTCAGTCCGCTGAATGATGTGGTGCTGGATCACCATGATTTTCTTGAGGTATGCCTGCTTATCTCGAATATTGTCGATAAATACAGCAGCTTTACGCAGGCCCACAGTACCAGCGTGGCACACGTGGCGGCAAAGCTCGCCGAACTGTACGGATACGATGCTTATACCCGGGATAAAATCTGCATTGCGGGCTACCTGCACGATATCGGCAAGCTGTGTATTCCGCTGGAAATCCTCGAGAAACAGGGCAAGCTCGAACCTGATGAATATGCGCAAATGAAGCGCCACAGTTATAAAACTCTGGAGATGCTGCATCCCATTGCTGAACTGGGGGAGATTGTGCCCTGGGCCGCCAGGCATCATGAACGTCTCGACGGCAGCGGCTATCCTTTTCGTCTGGGCGCGGCCGCGTTGGACATCCCTTCACGCATCATTGCGGTAGCGGATGTGTTTACTGCGATGACCGAAAATCGTCCCTATCGGCAGGGAATGTCCAGCGAGAAGGCATTGATTATATTACAGGAAGAGGCGGCAAACTTTCGACTGGACCAGGACATCGTCAACCTGGTAAGCCATAATATATCGGTACTCAGGCCACTGGTGACGATGAACTAAATTGTCAGCACTAGCGACACGCGCTGTCAGGCAAGAAGAATATTGCTCTAATTTACCGAAAGAAAAACGAATGAAATATTTGATAGCCAATAGAGTCATTTACGATAGTGAAAGCGGAGAGTTGGTGGTCAATGAACCCGGCTCTGAGCAGAGTAAGAGGCTAACAAATACTGCTAACCGCATTCTTTCTTTGCTGATTGCGTCACCTGGCAGGGTGCTTAAGCGCGATTACTTATTGGATAAAGTCTGGGAGGAAGCCGGTCATCCCGGATCCAGTTCTTCCCTCAGCCAATATATAAGTATCCTCAGGAAAACATTAACTTCCTTAATATTCATTGAGGAAATCATTATTGCCGTGCCAAAAGTAGGGTTTTATTTTTCACGGGATATCGGGGTCGAAAGTCTGAACACAGATGACGAGCGTATTACTCTCGCGCCGGTGCCTGTCGCCATCCCGACACCTCGCCTGAAGGACAAGAAACCGCTGTGGCTGGAGGCGATCATCGTGCTCTTGCTATTGGGGAATCTGTGGATAGGGAGCCTGCCAAAAGCCTCGCTGCGTTTTGCGTCGTCATACAGTATTGGTGACATAGGCAACTGCACGTTTATGACGTTCGACGGTCTATTAGATGAAGTAGACCCGCAGGTATTGAATATCCTGCGTCATTTACAGCCGGATCTGGAACAAAAGTGTAGCGAACAGCCCGCGGAGATTATGGTGTATTTTCAGCCCAGCGTGCTTTATGGAAGCTATGGTCGATTTTTCTACGCGTATTGCCCAACAGACAAGGCAACGCTAGAGATTGTCTATTGTGAGAACCATTATTCCTTTCAGTGGGAGCTGAAATGAAACTGCTCGCTACGCTGCTGGTAGCCATTGTAGCTCTGACGGGTCTATTGATATGGCAGGTGAAAGAGCGTGCTGGTGTTTATTTTGATAACCGGTGTTTTGCCAATGTAAATTATGGTGATTCATCGGATAATGATTTATTGTTCAAAGGCAATGTCACTTTTGAATTTAATGAAAATAAAACCGGGATGTTTAACATTTCCGGAAATATAGAATATCAGGGCAATTATTACCGTCTGTCGCGTTATGTGACCTTCACCTATGATAATGTCAGTGGCAACCAGTATCGGATGATTTCCGCCACCAAAGATATTATGGCGCATGATAATGTCCCCGCAGACATCGAGCCATTGGCATCCAAGGTATTTGGCCTGAACGGGGAGTACACCGTATACCTGTATAAAAAAGACAATAATTTTATTACCTTTGCTAATGCCTTATTACCTTTAATGAACTGTGTGATTCAATAGTCAGGGTTGTGCTATCCGCTTACTATGAAAAAAAATAATTGTGTAAATTGTGCAACCTGCGGATTTGCAGAGCTATGTTCTGCCTTTTTGTTCGAGTACCTGGACCCATTATTTATACGAGACCTGGAAACGAAAAAAAAGATCCCCCGCGGTGGTTATCTTTATCGAGTGGGAGATAAAGTCGATGCGCTTTATGCGCTGCGCCGTGGCATCGCCAAAGTGTACGATAGTCGTGGGCAGCTTATGGGGGTAGTGCTACCCGGCCAGGTGATGGGCGTGGAAGAACTGCACACGGGGGTCTGTCGGCAGGATATTCAGGCTGCCACGGACGTTGAAGTCTGTATGCTCAGGAGCCAACATTTCTATCAAATGAGCCAGTTGATGCCTGGGTTTACGGATTATATTCTTAGAGTCCTTTCGCGTTCTGCGCGAAATAAACAGGAATTTATCTCTGTGCTGACTAAAAGCGATACCTTGCAAAAAGTACAATATTTCCTGCAACTGTTGTCTGACACCTATAAAGAGTATGGCTTTGAGTACCGCATTATCGAGTTGCCTCTCAGTAAGAAAGAGCTGGCGGAGTTGCTAGGCATTTCAATTTCAACGCTGTCACGTACCCTCGAAAGTTTATCGGCAAAAGGGATCGTTGTGATGCCGAATAAAAAAGAGATAACGATTCTGGATCCAACTACACAGTAACTCACTTCACAAGTGACGATCTGCTTTTTTTAATCATTGATAAGGTTCTGTCTAGTGTCACTTATTGTTCTCTCTGGTGATATTTTATTTTCTCGTGGTGTGGAAGCGTTAGCAAGCATGAACGAACAGGATAACGAGCAGTTATGTATTATCGATATAGAGTCTTTTTCCAGCCTGCGTGAAGTTAAGTACCGTATTCTCAATGAGCTGACTACCGACTATCGCCTTCTTTTTATCAAAGGCCGGGACATGCTGTCGAAAGTGCTCTCTCCGCTGGTGAGTATCCCTCGCTGGGCATCAGTGACCGAGTACAGCCGCCATATTAGCGAAGGGAAAGGGTATACCCTCGAACAGGCGCTGACCGTGGTGACTAATTATCGGGAGCTACGTACTCTGACAGCGTTAGAGATAAGAGCTGTCTGTGCGTTACGTGGACAAAATTCTATTCCGGCGGTGTCGCCGTTTTTGCACTGCTCAACGAAAGCGGCGTATCAGCGTGTAACCACCATTGCCCGGAAAATGAATCTCGGCTACGGCACACAGTTTCAGTATTTTCTACATCGGGAATACACGCTAGAGGAGTTGCAGCGGATAGATTATGTGCAACGCATTCCCGTCAGTTGAAGCCACTGATAGCGCGAGAGAAGTTTTTTGCGCTAAAGTGAGTAAAAATTGAGGGGATGTGGGTAAGGAACTCTGCATGACGGCACGCATCGATTATGAAATTGAGAAATACCAGTTTAGTGAAGTGAGTGAGCCCCCACGGCTGGCGCAGCAGTGGAGCGAAGTGCTGGCGGAATGCCGGCAGGAGAAAGCAGGCAGCGAGGCACGCCTGCGTCTGGCGTTGCTGAACGTTGATTACGTCACCAGCTTTGAGCTGCCTTTTCGTCTGCAGCTGATTCGTGCCCCGCAGCTTATCGACCGTTTACGCGGCGAACTGCAGCTCAACCGCAAAGCGGTCACCATCAGCGATAATCGCTACGGCTGTGTGTATAGCCTCAAAACCGATATCAGCCACATTCCCGACACCTTTCGCTACCGCTTCTCCAATCGCATCCGCCGGGTGGAAGCGGGCAATGTCAGCAATACCCCCTATCAGGAGATTGCCAAACAGGTCAAAGCCCCGCGCGAACGCCTGCGCCTGGCGCTGGAGGCCGGATTGCCGGTGACCGCGCTGGATGGCCTGTTCTGGTTTGGAATGCAGCGCATCGCCGCCGATGTCTCGACCTTACGAAAATCCGGGATGAAGATTTCCACCGCCGAAGTGGACGCGTTCGATACGCTGACGGACACGGTGAGGCGGGTGCCGGTGTATCGGCTGGTGGGGTAGGTTATCGGGGCAGATAAGGGAGGTTGAGTATCATGGTTCAATCTCAACAGGCGTACCGGTTGATACCCGACTCCAGATGTCATCCATTTCGGTATTGGTCACCGCGATACAACCATCGGTCCAATCGATAAGCTGAAGCAGTGGATTTAATCCTGCCCAGCCATTGGGTAGACCGTGAATCATGATATTTTCACCGGGCGAGTATCCCGCCGCTTTTGCTGCCTTGATATCATTTTTGTCCGGATAAGAAATATGCAGGCTGAGGCTGAATCGTGAATGGGAATTGCGGCTGTCGATAAAATAATGCCCCTGCGGGGTTCTCTTATCTCCTTCACGCTGTTTCGGACCGGCATCAGCATTCTTCCCGAGTGACACGTGATAGTTTGCAAGCGGAACCCCGTGACGCATCAGGGTCAGCGTGCGCTTTGATTTATGGATGACGATTAAATCAGCCTGTTGCGCAGCAGGCAGTAACGCCGGTGGTGAGGCATGACCCCATCTGGCCATTATTCGCGTATAGGCCAGTAGGCATAACGCGATAAACAGAAGCACGAAGATGGCGCGGAGAGAGCGGTGGTAACGGCGGGGTGGATTCACGGGTTGTTGGCCTCAGGTAATTTCCGGCCTATTAATAAGCAAAATTCGAATTATTTTTAACCTAAAAATGCTATAGATTTGATGAATTACTCAGTTAAAACAATTGATTAGGAACGGTCCACAGGTTTATTAATAATCGCATTAAGGGGGGGCTGTTTGTCGTGCTCAAGCGAAAAACCCACTCGGAATCATTCAACAGTGATTCTGAGGGGGCTTCAATCGTACAACCACTTTCCCGCGCGGGCTGACTCGGCCAGCATCTTAAAAGTTAGTGGCTCCGGAGCAGGATAATTGCCTCTAAGCGCTTTAGCTACCATGAATTGCGGCAATAGGGGCTTATCATTCGGCCAGTATTTGAGAAAATTAAACTCCGCCATATCCACGTTATAGGTTATGGCGTAGCTTTCAATGATCTCCTCACCCATTTCCCACGACCAATTTTCCCCACGTGTGTTAAGGCTAGTATCAATCGTAATATGTCGTTTCCGTTTCTTATTCCATCTGGCGTTGTACCAGGTGATAACCTCTTCATCACTCACCATAATCGGTCACTCTGTTTTGCAATGGTGTTGTAACGCTTTGTGGTTTTCCATACGATTTGTGTAATGTCATAAGCGAGAATACCGGCCCCGAGAAAGGGAATCCAGCGGCCAACAAAGGCACCGAGATTAGTTACGTAAGAAAACTCCAGGCGCTTGATACTTCCTGTTGTAAGTGTAGGCCAGTGGTCAACTTCCTGTTTCAGCCATTGCCTTAAGTGATAACTGAGTGGTGAAGTGCCCTTGGTCGCACCTTTTGGTTTGCCGCGGGTAGAGATAATAGGCTGGCCCAGGATAAACATAGCCAAGCCAGCTAAATCTTGCACTCCGAGTTGTTTGCCCGCTTCATCCAGGAATACCCAGAAATAAAGTTCACCCGGCCCGAGGTTTGAAAGGCCACTGAGGTAGTAACCGGTTATTTGTTCGGTGGTATCCATTCGCGACCTATCCTGTAATACGCTCATTCCATGCGTCTGAGAACTGAATATTACCGTCAAGATACTTCCAGGTGATCCTCTGATAGCGCAACTGAATCGCCTCCTTATGACCGACATTTATGACAGTTTTCGTGTCATACATCATCGGAACCACCGATACAATTTTTACGCCTTCGAGGAACATGTTGAAATACTCTACTTCCTGCCCTGCATCATTGATGCGATACCATTTCAACTCTGCTGATTCCAGCGTCTGACCCGTTGCCACAGCTTTATAAAGATATGGGCTGGAGGAGTCAAAATCCTTTTCAATTTGCATGGCACCATGTAGCCGAGTACCAGTGAGTTTACCGTTACTGCTATCGGTCGGGATGCTAAGAGAGTGGCCAAACGAAGTGACTTCTATTGAGTTCTCTCGGTTATTTACATCAATCGAACCTTTGATCAAAGCGCCACCATCATCTTTGAGCCATAAATACGCGGGAATAGCCATTTGAGATGTCCTTTTTTGAGCGTTATTTCCTGGACAATTAACAGCCAAAAATTAAAATGATGTTAGCCTAAAAATGCTATGCAAATGGTGAATTGTTTAGTTAAAACAATTGGTTGGTATCTATTGATTAAAACAACGTTGGGAGGTTCATTGGCGCGACTATATGACACCCATGAGTTCAAATATCTGCCTGGAACGGGACGAATATCGGGTATAGTTGTTCGCATTTTCCGCTGGAGAGCCATTACGGCAACGAGTATGAACCTCAATCGATTCTGTTATTTACTGCTGGCCTTGGCGGCTATTGGCAGTGCATTTTTACCGCATCCAGTCGTGATGTGGTTCCTGCTGGCGAACGTGCTGACGCTGGTGGTTTATGGCGGGGATAAAATGGCGGCCCGTAAAGCGTGGCGCAGAGTGCCGGAGTCCACCTTGCTGACGTTCGGCTTTGTTGGCGGATGGCCTGGGGCGATCCTCGGCCAGCAACTCTTTCGCCATAAAACCCAAAAGCAGCCGTTTAAAACCTGGTTTATCATCAGTGTGATATTGAATGTTGCGCTGCTGGCGGGGCTGTATCATTTCTATCCGTACTGAACGGGAGTGTCGTCTCCTGCTCAATAGTCGGATTCGCAGCGCTGACAACCTTGCCAAACGCCCGGCGGCGTTACACTTGCCAGGCCATACTTTATGAGGCGTGTAGGCCCGGTAAGCGTCAGCGCCACCGGGCAAAAAGAGCGTAGAGGTTTTCAGCCGCCACAATTCGCAGCAATTTTCTTATAAGGTGAGCGTATAGGTCTGGCGATACGTTCCCGCGTCTTTGCGTCAAAATAACGGCTCGGCCAGATGCTTTCGGCGGGAACGCCAATGGCTCTGCTGATCAGCATTCCCCCTTTTGCCCACGGGCGGGTCAGCGCATTAGCGAGCGTGGAAGAACTTAAACCCGCAGCACGGGATACTGCTGCCAGTGAAGTGCCTTTTTTACGTAATGCCGCGATGATATCGGCGGGGTGCCAGTCTTGATGAAAAGGCAGGAAAGTGGGGCTGTGAGATAGGGTCATCGGTTTCTCCAAGGTAATGGTTTTGACCACCAATGGAGCTGCGAAACTCTTAATTTAATTGGTGGTAGCTCAGACAAGGTTCGCAGTACCGGTTACCTTGGAGATGACCCGGCCAGCCCGAAGGCTGCCCTGCCTGAGCCACCATTGATTGTACAAACACGGCTATGCGTTTGACAGATGAACGGAGGCGCAACACATAATTATGGAATATATGTGTTCTCAAGGTAAGTTTCGGGCTGCGAAACCCGGCTGTGGATTTTGCCACAGCGGGGCTGACTATATCGCAAATCGCAGACGTTAACCAACCCGCTAACGGACAGAATGCGAGTTGATTTCCAAAGATATTGTGTGCGTTGCAACGGTTACAAAGTGGCTGCGAGAGCGGTTCCAGTTATGTGGTGCTCGGCATAAGTCAACTTAACGGTGGGCAAATTCAGTCAACCACTTCAGGTATTGTCTCTGCATAAGCTTTAGCGGCGGAAATCGCGTTGTCATCAAAGATATTTTGCTCGTAGCTATCAGAAACACTGACCACGCGATAGATTTTCCATTTTCCATCCTCGAGGCGCAGATAATCGCGCAGCTGCTTTGTTTTACCATCCTCTATCCCAAGCCAGACATTCATTACTTTACCGCCTGTGTAATCCTCTGCTGCTCCGACTTCAAGAGCGGATATCCATTTTGCGGCATAGTCCTGGCTGTACGTGAAGTAATCCGCACTTACAATCTCTTGCTCCTTGATGCCCTGAATATCTTTAAGCCGCGCCAGCGTGTCTTTTGTTATGTACTGCCGCATTTGAGGCGAACCCAGATCATCTGCATGGTTATCCGAAACATACGCATTGAGATAGAAAGTATAAAACTCTTTTACTGTGGCTTCTGGTGCCTGGATGTGGGCTGCGCAACCCGTCAGAACGAGTGATAACAGTAAGATGATACGCATCAATTTTTCCTGTATATGACGTAAGCGGGATGTGTTTTGCGATAACCTGGCCCAGCCCATATATCACGCTGTATAAAATCAGAATACCAGGTCGTTCCGTCAAAAATAGCCATGTGACCACTCGGATTTCCGCCGGGATAAGGCTGAATAATAACGACATCCCCCGCGCGTGGATTCTCTCCTGGACCTATTGGACGAAAGCCTGATTTCTCCAGCAATCTGCCATAGTCTCTGGCGAAATGAGTATGCCCAATATCAATCCCGCCCTCATTAATGGCTTTACGAGTAAATTCTGCGCAACGACCCTGCGAAACCGAGCTTGCGCGCCTGCGGGCATAGCTTACGGCTGCACTTGCATCCCATCCCATAAATAATCCCTAATATTTAGTGTCCGAAGGGGCAACACTACGCCACTTTTTTATGGTTTTTAGTTACAGAAGGTGCCATAGAATAAATGTATGGGGAGTGTGAAAATATGGGTGATAAATATAGATTGGTTTTAAGTGCTATTAAATATTGATGATACAACAAAGCCCGTTGGACTTTCTGCCATACGGGCTTTTAATGCTTTCGTTTACTGCTCTGCTGACATTTTCGCAGCAATTTTCTTATAAGGTGAGCGTATAGGTCTGACGATACGTTCTCGCGTCTTTGCGTCAAAATAACGGCTTGGCCAGATGCTTTCGGCGGGAACGCCAATGGCTCTGCTGATCAGCATTTCCCCTTTTGCCCACGGGCAGGTCAGCGCATTAGCGAGCGTGGAAGAACTTAAACCCGCAGCACGGGATACTGCTGCCAGTGAAGTGCCTTTTTTACGTAATGCCGCGATGATATCGACGGGGTGTCAGTCTTGATGAAAGGGCAGGAAAGTGGGGCTGTGTGAAAGGGTCCTTTACATCTTCTTGTAGTGATAACGACTACCACCAGAGGTGCAAATCTCTTGGTGGTAGCCCAGACAGGGTTTGCACTACCGGCCTACAAGGACACCGGCCAGCCCGAAGACTGCCCTGCCTGAGCCACCATTGAAGTTGTCAGTACAGTTTTGAACTGTTCAAACAGCGGGTGTGCAGAGGCGTTGACACTTAATGAAAGACACTAAGTGAATCCTGTAGTTTCTGGCGGGGTGCAAATCCCGGCTGTGGATTTTGCCACAGCGGGGCTGACTATATCGCAAATCGCAGACGTTAACCAACCCGCTAACGGACAGAATGCGAGTTGATTTCCAAAGATATTGTGTGCGTTGCAACGGTTACAAAGTGGCTGCGAGGGCGCTTCCAGGAGGCGGGGAGCTCCCACAAAAAAGCCCGCATAACTTTCGCTATGCGGGCTTTCGACTTCATCGGATGACTCTGGTAATCACCGATGGAGAATTTTGGTGGAGCTGGCGGGAGTTGAACCCGCGTCCGAAATTCCTACGTCCTCGGTACTACATGCTTAGTCAGTCTTTACATTCGCCGGGCAGCTGCGGACAGACACGCCACTACCAGACTAGCCTGATTAGTTTTAGCGATTTCACCCCAGGCAGGATGTCCACGCGATCTCTTTTGGGTTTGACCTCTCTTGATCCCCGTCTTAAGAGCGGAAGCTAGGGAGAGAGGGCTCTTAGCAGGTTATTAAGCTGCTACAGCGTAGTTTTCGTCGTTTGCGACTATTTTTTTGCGGCTTTTAACGAGGCAAACCGCCCCTCGGCATGCACCTTGGGTTTCGCAAATCCCGTCGAATCCAGAATCAGCCCCAATGTGTTCCAGTCAGTATAACAGACCTTTTGCCCCCAGCGCCACCGCTATAACCCGCGTAAACGCTCACTTATCGCTCACGTAACGCCTCTTTTGCGCGGTTGAACGGCTTGATCAGGTAATCCATGATGGTTTTTTCACCGGTTTTGATGTCGACGCTGGCGACCATCCCCGGCGAGATGGAGAACTTATGCCCGCGCTTGTTGACCAGATAATCCTGATGGGTGCGGATAAACACCCGATAATAAACGATTTCAGGCTTCACTTTGTCCTGAATCGTGTCGGGCGAAATGGTCTCGACTTCGCCCTCCAGTCCGCCGTAAATGGCGTAATCATAGGCGGTGATTTTGACCAGCGCCCGCTGCCCGGGGTGGATAAACGCGATATCGCGCGGGGAGAGGCGGGCTTCAATCAGCAGATGATCGTCGACGGGGACGATCTCCATCATTTCCCCGTTCGGCGGGATGACGCCGCCGATGGTCGTCACCTGAATGTTTTTCACAATCCCACGCATTGGCGAGCGCACGGTCATTCGTGTGACCGAGTCTTCCCGGCCTTTAATGATCGATGACAGCATGTCGACTTCGGCATTGGCCTTCGACAACGCCTCGCGCGCCTGCACGTAATACTGCGAGCGCAAATCGGTGATTTTCAGTCCGAGGTCACTTTTCTCGCGTTGCAAACGCAGCACTTCCACGTGACTCGCCGCGCCGCTTTTTTGCAGACGTTCGGTGATAGCGAGTTCTTTATTCACCGAGTTCAGTGCGTCCTGAAGGTCGGCCTGCGAGTCGATGAGCTGCGCGCGGCGCGATTTATACAGCCGGGTTTCCTGGGCGATCAGGTCCGGCCAGGCATTGAGCGAGGCGGGAAACTTGAGCGGCAGGTCGTTTACTTCGGCATTCAGACGCACGCTGGAGGCCAGCGAGGCCCGGTAGCGGGCGGCACTTTCGCCGACGTTAGACTCTGAGCGGGTCGGGTCCAGCCGCGCCACCACTTGCCCGGCCTGCACTTTGTCGCCTTCGTGGACCAACAGCTCGGTGAGGATCCCGCCGTCAAGCGACTGCAACACCTGTTCGCGTGAGCTGGGGATAACCTTCCCGGTGCCGGTAGAGACTTCGTCGAGTTGACCAAACCACGCCCACGCGCCGAGCAGCAGAAACAAGACGGCAGAGAGCAGTACGATTTTGGTGGCCCCGGAAAACTCATTCTCCCGACGGATGTCGAGGTCGTCCATGGCGATATCACGCTGACTGGTTTTCATTGTTCCACCCCCGTCCATTGGCCGTTGTCGGAGCCGGTGTGCGGCCATTGTTCATCGCCTGGGCTTTCGGGGCATCCATCACCAGCTGGCCATCTTTCAGCACCACCACGCGATCCACCAGTTCCAGTACCGGCACGCGATGGGTGGCGACAATCAGCGTCCGGTTGCCGAGCCAGTTGCCGAGGCGCTGAATAAACTCCCGCTCGGTGTGTTCATCCAGCGAGGCGCTCGGTTCATCGAGCAGGACGATATTTGGCGAACGGAGCAGCATTCGGGCCAACAGAATCGCCTGACGCTGGCCGCCTGACAGTCCGTTGCCGCCTTCCATGATCGGGTGATCTAACCCCTTCGGCAGGCGTTTCACAAAGCCGTCTGCCCCGCAGATCTCCAGCACTTCAAAGAGCGCTTCATCGCTGGCATGCGGCGCGCCGAGGGTTAAGTTCTCGCGCAGGGTGCCGAAGAACAACCGCGCGTTCTGGCTGAGAAAACCGATGTTGCGGCGCAGGTCGGCCATGTCGATTTGTGAGATGCTGAGGTTATCGAGGCGTAGATTGCCGTTGACGATTTCAACCCCGCCCGCCAGAGCCTGCAACAGCGTCGATTTGCCCGCGCCGTTGCGCCCGAGCAGGGCCACGCGTTCCCCGGGCAAAATCTCAAGCCGCGAGATGCGCAGCGGCACCCGCTGATCCTCGTGGTGATAGCGGAAATGCGCGTTCTCAAAGACGTAGTGACCATGGAAAATTTCCTGATGCACCAGGGTTTCATCGCGCTGGGTTTCGGTCGGCAATTGCATGATGCTGTCGAGCCCCATTTTGGCGGCTTTGACCTGCTGCCAGCGGGCCAGCACGCCGCACAGCCCGGCCATAGGTGCAATCATCCGTGATGCCAACATGGAGGCGGCCACCACCGACCCGGTGGTCAGGTCGCCCTCGATCACCAGCGGTGCGCCGAACAATATGACTGCCGCATACACCAGGCTTTGCACCGACATGCCCCAGCCAATCAGGCCCTGGGTCACTTTGCGGGTGCGCAGGCCAGACTCCCCGGTGATGCGAATGTAGCTGTTCCACTGCTGCAAAAAACGGTTCTCCGCCTGCATCAGCTTGATGTCCTCCAGCCCCTGTACGCTCTCCACCAGTACCGCATTACGCAGGGTCGATTCATGCGCCGACTGGTTCGCCAGGATCGCCAGTTTTTTCTGCAACAGCAGGCCTGGCAGCACCATCATTATCGCGGCCACCGGGGCTATCCACGACAGCTGCGGGGCGATGATCCCCAGCACTATTACAAACAAGAAGAAGAACGGTAAATCGACCAGTGTGGAAAGGGTCGAGGAGGTGATCATCTCGCGGATTTGTTCCAGCTCGCGCAGTTGGGAAATAAAGCTGCCAGTGGATCGCGGCACCGCGCTGTTCCGCAGCCGTAGGGCGTGGCTGAACACCCGGTCAGAAATACGCATGTCGGCGCGTTTGCCGAGCACGTCCATGATGTGGGTTCGCGCCTCCCGTAGCAGGAAGCCGAATATCACCGAGATAAGCACCCCGGTTGCCAGCACATACAGTGTCGGGTAGGACTGCGCCGGGATCACCCGGTCGTAGACCTGCATCGAAAAGACGATCCCGGCCAGTGACAGGACGTTCACCAGAAATGCGGCGATCATCACCGGGATGTAGGGCCGCAAATCCTGTAACACCAGCCCCTTCATCCAGTCGGGGCTGAAGCGGGATACGTAGGCATCGACGCGGCTGTCCTTCAGCGCCGAGAGCGGACGCAGGGCGGCAACGTATTTCACCGATGACAACAGTTCGCTGGCAACCACCCGGTTGCTTTCGCTGTCGCCGTCAATCATGAACACGTCGACCGCATCGTCGCCGTTGAAGTGCTCGATGACCGCCAACTGGCCATCTTCGAGTTCCGCCACCACCGGCAGTCGCCATTGGCTGAACGCGTGTTCGGTCAGGGTGAGCAGGTGGAATGAGAGCCCGGCCTGACGCGCAAGCTGCGTCAGTGCCGGCGTGCGATTTTTGCCTTTAAACCACGGGGCATTGGCCTGAATCGCGCCCGGCGAACAGACCACCCGATAGTGGGCGGCAACGTGTCCGATAGCCAGCGCCCAGTTGCTGAGGGCGCGATCGCTAATGAGTTCTTCAACAGGAGGAGCGGCACGGGTCATGGCTGGATCTCCACGGACTGAATGCTGCGATTATTTAAGCCAAAAGCCTGGCGTATCGTGCCGGTGTTATACAGGCAGTCAAGCTGTAGCTGATGGAGCTGGCTCTGCGTTTGCAGCTCTGCAAAGCGCGCCTGATAGACTTCCTGTTCGGCGTTAAGCACATCCAATAACGGGCGAGAACCCAGGTCGAGATACTGCTGTTGATACAGTTCGCGGGTGCGTTCACTGAGCTGCTGCTGGCGGCGCAAAATCTGCAACGCGCTGGCGAGATTCAGCGACTGACTGCGGGCTTCCAGCAGTTTCTGGCGGACGTCGAGCCGGGTGCGCTGGATAGTGGACTGCGCCGACTCCACCGCATGGCTGGCGGCATCGCGTCGGGCAGTGAGGCCGCCCCCTTGATAAATCGGCATTTCGACCTTCACCCAGGTCGAATATTGCGTTCTATCCAGCACCTCATTGCTCGGATATTTGTCGTTGAGGTAATGCTGAACCGATGGCTCCAGCGAGATGGTCGGGGTCATTTGTGCGTTGGCGTAATCCAGATTGGCCTGTGCGGCACTGGCCCCAGCCCAGGCGGCAAGCACCGACGGCACCAGCCGGTCTTCCGGTTTCGCCATCATGCAACTCTGTTCAAGCTTCGCCGGAAAATCACTGCTGATATCGTTCAGCGTATTCCAACCCAGCAGCGTCATCAGGTTGGCCTCTGAACTCTCGAGATTGGCCTGATACTGCACCATTTGTGAGCGGGCGGATTCGATGCGGGCATTGGTTTGCACCACATCCGAAAGGGAAGTCGCCCCTTCATCGTTGCGCTGTTCGGTGAGCTTGCCGATACCGTTGAGCGCATTCAGCTGTGCTTTGGCGGCCTCCACCATCTGCTGCCAGGACTGCACCTGCACCATGGCGACGGCGGTATCGTGGGCGACATTGTCGATACTCAGCAGCACGTTGGCCTGCTCCTGCGCAGCTCCGGCGGTTTCGGCTCGCACCTGGCTTGATACTTTGCCGAAGTCATACAGCATTTGCGAAAGCGACAGCACCAGCGACGGGCTGTAGCCGTTGTTGGTGTATGTATTGCTGTAACCGTTGTTCATGCCCGCGCTTATCTGCGGGTAATACTTCGATTTGGCGACGTTTATCTGCTCGTTTTGTGACTGCAGTTTACCGATCGCCTCCCGGATAGCCGGGTGCCAGTTAACCGAGCGATTCACGGCGTTACCCAGCGTCAGCGTGCCGGGTGCGGCGGTACTCAGGGGAAGTTCAGCGGCGGAGCCATCGAGCGACGGTAATCCTTGCTCGTTGGCCAGTCCTTCAGAACTGATAGTTTGTGGCTCATCTTCGGCATACACCTGAATGGAACAGAGGTGGAATGCCAGCAATAATGCGACAGGCGCTCTTCTTCCCATTTTCTATCCCTTTTAAAAATCACGACATGTTGCTGTTTTTTGCCCCGGGAGCCGTAACCCCCGGGGCTGTTGTGACTAGCCGGTAATAATGTGGTTCTGTTGCAGCAGTTCCGTCAGGTTGGTCTGGACGCTGTCCAGGGTGATTAAAGCCGTTGAGTGATAGGTGGAGCCGGTGCCGTCACGGTCGACTGAAATCACCGTGTTAGACCCGTTGGTGTTGACCTGGATGAAATTCCCGAGCGTAGACGCCTGGTGATCCCAGCCGGTTAACAGTTCGCGCAGATCGATTTTGTCGCCCTGAGCGAGGTTAAAGTTGGTCCATTCGTCGTTACCGTTCCCCCCGGTCGCGTCGCTGCCTTTCAGCAGGTGATAAATCAACGTATCGCCGTAGGCAGATCCGGTTAGAACGTCATGCTGACCGGTGCTGGCCATCTGCGGATTCATATTGATGGTCAGGGTCGCGGTATCGGTATGACCATTGTGATCGTTCAGGGTGTAGGTGAAGGTCTCCTTGCTGTTTATCGACGATACGGCCACGCCGTTGTTCAGGGTGTAGGTGTATGAGCCATCGAGGTTAAATTGCAGCGAGCCGTACTTGCCCAACACCGTGGCACTGCTGGCACTCGCCGCAGGATCCAGCGAGGCGGTACTGCTGCCCGCACCGGTGATGCTCAGGGTGGTATGCACGCTTGCCAGCTGATCGGTGGCCCCGGCAGCGTCGGTCCCGTCGAAGATATTGCCGTGGACGGTATTGGCGTTGTTCGAGATGTAGTTATCCAGGTTAACCGACGTCCCGGTCACGGTTGGCGTTACCGTGTACGAGCCGAGTATACCTATCCCGCTGGTGGTGCCGGTGAAGTTCAGGGTGTAGCTCCCGGCCCCGAGGTCGGCAATGTTGATGTTAGTGTTCGTTCCGCTGTAGGTACCATTCTGAATAACGCTGCCGTTCTGCGTTATCGACCAGGTGCCGCTCAGTCCCGCCAGAGCCAGGGCGCTGGCAATGTTGAAATGCAGCGTTGCGCCCTGCAACAGGGTATTGGCATCAACCGTAAAGTTGCCGCTACCGCTGCCTGACCCGGTGCCAATCAACGGGTTGTTCCATTGCGCTGAGCCCACGCTCAGATCGCTATATGTCCCGGTACTGTGCGCCGTACTGACCGCCATCACAGCGCTGGTGTCGTTTACCGCATCCAGGGCGTGTGGTGTTGGGGTGATGTTCAGCGACGCCGTGTCGGTATCGCCGTTCGCCGCTTTCACGGTGTAGACGAAGCTGTCCGGGGTTTTGATGCCATCGGCCCCGACACCGTTTTTCAGGGTGTAGGTGTAATTCCCTTGGGCATTAATGGTCAGCGTGCCATACAGCCCATTAATGGTGGTGGTGCCGGTCGGCGACACTGCCACGCCGTTCACTTCGGTCAGCAGCGCCCCGGCTGGCAGCACATCGTTGCCCAGCACATTCCCCGTCGTGCTGGCGGTGAGGCTGTCCACCGCGTAGGTGTGATCCTGCAAAATGTTGAGGGTATAACCGGTCAGCGCGGTCACACCGCTGGCGGTATTCAACAGGAACACGTATTCGCCGCCGGGCAGAGTCAGGGTCAGTTGGCTCGACTGGCCACCGAGCAGCGGCGCGTTCAGCCAGCCTTTCTGTATCTGATACTGCTCGTACTGCTGGGTGACATCGTTGAAGCGGTAGATGTAAAGGTCAAAGGTTGAGGCCAGCGCCACCCCGCCCACCGACGATTGCAGCGTCATGGTGCGGGTGCTGCCATCTTCCACATCAAACTTGATAGGGTTGCTCATGTTGGCGAGCACGTCGAGGCTCAACACGTTGCCCAGACCGACGCCCACCACCGTAAAGCCCGACTGCGACGACGCCCCGTTATTGACTGCTTCCACGTCGGTGTTGAACACCAGCGAAGCGCTGTCATCGGCGGTAACCACGGTACTGGCTGGCGGAACCGGGCCGAGGGTCACCACCAGCTGCGCCGAATCGCTGACGCCGTTGTGGGTAATGGTGTAGGTGAAGCTCTCTTTATGACCGAGCACCGCCGCTGAGGTGTTAGTCAGGGTGTAGGTGTAGCTCCCGTCCTGGTTAATGTGCAGCGTGCCGTACAGCCCAACGATATCCGCTCCACCTGCGCCGACCGTGGTCACGATGCCGTTGGCGTTGGTCACCTGCGTCACCGTGGTGCCAGCTGGGGCATTATCCAGCCCGCCGGTCGGATCCTGATCGGTGATAACGTTCCCGGTTTCCGTGGTCGGGCCGCTGACCGATCCAGCGCTGGTTTTATGCACGTCCACCTCAAGGCTGGTGTAAGACCCGGTCGCCAGCAGGCTTGAGTTGTAGGTCAGGACGCGATATTGCCCGCCGGTAAGGCCGGTCAGATTCAGCGTTACGCCGCTGCCGGTCAGGGTCAGCAGGTTGGCGAAATCCGGATTACTGGTGTTGATGAAGGTCTGCCATGACCCGCTGGCGGTATCGAATCTCTGCACCACGATTTCCTGCGTCGAGAGCAGAGACAGCACGATCCCGGTGGCGGCTGCATCAATGGTGACATCCCCGGAGCCGCCGTTGTCGATGTTGAACGTCACCTGTGCGGTGTCGTTCCCCAGTACCGACGCCACGTTGCCGAGCGCCCCGACCAGCAGCAAGCCGTAGTCGGTGAGATGCTCGGTGGTGGTGGTCGCGGTGGAGGTCAGCGCCAGGTTGGTGATGTTATCCCCCGCCGACAGTGGCAGAGATGGCGCTGTCACCGAGCCAGGGCCGGAGGTATTCCCGGCGACATCGGTAGCAGTGGCCGTTAACAGTTGGCCTTCAATCTGGCGAACCGGCAGGGTGAGCGTCCAGTTACCATCGCTGCCTGCGGTGGCGGTCAAGGTGCCCGCGCCGTTCGGCAGGGTGATAGTCACGGTGCTGTTAGCTTCCGCTGTCCCGCTGAGGGTGCTGCCGTCGGCGCTGATGGTGATGCCCGGTGCCGATGGGGCGGTGGTATCAATGTTAATGCTGATGGATGACGAGGCTGCACCCGTTCCGTTGGCATTGGTTGCCGTGGCTGTAAAGGCGTGGCTGCCTTCGGTCATGTTGGCGGTTGGGGTGAAGCTCCATGCGCCGCTGGCATTCGCGGTAGTGGTGCCCAACAGCGTACCGTTGTTGTAGATATTGACCGTCGAGTTAGCCTGCGCCACGCCGCTGAGGGTCGGCGTTGGGTCGTTGGTCAATTGACCGTTGGCAATCGCCCCGGTGTAGTTGGCGACGTCATCCACCACGCTGGTGATGGTTGGCGCATCCGGCAGGCGGGTGTCCGGCGCGGTGAACGGCGTGGATCCCCCGACGTTGCCCGCTTTATCCTGAGCGAAGGCCAGCAGCGGCTGACCGCTGGTTTGCGCCGGGGAAATGTTGACCGTAAAGGCCCCGGTGCCGTCGGCGGTGGCGGTTCCCAGAACCGTGCCAGTACTGCTGGTGATGGTCACGGTGCTGTTGGCTTCGGCGGTGCCGGTAATGCGTGTCCCGGTGCTGTTCGCCGCCAGGTTGGTTGGTGCGCCTGGGGCCACGGTATCCACCACAATTGCGGCAGCTCCCGAAGTGGCGCTGAGGTTACCCGCCGCATCGGTGGAGGTCACGGTATAGCTGTGACTGCCCTGAGCCAGGGCGGTGGTTGGCGTCCAGGCCCAGTTCCCTGAACCATTGGCGGTGACGGTGGTAACCAGCGCCCCGTTATCGTAAATGCGCACGGTGCTGTTGGCTTCCGCCGTGCCGTTTAGCGTTGGCAGGGTGTCGTTGGTTGGCTGCCCATTGCCCACTGCGCCAACAATATTTGGCACATCGTCGACGATAGTGGTGATGACGGGCGTCACCGGCAGGGTGGCATCGACCACAATTGCGAAGCTGCCGGTTGCCGGACTGATGTTGCCCGCGGCATCGGTGGCGGTCACGGTCAACGTATGCGAGCCATCGGTAAGCGCAGTGCCCGGCGTGAAGCTCCAGCTGCCGCCCGTCGCGACGGTGGTGCCAAGCAAGGTTGAACCATCGTAAATACTGACCGTGCTGCCCGCTTCGGCGGTGCCGGTCAGCGTCGGTTTGTTGTCATTGGTGAGCTGACCGTTGGTCAAAGTGCCGACCACGCCGCCGGTCACATCATCGGATACCGTCTGCAACACCGGAACCACTGGAGCTGAGGTATCGATAGTGATGGCAAAGCCAGCCGATGATGGGCCGAGGTTGCCCGCCGCATCCGTAGCTTTGGCGGTCAGGGTGTGTGGCCCGTCGCCCAGCGTGGAGGTGGTGACAATCCAGTTGCCCTGCGCATCGGCAGTGGTGGTGCCGACCAGAGTGGTGCCATCGTAGATGTTCACTGTGGCACCGACTTCCGCCGTTCCGCTCAGGGTTGGGGTGCTGTCGTTGGTGCTTTGGCCGCTGACGATTGGCCCGGTGACCGGGGTGACATCATCGGTAAGTGAGGTGATCACCGGCGCGAGCGGAGCCTGCGAGTCAACCACGAAGGTAAAGCTGTTGGAGCTTAAGCTAACGTTGCCCGCTGCATCAGTCGCGGTCACCGTGATGAGATGGCTCCCCTGTGTCAGGGCGCTGGTCGGGGTCCAGCTCCATGCCCCGTTGCCGTCAGCGGTGACCGTGGTCACCAGATTACCACCATCGTAAATTTTGACGGAGGCGTTGGCTTCGCTGGTGCCGCTGATCGCCGGGCGGGCATCGTCGGTCACTGCCCCGGAGGTCAGATTGCCTGTGACCGGGCCCTGATCGTCAAACACCGTGGTGATGGTCGGGATGGTGGGCGCGGCGGTATCGACGGTAAAGCTGCGAATGTCAGATGCTGGGCCGGTATTGCCCGCTGCATCGGTGGCGGTCGCGGTGATAGTCCAGGTGCCGCTGGTCAACGCGGTGGTGGGGGTAAAGCTCCAGTTGCCCCCCGCGTTAACGGTGGTGGTGCCGAGAACCGCCGCGCCGTTGTACAGTGTAATGGTGGAACCCGCTTCGCCAGTACCGCTAATGGCAGGATGGGTTTCGTTGGTACTGCCGCCGTTGGGCACCACGCCAATTACCGGGGCGGTGTTGTCCGCCACCGAGGTGATAACCGGTGCGACAGGCACGGTGGCATCCACATTGACGGTGAAACCGCCAGTGGCAGCGCTGACGTTCCCCGCCGGATCGGTTTGGCTGACGGTCAGCAGATGTGTCCCGTTGGTTAGCGGCGTGGTTGGCGTCACGCTCCACGCCCCGGTTCCATCCACCGTGCCGCTGCCGACCAGCACGCCATCGGAGAAGACTTTAATGGTCGCGCCTGCTTCCCCGCGCCCGTTGAGGGTTGGGGTGGTGTCGTTGGTCAATTGCCCGTTAACCAGCGGCCCGGTGACACCCGGCTGATCGTCGACCACCGTCAGCAGCGTCGGTACGGCTGGTGGGGCGGTGTCGATAACAATCGGGAATGGGGCTGACTGTGCCGTGGTATTGCCCGCCGCATCCGTCGCGGTAACGGTCAGGTTATGCGCGCCTTCGACCAGTGCCGTCGGGGCTGGCAAGCTCCAGTTACCGGATCCGTCCACTGTGGCGGTGCCGAGCACGGTCCCGTTGTCATACACGGTAATGGTGCTGCCGATTTCCCCGGTGCCGCCGATAAGCGGCTGGGTATCGTTGGTTGCACCACCCGATGGGATCGCCACCGGCAGCGTACCGTTGTCGTTCGCCACGGAGGTGATCGCCGGGTTAGTCGGGGCGACCGCATCAATGTTCAGCGTGAAGATCCCGGAAAGTGGCCCGGTATGTCCGGCGGCATCCGTTGCGGTCACCGTGAAGTCATGCGAGGTGCTGGTGAGATCTGCCGTCGGCGTAAAGCTCCAGTTCCCGCTGCCGTTGGCGGTGGCGGTGCCAATTTCCACCCCGTTATCGTAAACGGTGATGGTAGCATTCGGTTCGCCTATCCCGTTCAGCGTTGGGCGCAGGTCATTGGTCAACTGTCCGCTGCCCAGGGTGCCTACGTTGGCCGGAACGTCGTCGGTGGCATCGGTGATGAACGGTGCCAGCGGGGCGGTTAAATCGACGGTAATGGTCGTTGGCGCAGAAAGCCCCCCGGTGCCCTGGCCGTTACTGGCCGAGACCGTAAAGCTGTGCGTCCCTTCCAGCAAGTCGGCAGGGATGGTGAAGCTCCAGTTACCACTGCCGTTCGCGACAACGCTGCCTGCTTCAATGGGATTGCCGTCGATGTAAATATGTACGGTGGCGTTGGCATCGGCGGTGCCGCTCAGGGTTGGCGTGGTGTCGTCGGTGCTACCGCCAGCGGCGATCGCACCGGTTACAGGATCGACGTTATCGAGGATCTGCGTGATCACTGGCACATCCGGCAGACCAGAGTTAGAGGCGGTGAAATCGACACCACCACTCTGATTGCCCGCCCGGTCCTGATCGATAGCGGTCAGCGTTTGTCCGCCGGTTTGCGCCGGAGAGAGGGTGACGTTGAAGTTACCGCCTGCATCTGCTGCGCCCTGACCAATCACATCTCCCGCGGCGTTCTTGATGATCACCGTCGAGTTGGCTTCCGCCGTTCCGCTCACATTGGTACCGTCCGGCGAGACCAGATTAACCACAGGGTCGGCAGGGGGAGCAACATCCACCGTGATCACAATCGGTGCGGTCGGGGCCGTTTCCTCACCCCCGTCTCGGGTCGTGAAGGTAAAGCTGTGCTGCGTTTCCGTCAGCGGATCGACCGTCAGCGTCGGGGTCGGGAACGACCATTGCCCGTTGCTGACAACCGCCGTACCCAATTCGACGCCGTTATCGTAGATCACTACGGTGGTACCATTCTGACCGGTGCCGGATATCACCAGCGTCTGGTCATCGGTAAACATCCCGTTGGTCAAATTCCCCTGAATCACGCCCACGTTATCGACGATCTGCTCCACGACTGGCGGCAGAAGAACCTCGGTATCGACGGTCAGGGTGAACGAGTTTGATGCGCCGCTCGGGTTGCCCGCTTTGTCGGTCGCCACCGCGGTGAAGGTGTAGGTGTTGTCAGTCAGCGTACCGAGTGCCAAAGACCAGTTCCCGGAGCTATCCGCAACGGCGGTTCCCACCAGGGAGCTGCCATTAAAAATGCTTACCGTGCTGCCGATTTCGGCAGTGCCGTGCAGAACCGGCGTGTTGTCGTCGGTGGTCCCGCCAGTGGTGACCTGGACCGGCAGGCCAACGTCATCCTCGGCATAGCTGATAACCGGCGCGTTCGGAACATCGGTGTCAATCGTGAAACTGACCGATGGCGAATGCGCACTGGTATTGCCTGCGGGGTCGGTGGCGGTAGTGGTAATGACGTAACTCGGCAGGGGGAGCGGGGAGCCAGGTGTCCAGCTCCAGTTGCCACTCTCGTTGACGAGAGCAGTACCCAGGATATCCGTGCCGTTGTAAATCGTGATGGTGCTGCCCACTTCACCCGTTCCGCTGAAGGTGGGGGTTGTGTCGTTGGTAGAACCGTTATCGGCGATGTTGCCGACCACCGGCAAGACATTATCCGTAACCAGTGGGGCAGCGGGGATGCCGGGGGCGGTGAGATCAATTTGCACCGAGAAGCCGCCGGAGAGCGCGCTGGTGTTACCTGCGGCGTCAGTGGCGGTGGCGGTAATGACATGCAGCCCTTCGGTCAGGCCGGTTCCCGGTAAATAACTCCACGCGCCGTTGCCGTCGGTCGGCACCGTCGCCAGGAATGCGCCGTTGTTGTACAGCGTGACGGAGGAATTAGGTTCGGCGTTACCGCTCAGCAACGGTTCCGTCTCCTTGGTCACGCTGCCGTTCGCCAGCACAATATCGCCGTTGCTGCCTTCTATGGTGGCCGACACAATAATCGGTGCATCAGGCGCAGTGGCATCCACAATCAAGGTATAGCTTGCCGGGGCGCTTTCGTTGCCTGCTTCATCCGTGGCCGTGGCGGTCAGAATATGCGTTTTATTGTCTGCCAGCGGTAAGGGGGGCGTGAACTCCCACTCGCCGAGACCATCAACCGTCACCTGGCCGATGGCGACGCCGTTGTCGTAAATCGTAATCACCGAACCGACATCGCCGCTCCCGCTCAGGTGCGGTTGGGTTTCGTTGGTCAGTTGTCCGGTATCAATCGACGTTCCACCGCTATTGGTCACATCGGTATAGACAGGAACGTTCGGCGCGGAGGTATCCAGGGTAAAGGTCCAGGCCGCCGAGTCGGCCGAGGTATTGCCATAGTCATCGCTGGCATTCACGGTCAACGAATGAGCGTTCCCCGTGAGCGGCGTGGTAAAGGTGTAACTCCAGGTGCCGGTAGGCGTGACCGTGATATCAGCGACAAATCCACCGTTATCAAACAGATGTACCACCGAGCCAGGCTGGCCGGTGCCGCTAATGGTTGGCGTGCTGTCATTGGTCAGCCCGGTATTGGCGACAGGACCGAGGATCCCCGGAGCATCGTCATTCACCAGCGTAATGGCCGGAACTTGCGGAGCCACGGTGTCGACCAGAACGTTGAACGGCGCAGAGCTGCTGCTGTTACCGCCCGCGTCGGTGGATTTCACAATAAACTGATGGCTGCCTTCAGACAGCGGGCTGCCAGGGGTGAAACTCCAGTTGCCATTGCCGTCGAGGATGGCATTGCCGAGCAGATTACCGTTCTCATAGACCTGCACCGTGGAGCCCGCTTCGGCTTTACCCGTGAGTGTTGGCTGTGAGTCGTTGGTGGTGTCTCCGCTATTAAGAGCCCCGACGATACCCGGTACGTCGTCAGCCACCTGCAAGATAATCGGTTGATCCGGGGCGGAGATATCCGGCGCGAGGGCCGAGCCGGGCTGGCTGGTGTTGTTGGCCAGATCGGTCGCGGTCACCGCCAGCGTTTCACCGTTATCCTGGGCAGGCGTCAGCGTCAGCGTAAAGTGGCCTGCAGGATCCGCTTTGCCAGTGCCAACCACGTTGCCATCCGGATCTTTCACGATAACCGTGCTTCCGGCTTCGGCATTACCCGTCAGTTGCGTCCCGTTGGCGTTGACGTTCAGGTTCGATGGCGCATCCGGGGCAGTGGTGTCTGGTGCTACCACGCTGGCGGGCTGGCTTGGATTATTTGCCGCGTCGGTGGCTATCGCCAGTAAGCCCTGACCGTTAAGCTGCGGCGTGTCTAAGGTTGCGACAAAGTTTCCGCTGCCGTTAGTTGTACCGGTGCCTATCACGTTGCCGTTGCCGTCGGTAATGGTGATGCTGCTGTTCGGCTCTGCCTGGCCGGTGACGTGCAGGCCATCAGGCGTGACCACCAGACCGCTCGGTGGATTCGGGGCGGTGATATCCGGCACGTTAAATGTTTCTGGAACGCCGACGTTAGCGGCTTTGTCGGTCACGCTCACCGTCAGTGATTCACCGTTGGTTTTCGGCGTGCTCAAGGTGATGGAGAAATTACCATTCTGATCGGCGGTGGCGGTCCCAAGCTGGGTGCCCAGGCTGTCTTTCACCACCACGGTGCTGCCCGCTTCGGTCATCCCGGTCAGGGTTTGACCCTGGCCGACCACCGCCAGATTGCTCAGCGTTGGCGGCAGGGTATCGATATCCACGGTGAAGGAAGTCGACGGCCCGCTGGTTCCGGCAGTGTTTGTGGCGGTTGCGGTAAAGGCGTGATCGCCATCGGTGAGCGGCACCAGCGGTGTAAAGCTCCAGTCGCCATTGGCATCCGCGGTCACTGGCGGGGCCAAAGGAGTGCCGTTATCGCTGATGGTGATGATGGCGTTCGGTTCGGCGGTCCCGGTGAGCGTCGGCGTATTGTCGTTGGTGTCTCCACCGCGGGGGACGGTCCCGGTTGATGGTGCAAAATCATCCGTGACGGTAACGATAATTGGCTGAACCGGGAAGCCGGAATCTGAGGCGGTGAAGTCGGTTGGCTGCCCGACGTTCCCGGCGGCATCCTGAATGCGCGCTTCAAGCGACTGGCCCTGCGTTTGTGCCGGGTTGAGCGTGACGGTGAATTCCCCGTTGCTGCCCACCACCACCGATCCCAGCAGGACGTTGTTACTGTCGTATATCGACACCGTACTGCCAGCTTCTGCGGTCCCGGTGACGGTCGCGCCGTTTTCGGCCACATCGGTAATTTGGGCCGGGTTCGGCGGGGTTGTATCGACGGTGAACGTCGGCGACAGCGTGTTACCGCTGACATTCCCGGCCGGGTCGGTTTGGGTGATAACCAGCGTGTGTGGACCGTCAGCCAAAGGCTGCGACGGGGTAAAGGTCCAGTTGCCGCTAGCATCGACGGTGGTGGTGCCCAGTTTGGTCTGCCCATCATAGACGGTGATGGTGTCGCCCACTTCACCCTTGCCGCTCAGCGTGGGCCGGGCATCATCGGTGAGCGAACCGCTTTGCAGCGGGCCGACAATGGTCTGCACATCGTCGGTGACGGCAGAAAGCTGTGGCGCATCTGGCGCAACGGTGTCGATGGTCAGCGTGAAGTGGGTGGACTCCAGGCTATGACCCTTCAGGTTGAAGGCAATTGCGGTAAAGGAATGGACGCCCTCCGATAAAGCGTTGGTGATGGCAAAGCTCCAGGTGCCATCGCTGCCGACGAGGGCGGTGCCAATCTGATGTCCGTCCTGGAAAATATGTACCGTGCTGCCAGCGGTGCCGGTGCCTTTTAACAACGGCGTGTTGTCATTGGTTATCTGATTATTGCCCAGAGGGGTTGGCGTAGCGCCGTGATCGTCCAGCGCGCTGAGAATAACCGGCGTGGCAGGCAAATCGATATTCGGGGCCGTTACTTCGGCATTCGGACCGGTATTACCCGCTTTATCGGTGGCATCAACGGTCAGCTGTTCCCCGCTGATCTGCGGTTTATCGAGAACAATCGTAAAGCTGCCATCGCTGCCCGCGGTGCCTTTACCGATGATGGTCCCGTCCGGGCCTTTGACTACAACGGTGCTGCCTGGCTCGGCTTTACCCGTCAGCGTGGTGCCATCAGGGGAAACAGTGAGATTGGTTGGTGCGGTAGGCGGTGTTGTGTCTGCCGTGCTGCCCCCGCCATTGCCGCCATTGCCGCCGGTTCCTCCATCGCCATCACCATCTCCGCCGTTATCACCGCCGCCGTTTCCGTTCCCGTTCCCGTCTCCATCTCCATTACCACTTCCGTTGCCAGAATTGTCATCGGAACCGCCACCGCCACCACCGCCGCCGCTTCCGGCTGCAATGCCAATCCCTGCGGCTACCGCAACACCGCCCAGAACCCAGGGCCAGATAGCACCACCGTCGGAATGCCCTTCGGCAACCATGAAGCCGTCAAGATTATCGATTTGTTGGAAATGAAAATCACCGGCGGTGTCTTCTACCCACCACAATGCGCCATGGCTGTCTTCAAGCACCAGCTGGTTGGTACCCTGCGGATACTCAGTATAAAAATTATGAATAGTCAGGGTTTCGCCTGAGTGAAGCTTGATAACCATGTCCTGGCCGGATCGCGTGATAGAGGCGATATCCGATCGCTCAAGCTGAAGCTTTACCACGGACGGTGCAGAAAGGGTAACTTCTGTGGCTTCGACATTGCTGGTGACGCCAGTCAATTCAGAAATGATAGAAAAAGGACGCATGGTTATCACTCCATTCAAAGAAAGTGGTACTACCGTTTATGCAAGCAAGGTAAGCGCCGCACGATAAAACGTATTCCCGCAGTTAATGCCTCAAATGGGGTTGCCCTTGTCTTAAATTTCGGGCGCACAAATCCATTGCCCGTCAATGCAGGAAATAAAAAATGGTCGTTACCGGAATACGGACGAATTATTACGGGATGAAAACCCCTGTTTTTTATCAGCTTAAATTTGCTGGGTACTGATCATGATATAGACAGGAACGAAAGATTGTGCAAATTAAGCAGAGGTTAAGTGAGCTTTAGCAAAAGTGAACAATTAGTTCTTTTTTCTCCAGGTGATCCGACCTGCGTGCAAAAGCTTCCAGTAGAGGTGTGCTGTTGTTGGAGTTTAATGTGTTGATATATAGAAGATTGTGCTGCCGTCAGCGAAGGTGTACTTTGCAGGGGAATAGTGAGAATGGTTACCATCTCTAATGGTTTGCACGCTTGGTGAGTGTGATAAATCTCTCAGTTTTCTTTTCACTACTGCGCTTAAAAGTGATCTCAGAGAGTCCAGTCTCATGTTAAATAATAATCCATAATAAGTAGGCACAGGATTACATGATATATCCTGTGCAAAATAAAGAAAGTTACCTTCTACTGAATTATTAACGTGGAGTATTGCCGGAAAGTTTATTAAACGGGAAAAAGAAGGGTTGCACCTGTAGAATACGCGGTGTCATAAAAGTTCGTCGTACCCTATATGCAACAATCCCGACGAGGTGAGTCACCGTTGTCGGGATTGTTTCAGACTAACGACTGTTAGCGTCCGGCATGTTTCATGATGCGGGCTTTATCGCGCGCCCATTCCTGATCTTTCAGGTCGGAACGTTTGTCGTGCTGTTTCTTACCTTTGGCCACGCCAATCTTTACCTTACACCAGGCATTTTTCCAGTAAAGGGAGAGCGCGAGGACGGTGTAACCTTCGCGATTGATCGAGCCAAACAGGCTATCGAGTTCGCGTTGGTTGAGCAGCAGCTTACGGGTACGAGTAGGGTCGCACACGTAGTGGCTTGAGGCGACGGCCAGCGGCGTGAAGTTCGCCCCAAACAGGAAGGCTTCACCGTCTCGTAGGATAACGTAGCTATCGCTGATGTTGGCTTTACCCGCACGCAGGGATTTAACTTCCCAGCCCTGCAGGGCCAGTCCCGCTTCATACTCATCTTCGATAAAATATTCGTGACGGGCGCGTTTATTCAGCGCGATAGTGGCTGATCCAGGTTTGTTAGATTTTTTCTTAGTCATGGTGTCCTGAAGTCATCTTTTCTGTACATTGCCTCAATCCTCCCGCGAGGCGCAATGAGCTATCTTAGCACGAGTTGCGGCACAGCGTTTTTTTTAACACCCGATAAATGATATTATTTGCGCGATGACAGTGAGTGGAAATTGCTATGCCTCAGATTAGTCGTACTGCGCTTGTACCTTACAGCGCGGAACAGATGTACCAACTCGTGAATGATGTGGATGCGTATCCTGAATTTTTACCCGGTTGCACCGGGAGTCGTGTACTGGAGGCCGGACCGTCGCAAATGACGGCGGCGGTTGACGTATCCAAAGCGGGGATTAGTAAAACCTTTACCACCCGCAATACGCTGACCAGCAACCGGAGCATTTTGATGCATCTGGTGGATGGCCCGTTCAAGAAACTGATCGGCGGCTGGACGTTTACCCCGCTTAGCCAGGACGCCTGTAAAATTGAATTCAACCTCGATTTTGAGTTCACCAATAAGCTGATAGAAATGGCGTTTGGTCGGATCTTCAAAGAGCTGGCCTCGAACATGGTGCAGGCCTTCACGGTGCGTGCCAAAGAGGTTTACAGTGTCGCCTAAGCTCACCGTAGAAGTGGTTTACGCTTTGCCGCAAAAGCAGTACCTGCAAAAGGTTTCTCTGGACGAAGGTGCCACCGTTGAGCAGGCGATAGTTGCCAGCGGGGTGATGAAGTTGCGCCCGGAGATCGATTTGAGTAGCAACAAAGTCGGCATCTGGAGCAGGGCAGTCAAATTGCAGGATCGGGTGCATGACGGCGACAGGGTAGAAATATACCGTCCGCTGATTGCTGACCCGAAAGCGCTGCGTCGCCAGCGGGCAGAGAAATCCGCAAAATAAAAAAGCGCTCAATGAGCGCTTTTTTTTCGTCTGTAGCGGGCTGAATTACTTGGTCAGCGCCGGTTTGTTGTCGATGTTAGTCAGCACACCGCTGCTGTTGAAGGTCAGCGTCAGCGTCTGCTGAGTTACCTTCTCATGGCCCGGTTCCTGACGGAACACGTAGAACCAGGTATTCGTTCCGAACGGATCGGACATCATCGGGGTGCCCAGTGCATAGGCAACCTGCTGTTGTGTCATGCCGACACGAATTTTTGCGACGTCGTTAGGTGCCAGATAGTTACCCTGGTTGATGTCAGGACGGTAAACCACTCGCTCCAGAGTGGAACAGCCTGCGGTCAACATCAGAAGAACCGCTGCGGCAGCAGTCAGCATTTTACAGCGCATAGTGATTTCATTCCTTTTCGGGCCTGAGCAGTTCACGGCTCAATTGTCATATGCCGATGATAATAGACCTTGCCGGACATTGAAACTGGTCTTGTGGCGTTTTGTTGTTGTCTATGACCCTGAGTTACCGAAAAAGTTTATGCCGCCAGCAACTCTTTGGCATTTGCCAGCGTATTACGGGTGACTTCGCTGCCACCGAGCAGACGGGCCAGTTCCTGCAAACGGGCACGCTTATCAAGCGGCTGCATGTGCGTTTCGGTCATCGCGCCGTCAGTTTCTTTGCTGACGTAGAAATGATGATGGCCACAGCCCGCCACCTGCGGCAGGTGGGTGACGCACATTACCTGTGTGGACTCGCCAAGCTGGCGCAGAAGTTTGCCGACCACTGCTGCCGTCGGGCCGCTGATACCCACGTCGACTTCATCGAAAATCAGTGCCGGGGTTTCCATTTTACGCGCCGTGATCACCTGAATCGACAGGGCAATACGGGACAGCTCACCGCCGGAGGCCACTTTGGCAATCGGCTGCAACGGCTGCCCTGGGTTGGTGGTGACCCGGAACTCAATGCTGTCTGCGCCTTCTGCCGTCAGATGGTTTTCTTCGAAGCAGACATCAATGGTGAACTTGCCGTGTGGCATTGAGAGTGAGTGCATGCTGTCGGTTATCAGCCCGGCTAATTCTGTTGCGCTAGCGACACGCAGAGCATGCAGCTGCTGGGCGGTTTCCAGCGCCTGCTGGTGGTGTTTGCTCACCGCCAGGCTCAGCGTTTCCGCAGAGTCGGCTTGGCAGTCAAGCTGCTGCTGTTCGTCGAGCAGGGACTGATAAAACACCGGCAACTCTTCTGGGGTGACATTGTGCTTCCGTGCCAGTGACATCTGGCGTGAGATGCGTTGTTCCAGCTCAAACAGGCGGTTGGGATCGAGGTCGAGACTCTCGCAATAGTGACGCAGCTCATCGCTAGCTTCGCTCAACTGAATGGCGGCTTCTTCCAGCATCTCGAGCACGCCGGAAAGTTTAGCGTCCATACTGGTTAGTTCGCCCACCAGTTGACGGGCGCTGTAAAGTTGGCTTTGCAGATTGGCGTCTTCACCATCTGCCAACAGATTTAGCGCCTGCTGGCTAGTGCTGATTAGCTGGCCACTGTTGGCGAGGCGCTTGTACTCTTCGTCAATTTGCTCAAATTCACCCACCAGCGGCTGGAATTCATTCAGCTCTTTCAACTGATACTGAAGCAGTTCGGCGCGCGCGATACGTTCATGGCTGAGCTGTTGGTGCTGGGCCAGGTTGCGGCAGCTTTGATGCCATTGACGGTAATGTTCCGCCATACGCTGAGTGAGCACCGACTCACCGGCGTAGCCATCAAGTAGCGTTTTTTGATGTTCGGGTTTAACCAACAGCTGGTGGGCGTGCTGACCGTGGATTTGAATCAGCAACTGCCCCAGCTCGCGCAGCTGCGACAGCGGCACGGCGGTGCCGTTAATAAAGCCCCGGGAGCGCCCGTCGCTGCTGATCACCCGGCGAAGTAAACACTCACGCCCGTCCTCAAGCTGATTGGCTTCCAGCCAGCGCTGAGCGGCGGGGGTATCTTTCAGGGAGAAGCGGGCGCAGAGGGAGGCCCGGCTGGCACCGGCGCGCACGATATCGCCTTCGGCACGACCACCCAGACACAGCCCGAGGGCATCAATCGCAATAGATTTACCGGCCCCGGTTTCGCCGGTGATGGCCGTCATTCCGCTATGAAAATCGATTTCAAGCTCACGTACGATTGCAAAATTGCTGATGGTCAGTTGTGCCAGCATAGTCGTCTTCCTGTATGAAAAACCATAACTGTGTTTTCATACAGTATAAACTGGTTTTTTATACAGTAAAGAGGCTAAGCTGATTTCAGAACAATTTTTTTGACCAACCGAGTTTTGAACTCAAGGTGTTGAAATAGTTGTAGTCTTTCGGGTGGATAAGGTTGAGATGGTAGTCGCAGCGGCGGATCAATACGTCTTCCCCTTCCTGAATTGGCAGTGCAATCTGGCTATCGCAGCTGATTTCCAGGTCCGTGCGCGGGTGCGCAAAGCGCAGGCGAATGGTACTACTGCTGTTGATTACCAGCGGTCGGGCAGAAAGGGTGTGTGGGAACATGGGCACCAGGGTAATGGCATCCAGAGAAGGCGTCAGAATCGGTCCGCCAGCGGAGAGAGAGTAGGCCGTCGAACCGGTTGGCGTGGAAATAATCAGGCCATCGGAGCGCTGAGAAAAAGCAAACACTTCGTCGATATACACTTCAAATTCGATCATGTGTGCCACTTTGCCCGGGTGCAGCACTACTTCATTAATCGCCGTGCTAATGCGTTTCTGGCACTCTTTCTGACACACCTGGGCTTCAAGCAGGAAGCGTTTTTCGGTGATATAGTGACCTTCGAGTACGTCAGCCAGTTGCTGGTGCGCATTGTCGGGATCGAGGTCGGTCAGGAAGCCGAGATTACCGCGGTTGATGCCGATAACCTTGATGTCGTAGCGTGCCAGGGTTCGCGCGGCACCGAGCATATTGCCATCGCCGCCGACCACCACTGCCAGGTCTGCCTGTTGGCCGATTTCAGCCAGCGTCCCGGTGGCAACGTTCTTCAATTGCAGCTCGCGAGCAATCTGTTGCTCAACAATCACTTCGTAGCCTTTGGTACACAACCAGCGGTACAGCATTTCATGTGTGGTCAGCGCGGTAGGATGGCGGGGATGACCGACAATACCGATACACTTGAAATGATTGTTCATTTTCTGGAGGTCCTTGTGACGAATGAATGATGACAATGTGCCTGCTTCCCTTGAATCCCGCAGCACGATCCCCATAATAAGCGAAGTCAGCGAGATGAATACGAAAAAACGCGGAGAAATTCATGAGTAGTAAAGAACAGAAAACGCCTGAGGGGCAAGCCCCGGAAGAAATTATCAAGGACCAGCACGATGAGGTAGAGGCCGTGGAGCCTGAGACTTCGGCTGAGCAGGTGGATCCGCGCGATGAAAAAATTGCGAATCTGGAAGCTCAACTTGTCGAAGCACAGACCCGTGAGCGCGATGGCGTGTTGCGTATCAAAGCCGAGATGGAAAACCTGCGTCGTCGTACCGAGCAGGACGTCGAGAAGGCGCACAAATTTGCACTTGAGAAGTTTGTGAACGATCTTCTGCCGGTTATCGACAGCCTGGATCGCGCGCTGGAAGTGGCTGATAAAGCTAACCCGGATCTCGCGCCGATGGTTGAAGGGATTGAACTGACCCTGAAATCGATGCTCGACGTGGTGCGTAAGTACGGCGTGGAAGTGGTGGGTGATACCAACGTGCCGATGGACCCGAACGTGCATCAGGCCATTGCGATGGTCGAGTCAGACGATGTGGCGGCGGGTAACGTGCTGATGGTCATGCAGAAGGGTTACACCCTGAACGGTCGTACCATTCGCGCGGCGATGGTTTCGGTCGCGAAAGCGAAGGCGTAATTCCAACGCTTAACCTCTCCCCGCCCCGGGGAGAGGTGCTTAATTATTCCCCAACGCTTTCCCGAAGCGATTTCACCGGCACCACTTTCACCTGCTTAATCATATTGTCCTGAACGTCGAGAATATCGATATCGTACTGGTTGATACGCACGCGCGTGCCAATCGCCGGGATCTCTTCCAATGCTTCCAGAATCACGCCGTTAATGGTGCGGGCCTCATCTTCGGGGAAATGCCAGTTAAAGGCTTTATTCAATTCGCGCACGTTGGCCGTCCCGTCGATAATCACCGAACCGTCGTTTTGCGGGGTCACTTCTTCTGCCAGCGAGGGGGACATGGAGGTGGTGAAATCACCGACAATCTCTTCAAGAATATCTTCCACGGTCACCAGACCCTGAATATCGCCATACTCGTCGACCACCAGGCCCGCTTTCTTCTTGTTGCGCTGGAATTTCACCAACTGGGTACTGAGCGGCGTTCCTTCCGGCACGTAATAGATTTCATCCGCTGCGCGCAGCAGTACTTCTTTGGTGAACTCTTTTTTCTCGGTCATCAGACGGTAGGCTTCACGCACGCGCAGCATGCTGATGGTGTCATCCAGCGAGTCGCGATAGAGCACAATGCGCCCGTGCGGGGAGTGGGTGAGCTGGCGGACGATCGATTTCCAGTCGTCGTTGATATCAATCCCGACGATTTCGTTGCGCGGCACCATGATGTCGTTAACGCTGACCTTTTCCAGATCCAGTACCGACAGCAGCATGTCCTGATTGCGGCGGGAAATTTGCGAGCGCGATTCATTCACAATGGTGCGCAGCTCATCTTTGCTGAGCGCCCCGCTGATCACGTGATCAGTTTTGATGCCCATCATGCGCATCAGAATGCGGGTGATAGCGTTCAGCAACCACACCAGCGGCATCATTAAAATTTGCAGCGGGGCGAGCAGGAAACTGCTCGGATAGGCCACTTTTTCCGGGTACAGCGCGGCAATCGTTTTTGGTAGCACTTCGGCAAAAACCAGCACCACAAAAGTCAGAATACCGGTGGCAATCGCCACGCCTGCATCACCATATAGGCGCATCCCGACGATAGTGCCCAGTGCAGAGGCGAGAATATTCACCAGGTTGTTGCCGATGAGCACCAGGCTAATCAGACGGTCGGGCTTACGCAGCAGCTTTTCGACACGTTTTGCGGCGCTGTTGCCCTGTTTGGCCATGTGGCGTAAGCGGTAGCGGTTGAGGGTCATCATCCCGGTTTCTGAGCCGGAGAAGTAGGCCGAGATAATGACCATGACCACAAGCGTGATGATAAGCGTTGTGGTTGAGATATGTTCCAAACGGAGATTCCTTTATGTCTTAGCTCGCGAACTGTTGCAGGACACGGCTACCAAAATAGGCCAGCGTCAAAAGTCCTGCGCCTGCCATGTTAAACCAGACCACGCGGCGTCCGCGCCAGCCTTCATGATAATGACCCCATAACAACACGATATAGACGAACCACGCGATAATAGACAGAACCGCTTTGTCGATATTTTCAACGCTGAACAGATTGTGCAGGTAAAACAGACCGGTGCACAGGGTCAGAGTGAGCAACACGACACCCACCTGGGTGATGTGAAACATTTTACGCTCAATGCTCATTAGCGGCGGCATTTCGCTGCTAAAGGCGAGCTTTTTATTCTTGAGCTGATAGTCAATCCACGCCAGCTGTAGGGCATACAGTGCCGCGATAATCAGCGTCGCGTAAGCAAACAGCGACAGCCCGATGTGCACCATCATGCCCGGGGTCGCTTCCAGATGGGTGATGAACTCATTGGGCATGAAGGTGGCGAAGGCGAGATTGATCAATGCAAAGGCATACACAATCGGCAGCAGCAGCCAGCCGCGGTTGCGCGAGGCGACTATCGTCATCACCGTACAGATCATCAAGCTCACCAGCGAACCGACGTTTAACAGGCTCAGGTTTTGTCCACTCTCACCGCCGGGCAGGATCCGCGCTTCCAGCGCAAAGGCATGGCAAATCAGGGCGATGACCGCAGACAAAATAGCCATACGTCGCCAGCCGCTGTTTTTTTGCAGCAGGCCAGGAATGATCAGCGCAAGGCTGATGGAGTAGGCAACAAGCGCGAGCAGGGCAAAAACAGGCATAGAGATGTCGACATTGGCGTGTGATGAAAGAGAAGCAGTATAACGTTACGTGACTCAGGCTCCAACCGTTGCATCACAACTCGTGCGGTGTCGTGTTATACTGCGGCAAAATTCTGTGAATGTGTCGCTGTGGCGACCGTACGTTTCCACCTCAGGCGAGAGACAATGTTTGATAATTTAACCGATCGTTTGTCGAGTACGCTGCGTAACATCAGCGGTCGCGGACGCCTTACTGAAGACAACATCAAAGACACGCTGCGCGAAGTGCGCATGGCGCTGCTGGAAGCTGACGTCGCGCTGCCTGTCGTCCGTGATTTCATCAACCGTGTAAAAGAGAGCGCGGTAGGTCATGAAGTTAACAAGAGTCTGACCCCAGGCCAGGAATTCGTCAAAATCGTTCGTCAGGAACTGGTTTCGGCGATGGGCGAAGAGAACCAGGTGCTTAACCTGGCCGCTCAGCCACCCGCCGTGGTGCTGATGGCTGGCTTGCAGGGTGCGGGTAAAACCACCAGCGTCGGTAAACTCGGTAAGTTCCTGCGCGAAAAGCACAAGAAGAAAGTGCTGGTGGTTTCTGCGGACGTTTATCGCCCGGCGGCGATTAAACAGCTGGAAACCCTGGCCGAGCAGGTTGGCGTAGATTTCTTCCCGTCCGACGTTGCTCAGAAGCCGGTCGATATCGTTAATGCAGCGTTGAAAGAAGCGAAGCTGAAATTCTACGACGTGCTGCTGGTGGATACTGCCGGTCGTCTGCACGTCGATGAAGCGATGATGGACGAAATCAAACAGGTTCATGCCGCGATTAATCCGGTTGAAACCCTGTTTGTGGTCGATGCCATGACCGGACAGGATGCCGCGAACACCGCGAAAGCGTTTAACGAAGCGCTGCCGCTGACCGGGGTTATCCTGACGAAGGTCGATGGTGATGCGCGCGGCGGTGCGGCGCTGTCGATTCGTCACATCACCGGCAAACCGGTGAAATTCCTCGGCGTTGGCGAAAAAACCGACGCGCTGGAGCCGTTCCACCCGGATCGTATCGCCTCCCGTATCCTCGGCATGGGCGATGTGCTGTCGCTTATCGAAGATATCGAGAGCAAAGTTGACCGCGCTCAGGCGGAAAAACTGGCTAACAAACTCAAGAAGGGTGACGGCTTTGACCTCACCGACTTCCTTGAACAACTGCGTCAGATGAAAAACATGGGCGGCATGGCGAGCCTGATGGGCAAATTGCCGGGTATGGGCCAAATTCCTGACAACGTGAAAGCGCAGATGGATGACAAGGTGCTGGTGCGTATGGAAGCGATCATCAATTCGATGACCTTCAAAGAGCGCGCCCATCCGGAAATCATCAAAGGTTCACGTAAACGCCGTATCGCGGCGGGTTGCGGGATGCAGGTGCAGGACGTTAACCGTCTTCTGAAACAGTTCGACGACATGCAGCGCATGATGAAGAAAATGAAGAAGGGCGGGATGGCGAAGATGATGCGCGGGATGAAAGGCATGATGCCTCCTGGTTTTCCAGGGCGCTAAATCGCTTTAGAGATTGCTTTTCGCCCAGAAATCAGTAAAATTTTCGGGCTTTTAATATGACACCGGGCTCCGTTCCTCGATGGGGCCCGGTGTTTTATTCACACAAGAGGATGTTATGGTAACTATTCGTTTAGCACGTCACGGCGCAAAAAAGCGTCCGTTCTATCAGGTTGTTGTTACTGACAGCCGTAATGCACGCAACGGTCGCTTCATTGAGCGCGTTGGTTTCTTCAACCCAATCGCATCTGCGGCTGAAGAAGAAACTCGTCTGGATCTGGATCGTATCGCTCACTGGGTTGGCCAGGGCGCTACTGTTTCCGATCGCGTTGCAACGCTGATCAAAGCCGCTAATAAAGCAGCTTAATCTGTCACGGTGGTCATGATGAGCAAGCAACTCGCCGCGAAAGTCCCTGCTGAACCGATCGTGGTTGGCAAATTGGGCTCTTCCTACGGTATTCGTGGTTGGCTCAGAGTGTTTTCCTCCACCGAAGACACCGAAAGCATTTTTGACTATCAGCCCTGGTATATTCAGAAGGCGGGTCAGTGGCAGACTGTCGAGCTGGAAAGCTGGCGTCACCACAATCAGGACCTGGTTATCAAGCTGAAAGGCGTTGAAGACCGGGATGCAGCGAATCTCATGACAAATTGCGAAATTTTCGTGGATTCCTCGCAGTTGCCTCAGCTCGGCGAGGGTGACTATTACTGGAAAGACCTTATGGGTTGCCAGGTAGTAACCACTGAAGGGTATGACCTCGGTAAAGTCATCGACATGATGGAAACCGGGTCCAATGACGTTCTCGTCATTAAGGCTAACCTGAAAGATGCGTTTGGTATCAAGGAGCGGTTGGTTCCGTTCCTCGATGGGCAGGTTATCAAGAAAGTCGATCTCACTACTCAAACCATTGAAGTAGATTGGGATCCTGGTTTTTAAAACCTCCGGATTACCGGTAAAAGACGGCACTATGGGGATTGGCTTGTGTTTATTGGTGTAGTTAGCCTGTTTCCAGAGATGTTTCGCGCGATTACCGACTACGGGGTAACTGGCCGGGCAGTAAAAAATGGCCTGCTGAACATCCAGAGCTGGAGTCCTCGTGACTTCGCCCATGACCGGCACCGTACCGTGGACTCACGTCCTTTCGGCGGCGGACCGGGGATGTTAATGATGGTGCAACCCTTACGGGATGCCATTCATGCAGCAAAAGCCGCGGCAGGTGAAGGCGCAAAGGTGATTTATCTTTCACCTCAGGGACGCAAGCTTGATCAAGCAGGCGTCAGCGAACTGGCAACCAGTGAGAAGTTGATTCTGGTGTGCGGTCGCTACGAAGGAATAGATGAGCGTGTAATCCAAACCGAGATTGACGAAGAATGGTCTATCGGCGATTACGTTCTCAGCGGTGGTGAGTTACCAGCAATGACGCTGATTGACTCCGTCTCCCGGTTCATTCCGGGGGTTCTGGGCCATGAAGCATCAGCAACGGAAGATTCCTTTGCTGATGGGTTGTTGGACTGTCCACACTATACCCGCCCTGAAGTGTTGGAAGGGATGAGTGTCCCGGCAGTATTACTGTCAGGCAATCATGCCGAGATACGTCGCTGGCGTCTGAAGCAGTCGCTGGGCCGGACCTGGCTGAGAAGACCTGAACTTCTGGAAAACCTGGCTCTGACTGAAGAGCAAGTAAGGTTGCTGGCGGAGTTCCAACGGGAACACGCACAACAGCAGCATAAACATGATGGTGAGGCGTAAGCCCCCCAAATATCAGTTTACCCAGGATAAGAGATTAAATTATGAGCAACATTATCAAGCAAATTGAACAAGAGCAGATGAAGCAGGACTTACCTTCCTTCCGTCCGGGCGATACCGTGGAAGTGAAAGTATGGGTTGTTGAAGGTTCCAAAAAACGTCTGCAGGCATTCGAGGGCGTGGTTATCGCTATCCGTAACCGCGGTCTGCACTCTGCATTCACTGTTCGCAAAATTTCCAACGGCGAAGGCGTTGAGCGTGTCTTCCAGACTCACTCTCCAGTTGTTGACAGCATTGCTGTTAAACGCCGTGGTGCCGTTCGTAAAGCTAAACTGTACTACCTGCGTGAGCGTACTGGTAAGTCTGCTCGTATCAAAGAGCGTCTTAACTAAGATTCGCTTAAGCGACATCCAAGTTAAAAAGGGCTGGCCGCAAGGCTGGCCCTTTTTTATGTATCTGACTTGCCAATTTCCCCTTGATTGTTAACCTTCCAGCTGCAAATCATTTACAATGCCCCCGCTTCGGAGGGCAGATGACAGACAACAGATTTCATCGCAGCAGCAGTAAACGCATCGCGGCATGGCTCGCGCTGTTTGCTATGGCGTTGATTATCGTTGCGCCGCTGATTTCCGTTTCCCTGCAAAAAGACCCAATGAGCGCCATGCCGGGGATGCATCACGACCTGTCCATGCTCGGTGAGCATCATGTCGGACATAGCCCGGCGTCGATGCCAGTCGATCATGCCGAAGCCTGTGGCTATTGCGTATTACTGGCCCATGTGCCGGGATTGTTGCTGGCGCTAGTCGTGCTGGTCTGCGCCTTACTGATGCGTCTGCATTTTCGCCTTCCACGGCTGGTGGTGCAGGCGTGGCACTTCTTCCCCTGGCTTTATCCTGATACCCGGGCACCGCCCCCACGGTCTGCTTTTACCTGCTAACAACATCCGAATGGGCGCTTGGACGCCACACTCTCTGTTTGCTTTTTAAAAGGAAAAGTATGATCACCTGCACCCCGCGCGCAGCATGGATTAACCTGCTGCGTCGCCTACATTTCGCCATTGGCCTGTTTGTCGGGCCGTTTATTTTTATCGCGGCGCTGACCGGCACGCTGTACGTAGCCACACCACAGCTTGAAAATTTCATTTATCGTCAGGCGTTGAGCGCAGAAGTTGTCGGCGAACCGCACTCCCTGGCGGAGCAAATCGCGGTCGCAGAAGAGGCGGTCGGCCTGGATTTACCGCTGTACGCCGTGCGCCCGTCACTCACGCTTGGCGAAACGACCCGCGTGATGTTCAGTTCGCCTCAATTGGACGGATCCGAGAGTCGGGCACTGTTTATCGATCCGGTTACGCTGGCGGTAAAAGGCGATATGACGGTGTATGGCACCAGCGGTATTTTGCCCCTGCGCCAGTGGATTGATTACGCTCATCGGTCATTGCTGTTGGGCAACGTTGGGCGGCTTTACAGCGAACTGGCCGCGTCGTGGATGTGGATTGCGGCCTGCGGCGGGATTGCGCTATGGTTTTTCACCCGTCCGAAACGGCGGCTCAACAACCGCCTACAGAATAATCGTCGTATTCACGTCACGTTGGGCTGGCTACTGCTTGGCGGAATGCTGCTGTTTTCGGCGACCGGGTTGACCTGGTCGCAGTGGGCAGGTGGTAACGTCGATAAGCTACGGGCCGCGTTTAGCTGGTTGACACCGCAGGTCAACACCCAACTGAGCGGGCAGGCGAGAATTGAAGACCCACACGCAGAGCACCACGGTCATCATGATGGCATGGCAATGATGATGACTATGCCGCTGGATTTAACGCGTTTTGACAGCGTATTGCATCTGGCTCAGCTATCGGGAATCGATGCGCGTAGGCTGGAGATTCGCCCGCCGAAAAGCAGTGACAGGGCGTGGACCGTGACTGAGATCGACCGCCGCTGGCCAACCCAGGTCGATGCAGTGGCTGTCGATGCCAATACAATGCAGGTAGTGGATCGGACCCGTTTCGCTGATTTTCCGCTGATGGCAAAACTCACGCGCTGGGGTGTCGATTTCCATATGGGTCTGCTGTTTGGCGTGCTAAACCAGCTGGTGCTGATTGCCTTCGGAACCGCGCTGTGCGTGATGATCCTCATCGGTTACCGGCTGTGGTGGATTCGCCGTCCGTCACCGGCAGCCTATAACCCGATGACGACGTTGACGCAGAGCTGGTGTGATTTGTCGCCGGTTGGGCGTGCCGGGACGATTATCGTTGCCGTGATGTTGGGGATGGCAATGCCAGTGCTGGGGGGAAGTCTGCTGCTGTTTATCATCATTGACGTCCTGCGCTGGCGGATGGCCAACGCAGTGTCGTCGGTTCAGTCAGCAGAGTGATCGTTCAGGGCGCGCTGATCACCACCGTGACACGACGGTTTTCGGCGCGACCCTGCGAGGTTTTATTGCTCGCGATAGGATATTTTTTCCCCAATCCGCGCGTGGTCAGGTTGGTGCGCGGGATATGCGCCCCCTCGGCCCAGGCATCGGCAACCTGGTCGGCGCGCTTGAGTGATAGCGCTTCGTTGTAGCTCTCTTCGCCGTAATTATCGGTGTGCCCTTCCATGCGGGCGTGCATCAGCCCGGTGGCGGCAAGTTTTGCGGCCATGGTCTGAATTTGCTGCCGACTGTCGGTTTTCAGCTGGTAGTTATTGGTATCGAACAGAATTTTATCCGACATGCCTAAGGACCAGTCGCCTGCGTTTTCGGTAAATCCCCAGGTTTTCATGGCGCTAATTTGTTCCTGAGAGAATTTTCCCTGTGGCGTCTGGCAGCCGCTCAGGATGAGCGCTGCGAGTAACACGGGAGTGGATAAACGCTTACGCATTCTGAATTCCTTATAATTTAACAAAGTGTCCTGGTTCGCTGATTCTTCATCAGATACATGTTTTTATCGGCCTGTTCCAGCAAACCTTCAATGCTGTCATGCTCGCTGGTCATGGCGTAGCCGATACTCACTGTGAACGGGGCGGCGTGACCATTGTGCATATCCATTGCGGTGGTGAATCGCTGCGCCAGCGCGATACAGAAACGTTGAACCTGCAGCTCATCGCTGATATTCGACAGCAACACCGCAAACTCATCCCCGCCGAGGCGGAAGGCGTGGTGCTGTTTTCCGCCAAATTCAACCAACCGCAGAGCGGTCTCGATCAGCACATAATCCCCGGCGGCGTGGCCCCAGGTATCATTGATGACTTTAAAATCATCGCCATCCAGATACAGCAACGCTGACCCCGCCTTTGCCACGGGGTCATTCATCAGAGCGTTGATGTGGGTACGGAACGAGGCCCGATTAGGTAGACCTGTCAACGGGTCGTGCATGGCGGTGCGGAGCAGTTGATCGTTCTTCGCCTGTAATGAACGCTGCCACTCCTCCATTTCATCCAGCAGGCTGTTGAAGTCCTGGGCGAAATGGTGGAACTCCTCGATGCGTTCTTCGGGCACGCGACGCGCAAAGTTCCGGTTGGTGCGCACGTCATGCGCCACGTCGGTAATTTTCTGAAGGGCGTTGACCACATCGATATGCAGATGCCGTGAGATAACCATCGCCGCCGCGGTGGCGAGCAGAACGCAGGTGGTCAGGACGCCCAGTGAGGTCCAGATAAAATGGCCAATCAGGCTGTCGCGGGCGCTGAGCCGGATTTGCCCGATAATCTCGCCATTGTGGATGACCGGCTGGGTGGTGGGTTTGGGAAACAGCCAGTGGCTGACCAGCAAGTTAAAACGGTCGCTGCTGGCATCGCTTTCGTATGCCCAACTCGCAAACAGCTGATGACGTTTATTATAAACGTCGGCTTCGGCAAATTGCCCCTGTTTGCCCAACGTGGCAAGCGTATCTGCTGCTGCTGTTTCATCACCAAAAACCAGCGCCGCTTCGATACTGTGGCTCAGCGTCGCCCCGGTCAGTTCGAGGTTTTTTTGTCCGTACTGTTTCAGCGTAACCACCGAGACGACGCTTAGCATTAGCCAGACCAGGGTCATTGCAATGACGATAGTGGTCATGTTGATTCGCCGTAAGGTTCGTTTAAACGTTGGGCGCTGCGCGGTTGAGAATTCCTTATTCATGTTTTTTATTCCGGGCAAGCATTAATACGTCAGGATTAACCCTGACGCCACTTCTTGAAAGCGCGTCAAGATTGACGGCAAACGTAAGTCGCGATGATTTCATTTGCAGGCAAAATGCACTGCCAAAACTACAGTCTGAATTTTGCTCAGCAATCGTGAGCAGGGGACGGTTCTGGAAGCTATTAATAATTTGCTGCTGGCGTTCTGGTGTTTCACTCCCGAAATAAAGCGCATCACATTTCGCGGTCAGCGCCTGTTGTTCATTTTCTACGGTGATGGGTGAAAAGGGGCGGGTGTCATTTTCCCCATGACTCAGCGCCATGACATAAGCAGAGCTTGAGAATATACAGAGCGTTGGCTTGCCATTAAGCGCAGGCCAGCGGGTATAGCTGACAATGCCTGAAACAATATCGCGGACAGCACTCTCCTGTTCGACAGGCGCAGCAAATACCGGCCTTTCAGCCGTCAGGAATATCAGTGCCAACGTCATTTGGCACGCAACAGGTTGCCACCGGGTGCTCACAAAAGTTCGCCACGCATTCAGAAATGAAACATTCACGAGAATTATATAAAGACTAACATTATTCACAAAGGCCGTCATTCAGCCTCATCTCGGGGGTATTGACTGCCAGTGATTAATTCAGTCTGTTGGATTTAGCGCCTTCATTCATACCGTTTTGCCAGGCCTGTCGAAGTTCAGTGGCATTTGCACGGGTGTCGCAGCCTTCGGGGTAAATTTTGCCGGAAACCCCCCAGCCAAAGAGCAGATGGGTGGTGCAGATATCTTCCAGCCCTAGCGCATAGCCCTTCATATACGCATTATGATCGACTTTAGCATCATCAAGGTCGCTCGCCAGCCGTTCATCACTCCTGGCGACGATCCCGCTTCTCCCGTCGTCCAGGCCTTCACCGTACCAGTCGGTGCCGGTCCAGTGTGGGGAATCGGTGTAGGGATTTATCTGGCATCCGTTTAACAGAAGAATCAAAAGCGCACACAGGACGGGTTTCATAGGTTCCTCCAGATCAATGCTTTGAGCATAGTGCAGGCGTAACGAATCGCGAGTGGAATTTTTTGTTTACACATAAAGGCAAAATAAATGCGCTAAAAATGACATGTGTAAATTATTATTTACGGATTGTGGATTGAAATCTTTACCTTGTGTGGTATTGTTAGCTCAACCTCATTGAGGAAACCCTTTATCGCAAACGAGCATTACAGGAACGCCATCATGCAAAAAGACGCGCTGAACAACGTACATATTGCCGACGAACATATTCTGATCACCCCTGAAGTGCTGAAAGCGGAATTCCCGCTGACCGTTGAGCAGGAAGAACAGATTGCCCAGTCTCGTCAGACCATTTCCGATATTATTGCCGGTCGCGATCCGCGTCTGCTGGTGGTGTGCGGGCCTTGCTCGATCCACGATCCAGAAGCGGCGATTGAATACGCTCACCGTTTTAAAACCCTTGCCGCAGAGGTCAGCGATAGCCTCTACCTGGTCATGCGTGTCTACTTTGAAAAACCACGTACCACCGTGGGCTGGAAAGGGTTGATCAACGATCCTCACATGGATGGCTCGTTTGACGTTGAAGGCGGGCTGAAAATTGCGCGTCGTCTACTGGTCGAACTGGTGAGCATGGGCCTGCCACTGGCAACCGAAGCACTGGATCCGAACAGCCCGCAGTACCTGGGCGACCTGTTCAGCTGGTCCGCTATCGGCGCGCGTACCACCGAATCGCAGACGCACCGCGAGATGGCGTCCGGTCTGTCGATGCCGGTTGGTTTTAAAAATGGCACCGATGGCAGCCTGGCGACCGCGATCAATGCCATGCGTGCTGCCGCGATGCCGCACCGTTTTGTCGGCATCAACCAGGCGGGTCAGGTTTGCCTGCTGCAAACCCAGGGTAATCCGGATGGGCATGTGATCCTGCGCGGCGGTAAAGCGCCAAACTACAGTCCGGCAGACGTGGCACAATGCGAAAAAGAGATGGAGCAGGCGGGCCTGAAGCCGTCGCTGATGGTTGATTGCAGTCACGGTAATTCTAACAAAGACTACCGCCGTCAGCCTGCAGTGGCTGAATCTGTTGTGGCACAGATCAAAGATGGTAACCGCTCTATTATTGGTCTGATGATCGAAAGTAATATTCATGAAGGCAATCAGTCTTCCGAGCAACCACGTTGTGATATGAAGTACGGCGTGTCGGTGACGGATGCCTGCATCAGTTGGGAAACGACGGACGCGTTGCTGCGTGAGCTTGATAAAGATTTGCGTGGCCATCTGGCGGCTCGTCTGGCGTAAGAGGAATTTATGGTTGCTGAACTGACCGCGCTACGCGATCAAATAGATGAAGTAGATAAGGCGCTGCTGGGATTGCTGGCGCGCCGCCTGGAGCTGGTGGCTGAAGTCGGTGAAGTCAAAAGCAAGTACGGTTTGCCGATTTACGTCCCAGAGCGTGAGGCGTCAATGCTGGCATCTCGTCGCCAGGAGGCCGCTGCGCTTGGCGTTCCGCCCGATCTTATCGAAGACGTACTGCGGAGGGTGATGCGCGAGTCCTATTCCAGCGAAAATGACAAAGGCTTTAAAACGCTCTGTCCGCAGCTACGCCCGGTGGTTATCGTCGGCGGTGGCGGGCAGATGGGCCGCCTGTTTGAAAAAATGCTGACGTTGTCAGGTTATCAGGTGCGGATCCTCGAGAAAGACGACTGGGCCCGCGCCCAAGAGTTAGTCGCCGATGCGGGGATGGTTATCGTCAGCGTCCCGATTCATGCGACGGCGCAGATTATTGAGAAGTTACCTCCGCTGCCTGCGGATTGTATTCTGGTCGACCTGGCGTCGGTCAAAGCGGTGCCGTTACAGGCTATGCTCGCGGCGCACAATGGCCCGGTTCTTGGCCTGCATCCGATGTTTGGTCCCGACAGCGGCAGCCTGGCGAAGCAGGTGGTGGTTTACTGTGATGGCCGCCAGCCGGAAGCCTATCAGTGGTTCCTGGAACAGATTCAGGTTTGGGGCGCGCGTTTGCATCGCATCAGTGCGGTTGAACACGACCAGAACATGGCGTTCATTCAGGCGCTACGCCACTTTGCGACCTTTGCTTACGGCCTGCATCTGGCAGAAGAGAATGTCCAGCTGGAACAACTGCTGGCGCTGTCATCGCCGATTTATCGCCTTGAGCTGGCGATGGTAGGGCGATTGTTTGCGCAGGATCCGCAGCTTTACGCCGATATCATCATGTCCTCTCAGAGCAACATTGCCCTGATCAAACGCTACTATAAACGGTTTGGCGAGGCGATTGAGTTGCTGGATCAGGGCAACAAACAAGCCTTTATCGACAGTTTCCGCAAGGTCGAACACTGGTTTGGCGACTATGCCCAGCGCTTCCAGAGCGAAAGCCGGACGCTGTTACGCCAGGCTAACGACAGTCGACAATAAAAATAGTGCTTATACTCAAAAGCCAGAGGGGAAACCCGCTGGCTTTTTTTATAGGGAAACGAAAATGGCACAACCCGAAGTTTTGTTTAATTACACCGGTCATTTACCGGAATGCCCAACCTGGAGCGAGGCCGAACAGGCCCTTTATTGGGCTGATATCCTTGAGTATGAAATTCACCGCTACTGTCTCGCCAGCGGCGAGCATCAGGTCTTGCAGTTTCCCGAAGAGGTCGGCTGTTTTGCGCTGCGGGAAAAGGGCGGTTTTATCGTTGCGCTGCGCAGCGCCATATGGCTGAGCGATCGCCATGGACTGCTGGTGCGAAAAATCTGCGACAATCCAAGCAATCCGCAGTTGGCACGTTTTAACGACGGCGGGACCGACAGAGACGGGCGTTTCTATGCCGGAACATTTTGGGGGCCGGGTGATTACAACGGCGCGTTGCTGATGCGGGTCGATAATCAACTCAAACCGCGAGTTATTCAGTGCGATATTCATGGGGCCAACGGGCTGGCCTTTAGCGCAGATAAAAAATGGATGTACACCTCAGATACCCCGAACGGCGTTATCTACCGGACACCGTTGGATGAACAGGGTGAACCAGCAAAGCGGCAGGTCTTCCGCACCTTTAGCGCAGGGGAAGGCATCCCGGACGGCGCAGCGATGGATGAAGAGGGGTGTTACTGGATAGCGATGTTTGACGGTGGCAGAGTGGCGCGCTTCTCGCCTGACGGCCAACAGCTGGCGGAATATCATTTGCCGGTACGCCGCCCAACGATGGTCTGCTTTGGTGGGCCGGAGATGAAAACGCTGTTTATTACCACCACACGTGAAAATATGAGCGCCGAAGAGGTGCGACAATCGCCGCTCTCCGGTGCGATCTTCACCCTGCCTGTTGAGGTGGCAGGGATGAAGAAGTTGCCTTTTATCGAGGCTTAAACCGGGTCAACCGGCACCACGTTTTCGCTCGGATAACAGCCCAGCACTTTCATGGAGCGGGTGATTTCACCCAGCTCCTTGAGTGCTTTTTGCATCGCGGTCGATTCCAGATTGGCCTGTACGTCCAGGTAAAACATCTCTTCCCACGGATTACCGTAAATTGGGCGAGACTCCAGCTTAGTCATGATCAAATTATGATTACGTAGTACCAGCAGCGCCTCTACCAACGCACCGGCCTGCTGTCCGGTGGCGATCAGTAGTGTGGTTTTCGCCGGAACCTGATCGGAGACGTTAATCGCTTTCCGGGCCAGCACGATGAAACGGGTGATGTTCTGTGTCTGGTTTGCCAGATTGCGTTCCAGAACCTGTAGCCCATACAGCCCGCCTCCGGCTTCGCTGCCGAGAGCGGCAACATGGGGTGAATTCGCTTCGGCCACTTTTTCCATCGCCGCAGAGGTGCTTTCGGTATATTCGATTTTCCAGTGTGGATAGCGGTTCAGGAATTGGCTGCACTGCTGGAAGGGTTGTGGATGGCTGTAGACGGTTTCGATGTTATCCAGGCTGGTTGAGCCGGAAACCAGCACGCAGTGATCGATAGGGACCGTCATCTCGCCGACAATCGACAGGCTGGTGTGCTGCAACAAATCGTAGACGTCGTTGATAGCACCGGAACTGGTGTTTTCAATTGGCACCACCGCGTAATCGGCTTGTCCGGTTTCGACCTGATTAAAGATATCGGCAAACTTGGCGCAGCCGCTTTCGATAAATTGCTCGAAATGGCGGGCGGCGTACTGGCGGGCAGCGAGGTGGGAGTAAGAACCTTTCGGACCAAGAAATGCTACCCGGGCGGAGTGCGGATTGATTTTGTTCAGATGCTGCTGGAGCAACGCCTGCTGGGTCAACACGGAATCTTCAATAATCAGCTGGAACAGACGAGTGATGTAGTGCGCATCCAGATGGTGACTTTTCCCCAAGGCAATCAGGCGCTCTAGCAGGTCGCGTTCGCGGTCGATATCGCGGACAGGGCGATGCGACAACAGTTTCGCTTTGCCCACTTCTACCGCCAGCCCACGACGCTCGGCCAGCAGCGAGAGCAACTTTTCATCCAGCGCGCTGATCTTGTCGCGCAGAGCCAGTAACGGGTTTTCCGCAGTCATAATGTCGCCTTTCTTGTTATCAATAAAAAAGGCCCCCCGGTGTGGGAGGCCTTATTGTTCGTCTTCGCATTCTTTATCACACGACGAAACGCCTCCCAATCAGGGGAAGGTAAAAAAGAATGCGAAGAAGAACGGGACAGTTTTCATCAGGATTTCCTTGGAAGTACGCAGTTAAAGTAACCGTACTGTTTTCATGCTGTCAACCGCAAAAACGTTCGGGCACAAAAAACGCGCCCGAAGGCGCGTTGGATTAACACAGTTGATAAGGATTACTCTTGTTCAACGAAGTTGACGTCTTTCACCGATGCGTTGGCGCGACGTGCTTCCCCTTTGTGTTGCACTTTATTGAGCTGCCTTTCCAGCTTGTTGATCAATTCGTTAATGGCAGTGTACATATCTTCATGACGCGCGCTGGCAACCAGATGACCGTTAGGTGTGTGCATGGTAGCGTCGGCAACAAAACCCTGCGGCTCCTTAGACAGAATGATGTGTGGGTTAATCAGATGAGTTTGCCATTTTTCAAGTTTGGTGAGACGGTCTGCGACGTGCTGGCGGATAGCCGGAGTAATTTCCATTTGTTTACTGGTAATGTTCATTGTCATAAATTTTACCTCTTGTCTTTCCCGTCTTGGTGATTCCAGCATACCGTTCTCAATGTCAAAATGTGTGATGTAAATCACGTTATTTTGTCACTTTTTGTCAGTCAACGTATTTTGTGAGGCAGGACAGGAACAGGGGATTTAATACTTGAGGAATGCGAAAAAGAGGGCCATAGTTGATGGGATGACTGGGCGCTAAACCGCTTCAGCGCTGTGACGAATGCCAAAAAAAACGGCAGCCTTTAGGGCTGCCGTTTTCGTTATCAGAAACGCTTAGCTACTGGTCTTGCTGTCGTTGGCGGCGATGATTTTCGCCACTTTGTCAGCCTGCGCGGTCATCTGCATTTCGCGGTAGGCTTTTTCCATCTTCGGCAGTGCATCGCGGGTGGCCTGTGTGTCCGGGAAGTCACGGAGCATACCTTCAACACGATTAACGACCGCTACCCATGCGCCACGATCGGTGTAGTAATCCACCACCGACAGCTCATACTTCGCCAGGCGATCCTTCAGGAACACCATGCGCTTATAGGCGTCAGATGAGTACTGGCTTTGCGGGTAGCCGCGAACCAGTTTGGAGAAGTCATTGAATGCGTCACGGGCGTGTTGAGGATCGCGGTCAGAACGGTCAACGCCAAAGAAGCCCTGCAGCGCACTGTCATCCAGAGCCATGTTGGTCAGGCCACGCATATAGATGACGTAGTCAATGTTTGGGTGAGTCGGGTTGAGACGCATGAAGCGGTCGATAGCAGCCTGAGCCAGCGGCAGATCGGCGTTTTTGTAGTACGCATAAATCAAATCAAGCTGAACCTGCTGAGAATACGGGCCAAACGGATAGCGGTTATCGAGCGCTTCCAGTTGCGTTATCGCCTGTTTCCAGTTACCGTCCTGCAACTTTTGTTGAGCAGTCGCGTAGATTTCATTTGGCGGGCTATCAGGCACCTCTTCCTTTGAACCGGAGCAACCCGCCAAAGCCAGGCTCAGTGTGGCAAGGGCCACCAGGTATTTCATGCGCGTCATGACGTTTTGACTTTCCTCAGAATGTTTATGCGGGAGATTATCGTTCCTGCTCCCGATTAAGACCAGCTACAATAGCACACTATATTATACGGCGAAGCCGTAAAACCCAACGTTAAACGAAGAAGCTGTTTATGGCACAACAAGTACAACTCACCGCAACGGTATCCGAAAAACAACTCGGTCAACGCTTAGATCAGGCTTTGGCCGAAATGTTCCCGGATTATTCGCGTTCGCGTATAAAAGAATGGATCCTTGACCAGCGAGTGCAGGTCAATGGCGTCATTTGTGACAAGCCAAAAGAGAAAGTGTTGGGGGGAGAACGTGTCGCCATCAACGCTGAAATCGAAGAAGAAGCACGCTTCGAGCCGCAGGATATACCGCTGACAATCGTGTATGAAGATGACGACATAATCGTTATCAACAAACCGCGTGACCTGGTGGTGCATCCGGGCGCAGGGAATCCTGACGGGACTATCCTCAATGCTTTGCTGCATTACTATCCACCGATTGTCGATGTGCCACGAGCGGGGATTGTTCACCGTCTGGATAAAGACACTACCGGTCTGATGGTTGTGGCTAAAACCGTTCCGGCGCAGACGCGTCTGGTTGAAGCGCTGCAGCTGCGTGAAATCACCCGTGAATATGAAGCCGTGGCGATTGGCCACATGACATCGGGCGGAACGGTGGAAGAACCGATCAGCCGCCACCCGACCAAGCGTACCCACATGTCCGTACACCCAATGGGTAAACCGGCAGTGACTCACTATCGCATTATGGAACATTTCCGTGTGCACACGCGTTTGCGCCTGCGTCTGGAAACCGGACGTACGCACCAAATCCGCGTGCACATGGCCCATATTACCCATCCGCTGGTGGGCGATCAGCTTTATGGTGGCCGTCCGCGTCCGCCAAAAGGGGCATCGGAAGAGTTCATCACCGAACTGCGTAAATTCGATCGTCAGGCGCTGCATGCGACGATGCTTCGTCTGTATCACCCGATTACCGGGATCCAGATGGAATGGCATGCGCCTATCCCTCAGGATATGGTCGATCTTATTGCCGCGATGCGTGCCGATTTCGAAGAACACAAGGATGATGTTGCCTGGCTATGACCAAGATTATTGTTCCCCAGTGGCCGATGCCTGAGGGTGTCGGCGCGTGCAGTTCCACGCGTGTGGGCGGTGTGAGTGCATCGCCCTGGGATTCTCTCAATCTCGGTGCCCACTGTGGCGATAATCTGCAACACGTTGAAGAGAATCGTCGTCGTTTCTATGAAGCCGCGGCGTTTCCTTCGCGTCCGGTCTGGCTTGAGCAGGTTCACGGGAATGCAGTTTTGACCTTGACCGGAGGCGAATATGTCTCCAAAAAGGCAGATGCGTCCTACAGCAATCAGCCTGGTCTGGTGTGTGCCGTAATGACCGCCGACTGTTTGCCGGTGCTGTTTTGCAATAAGGCGGGAACCGAAGTCGCTGCTGCACATGCTGGCTGGCGTGGGCTGTGCGATGGCGTACTGGAACAAACCGTCGCTCATTTCCAGGATAAACCAGAAAACATTCTGGCCTGGCTTGGCCCGGCGATTGGTCCTCAGGCATTTGAAGTCGGCCCGGAAGTCCGTGAGGCTTTCATGGCCAAAGATACCCAAGCTGATAGCGCTTTCCGTCCGGCGGGCGAAAAATACTTCGCTGATATCTATCAGTTAGCCCGTCAGCGTCTGGCAAATGTCGGCGTTAAACAGGTGTTCGGCGGTGAACGCTGTACGCTAAGCGAAAAGGATGATTTTTTCTCTTATCGACGCGATCGGACCACCGGTCGTATGGCAAGTTTCATTTGGCTGATATAACCTAAAGAATCAAGACGATCCAGAAGGCTGACATATTTTTCACATAGTTCAGGTCTCTAACCTTGAATAATTGAGGGATGACCTCATTTAATCTCCAGTAGCAAAATTGACCTGTTATGGGAGGAGTTATGCGTCTGGATCGTCTTACCAATAAATTCCAGCTTGCTCTCGCCGATGCCCAGTCTCTTGCACTCGGGCACGACAACCAATTCATCGAACCTCTTCATTTAATGAGCGCACTTCTGAATCAGGAAGGGGGATCGGTACGTCCTTTACTAACCTCTGCTGGCGTAAATGCCGGGCAGTTACGCACCGCCATCGATCAGGCATTGAGTCGTTTACCGCAGGTGGAAGGTACCGGCGGTGACGTCCAGCCTTCTCAGGATCTGGTGCGCGTGCTGAATCTTTGCGACAAGCTGGCGCAAAAACGAAATGACAACTTTATCTCGTCAGAACTGTTCGTTCTGGCGGCGCTTGAATCACGCGGCACGCTGGCTGACCTGCTGAAAACTGCCGGAGCAACAACCGCCAATGTGACTCAGGCGATTGAACAAATGCGCGGAGGTGACAGCGTGAACGATCAGGGAGCCGAAGACCAACGTCAGGCTTTGAAAAAATATACGCTCGATCTGACCGAACGCGCCGAGCAGGGCAAACTTGACCCGGTGATCGGTCGTGACGAAGAGATTCGCCGTACCATTCAGGTATTGCAGCGTCGTACCAAAAACAACCCGGTGCTGATCGGTGAACCTGGCGTTGGGAAAACGGCGATAGTCGAAGGGCTGGCACAGCGTATCGTCAACGGTGAAGTGCCTGAAGGGCTGAAAGGCCGTCGAGTGCTGGCGCTAGATATGGGCGCGCTGGTGGCAGGGGCCAAATATCGAGGGGAGTTTGAAGAACGTCTAAAAGGCGTTCTCAACGATCTGGCGAAACAGGAAGGCAACGTCATTCTGTTTATCGATGAGCTGCACACTATGGTCGGGGCGGGGAAAGCGGACGGCGCGATGGACGCCGGCAACATGCTTAAGCCAGCGCTGGCCCGCGGTGAGTTGCACTGCGTCGGGGCGACAACGCTTGATGAATACCGTCAGTACATCGAGAAAGACGCCGCGCTGGAACGCCGATTCCAGAAAGTATTCGTCGCTGAGCCATCAGTCGAAGATACCATCGCGATATTACGTGGCCTGAAAGAGCGTTATGAATTGCACCACCATGTGCAGATAACCGATCCGGCGATTGTTGCTGCGGCGACGTTATCGCATCGTTATATTGCAGACCGACAACTGCCGGATAAAGCCATCGACCTGATAGATGAAGCGGCATCCAGCATTCGTATGCAGATAGACTCCAAGCCGGAAGAGCTGGACCGACTCGACCGCCGTATCATTCAGCTCAAGCTGGAACAGCAGGCGCTGAAAAAAGAGTCCGACGAAGCCAGCCTTAAACGTCTGGATATGCTTAATGAAGAACTGGACGACAAAGAACGGCAGTATTCTGAGCTGGAAGAAGAGTGGAAAGCAGAGAAAGCCTCGCTGTCCGGGACGCAAACTATTAAAGCTGAACTTGAGCAAGCGAAAATTGCTATCGAGCAGGCCCGTCGCGTGGGTGATTTGGCGCGAATGTCTGAACTGCAATACGGCAAAATTCCTGAACTGGAAAAACAGCTCGCGGTGGCGACCCAGTCTGAAGGCAAAACCATGCGTCTGCTGCGTAACCGCGTAACTGATGTCGAAATTGCTGACGTGCTGGCACGCTGGACCGGTATTCCTGTCGCCAGAATGCTGGAAGGCGAGCGTGACAAATTGCTGCGGATGGAACAACAGTTGCACAGCCGTGTGATTGGGCAGAATGAAGCAGTAGAAGCTGTATCGAATGCGATTCGTCGAAGCCGTGCTGGATTATCGGATCCCAATCGTCCGATTGGTTCGTTCCTGTTCCTCGGGCCGACCGGTGTCGGGAAAACCGAACTCTGTAAGGCGTTGGCTAACTTTATGTTCGACAGCGACGATGCGATGGTGCGTATCGATATGTCCGAGTTTATGGAAAAACACTCGGTTTCTCGTCTGGTCGGTGCGCCTCCGGGATACGTCGGTTATGAAGAGGGCGGTTATCTGACCGAAGCCGTTCGCCGTCGTCCGTATTCGGTGATTCTGCTTGATGAAGTTGAGAAGGCACACCCGGATGTGTTCAACATCTTATTGCAGGTGCTGGATGATGGTCGTCTGACGGACGGGCAGGGGAGAACGGTCGATTTCCGCAATACGGTGGTTATCATGACCTCCAACCTCGGTTCTGATTTGATTCAGGAACGTTTCGGCGAACTGGACTATGGACACATGAAGGATTTGGTGATGGGCGTTGTCAGCCACAGCTTCCGTCCAGAGTTCATCAACCGTATCGATGAAGTCGTGGTCTTCCATCCGTTGGGTGAGCAACATATCGCCTCGATTGCGAAGATTCAGCTTCAGCGTTTGTACCAGCGTCTCGAAGAGCGCGGCTATGACGTGCATATAGAAGATGATGCGCTGAAGCTGTTAAGCGAAAACGGCTACGACCCAGTGTATGGGGCGCGTCCTCTGAAACGTGCTATCCAGCAGCAGATTGAAAACCCGCTGGCGCAGCAAATCCTTTCTGGTGAGCTGATCCCGGGGAAAACAATCCGTCTGATGGTCAAGGATGACCGCATCGTGGCAGTGCAGTAAGTCACAAAAAAACAAAAACGGGCCCCCAGGGGCTCGTTTTTGTTTAAAAACCAGGCGAATATTTGCCTATTATTGATGTTTTGTATAAGTAGTGAGCGGTTGGTAAGTTTTTTTGAATTTAGACTTGCCGTCTCAGAATAACTCCCTATAATGCGCCTCCACTGACACGGAACAACGGCAAGCAAG
>NZ_JAWXRD010000033.1:0-87108 GCF_033843265.1 Scandinavium lactucae
TGCCTGTCACGCAGGGGGTCGCGGGTTCGAGTCCCGTCCGTTCCGCCACTTATTAGAAAATTAAGCCTGCTTCATTGCGGGCTTAATAATAAGCGTAATTTAGGGGCGTAGCTCAGTTGGTAGAGCACCGGTCTCCAAAACCGGGTGTCGCGAGTTCGAGTCTCTCCGCCCCTGCCATATAATAATCCTTTGCTTCGGCAAAGGATTTTTTTTGTCTTTAATTCAGCGGATTTTCATCCGCCATCCTTCATCTAAACGTCCGACATTCTCTACTCAAGCACGGCAATTTTTAGGATCTCGCGTATTTGTGCCTGCTTATCGCTGTTCTGCAACCAAATGGCATACAGCGGACGTGAAAGCGTCGCACTGTCAGTAACGGTATGCAATCCACCCTTCATATTCGCCCAACTCATCGGCAACCAGCTACAACCCTCGAGAGGGGCAAGCTGTTGGCGCGCAAGTTCAGCTGAACTGGTTGTCAGGAGTGGAATGTCATCTGATGCAATGATCCCGGCTTCATGCTGCTGGAAATCTGGACCCCATTCCAGGCGCAGATAGTTCAGATTGGCTTTCACCTGGGAAGGTGCCGCGCAATAAAGTGCTAATGTGAAATGCCCCAAAAGCTGGCTACTGAATTCATCCATTTTTGGTGATTCGGTGGTGATCAATAGATCCAGCTGCCGCTCGTGCAGTTGCTTTACCAGCGATTGTCGCTGAGCAATGCGCGCTTCAAACTGCAGTGTGTTGTGCGCAGGATAGAGACGTCCCAGCCAAGCATTAAGCATGCATTCCCACAGCGAGGCGCTGGCACCAATCGAAAACTCGTTGTGTCGGGAAGTATTCGCCACCTCTTTACGGGCTGATTGCCAGGTACTCATCAGCGTTTCGGCATAGGGTAAGAGCTTCTCACCGGCCGCCGTGAGGCGGATATTATTGCGATGGCGAGTGAATAAATTCACGCCAAGCTGGTTCTCTAGCTGACGAATACGAAAGCTGACGGCCGACTGCGTCAGGTACAGAGCTTCTGCCGCACGCCCGAAGTGACGTGTTCGACTCACTTCAAGGAAAGTTTTTAGCAATTCCGTATCCACAACCTTCTCCACAAAATTATTTGTCGTGTTGATTTAAATGTTTTGTTTGACGCTCTGTCAAGCGTAACTAATACTCCGCGCCATAAATAGCTCAGCCAAAGAATTAGGAGCGTGTAGGATGGCGGAAAGCTTTACGACGACTAATCGTTTTTTCGACAATAAAAATTATCCGCGCGGGTTCTCTCGTCATGGTGATTTCACCATCAAAGAAGCCCAATTGCTGGAGCGCCACGGTTATGCGTTTAATGAGCTTGAACTGGGTAACCGCGAGCCGGTAACGGAAGATGAAAAGCAATTTGTAGCCGTATGCCGCGGTGAGCGTGAGCCGGCGACAGAGATTGAACGCGTATGGATTAAATACATGGCGCGCATCAAACGGCCAAAACGCTTCCACACGCTGTCCGGCGGTAAACCGCAGGCAGAAGGTGCAGAAGACTACACCGAAAGCGACGATTAATAAGAAAGGGGCGAAAGCCCCTTTTTTACGCCATCATTTTTTGTAGATGGATAAGCAATCGTTCGATTGCCCGATATCCCAATGCTTCCTGCAAATGCTCCCGTGCTATCTGTTCTGCTCCGGCAAGATCGGCGATGGTTCGTGACACCTTAATCAGACGCTGCCACGCACGAATCGACAATCCCAAATGGGCGAGCGCCTGTTCCAGCCAGGCCGCGTCTTCAGGCAGTAACTCACACCACCGTTTCATCTCATTGCTATCAAGAAGGGCGTTGAGCTTTCCCTGACGTGAGAGTTGCTGTTGCTGGGCGGCGATCACTCTGCTTTTCACCTTCTCGCTACTTTCACTTTTTTCAGGTGTCTGGCTGAACAGACCCAGCGGTGGGAGCGGGATCTCGAGTGACAAATCGAAGCGATCCAAAAACGGTCCAGACAGTCGCGCCAGATAACGCAGGATTTGCTCAGGCGAGCTGCGGTTATGGTTACCCTGATAGTGTCCGGTAGGGCTTGGATTCATGGCAGCAATGAGTTGAAAGCGAGCCGGGTAGGTGATTTTTGCTCGAGTACGCGAGATGTGAATCTTTCCTGACTCAATCGGCTCGCGAAGCGCATCAAGGACTCGGCGCTCAAACTCGGGTAATTCATCCAGAAATAAAATGCCGTTATGGGCCAGGGAGATCTCGCCCGGTACAGGTATTGTTCCACCGCCAACCATTGCTGTCAGTGATGCACTATGATGAGGCGAGCGGAATGGGCGCTTACGCCATTGTTTATGTACATGCCCTGCACTGACCAGGCTCAGAATTGCCGCACTCTCCAGGGCCTCCTGATTGCTCAGAGAGGGGAGGATGCTGGGTAAACGGCTGGCCAGCATCGTTTTTCCTGTTCCAGGAGGCCCGACTAATAGCAGGTTATGGCCGCCGGCGGCGGTTATCTCCAGTACACGCTTCCCCTGCGGCTGCCCGATGACATCGCTAATATCGGTTGTGGCAGCACTCATGGTATCCGCCTCGGCGACGGGATGTTGTAAGTCGGTACGCCCCTCAAGAAAAGCACATACTTCCTGTAAATGGCTGGCAATAAAACAGTCTGTTCCGCCAATCAGGCCCACCTCTGGGGCATTCTCTGCGGCCAATATTATCTGTCGGCCTGTGCTGATGGCCTCCATCGCACCTGAAATAGCACCGGTAACCCCGCGTAACGCACCGGTAAGCGCAAGTTCACCGATGAACTCATATTGATTTAGCCTTGTACTGTTGAGCTGCTCTGACGCTGCCAGAAGCGCAATCGCGATAGGCAAATCATATCGCCCCCCTTCTTTTGGCAAATCGGCGGGGGCCAGGTTGATTGTTATCTTCTTTGCCGGAAATTCGTAACCGCTATTGATGACCGCACTTCTGACCCGATCGCGCGCTTCTTTTACTGCCGTTTCCGGTAAGCCCACCATGGTTAACCCTGGCAGTCCATTGCTGATATGGACTTCCACCGTGATGAGGGGAGCGTTCACCCCTAATGCGGCGCGTGTGTAAATAATCGACAATGACATAAAGCCTCCGTGTGAAAGCAGTATGTCGCGCTCGGTGATGACCGCAATGAATGAATCGAAATTTTACGTGCATGATTCCCGATATTCCTCGCTATTTCATTACCATTACATGTATTTGGAAGCATGATCGATAAATATGCCATCTTGTTATGCTACCTATGTCGGGTGAAGAATTTTCATCTCAACTATTTCTCATAAAAAACAATACTTTTTGCGAATATCGTTAGCCAGATCTGAAAAGCTTATATAAAAAAATCTTGTCTTCTCTTCAGTGTCTGTGGTAACTCTTTAGGTATTCCTTCGAACAAGAAGCCAAAAGAATACAAAATGACAACCCTTCTACGAGTGATTAGCCTGGTCGTGATTAGCGTGGTGGTGATTATTATCCCACCGTGCGGGGCTGCACTTGGACGAGGAAAGGCTTAAGAATCAAGCCTTAACGAACTAAGACCCCCGCACCGAAAGGTCCGGGGGTTTTTTTATGACTGTAAAAAACCAAACAGGAACAGGGCATGATAATCAGCATAAAATTCTGTTTCTCACAAAATGTGACGGGGAAGTAACTATGAATGGGGCTCAGTGGGTGGTACATGCGTTGCGGGCACAGGGGGTCGAAACCGTTTTCGGCTATCCGGGTGGCGCAATTATGCCGATCTACGATGCGTTGTATGACGGTGGCGTGGAACACCTGCTGTGTCGCCATGAGCAGGGCGCTGCGATGGCCGCCATTGGTTACGCCCGCGCGACCGGTAAAACGGGTGTGTGCATGGCCACTTCAGGCCCGGGTGCAACCAACCTGATCACTGGTCTTGCCGATGCGCTGCTCGATTCAGTGCCGGTGGTGGCTATCACCGGTCAGGTTGCTTTACCGTTCATCGGCACTGATGCGTTTCAGGAAGTGGATGTCATCGGTTTATCACTGGCCTGCACCAAACACAGTTTCCTGGTGCAGTCGCTGGAAGAGCTGCCGCGGGTAATGGCAGAAGCGTTCCAGGTGGCTAACTCAGGTCGTCCAGGCCCAGTTCTGGTTGATATCCCAAAAGATATTCAGCTTGCCAGCGCCGCACTCGAACCCCATTTCTCCACCATTGAAGATGAAAATGCCTTCCCGCTTGAAGAGGTTGAACAGGCCCGCCAGATGATAGCCCAGGCCAGTAAGCCGATGCTGTACGTTGGCGGCGGCGTAGGAATGGCGCAGGCCGTACCCGCTCTTCGCGAATTCATCGCTGTGACGCAGATGCCTGTGAGCTGTACGCTAAAAGGTCTGGGCACGGTCGATGCCGATTATCCGTATTATCTGGCGATGTTGGGTATGCATGGCACGAAAGCCGCAAACCTGGCGGTCCAGCAGTGTGATTTGCTGATTGCCGTCGGCGCACGTTTTGACGACCGCGTGACTGGCAAGCTGAACACTTTCGCCCCGCACGCAAAGGTTATCCACATGGATATCGACCCGGCTGAGCTGAACAAGCTGCGTCAGGTACACATAGGTTTGCAGGGCGATTTAAATGCGCTGCTGCCAGCGTTACAGCAACCATTGGATATCGATGCATGGCGGGCGCATACGGCTGAATTGCGGGCTGAACACGCCTGGCGCTATGATCATCCTGGCGAAGCGATTTATGCCCCACTGTTACTCAAGCAGTTGTCTGACCGCAAACCGGCAGACAGCGTAATCACCACTGACGTCGGCCAACACCAGATGTGGTCGGCGCAGCATATGACGTACACCCGTCCGGAAAACTTCATCACCTCTAGCGGCTTGGGAACCATGGGCTTCGGCCTGCCCGCCGCGGTCGGTGCGCAAGTCGCGCGACCGAATGATACGGTGATCTGCGTCTCCGGCGACGGGTCGTTCATGATGAACGTGCAGGAACTCGGCACCGTGAAGCGCAAGCAGCTGCCGTTGAAGATTGTGCTTCTCGATAACCAGCGTCTGGGTATGGTTCGCCAGTGGCAGCAGCTCTTTTTCCAGGAGCGTTACAGCGAAACCACCCTGACTGATAACCCCGATTTCCTGACGTTGGCCAGCGCTTTTGGTATTCCCGGCCAGCACATTACCCGTAAAGACCAGGTTGAAGCGGCACTCGACGCGATGCTTAACAGCAAAGGGCCGTACCTGCTTCATGTCTCAATCGACGAGCTCGAGAACGTCTGGCCGCTGGTACCCCCGGGTGCCAGTAATGCAGAAATGCTGGAGAAATTATCATGAATCAACATCAGGTTGCCGTTGAGGCTCGCTTCAACCCAGAAACGTTAGAGCGTGTTTTGCGTGTGGTACGTCATCGTGGCTTTCAAATTTGTGCCATGAATATGGAAACCGCCACTGATGCGCAAAACATAAATATTGAATTGACCGTTGCCAGCCTTCGCCCAGTCGAATTACTGTTTAGCCAGTTAAGTAAACTGGTTGACGTCGCCCGCGTCGAGATCCAGCAACGAACAACAACATCACAACAAATCCGCGCCTGAGCGCAAAAGGAAGAACAATGACGACGAAAAAAGCTGATTACATCTGGTTTAATGGTGAGATGACGCCATGGGGTGAGGCGAAGGTGCACGTGATGTCCCACGCCCTGCACTACGGGACCTCCGTTTTCGAAGGCATCCGTTGCTATGACTCACATATTGGCCCGGTGGTGTTCCGTCATCGTGAACACATGCAGCGTCTGCATGATTCAGCCAAAATTTATCGTTTTCCGGTTTCTCAAAGCGTTGATGAACTGATGGAAGCCTGCCGCGAGGTTATCCGTAAGAATAACCTGACCAGTGCCTATATTCGTCCGCTGGTGTTCGTGGGCGATGTGGGCATGGGGGTGAACCCGCCAGCCGGTTACACCACTGACGTTATCATTGCCGCTTTCCCTTGGGGTGCATACTTGGGCGCTGAAGCACTGGATCAGGGGATCGACGCAATGGTTTCTTCCTGGAATCGCGTGGCACCGAACACCATTCCAACCGCGGCTAAAGCGGGCGGAAACTACCTTTCTTCCTTATTGGTTGGCAGTGAAGCGCGTCGTCATGGGTATCAGGAAGGGATTGCGCTGGACGTCAATGGCTATATCTCTGAAGGGGCAGGTGAAAACCTGTTTGAAGTAAAGGACGGCATTCTGTTTACCCCGCCGTTCACTTCTTCCGCGCTGCCAGGCATCACTCGCGATGCCATCATCAAGCTGGCGAAAGATCTGGATATCGAAGTTCGCGAGCAGGTGTTGTCCCGCGAATCGCTGTATCTTGCCGACGAAGTGTTCATGTCCGGCACCGCAGCAGAAATCACGCCGGTACGCAGCGTTGATGGCATTCAGGTTGGCGCAGGTCGTTGCGGTCCGGTGACCAAGCGTATTCAGCAAGCATTTTTTGGCCTCTTTACCGGTGAAACCGAAGATAAATGGGGTTGGTTGGATCAGGTTCATTCAAAATAAAGCAATGGGACGGCACGCACCGTCCCATTTTACAGATAGACGGGAGTAAACAGAGCATGCCTAAGTACCGTTCCGCCACAACCACCCATGGCCGTAACATGGCGGGTGCCCGCGCGCTGTGGCGCGCCACCGGAATGACCGATGCCGATTTCGGCAAACCGATTATTGCCGTCGTGAACTCGTTTACCCAGTTCGTGCCGGGCCACGTACACCTGCGCGACCTCGGTAAATTGGTTGCCGAGCAAATTGAAGCCTCCGGCGGCGTCGCCAAAGAGTTCAACACCATCGCCGTCGATGATGGTATCGCCATGGGGCACGGAGGCATGCTTTATTCGCTGCCGTCGCGCGAGCTTATCGCTGACTCCGTTGAGTACATGGTTAACGCCCACTGCGCCGATGCGATGGTGTGTATCTCCAACTGTGACAAAATCACCCCGGGGATGCTGATGGCGTCCCTGCGTCTCAACATTCCGGTGATTTTCGTTTCTGGTGGCCCAATGGAAGCCGGGAAAACGAAACTGTCTGACCAGATAATCAAACTCGACCTGGTCGATGCGATGATCCAGGGCGCAGACCCGAAAGTCTCCGATGAGCAGAGCGATCAGATTGAACGCTCCGCGTGCCCGACCTGTGGCTCCTGTTCTGGAATGTTCACCGCCAACTCGATGAACTGCCTGACCGAAGCGCTGGGTCTGTCGCAGCCAGGTAATGGTTCGCTGCTGGCGACTCACGCCGATCGTAAAGAGCTGTTCCTCAACGCCGGGAAGCGCATTGTCGAGCTGACCAAACGTTATTACGAACAGGATGACGCCACTGCGCTGCCGCGCAATATCGCCAGCAAAGCGGCGTTCGAAAATGCGATGACCCTCGATATCGCAATGGGCGGTTCCACCAACACCGTACTGCACCTGCTGGCTGCCGCGCAGGAAGCAGAAATCGATTTCACCATGAGTGATATCGACCAGCTGTCCCGCAAAGTGCCGCAGCTGTGTAAGGTCGCGCCGAGTACGCAGAAATACCACATGGAAGACGTGCACCGTGCGGGTGGCGTGCTGGGTATCCTGGGTGAGCTGGACCGCGCTGGCCTGTTAAACCGTGACGTGAAAAACGTGCTCGGGCTGTCATTGCCACAAACGCTTGATCAGTACGATGTCATGCTGACCAAAGATGAGGCGGTGAAAAGCATGTTCCGCGCGGGCCCGGCGGGTATCCGCACCACCCAGGCGTTCTCGCAGAATTGCCGCTGGGATACGCTGGATGACGATCGTGCCGAAGGCTGTATTCGTTCGCTGGAAAATGCCTACAGTCAGGACGGTGGTCTGGCCGTGCTGTACGGTAACTTCGCGGAAAACGGCTGCATTGTGAAAACGGCCGGCGTGGACGACAGCATTCTGAAATTTACCGGCCCGGCAAAAGTGTACGAGAGCCAGGACGATGCGGTGGAAGCGATCCTCGGCGGCAAAGTGGTCGCCGGTGACGTGGTTGTTATCCGCTACGAAGGGCCAAAAGGCGGGCCGGGTATGCAGGAAATGCTGTACCCAACCACCTTCCTGAAATCGATGGGCCTTGGTAAAGCCTGTGCGCTGGTCACCGACGGGCGCTTCTCCGGCGGCACCTCTGGCCTGTCCATCGGCCACGTTTCACCGGAAGCGGCGAGCGGCGGCAACATCGCGCTGATTGAAGATGGCGACCTGATTGCAATCGACATTCCGAATCGCGGTATTCAGCTGCAGGTGAGCGATCAGGCGCTGGCGGCGCGCCGTGAAGCCCAGGAAGCGCGTGGTGCACAGGCCTGGACCCCGCGTAATCGCGAGCGTCAGGTGTCGTTTGCTCTGCGCGCCTATGCAAGCCTGGCGACCAGTGCGGATAAAGGCGCAGTGCGCGATAAATCCAAACTTGGGGGCTAATGATGGCCGAATCCCAGCCACTCTCCACCGCCCCTGAGGGGGCGGAATATCTCAGGGCGGTACTTCGTGCGCCGGTTTATGAAGCCGTGCAGGTCACACCGCTGCAGAAAATGGAAAAACTCTCATCACGTCTCGACAACGTGGTGCTAGTGAAGCGCGAAGATCGCCAGCCGGTTCACAGCTTCAAGCTGCGCGGCGCGTACGCAATGATGGCGAGCCTGACCGAAGAACAGAAAGCTAATGGCGTGATCACTGCCTCGGCAGGTAATCATGCGCAGGGCGTGGCGTTTTCTTCTGCGCGATTAGGCATCAAAGCGCTGATTGTAATGCCGGTCGCGACGGCGGATATCAAAGTTGATGCGGTGCGGGGTTTTGGCGGTGAAGTGCTGCTCCACGGCGCGAATTTTGATGAAGCCAAAGCCAAAGCAATTGAGCTGTCTCAGCAGCAAGGTTTTACCTGGGTGCCACCGTTCGATCACCCGATGGTCATTGCCGGGCAGGGCACGCTGGCGCTGGAGCTGTTACAACAGGACGCGCATCTCGACAGGGTCTTTGTCCCGGTTGGCGGTGGCGGTCTGGCGGCTGGCGTGGCGGTGCTGATCAAGCAGTTGATGCCGCAAATTAAGGTCATTGCGGTCGAAGCCGAAGATTCTGCTTGCCTGAAAGCGGCGCTGGACGCCGGGCATCCGGTCGATTTACCCCGCGTCGGGCTGTTTGCCGAAGGTGTAGCGGTGAAGCGAATTGGCGATGAAACCTTCCGCCTGTGTCAGGAATATCTCGACGATATTGTCACCGTTGACAGTGATGCGATTTGTGCGGCGATGAAAGACTTGTTCGAAGACGTGCGTGCGGTGGCGGAGCCTTCCGGCGCGTTGGCGCTGGCGGGGATGAAAAAATACATCGCCCAGCACAATATTCGCGGCGAACGTCTGGCGCATGTGCTTTCCGGGGCGAACGTGAATTTCCACGGTTTGCGTTATGTTTCAGAACGCTGTGAACTGGGCGAGCAACGCGAAGCGCTGTTGGCGGTGACTATCCCGGAAGAAAAGGGCAGCTTCCTGAAGTTTTGTCAGCTGCTGGGCGGCCGTTCGGTCACCGAGTTTAACTACCGGTTTGCCGATGCCAAAGATGCCTGCATTTTCGTTGGCGTGCGCTTAAGCCGTGGGCTGGAAGAGCGTCATGAGATCCTCAACCTGCTGCATGATGGCGGCTACAGCGTCGTTGACCTGTCTGACGATGAAATGGCGAAGCTGCACGTCCGCTACATGGTTGGCGGACGTCCGTCAAAGCCATTGCAGGAGCGCCTGTACAGCTTTGAGTTCCCGGAATCACCCGGTGCGCTGCTGAAGTTTCTCTACACCCTTGGCACCCACTGGAACATTTCGCTGTTCCATTACCGTAGCCACGGCACCGACTACGGTCGTGTGCTGGCAGCCTTTGAGCTGGGCGAGCATGAGCCGGATTTCGAAACCCGACTCAACGAGCTGGGCTACGAGTGTCACGACGAAACGCAGAACCCGGCGTTCAGGTTCTTTCTGGCTGGTTAATTACCGGGTAGAAGTTTCCAGAACGCTTCAATAAGCGGCTCATGCAGCCGCTTTTTTTGTGCGCAAACACCCAGCTCAAACGGCGTTTTCTCATCGCTACGTTCAAGGATCATCACGCGGTTGCGTACCGGCTCGGGGCTATTTTCCAGCACGATTTCCGGCAGTAGCGCCACGCCGCAGCCCAGTGCAACCATGGAGACCATCGCCTCGTGTCCGCCGACGGTGGCGTAAATCGACGGATTGCTGATTTTATGGCGGCGAAACCACAGCTCAATGCGGCGGCGGACCGGGCCCTGATCGGCCATGATAAAGGGGACCGTTGACCAGTCGGGCTTCTCCTGCGACACCTGGGTACGCACCGGGCACGGCAGCGCCGGGGCAATCAGCACTACCGCCAGATTCTCCAGCATGGAGAAGGCGACGGCGGCAGGCAGCGTTTCCGGTTTACCTGCAATCGCCAGATCGGCTTCGCCGGTGGCCACTTTTTCCATCGCATCGGCGGCATCGCCGGTGGTGAGTTTAATTTCCACCGATGGATGTTCGGCGCGGAAGCGATCGAGGATCGGCGGCAGATGGCTGTAGGCGGCAGTCACCGAGCAGAAAATATGGAGTTCACCGGAAAGTGACGGACCCTGCTGATCGAGCGTGTGGCGCAACTGCTGATACTGCAACAGCGTCTGCTGGGCAAAAACGCGCAGTTCTTCACCCGATTCGGTGAGCGTCACGGTGCGGTTATCGCGCACAAACAGCGGTTGGCCGAGATCTTCTTCCAGACGCTGGATCTGTCGGGAAAGGGTGGACGGACTGACGTGCATCGCCCGCGCGCTGCGGCCAAAATGTCGGCTTTCCGCCAGATGCAAGAAGGTTTTCAGATCGCGTAAATCCACGGGTCACACTCCACGATTTTACATTGCATAAATTGCAACGTGACGTTGTGAATATATCAATTTCCGCAATAAATTTCCTGATGTAATGTGGTTCTATTCTCGCAAGACAGCAAACGCGAACCGAACAATAAGACAGTACAACATCACGAGGAATCACCATGGCTAATTACTTTAATACACTGAATCTGCGCCAGCAGCTGGCACAGCTGGGTAAATGCCGCTTCATGGCGCGTGACGAATTTGCCGATGGCGCGAGCTACCTTCAGGGTAAAAAAGTGGTCATCGTCGGCTGTGGCGCGCAGGGTCTGAACCAGGGCCTGAACATGCGTGATTCCGGTCTGGATATTTCTTACGCCCTGCGTAAAGAAGCGATTGCTGAAAAGCGCGCCTCCTGGCGTAAAGCGACCGAAAACGGTTTTAAAGTGGGGACTTACGAAGAGCTGATCCCACAGGCGGATCTGGTGGTAAACCTGACGCCAGACAAACAGCACTCTGATGTTGTCCGTTCCGTGCAGCCGTTGATGAAAGACGGTGCCGCGCTGGGTTACTCTCACGGTTTCAACATCGTTGAAGTCGGCGAGCAGATCCGGAAAGACATCACCGTTGTGATGGTGGCACCGAAGTGCCCGGGTACCGAAGTGCGTGAAGAATATAAACGTGGTTTTGGTGTGCCGACGCTGATCGCCGTTCACCCGGAAAACGATCCAAAAGGCGAAGGCATGGCGATTGCTAAAGCCTGGGCTGCGGCAACCGGTGGTCACCGTGCGGGCGTGCTGGAATCCTCTTTCGTCGCGGAAGTGAAATCTGACCTGATGGGTGAGCAGACTATCCTGTGCGGTATGTTGCAGGCCGGTTCTCTGCTGTGCTTCGATAAGCTGGTGGCGGAAGGGACTGACCCAACGTATGCAGAAAAACTGATTCAGTTCGGGTGGGAAACCATTACCGAAGCGCTGAAGCAGGGCGGCATCACCCTGATGATGGATCGCCTGTCCAACCCGGCGAAAGTCCGTGCTTATGCGCTCTCAGAGCAGCTGAAAGAGATCATGGCTCCGCTGTTCCAGAAACACATGGACGATATCATCTCCGGTGAATTCTCTTCCGGCATGATGGCTGACTGGGCCAACGACGATAAAAACCTGCTGACCTGGCGTGAAGAGACCGGCAAAACCGCTTTCGAAAACGCGGCGCAGTATGACGGCAAAATCAGCGAGCAGGAGTACTTCGATAAAGGTGTGCTGATGATTGCGATGGTGAAAGCGGGCGTTGAGCTGGCCTTCGAAACCATGGTGGATTCCGGCATCATCGAAGAATCGGCATACTACGAATCACTGCACGAGCTGCCGCTGATCGCGAATACTATCGCGCGTAAGCGTCTGTATGAAATGAACGTGGTTATCTCTGATACCGCTGAATATGGCAACTACCTGTTCTCTTATGCCTGCGTACCGCTGCTGAAAGAGTTCATGACCACCCTGCAAACCGGCGACCTCGGTAAAGCCATTGCGGAAGGTGCAGTCGATAATGCCCAGCTGCGCGATGTGAACGAAGCGATTCGTAACCACGAAATCGAGAAAGTCGGGAAGAAACTGCGTGGGTACATGACGGATATGAAACGTATCGCTGTCGCGGGGTAAAACAGTGTCGGGGGGCGCTTTGCTTACCCGACCTACTTACTCGTAAGCCCGGCCAGCGCTTAGCGCCGCCGGGTTTTTTACTTAGTTACGGTACAGCACTTTAATGATGTGGTAACCGAACTGGGTGTGCAGCGGGCCGGTTGGCTCCAGCACCGGGCAGGAGAATACGACTTTATCGAACGCCGGAACCATTTGACCCTGTTTGAATTCGCCTAAGTGACCGCCTTTTTTACCTGACGGGCAAGTGGAGTGTTTCTTCGCCAGCTTCTCGAAATCGCCGCCGTTTTTGATTTGCTCTAAAAGATCCAGAGCCAGTTTCTCTTCTTTTACAAGAATATGCAGAGCTGCTGCTGTTTTTGCCATGATCGTGCCTTGAGTGGTGTGGTTCAGGCTCGCTATACTACCACGCTCTATTTCTGCCCTCCCGTTTTTCATTGAGTGACCCTATGCGTTTAAACCCCGGACAACAACAAGCCGTCGAATTTGTCACCGGACCCTGCCTGGTGCTGGCGGGGGCGGGATCCGGCAAAACACGCGTGATCACCAACAAAATCGCGCATTTGATTCACCAGTGTGGCTATCAGGCTCGCCATATCGCGGCGGTGACCTTTACCAACAAAGCGGCGCGCGAAATGAAAGAGCGTGTGGCGCAGACAATGGGCCGTAAAGAAGCGCGTGGGCTGATGATTTCGACCTTCCATACGCTCGGGCTGGAAATCATCAAGCGTGAGTTTGCCGCGCTGGGTATGAAATCGAACTTCTCGCTGTTCGACGATACCGATCAGGTTGGGCTATTGAAGGACCTGACGGAAGGATTGATCGACGATGATAAAGTGGTGCTTCAGCAGCTGATCTCGACGATCTCCAACTGGAAAAACGATCTGATGACGCCCTCACAGGCGGCGGCACAGGCTAAAGGCGAGCGCGATCGCATTTTTGCGCATTGCTATGGGCTGTACGATGCGCACATGAAAGCCTGTAACGTGCTGGACTTTGACGATCTGATCCTGCTGCCAACCCTGTTGCTGCAACGCAATGAAGAAGTACGCGAGCGCTGGCAGAACAAGATTCGTTATCTGCTGGTGGATGAATATCAGGATACTAACACCAGCCAGTATGAACTGGTGAAGCTGCTGGTAGGCAACCGCGCGCGCTTTACCGTGGTGGGTGATGATGACCAGTCGATTTACTCGTGGCGTGGAGCGCGTCCGCAAAACCTGGTCCTGTTAAGCCAGGACTTCCCGGCGTTGCAGGTTATCAAGCTCGAACAAAACTACCGTTCATCCGGTCGCATTCTGAAAGCCGCTAACATTCTGATCGCCAACAACCCGCACGTTTTTGAGAAGAAGCTGTTTTCCGAGTTAGGCTACGGCACAGAACTCAAAGTCCTGAGCGCCAATCACGAAGAACACGAGGCCGAACGCGTGGCGGGGGAGTTGATCGCCCATCACTTCATCAATAAAACGGCCTACAAAGACTACGCGATCCTCTATCGCGGCAACCATCAGTCGCGCGTATTTGAAAAGCTGCTGATGCAAAACCGTATTCCGTACCGTATTTCCGGCGGAACATCGTTTTTCTCGCGGCCTGAAATCAAGGACCTGCTCGCCTATCTGCGCGTACTGACCAACCCGGATGACGACAGTGCCTTCCTGCGTATCGTGAATACCCCCAAACGCGAAATTGGCCCTGCGACCCTGCAGAAGCTGGGCGAATGGGCGACCACACGTAATAAAAGCATGTTTGCAGCCAGCTTCGACATGGGCCTGACACAGACCCTGACCGGGCGCGGCTATGAATCGTTGACCCGGTTCACCCACTGGTTAGGGGAAGTTCAGCGCCTGGCCGAACGTGAACCGGTGGCTGCGGTGCGGGACCTTATCCACGGCATCGACTATGAGTCCTGGCTGTTTGAAACCTCGCCGAGTCCGAAAGCCGCTGAAATGCGGATGAAAAACGTCAACACCCTGTTTGGCTGGATGACGGAAATGCTCGAAGGCTCCGACCTTGACGAGCCGATGACCCTCACGCAGGTGGTGACCCGCTTTACGCTGCGCGACATGATGGAGCGCGGCGAAAGCGACGAAGAGCTTGATCAGGTTCAGCTCATGACCCTACACGCGTCAAAAGGTCTGGAGTTCCCGTATGTGTATCTGGTGGGCATGGAAGAGGGGTTACTCCCACATCAGAGCAGTATTGATGAAGATAACGTCGATGAGGAACGCCGTCTGGCCTACGTGGGGATCACCCGCGCGCAGAAGGAGCTGACCTTTACGCTGTGCAAAGAGCGCCGTCAGTATGGCGAACTGGTGCGCCCGGAGCCGAGCCGTTTTCTGTTGGAATTACCGCAGGATGATATCGTCTGGGAGCAGGAGCGTAAGGTGGTATCGCCGGAGGAGCGGATGCATAAAGGGCAGGCTAACGTGGCCAACATCAAAGCGATGCTGGCAAAAGCGAAGGCTAAGTAATTATTCGACCGTCAACGGCCAGTGGACGTAGCTCTGCCACTGGCTTTCCTGCAGAACCAGTTCCGCACCCAGCGCATGTGTCGCCAGCCAGCCTGAGGGCAACTTCAGCGTCAATGCTTCACCTTCTACACTGAGCGATATTTCCGGCAGCAGATCGTCCCGACGGCGGCCTGCAAACAGGATAGCCAGACGCAGCAGACGGCAAAGCCTGTCGGCGACGCGCGGCGGCACAGCATTTTGCTGATGGAGCGAAGGCAGGTCGACCGGGTTGGTTTGGTTTAAAACCAGCGTTGCCAGCAGTTTTTTCTGAGCGGGCGTGAAGCCCGGCAAGTCGAGATTACGCACCAGATAGGCAGCGTGCAGCGGCGCTTGCTTAAAGTCCACGCTCAGACCGATTTCATGCAAATAGCAGGCACTTAACAGCAAATCGCGGCTGAGGGGTTCGATTTCCCAGCTTTTATCACACTGATCGACAAAATGTGACGCTAATTGCGCCACGCGCTCCGCCTGTTCGGTATCGACCATAAAGCGGCGTTGAATATTGCGCAGCGTACGGTTGCGGATATCCTGGTCTACGGCCAGATGCAGCATGCCATAGACGAGGCCTTCACGCAGCGCACCGCCAGCCAACGTCATGCACTTGATGTCCAGCTCGCTGAAAATCGCCAGTAAAATGGCGAGTCCGCTCGGAAACACTAGCGCACGTTCGAGCGTCAGACCTTCAATCTCCAGCTCTTCAAGACGCCCACACTGAATGGCGCGCTGTTTAAGCTGTTGCAGTTTGGCGAGGGTGATGCGCTCGTCCATGCCCTGCGCCATCATGATTTCCTGTAGCGCCTGCACGGTGCCGGACGCCCCGACGCACACCTTCCAGCCGTGTTGACGCAGTTCGTCGGCAACCGGACGCAGAACGTCGCGGGCGGCCTGTTCAGCAGCATCAAAATGGGCTTGTTCGAGATTTCTGTCGGTAAAGAAACGTTCGAGCCAGGTGACACAGCCCATCGACAGGCTGAATAACGAGGTGGTTTGTGCTCCGGTACCGGTGACCAGCTCGGTACTGGCCCCGCCGATATCGACCACCAGACGGCGGTCATCGCCTCCGGTGGTATGCGCCACGCCCTGATATATCAGACGCGCTTCTTCCTCACCGCTAATTACCTGCACCGGGCAACCGAGGATTTCCTGCGCTTTGGCAAGAAATGCATCGGCATTAATAGCCAGACGCAATGTGGCGGTGGCCACGACACGGATTTGCGCGTGAGGAATGTCCTGCAAACGCTCGGCAAACAGACGCAGGCATTGCCAGCCTCGCTCCATCGCCTCCGGCGACAGCGTGTTATCGCTGCTTAATCCGGCGGCCAACCTGACCTTGCGCTTAATGCGCGTCAGGGTCTGAATGCTCCCTGCCACTTCACGTACAACCAGCATATGAAAACTATTGGAACCGAGATCAATTGCCGCATAAAGCGAAGTAGCAGAGCTGAGCATAGGGTGTTTAACCTGAACGTCGACGATTACGCGGGGCACCACCACCGGAACGGCGTGGGCCGTTGCCAGGACGAGGACGCGTCAGGCGCAGAGCCTTCGGCAGATCGTTCATCAGCGCATCCGGATTGTACTTACTCTGCGGAATCGAGTGACCGATATAGGTTTCGATAGCCGGCAGATTCAGGGCGTACTCTTCACAGGCGAGGCTAATAGAGTGGCCGCTGAGGCCAGCACGACCGGTACGACCGATTCGGTGAACGTAATCTTCGCAATCATCCGGCAGATCGTAGTTAAAGACGTGTGTCACGGCCGGAATGTGCAGGCCGCGGGCGGCAACATCGGTTGCAACCAGAATATCGAGATCGCCACGGGTGAACTCTTCGAGAATACGCAGACGTTTTTTCTGCGCGACGTCGCCCGTCAGCAGGCCGACACGATGACCGTCCGCAGCCAGATGGCCCCAGATGTCTTCGCAGCGATGCTTGGTATTAGCGAAAATGATGGCGCGATCTGGCCATTCTTCTTCGATCAGGGTTTGCAGCAGACGCATTTTCTCGTCGTTAGACGGATAGAAAAGTTCTTCTTTAATGCGGTGTCCGGTTTTCTGCTCCGGCTCAACTTCCACGTACTCGGCGTTATTCATTTGCTCGAACGCCAGTTCACGTACGCGATAGGACAGGGTGGCAGAGAACAGCATGTTCAGGCGTTGATTCGTCTGTGGCATGCGGCGGAACAGCCAGCGGATATCTTTAATAAAGCCCAAATCGTACATGCGATCGGCTTCATCCAGCACCACCACCTGAATCGCGCCCAGATTGATATGGTTCTGTTTTGCATAATCAATGAGACGACCGGTGGTGCCGATCAGAATGTCGACGCCGCTTTCCAGCACTTTCAGCTGTTTGTCGTAACCGTCGCCGCCATAAGCGAGACCCAGCTTCAGGCCGGTGGCATTTGCCAGCGGTTCTGCATCAGCATGGATTTGAACAGCCAGTTCGCGCGTAGGGGCCATGATCAGCGCACGCGGTTGGTTAACCTGGCGGTTCTCTGCAGCAGGGTGAGAGAGAAGATAATGGAACGTTGACGTCAGGAACGCCATCGTTTTGCCGGTTCCGGTTTGCGCCTGCCCTGCAACATCACGTCCTGCCAGTGTCAGCGGGAGAGCGAGTGCCTGAATGGGCGTGCAATTGTGAAACCCTTTCTTTTCAAGGGCTTCAATCACCTGAGGGTGCAGGGCGAAGTCGGAAAACTTCTGTTCTGTTAAATGTGTTTTGCTCATAGTGTGGTAGAATATCAGCTTACTATTGCATTAAGAAAGCGTATCCGGTGAAATAACGTCAACCTTTTAGTTGGCTAAAGCAACATCAACATGACGTTGATTGTTGATAAATGCGACACCAACACACCAGGCTTATTCCTGTGGAGTTATATATGAGCGATAAAATTATTCACCTGACTGACGATAGTTTTGACACGGACGTACTCAAAGCTGACGGGATTACCCTCGTTGATTTCTGGGCAGAGTGGTGTGGTCCGTGCAAAATGATTGCCCCGATTCTGGATGAAATCGCTGAAGAGTTCGACGGTAAGCTGACCGTTGCAAAACTGAACATTGACCAGAACCCGGGCACTGCGCCGAAATACGGCATCCGTGGTATCCCAACTCTGCTGCTGTTCAAAAACGGTGAAGTCGCCGCGACCAAAGTGGGCGCGCTGTCTAAAGGTCAGCTGAAAGAATTCATCGAAGCAAACCTCGCCTGATCCTGCTCTGGGTTGATGTGGCGTCCGCTGTTCCGAAAATGTCGGGACCGCTGGACGCCCGCCCCGAGTCGTGCTAAGTTAACGTTGACTTCGTTTTAAACATACCTTATGTAGTTTGAATCTGATTTAGCCAACACTTCCCGTACCACTACATTTACGCGTGAAGTTGAAAGATTCCAGGCTCATCACTTTTTCCGTCTCGTCGTTTCAGTTCTGCGTTCTTTCCTTTGACCAGGCAGCGTACAGACATGAGTTGATGGCCGTAAACAGGCACGGATGACCCTGCCATACCATTCACACATACGTTCGAGATTTACCCCTCACACCACTATGAATCTTACCGAATTAAAGAATACGCCGGTTTCTGAGCTGATCACTCTCGGCGAAAATATGGGGCTGGAAAACCTGGCCCGTATGCGCAAACAGGACATCATTTTTGCCATCCTGAAGCAGCACGCGAAGAGTGGCGAAGATATCTTTGGCGACGGTGTGCTGGAGATTCTGCAGGATGGATTTGGTTTCCTCCGCTCCGCAGACAGCTCCTACCTCGCCGGCCCTGATGACATCTACGTTTCCCCCAGCCAAATCCGCCGTTTCAACCTTCGTACAGGTGACACCATTTCCGGTAAGATTCGTCCTCCAAAAGAGGGTGAGCGTTACTTTGCTCTGTTAAAAGTTAACGAAGTTAACTATGACAAGCCGGAAAATGCGCGCAACAAGATTCTGTTCGAAAACTTGACGCCGCTTCATGCGAACTCTCGTCTGCGTATGGAACGTGGTAATGGCTCAACCGAGGACTTAACCGCTCGCGTACTGGATCTGGCTTCGCCAATTGGTCGTGGTCAGCGTGGTCTGATTGTTGCTCCGCCGAAAGCGGGTAAAACCATGCTGTTGCAGAACATCGCTCAGAGCATCGCTTACAACCATCCGGATTGTGTGCTGATGGTTCTGCTGATCGATGAGCGTCCTGAAGAAGTGACCGAAATGCAGCGTCTGGTGAAGGGTGAAGTTATCGCTTCCACCTTTGACGAGCCAGCTTCTCGCCACGTTCAGGTTGCTGAAATGGTTATCGAGAAAGCCAAGCGTCTGGTTGAGCACAAGAAAGACGTTATCATTCTGCTCGACTCCATCACCCGTCTGGCACGTGCCTACAACACCGTCGTACCGGCTTCCGGTAAAGTTCTGACCGGTGGTGTGGATGCGAACGCCCTGCATCGTCCGAAGCGTTTCTTCGGTGCAGCACGTAACGTGGAAGAGGGCGGTAGCCTGACCATCATTGCAACCGCGTTGGTTGATACCGGTTCTAAAATGGATGAAGTTATCTACGAAGAATTTAAAGGTACCGGCAACATGGAACTGCATCTGGCGCGTAAAATCGCTGAAAAACGTGTGTTCCCGGCTATCGACTACAACCGTTCCGGTACCCGTAAAGAAGAGCTGCTCACTACGCAAGAAGAGCTGCAGAAAATGTGGATCCTGCGCAAAATCATCCATCCAATGGGTGAAATTGACGCGATGGAGTTCCTCATTAATAAGCTGGCAATGACCAAAACTAACGACGATTTCTTCGATATGATGAAGCGTTCGTAAGACTTTTCATGCCTGAAACGCCACGCAGCCGCGTGGCGTTTTTGTTTTTGACGCATACTAGTGTGAAATAACTTAAACAGTAATTTATTGTGATTTCGTGGTTAGCTGTCACTTTCTGGTCAAAATACCAACAAAATCCTTAAAACTCAGTCGTATTCCACTTCAGGACAGCGGCTAACGTGAGTATACTTTCGCTAATAATTTTTCCAGAGAGCACCAATTGTGAATTTACTGACCGCCAGTACTGACCTGATCAGTATTTTTTTATTCACAACCCTGTTCCTCTTTTTCGCACGTAAAGTAGCGAAGCAAGTGGGTCTGGTGGATAAACCTAACTTCCGTAAACGCCATCAGGGATTGATCCCACTGGTTGGTGGTATTTCTGTCTACGCGGGAATTTGTTTTACATTCGCAATTGCTAACGCATATATCCCCCATGCCATGCTTTACTTGGCCTGTGCCGGGGTGTTGGTGTTCGTCGGGGCGCTCGACGACCGATTTGATATCAGTGTCAAATTCCGCGCTACCGTACAAGCACTCATTGGCATCGTGATGATGGTTGTCGGAGGCCTCTATCTGAGAAGCCTTGGCTATATTTTTGGCTCATGGGAACTGGTATTAGGTCCGTTCGGTTACTTCCTGACCCTGTTTGCGGTCTGGGCGGCGATCAACGCCTTTAACATGGTTGATGGCATCGATGGCCTTCTTGGTGGACTTTCCAGCGTTTCGTTCGCCGCGATGGGCATGATTCTATGGTTTGATGGCCAGACAAGCCTGGCCCTGTGGTGCTTTGCGATGATTGCGGCGATTGTGCCCTATATCATGCTTAATTTAGGTATCCTGGGTCGCCGCTATAAAGTGTTTATGGGCGACGCAGGTAGTACGCTCATCGGTTTTACCGTCATCTGGATCCTGCTGGAAACCACGCAAGGGAAAACCCACCCGATTAGTCCCGTCACGGCGCTGTGGATCATTGCCATTCCATTGATGGACATGGTGGCGATTATGTACCGCCGTCTGCGTAAAGGAATGAGTCCTTTCTCGCCCGATCGCCAGCATATTCATCATCTGATTATGCGAGCGGGTTTTACCTCTCGTCAGGCATTTGTCTTGATTACCCTGGCCGCCGCGCTGTTGGCTGGCATTGGTGTGCTGGGCGAATACACACATGTGATTCCTGAGTGGGGTATGTTGCTCCTGTTCCTGGTCGCTTTCTTCTTATATGGCTACTGTATTAAACGCGCGTGGAAAGTGGCTCGTTTTATCAAGCGCGTGAAAAGAAGAATGCGTCGCAAAAGCACCGCAGGTCCAGTCTAACTCAATAATTTGGAAGAAAGATGACACCACAATTACCGGAAGCGCACGCAGTGAACGCTGAAAATGAACTGGATATTCGCGGTCTGTTTTGTACGTTATGGGCGGGAAAACGCTGGATTGTCGGTATCGCCTTTCTGTTTGCACTGATTGTCCTTGTTTACACCTTTTTTGCCCGGCAGGAGTGGAGTGCGACGGCTATTACCGACCGCCCCACCGTCAACATGCTGGGTGGCTACTATTCCCAGCAGCAGTTTTTGCGCAACCTCGATATCAAAGCGAATCTGGCCAGTGCCGACCAGCCTTCCGTCATGGATGAGTCGTATAAAGAATTCATCATGCAGCTGGCATCCTGGGATACGCGCCGGGAATTCTGGCAGCAAACGGACTATTACAAGCAGCGTAAATCCGGTAACGCTCGGGCGGATGCTGCGTTACTGGACGATCTGATTAACGATATCCAGTTCACGCCGGGCGACGCACTGAAGAGCCTCAACGACAGCATCAAGCTGGTCGCTGAGACGGCACCTGATGCCAACAACCTCCTGCGCCAGTACGTGGCTTTCGCCAGCCAACGTGCTGCAGGTCATCTGAATGATGAGCTGAAAGGCGCGTGGGCGGCACGCTCAATTCAGATGAAAGCGCAGGTGAAACGTCAGGAAGAGGTCGCTAAGACAATTTTTGACCGCAACATCCACAGCGTTCAACAAGCATTGAAAGTGGCGCAGCAGCACAATATTTCCCGTAGCGAAACGGACATCCCGGCTGAACAATTGCCTGACTCCGAACTGTTCCTGCTCGGTCGCCCGATGCTGCAGGCACGGTTGGAAAACCTGCAGTCCGTCGGGCCTGATTTCGATCTGGATTACGACCAGAATCGCGCCATGTTAACGACGCTCAACGTCGGCCCTAGCCTTGACACGCATTTTCAGACCTATCGTTATTTGCGTACGCCTGAAGAACCGGTAAAACGCGACAGTCCGCGTCGCGTATTTTTAATGGTGATGTGGGGTATTGTCGGGGCGCTGATTGGCGCGGGTGTGGCGCTGGTACGCCGTCGCCCACGGTAAAAAAGTTTTAGTGGCGAGAGGAACTGAGCTTTCTCCACCCATTTAAAGAGAAACGATGTGAAAGTACTCACTGTATTTGGCACACGACCAGAGGCCATCAAAATGGCCCCGCTGGTTCATGCATTGGCAAAGGACCCTCATTTTGAGGCAAAAGTATGCGTAACGGCACAGCATCGGGAGATGCTGGATCAAGTGCTGAAACTGTTTTCCATCGTGCCTGATTATGATCTTAACGTGATGAGTCCGGGTCAGGGGCTGACCGAAATTACCTGCCGCATTTTGCAGGGTTTAAAGCCCGTGCTGGAATCCTTTAAGCCAGATGTGGTGCTGGTACACGGCGACACCACCACCACGATGGCGGCCAGCCTCGCCGCGTTTTACCAACGTATTCCAGTGGGACACGTTGAAGCGGGCTTACGCACGGGGGATCTCTATTCCCCGTGGCCGGAAGAGGCAAATCGCACCATGACGGGTCATCTGGCGATGTACCATTTCGCCCCGACGGAGAACTCACGCCAGAATCTGCTGCGCGAGAATATCGCCGATAGCGGCATAGTCGTCACCGGAAATACCGTGATTGATGCGCTCTTGTGGGTGCGCGATCGCGTGTTGGCTGATGAAACTCTGCGCGCTGACTTAGCCGGGCGATACTCTTTTTTAGCCGACGATAAAAAACTGATTCTGGTCACCGGTCATCGCCGCGAAAGCTTTGGTCAGGGATTCGAGCAGATTTGTCACGCGCTAGCGGACGTCGCGGCTGCCAATCCGGAGGTGCAGGTGGTTTACCCGGTGCATCTCAACCCGAATGTCAGCGAGCCGGTCAACCGTATCCTCGGTCACATCGACAACATTTTCCTGATTGAGCCGCAGGAGTATCTGCCTTTCGTCTGGCTCATGAACCGTGCCTGGCTGATCCTCACCGACTCCGGCGGCATTCAGGAAGAAGCGCCATCGCTTGGCAAACCAGTACTGGTCATGCGTGAGACTACCGAACGCCCGGAAGCCGTGGATGCGGGAACCGTTCGTCTGGTCGGGACCGATCGTCAGCATATTGTGAATGAAGTCACGCGGTTATTGCGTGATGAGCAGGAATATCAGGCCATGAGCCGCGCACATAATCCATATGGCGACGGTCAGGCTTGCAGCAGAATATTGTCAGCCCTTAAAAATAATCAGGTAACGCTATGAGTTTTTCGACCATCTCTGTGATTGGCCTTGGCTACATCGGACTGCCGACGGCAGCAGCATTTGCCTCCCGTCAGAAACAGGTGGTGGGTGTGGATATCAATCAACATGCGGTAGACACAATCAACCGCGGTGAAATCCACATCGTTGAACCCGATCTCGGTGAGGTGGTTAAAACCGCAGTAACAGGCGGTTACCTTACAGCCAGCACGACCCCCGTCGAAGCGGATGCTTACCTGATAGCCGTCCCGACGCCGTTCAAAGGCGATCATGAGCCCGACATGGTGTTTGTGGAAGCCGCCGCCCAATCCATTGCGCCGGTGCTGAAGAAAGGCGCTTTGGTTATCCTCGAATCCACTTCTCCGGTAGGGGCGACGGAACAGATGGCACAATGGCTGGCCGACCTGCGTCAGGATTTGAGCTTCCCGCAGCAGGCCGGTGAGCACGCCGATGTGAATATCGCTTACTGCCCGGAGCGCGTGCTGCCGGGACAGGTGATGGTCGAGCTTATCAAAAACGATCGGGTGATCGGCGGCATGACGCCGGTGTGCTCCGCGCGCGCCAGTGAGCTTTACAACATTTTCCTCGAAGGCGAATGCGTGATAACCAACGCCCGCACCGCAGAAATGTGCAAACTGACAGAAAACAGCTTCCGGGACGTTAACATCGCCTTCGCTAACGAGCTGTCGCTGATTTGTGCCGATCAGGGGATCAACGTCTGGGAATTGATTCGTCTCGCCAATCGTCATCCGCGGGTAAACATTCTCCAGCCAGGCCCCGGTGTTGGCGGACACTGTATTGCCGTCGACCCGTGGTTTATCGTGGCGCAAAACCCGCAGCAGGCCCGCTTGATTCGTACCGCCCGTGAGGTCAATGACCATAAACCACATTGGGTGATGAATCAGGTGAAAGCGATGGTGGCTGACTGTCTGGCCACTAACGGCAAGCGTGCCAGCGAGATTAAAATTGCCTGTTTCGGTCTGGCATTCAAACCGAACATTGACGATCTGCGTGAAAGCCCGGCAATGGAAATCGCTGAACTGATTGCCGACTGGCACAGCGGAACCACGCTGGTGGTTGAACCGAACGTGCATCAATTACCGCAAAAGCTCGCCGGGAAAGCCACGCTTGCAACGCTGACCGATGCGCTGGTCGAGGCGGATGTACTGGTGATGCTGGTCGATCATAAAGAATTTAAAGCGATCGCCGGCGACAGCATTCAACAGGTGTTCGTGGTCGACACCAAAGGAGTCTGGCGTTGAACAAAATCCTGGTGACCGGCGGGGCAGGTTTTATCGGATCTGCCGTAGTGCGACATATCATCAGCGAAACTGCCGACAGCGTGGTGGTGGTCGATAAGCTGACCTACGCCGGTAATCTGTCCTCCCTGACGGCGGTCGCGCAGAGCGACCGCTTTGCCTTTGAACAGGTGGATATTTGCGACAGGCAAGCGCTGGATGCAGTGTTCGCCCGGCATCAGCCCAATCGGGTGATGCATCTGGCCGCTGAAAGCCATGTCGATCGTTCGATTGACGGGCCAGCCGCCTTTATCGAAACCAATATTGTCGGAACTTACACGCTGCTGGAAGCCGCGCGGAGCTGGTGGAATACGCTGACCCCTGAGAAAAAAGCGGCATTTCGTTTCCACCATATCTCAACGGATGAAGTGTATGGCGACCTGCACGGTAGCGATGATTTCTTTACGGAAACGACGCCGTATGCACCCAGCAGTCCGTATTCAGCCTCGAAAGCGGGCAGTGATCATCTGGTGCGCGCCTGGCTGCGAACCTATGGCTTACCGACGCTGGTGACCAATTGTTCGAATAACTACGGGCCGTATCATTTCCCGGAAAAGTTGATCCCCCTGGCCATCTTAAATGCGCTGGCAGGGAAACCGTTGCCCGTGTATGGCAATGGTTTGCAGGTACGCGACTGGCTGTATGTTGAAGATCACGCCCGCGCGCTGTATCGCGTGCTCACTACCGGCATTGTGGGTGAAACTTACAATATCGGCGGTCATAATGAACGTAAGAACATTGACGTCGTTCGTACCGTCTGTGCGCTGCTGGAAGAGTTGGTGCCGCAAAAACCTGAGGGCGTGGCGCAGTATCAGGATTTAATCACCTTTGTGACTGACAGACCCGGGCACGACGTGCGCTATGCAATTGATGCGGCAAAAATCGAGCGTGAGCTGGGTTGGACACCGGAAGAGACCTTTGAAACCGGTATGCGCAAAACCGTGCAGTGGTATCTCGCCAATCCGTCATGGTGGCAACAGGTTCTGGATGGCAGCTATCAGGGCCAGCGTCTCGGCCTGCAGGGCTAACCCTCCCGGGAGGAAATATGAAAGGCATTATTCTGGCCGGCGGGTCCGGCACGCGATTGCATCCGATCACCCGAGGTGTCTCGAAACAGCTGCTGCCCATCTATGACAAGCCGATGATCTACTATCCGCTGTCGGTGCTCATGCTGGCAGGGATCCGCGAAATTCTAATCATCACGACCCCTGAAGATAAAAGCTACTTTCAGCGCCTGCTGGGCGATGGGTCAGAGTTTGGCATTATGCTGCACTATGCCGAACAGCCGAGCCCGGACGGGCTGGCACAGGCATTTATCATCGGTGAAACCTTCCTCGCCGGAGAGCCCTCTTGTCTGGTGCTGGGCGACAACATCTTCTTTGGCCAAGGCTTCAGCCCGAAACTGCGCAGCGTGGCTTCTCGTACTGAAGGTGCCACCGTATTCGGTTATCAGGTAATGGATCCTGAACGCTTTGGCGTGGTGGAATTTGACGATGATTTCCGCGCCTTATCGCTGGAAGAAAAACCAAAAGAGCCTAAATCCAACTGGGCGGTGACCGGCCTCTATTTCTATGACCATAAAGTGGTGGAATACGCTAAACGCGTTAAGCCATCAGAACGCGGTGAACTGGAAATAACCTCCATCAATCAGATGTACCTGGATGACGGCAACCTGACCGTGGAGTTGCTCGGGCGTGGTTTTGCGTGGCTGGATACCGGCACGCATGACAGCCTGATTGAGGCCAGCACCTTTGTGCAAACGGTCGAAAAGCGTCAGGGATTCAAAATTGCCTGCCTCGAAGAGATTGCCTGGCGTAACGGCTGGCTGGATGACGAAGGCGTCAAACGTGCCGCGAGCCAGTTAGCAAAAACGGGCTATGGCCAATATCTGCTGGAGTTGCTTCGTGCCCGTCCGCGCCAATATTGAACCCCTGAGCTGGGAAACACAGTTCTTTGGTATCAACAGCGCCATCCTGCGTATTAGCGACGATGCGCTGGAACTGGCTGCCGATGATCTGGCGAACTGGGCGCGGCTGCAGGCAAAAATTCCCGCCCAGCGTACGGATTGGCTCGATGCGCTGCAACAGTTAGGTTTTCAATTGGTGGAAGGTGAAGTCGATTTCCGGATACCGGTCTGCGCCTGCGCCAATCCGCAGGTAGACATTGCCGCAGAAGGTGATATTCCCCGTTTGCGCGAACTTGCCGCACAGGCGTTTGCCCAAAGTCGTTTTCGTGCGCCATGGTATGCCGATGACGCCAGCGGACGTTTCTACGCGCAGTGGATTGAAAATGCAGTTCGCGGCACTTTCGATCATCAATGCCTGATTTTCCGTGATGTTAAGGCGGACATCCGCGCATTTGTTTCGCTACGTCAGCTTAACGCCAGTGAGGCTCGCATTGGCTTGCTGGCCGGGCGCGGGGCGGGCGAGCTCCTCATGCAGGCCGCATTACGCTGGGCGCATGACCGCCAACTGACCACGCTGCGGGTCGCGACCCAGATGGGCAACACTGCGGCACTCAAACGTTACATTCAAAGCGGTGCCGTTCCTGAAAGCACCGCCTACTGGCTCTACAGGTGACACGATGATTCCTTTTAATGCTCCGCCGGTTGTCGGTACTGAACTTGATTACATGCAGTCTGCCATGGGCAGCGGCAAGCTGTGCGGCGACGGTGGTTTTACCCGTCGCTGTCAGCAGTGGATGGAACAGCGCTTCGGCAGCGCCAAAGTCCTGTTAACCCCTTCCTGTACCGCGTCGCTGGAAATGGCGGCCTTGCTGCTGGATATCCAGCCCGGTGACGAAGTGATTATGCCGAGCTACACCTTCGTCTCCACCGCCAACGCTTTCGTACTGCGCGGCGCGAAGATCATCTTTGTCGATATCCGCCGCGACACCATGAATATTGATGAAACGCTGATTGAAGCGGCGATCACCGACAAAACCCGCGCCATCGTGCCGGTGCATTACGCAGGCGTAGCCTGTGAAATGGACACCATTATGGCGATTGCGAAAAAGCATGACCTGTTTGTGGTAGAGGATGCCGCGCAGGGTGTGATGTCGACCTACAAGGGCCGCGCGTTGGGCACCATTGGGCACATTGGCTGCTTCAGTTTCCATGAAACTAAAAACTACACCGCGGGTGGCGAAGGCGGCGCGACGCTAATCAATGATCCAACATTGGTCGAGCGTGCAGAAGTCATTCGTGAGAAAGGTACCAACCGCAGCCAGTTCTTCCGTGGTCAGGTGGATAAATACACCTGGCGCGATATTGGCTCGAGCTACCTGATGGCCGATTTACAAGCTGCCTATCTGTGGGCACAGCTGGAAGCGGCCGACCGCATCAACCAGCAGCGGTTGAGTCTGTGGCAAACCTATCATGATGCGCTGAAGCCGCTGGCGGATGCGGGACGAATTGAGCTGCCGACGATCCCGGCTGACTGCGTTCACAATGCGCATATGTTTTATATCAAGCTGCGTGACGAAGCCGATCGCGGCAAGCTGATTGCCTGGCTTAAAGAAGCCGAAATCCTGGCGGTGTTCCATTACATCCCGTTACACTCTTCCCCAGCCGGTGAAGCGTTCGGTGAATTCCGGGGTGAAGACCGCTTTACCACTCAAGAAAGTGAGCGTTTGCTCCGTCTGCCGCTGTTCTACAATCTGGCGGTGGTCAATCAGCGGACGGTAATTAACTCCCTGCTAAGTTATTTCGCCTGATATGTCACTGGCAAAAGCCTCTGTCTGGACAGCAGCCAGCACGCTGGTAAAAATTGGTGCGGGTCTGCTGGTGGTCAAATTGTTGGCGGTAACCTACGGCCCGTCTGGCGTGGGTCAGGCGGGTAACTTTCGCCAGCTCGTCACCGTGCTTGGCGTTCTGGCGGGCGCGGGGATCTTCAACGGCGTCACCAAATTCGTGGCGCAATATCATGATGACCCCGACCCTCTGCGAAAAGTCGTGGGTACCTCATCAGCGATGGTACTCGGCTTCTCCACGCTGCTGGCCGTCGTTTTTGTTCTGGCGGCGGCACCGATAAGCCAGGGGTTGTTCGGGCATACCCACTATCAAGGCTTAGTGCAGCTGGTGGCGCTGGTGCAAATGGGTATCGCCTGGGGCAATCTGCTGCTGGCGCTGTTGAAAGGGTTTCGTGATGCCGCCGGAAACGCACTGGCTCTCATTGCCGGTAGCCTGATTGGCGTCGCGGCGTATTTTCTGAGCTGGCATCTCGGCGGTTATGAAGGCGCACTGCTTGGGCTGGCGCTGGTGCCCGCCCTGGTGGTGATCCCGGCGGGCATCATGCTGGCAAAGCGCAGGGCGATTCCGTTTTCGTACCTTAAACCGCGCTGGGATGCCTTCTACGCCGGGCAGTTAGGCAAGTTCACGCTGATGGCGCTGATTACATCGGTGACGCTTCCGGTAGCCTATGTGATGATGCGAAATCTGCTGGCGGCGCATTACAGTTGGGATGAAGTGGGGATCTGGCAGGGTGTCAGCAGTATTTCGGATGCCTATTTGCAGTTCATCACCGCCTCGTTTAGCGTCTACTTATTGCCAACCTTATCGCGGCTGACGGCGAAATCAGACATTACCCGCGAGATTGGCAAAGCGTTAAAGTTCGTGCTTCCGGCGGTGGCGGTGGCCAGTCTGACCGTCTGGTTGCTACGCGATTTTGCCATCTGGCTGCTGTTTTCTGCGAAGTTTACCGCGATGCGAGACCTCTTCGCCTGGCAACTGGTCGGCGATGTATTAAAAGTGGGCGCTTATGTTTACGGTTATCTGGTGATCGCCAAAGCTTCACTGCGGTTTTATATTCTGACGGAAATCAGCCAGTTCACGCTGCTGACGGCTTTCTCACAGTGGCTGATCCCGGCGCACGGCGCGCTGGGCGCGGCTCAGGCCTATATGGCGACCTACATTGTTTATTTTGCGCTGTGTAGCAGCGTATTTTTAATTTGGCGTAAACGGGCATGACTGTACTGATACACGTACTGGGATCGGACATCCCGCACCATAACCAGACCGTCCTGCGATTCTTCAGCGAAGAACTGGCGGCGGGGAGCGAACACGCTCGCGAATTTATGGTGGTGGGCAATGAAAGCGAGTTGCAGGCCGCAGGCCCCAATCTCTCGCTGCGCTTCTATTCCAGCAAAAAAGCGCTGGCGACGGCCGTTATTGAGACAGCGAAAGCGAATCGCGCGCAGCGTTTCTTCTTTCACGGGCAGTTCAATACCGGCCTCTGGCTGGCGTTGCTCTCCGGCGGCATCAAACCCGCCCAGTTCAACTGGCATATCTGGGGCGCGGATCTGTATGAGGTTTCCCGCGGCCTGAAATTCCGGCTGTTCTATCCACTGCGTCGTATGGCGCAGGGCCGGGTGGGGTGCGTTTTCGCTACCCGGGGCGATTTGAATACCCTGGCGAAAGTGCATCCGCGGGTACAAGGAGAACTGTTGTACTTCCCAACTCGCATGGACCCCTCGCTGAACACCCCGGAAAACCCGTCGCGTGAAACCTCGACGCTGACCCTTCTGGTGGGTAACTCCGGCGATCGCAGTAATGACCATATTGCCGCGCTGAAGGCCGTTCATCAGCAGTTTGGTGATACCGTTAACGTCGTGCTGCCGATGGGCTATCCGGCCAATAACGACGCGTACATTGCTGAAGTCCGTGCGGTAGGCGAAGCGTTATTCAGTGCGGAACATCTGCAAATTCTGAGCGAAAAACTTGAGTTTAACGACTACCTGGCGCTGCTTCGTCGCTGCGACCTGGGCTATTTTCTGTTTCCTCGTCAGCAGGGGATTGGCACGCTATGCCTGCTGATTCAGGCGGGCATTCCGTGCGTACTGAACCGCGAAAATCCGTTCTGGCAGGATATGGCCGAGCAGCATATTCCGGTTCTGTTCACCACTGATACGCTTGACGTTGCAGTGGTGCGTGAAGCGCAGCGCCAACTGGCAAGTGTGGATAAAACACGGATAGCGTTTTTCCGTCCAAACTATATGCAACCGTGGCACCGCGCGCTGCAAATTGCAGCAGGAGAGGCGCAATGAGCCTGATGCAGTTTACCGGCCTGCTTGTGGTGTGGCTGTTTTCTTCGCTGTTTATCGCCACGCTGACGTACTTTGAGTTTCGGCGTGTGCGCTTTAACTTCAATGTCTTCTTCTCGCTGCTGTTTTTGTTGACGTTTTTCTTCGGCTTCCCGCTGTCAATGACGCTGGTATTTCGCTTTGACGTGGGCATCGCCCCGCCTGAAATTCTCTTGCAGGCGCTGCTGTCGGCGGTTTGTTTCTACGCTATCTATTACGTCAGCTATAAAACACGTTTGCGCGCCGCCCGGGCATCGTCGGCACGTCGACCGTTGTTTACCATGAACCGGGTGGAAACCCATCTGATGTGGCTATTGCTGGCGTTAATTGCGCTGTTGAGTGTCGGCACCTTCTTCATGCACAACGGGTTCCTGCTGTTTAAGCTGCATTCGTACAGCCAGATATTCTCTAGTGAAGTCTCCGGCGTGGCGCTCAAGCGTTTCTTCTATTTCTTCATTCCGGCGATGTTGGTGGTCTATTTCCTGCGTCAGGACAGCAAAGCGTGGCTGTTCTTCCTCATCAGCACCGTGGCGTTTGGTCTCCTGACCTATGTCATCGTGGGCGGCACACGTGCCAACATCATCATCGCGTTCGCAATTTTCCTGTTCATCGGCATCATTCGCGGCTGGATTTCGCTGTGGATGCTGGCGGCGGCAGGCGTGCTGGGGATTGTCGGCATGTTCTGGCTGGCACTGAAGCGCTACGGAATGAACGTCAGCGGCGATGAAGCGTTTTATACCTTCCTGTATCTGACGCGCGATACCTTCTCGCCGTGGGAAAACCTCGCGCTGCTGCTGCAAAATTACGACAAAATTGATTTCCAGGGGCTGGCCCCCATCGTGCGCGATTTCTACGTGTTTATCCCAAGCTGGTTGTGGCCAGATCGGCCGGGCATCGTGCTGAACACCGCTAACTATTTCACCTGGGAAGTGCTAAACAATCACTCGGGACTGGCGATTTCGCCAACGCTGATTGGTTCGCTACTGGTGATGGGCGGGGCGTGGTTTATTCCACTCGGTGCGGTGGTGGTCGGGCTGATTATTAAATGGTTTGACTGGCTCTATGAGCTAGGCAACCGTGAAACGAACCGCTATAAAGCGGCTGTCCTGCACAGTTTTTGTTTCGGCGCTATCTTCAACATGATTGTACTGGCCCGCGAGGGGCTCGATTCGTTTGTCTCCCGCGTGGTCTTTTTCCTGGTGATTTTCGGGTTGTGCCTGTTGGTTGCCAAATTGCTTTACTGGCTGTTGGACAGCGCCGGGCTTATCAATAAGCGCGTCAGGTCGCTGCCACAACCTCTGGTTTGAGAAATGAAACAGATGACGGATTCAACAGCAGCCCCGCTTTATAGCGTGCGCGGTCTGCAGCTTATCGGCTGGCGCGACATGCAGCACGCGCTGGATTACCTGTACGCCGATGGGCAGATGCGGCAGGGCACGCTGGTGGCGATTAACGCCGAGAAAGTGCTCACTGCGGAAGATAACGCCGAGGTACGCACGTTGATTGATGCGGCTGAGTTTAAGTATGCCGACGGCATCAGCGTGGTACGATCGATTCGCAAGAAATACCCGACGGCTAACGTTTCGCGCGTGGCGGGGGCGGACCTGTGGGAAGCCTTGATGGCTCGGGCAGGCGCGGAAGGTACGCCGGTGTTTCTGGTCGGCGGTAAGCCTGAGGTGTTAGCGCAAACACAGGCCAGGCTGCACGAACGCTGGAACGTGAATATCGTGGGCAGTCAGGACGGCTATTTCAAGGCTGAGGAACGGCAGGCGCTGTTCGAACGCATCCATGCTAGCGGGGCGAAAATTGTCACCGTGGCGATGGGCTCGCCAAAACAGGAAATCTTCATGCGCGACTGCCGTCAGGTGCATCCTGACGCCCTGTTCATGGGCGTGGGCGGTACCTATGACGTCTTCACCGGTCATGTTAAGCGTGCGCCAAAGCTGTGGCAAAAATTGGGGCTGGAATGGCTCTATCGTCTGCTGTCGCAGCCGAGTCGTCTCACCCGTCAACTGCGCCTGCTGCGCTATCTCGGCTGGCATTACACCGGTAATCTCTGAAACCCGCCTCTGCAAAGAAAGTATTGCCCAGGAATTGTGCAATACTTTCGCATAACTAATACTTTGTTTGCCATTTCACCCAATTTATTTAACCATTCGCCCCTTCAAAATTCCGCTCATAACAATAACCGGCATCGACCGGAACGTTGCAAACACATAGAGGATCTATGGCTGAGAAACAACCGGCGCTTCAGCGAGGGCTAGAAGCACGACACATCGAATTGATCGCCCTCGGCGGCACCATTGGGGTTGGCCTGTTTATGGGCTCGGCGAGTACCCTGAAATGGGCCGGGCCGTCAGTGTTGCTGGCGTACATCATCGCCGGCCTGTTCGTGTTCTTCATCATGCGTTCGATGGGAGAAATGCTGTTCCTCGAACCGGTGACCGGCTCGTTTGCGGTGTATGCCCATCGCTACATGAGCCCATTCTTTGGCTATCTCACCGCCTGGTCTTACTGGTTTATGTGGATAGCGGTGGGGATTTCCGAAATAACCGCCATCGGGGTCTACACGCAGTTCTGGTTCCCGGATATGGCGCAATGGATACCCGCGCTTATCGCCGTTGGGTTGGTCGGGCTGGCGAACCTGGCGGCGGTGCGCCTGTATGGCGAGCTGGAATTCTGGTTCGCGATGATTAAGGTCACTACCATTATCGTGATGATTGTCGTCGGGGTGGGGGTCATCTTCTTTGGCTTCGGCAACGGCGGTCAGGCGATCGGCTTTGGCAACCTGACCGAACATGGCGGGTTCTTTGCCGGGGGCTGGAAGGGCTTCCTGACGGCGCTGTGTATCGTGGTGGCGTCCTATCAGGGCGTGGAGCTTATTGGCATCACCGCCGGTGAGGCGAAAAATCCGCAGGTCACGCTGCGTAGCGCGGTGGGCAAAGTCCTGTGGCGGATCCTGATTTTCTACGTAGGGGCGATTTTTGTCATCGTCACTATCTTCCCGTGGAATGAAATTGGCAGCAACGGCAGCCCGTTCGTGCTCACCTTTGCCAAAATCGGCATCACTGCTGCGGCCGGTATCATCAACTTCGTGGTGCTGACGGCGGCGCTGTCTGGCTGTAACAGCGGGATGTACAGCTGTGGACGGATGCTGTACGCGCTGGCGAAAAATCGTCAGTTGCCGTCGGCGATCGCCAAAGTGTCGCGCAACGGTGTACCGGTGGTGGGCGTGGCGGTGTCGATTGCCGTGCTGTTGGTGGGCTCTTGTCTGAACTACCTTATCCCTAATCCGCAGCGGGTGTTTGTGTATGTTTACAGCGCCAGCGTGTTGCCAGGCATGGTCCCGTGGTTTGTTATCCTGATAAGCCAGCTGCGTTTTCGCGAGGCGCATAAGCAGGCGATGGTTAAGCATCCCTTCCGCTCGGTGCTGTTCCCGTGGACCAACTATTTGACGATGGCGTTCCTGGTTTGTGTATTAATCGGGATGGGCTTCAACGAAGACACGCGGATGTCGCTGTTTGTCGGCATCATCTTCCTGGCGGTAGTGACGTTGTTGTACAAGGTCTTACGTCTCGGAAGAGGGGTTGAAGCGTCTAATTCGCAGGAATAATCGTCAAAACGTGCAAAGCATAACCAAACGGAAAATTAATTTAAAAAGGGACTAGACAGCCCTGCGTGAAGCCCGTATTATCCGACCCCGCAACGGCGCTAAGCGCCCGTAGCTCAGCTGGATAGAGCGCTGCCCTCCGGAGGCAGAGGTCTCAGGTTCGAATCCTGTCGGGCGCACCATTAAACCCGGTGCTGGAGCTGCGGTGGTCTGTGATAACACAGGGCCGCGTGAAAGAATATCAGTGGTGGCTATAGCTCAGTTGGTAGAGCCCTGGATTGTGATTCCAGTTGTCGTGGGTTCGAATCCCATTAGCCACCCCATTAATTTTGAGTTAAGTGGCAATGCGAAGGTGGCGGAATTGGTAGACGCGCTAGCTTCAGGTGTTAGTGTTCGTAAGGACGTGGGGGTTCAAGTCCCCCCCCTCGCACCACAACTTAAAGTTAAAAAGAATTGAACTAAAAATTCAAAAAGCAGTACATCGGCGAGTAGCGCAGCTTGGTAGCGCAACTGGTTTGGGACCAGTGGGTCGGAGGTTCGAATCCTCTCTCGCCGACCAATTTTGAACCCCGCTTCGGCGGGGTTTTTTCTATTCTGAATTCGGCAAAATCTACTGCCAAAATAATTACCCCCACCTCTTTCATTCTCAATGGCAAATATGTCTCCAGATGGCGACATTTAATTTCATGATTTCACGCTAAATCCTGTTTATACATTCCTGCGTCTCCATTCAGCGACATCTCATTAATTCCTAAAACGCCAACTCCCTGATATTCAGGGGTGCAAGTGTAGCCAAACGTGTGTAATAATATGTCTGTAGATGCTCATTCCATCTCTTATGTTCGCCTTTATACCCTAGGGTATGGCCTCATAAACCCAGGAATGACGCAGAGCCGTTTACGGTGCTTATCGTCCACCGACAGATGTCGCTTCGGCCTCATCAAACACCATGGACATAACGTTGAGTGAAGCACCCATTGTTGTCAATCAGACCTGTTTTAACGCCTGCCCTGTTTTTCAGAGCAGGCGTTTTTTTATGGGTTTAATTCCGGTAGCGGAATAAGACAATGCCGACCAGTAATAATGCGAAAAATGAAACGCACCACAATGTGTGAGCCGCACTTAATTGCCCAATGAGCATGACGGTTACAGACGTTGTGAGCGTTGCACTGAGCGTTTGCCACCGCCACGCTTTCGCACTGGCGCTGGAAACATCATCTTCAGTGAACTGATGCAGTACGCTGAACGTCCCTAAAGCAAACACCACGTTTGACGCCAAATGGGCAATGAAAATTGCCGCCAGCACTGCGGTGAAAGCCGTCATGATGGGCATCAGGATGTAGGCCAACAGAAATAACCCCAAACAGCCCAGCAACAGATGATTTCGCTGCACATAATCCGGCATCCTCTGGCTATTGAGCAGCATTGGCCCGCAAAGTTGTCCCAGACTACGGCTAAACAACAGCGGTAACGCCAGCCCGGCAGTATTCTCTGGCTGCATCTGCTGCGCCAGCGCGGGTAACAGTGCCATGGCTGGCGCACCGACTGCCGCCAACGAAGGTAATAAGAGCAGGCTTCGCTTCTGCTGGGTGCTGAGATTTCGCCAGCGCAGCGGCGTTCCGGCAAGGAAGACTTTCTCTTCGGCGCGGATAGCAATGCGCTGTAAGGCCAGCCACAGCAGCCCGCAAGCCGCCATAAAACTCACGGCATCAATCAACAGTAACGCCTCCGGGCTGACGCGTTCAAATAACAGCACGCCAAGCCCGGTACCGAGTAAGACCTGTGAGGCAAAAATCATGTTTTCCATCGCGGTGGCCGCCGGAAGCTCATCTTCGCGTAATCCACGCTTAAACGTCAGTGCCAGCGCGGGCCAGGAAATGCCTCCCAGCAGAGATTCTACGGACTGCACTGTCAGCAACAGTGGCAGGCTATGAAGCCGCAATCCTATTAGGGGCAAGGCCAGCGCCAACAGGCCAAGCAGTTCGCAAAGGATGAGTACGCGCAGGGGAGGGTATATGCGACACAGTTTTTCGCCGAGCAGGCTGCCAATAAAACCGGGCACCGTGGCCAGCAGCCAGGCGAGGGTTAATGTCGTCGGCGTAGCGTGCCAGCGTAACAGCTGACCAAACACTACCACCTGCGTCAGACCATTACCTAGCGACGAGAGAATAAAAGCGAATGCCAACAGGCGAAGCCAGACGTGGCCTCGCAGTGCGCGTAGCAGCGCAAACAGCAGAGAATTCATGTGAGACGATCTCCAGCAATACGTTATCCACGCCAAAAAGCGCGTATGTGAAAAACGGTGAATGCTGAAAAATCGTTACATTGGGAAGCTCGCGAAAGGATTCAGAATCAGAAAGGTAGCATGGGCATGAAGAAAAAAGAAAGGGGCCAAAAGGCCCCTTTGCTCACATATTTCTACTCAGGAAGGTGGGTTGTTCTGAAGCGTCAGTAACAGCCCGTCACGGCGCATGGTGGCCGCTTCTTCCGGCTGATGCAGCCTGTCGAGTGCATCGGCCAGCCAGGCGTAGTCGAACGCGTCAGGACGCTGTTTCAGCGCCGCCCGGAAGGCAATGGTGGCCTCCTGCCATTCGCCGTGCTTCATCAGCGACTGACCCAGCGTACTCCACAACAGCGGACGGTCGCCCACGCTCTTGATCTGCTGGCGCAACACTTTTTCCAACTGTTCCGGATTGGTGGTTTTCAGACGCGGAACCGGGAGCAGCAGACGGTCGTCGTATTGGCGTTTCAGGCCATCGATAATGATCTGCTGGGCCATGTCATGATCGTCACACTCGATGAGGTGATCGGCCATGGCCACCTGCAGCGGCACGCGCTGACGGGTTTTACGACTCTGATTTTTCCACCACTCGCGCAGACCATCGCTGCCCTGATCGGCACGCGCCTGTTCCATCAGACCAATCCATGCCTGCTGTTCCAGAGCATCACGGTGGGCTTCATCGCCGACGTTGGCTTTCGCCATCGACGGAATGATATCGAGCAGTGAACTCCAGGCCCCGGTACGGATATAAGCTTGTTCAGCCAGACGCAGCACTTCAGGATGACGTGGTGCGATTTCCAGCAGTCTGTCTACGCCATGGCGGGCCGCGTGGTCTTCATGACGCGCGAGCTGGATACGTACCCGGGTGATTTCCACCGGGATCAGATCGTTGCCGGCGCTTTCCGCGGCACGTTCCAGATGCTGATTCGCGCGCATTTCGTCCCCGCGCTGCTGCGCTGCTTCCGCCGCGAGCAGATAATTCACCACTGGCTGTTCAGCGTGATCGGCATTTTTCGCCATCAGCTTCTCAACCTGCTGGTAGTCGCCTTCCGCCAGTTTCAGCAGCGCCTGTTCGGTCTGCTTGCGGGCGCGACGGCGTTTGCGGCCAACAAACCAGCCCCGGGTATGGGCCCCGGTGCGGAAGATACGGCGCAGCAGCCATTCGATGGCGAACAACACCACCATCGTCAGGATCATAATGATCACCAGACCGGTGACGCTGGTTTCGATGTTGTAGGTGTCAGTCTGGATCAGGACGTAGCCTTGATGACCCGCGATGATCGGCCCAACCACGATCCCGGCGATCAGCAATGCAAAGAGCAATAATACTTTAAGCATGATTATTCTCCCTGCGGTGCGGCGGTGGCGGGTGCAGCATCAGCCTGCGGCGTCGCGCTCGGCGCAACCGACGGCTGTGCCAGCAGATTCCGCACGCGGGTCTGCATTAGTTTTTCCAGAATAGGCTGGCTTTGCAGCGTTTCCGGCACGTCCATATTGATGTTCTGCTGACTCAGTGAATCCAGTTCATCCAGGAAGGCTTTGGTGGTGGCGTCGTCGGTATCGTAGTAAGCCCGTACCCAAGTGGACACGTTATCCAGTGCCTGTTTATAGGTTTGTTCCTGATGGCGAGGCACGGCCTGCGCAGCAACCAGCAGACGGGAGCGGATATTCTCCCGCAGATAGACGTCCTGATTCGGCGCTAACAGCGGAACCGCCGTTTCGTCACGGCGACGAATGGTAATAAAGCTGTCCATAAAACTCTGCCAGCTCTTTTGCAGATTGACGCGCCATTCGCCGAGGGAGCTTGAAAGCTCGCTACTGTCTTCGTCCATCGGGGAATCGTCGTCGGTATTGTCGGCCAGACGCAGGTTATCAATCTGATTCGACAGCTGATTCACCTTCAAAATAATTCCGTCGTAATCGACCTGGGTTACGGCAGACAGGCTGGCGATATCGTCAGTAATGGCCCGACGTGCGGTGATCAGGCTTGGGTCATTCATGTCTGCCAGGCTTGCATCGGCGCTTTTCAGCAGTGCCGCTGCGCTGGTGGCGTCCTGATCGCTCCACAGCTTACGACCCGCCAGTTTGACGAGGAAATCAGCCTGCGCCAGTTGCCAAGTTTTGGCATCGCTCCCGGAAATGGTGGCCACTTTCTGCTGCAGTTCATCGAGCTGCTTGTGTAGCGCGTCCTGCTGCTGTTTCGCGGCAGTCAGCTGCTCGGCCTGCTGCTTAATCACGCCTTCCAGTTCGGTTTTCTGCGATTCCTGCGCTTTTTGCAGGGCGGTCACTTGATTCACCAGCGCATCGCTGGCGGAGGTCTGATTCGCACCTTGCTGTTTCACCAGGCTGTACAGGCCAATGCCTGCGGCCAGGGCGATGGCAATCGCCACCACGCTGAGCGCCAAAGGGGCTTTGTTGCTGCTCTTTTTCTTCTCAGCGTTTTTCGTTTCAGCATTCTCCGGCTGTGGCGTCACTTCCACGGCCTCCCTGGTCTCTTCAACCACGGCGGAGTTCTCTTTTTGTTCCGTCATTATGGCTTCCAATGTTGAGAGTTATTGTAAAGCACGCAGCAGCGCGTCGTTGTCGGCGCTATCGGCCACCCTGATATTCTGCCAGCCCAGTTCCCGGGCCTGTTCTGCCAGGCGCTCACTCACCACAAGCACCTCGCAGTGTAACAACCAACGTTCGCGATACCATTGCGGGATCAGCGACCAAAGCTGTTTTAACATTTCGCCGCTGGTGATGACCAGTCGAGTCACGCCGCGCGATTCCCAGCGCAGGGCTTCTTCTGCACCGTCATAGTGGCGATTAGTGCGTTGATAACATTCGCAAAAAGTCACGCTGGCACCGCGTTCCTGCAAGGTTGCGCCGAGCAGTTCTCGCCCGCCGTTGCCGCGTAAAATCAGCGCTTTCTTGCCAGCAACGTTTTGTAATTCAGGTAATTGTAGCAACACTTCGCTGATTTCCCGATCGAGCGGATAACGAACGTCAATACTGCTGACTTTATGCAGAGCCAGGCCGGTGGTGCGCCCGATGGCAAAATAGCGCGGCGCGGATGGCCACGGTTGCCCGTGTTGTTGCAGCTGCGCATGGGCAAATTCCACGGCATGTTGCGAAAGCGCGAACAGGAGGCTGCCTTCGGCCAACGCGGCCAGATACGCCGGAAGCTGGGCGAGTTCACGGCCGGGAGTAAATTCGATTAACGGAAAGCTCCAGGCCTCTCGCCCCAGCGCGCGCAGGCGGCTGACAAGTTCTTCCCCTTGGGGAGACGGGCGAGTGACCAGAATGCTCATTCAGGGGCTTCTCCGTGATAAACGTCCGCGAGGATCTCGCGTGCGCCGTTATTGAGTAACTCTTCAGCCAGTGAAATGCCGAGTTTTTCGGCGTCTTCCGCAGGTCCACGACGCTCCCCGCGTACCAACTGGCTGCCGTCAGGCGCGCCAACCAGCGCGCGGAGCCAGATTTCGCCATTGCTCAATTCAGCATAGCTGCCAATCGGCACCTGACAGCCGCCTTCGAGGCGGGTATTCATCGCGCGTTCGGCGCAGACGCGAACGGCGGTGTCCGTATGATTCAGCGGTGCGAGCAGTGCGCGGGTGTGTTGGTCGTCAAGACGACATTCAATGCCCACGGCACCCTGACCCACGGCGGGCAGAGATTGCTCTGGCGACAGGGCCTGACGGATGCGGTTTTCCAGTCCGAGGCGTTTGAGCCCGGCGACCGCCAAAATAATCGCATCATAATCGCCGTTATCGAGCTTACTTAAACGCGTGCCGACGTTGCCGCGCAGCGAGCGAATCACCAGGTCCGGACGCTCGGCGGCCAGCTGACACTGGCGGCGTAAACTTGAGGTGCCAACCACGCTGCCGACGGGCAAGGCATCGAGGGATGCAAACCGATTTGAGACAAACGCATCGCGCGGATCGTCGCGTTCGCAGATGGTCGTCAGGCCAAGCCCTGGCGGAAATTCCACCGGGACATCTTTCATCGAATGCACGGCGATATCCGCCCGCCCTTCAAGCAGTGCCAGTTCCAGTTCTTTGACAAACAGCCCTTTACCGCCCACTTTTGCCAGCGGCGTATCGAGGATCACATCGCCACGTGTGACCATTGGCACCAGTTCAACCTGGAGCCCGGGATGGCTCGCGATCAGCCTGTCTTTCACATAATATGCCTGCCAGAGTGCGAGAGGACTTTGGCGTGTGGCAATTCTTAAAACTTTGTCTAACATGCTTGTTACCGTCGTTATCGTCCGCCAGCCATCCTAACATTGTTGCTATAAGGATGTTAGTTTTCGAGTTTTTCTGAAAATGCGCAAAAGAGACCAACAGGGCGTGTTGAAGAATTTACAGCGGTTAATTGGTGCTAAACTTATCTGTAGCGCATCTTTCTTTACGGTCAAACGGCAAGGTGTTAAATTGATCACGTTTTAAACCGTTTGTTAGCCCGCACCACACACCATCCTGGCGACAGACGGTAGCGGTTCTTGTTGAATTCTAAAAACCTTCGTATCCCGTGCAGTTCACCGCTTTAGCGATACGCCAGGTTTTAACATCAGGCGATATGTCTTGTACCTCTATATTGAGACACTGAAACAGAGACTGGATGCCATAAATCAATTGCGCGTGGATCGCGCGCTTGCTGCCATGGGGCCCGCTTTCCAGCAGGTCTACAGTCTTCTGCCGACATTGCTGCATTATCATCATCCGCTGATGCCTGGTTACCTCGAGGGTAACGTCCCCAAAGGCATTTGCCTCTACACGCCTGATGAAACCCAACGTCACTACCTTGATGAGCTTGAACTGCATCGCGGCATGCCGCCGCAGGACACCGCCAAAGGCGAACTGCCGATCACCGGCGTGTACTCAATGGGTAGCACCTCTTCTGTCGGTCAAAGTTGTTCTTCGGATCTCGATATCTGGGTCTGTCATCAGGCCTGGCTTGATAACGGCGAACGACAGCTGCTGCAACGAAAATGTAGCCTGCTGGAAAGCTGGGCCGCCTCACTCGGGGTGGAAGTCAGCTTCTTCCTGATCGACGAAAACCGCTTCCGCCATAACGAAAGCGGCAGCCTGGGCGGCGAAGACTGCGGTTCGACGCAGCATATTTTGCTGCTCGACGAATTTTATCGCACCGCCGTGCGCCTCGCGGGGAAACGTATTCTGTGGAATATGGTGCCGTGCGAAGAAGAAGAGCATTACGACGATTACGTCATGAAGCTCTACGCGCAGGGCGTGCTGACCCCGAACGAATGGATGGATCTCGGCGGATTGAGCACGCTCTCCGCAGAAGAATACTTCGGTGCCAGCCTGTGGCAGCTGTATAAAAGCATTGATTCGCCGTACAAAGCGGTGCTGAAAACGCTGCTGCTTGAAGCCTATTCCTGGGAATATCCGAACAGCCGCCTGCTGGCGAAAGACATTAAACAGCGCCTGCATGATGGCGAGATTGTGTCGTTCGGGCTTGACCCTTACTGCATGATGCTCGAACGCGTCACCACCTATCTGCTGGCCATTGATGACACCACCCGTCTGGATCTGGTGCGTCGATGTTTCTACCTCAAAGTCTGCGAAAAACTGAGCCGCGAACGTGCGTGCGTCGGCTGGCGTCGTGAAGTGATCGGCCAGTTAGTGAAAGAGTGGGGCTGGAGCGAAGAGCGTCTGGCGATGCTGGATAACCGCGCCAACTGGAAGATTGACGAAGTACGCGATGCGCACAATGAACTGCTCGACGCGATGATGCAGAGCTACCGCAATCTGATTCGTTTCGCGCGCCGGAACAACCTCAGCGTTTCCGCCAGCCCGCAGGACATTGGTGTCCTGACCCGAAAACTGTATGCCGCGTTTGAAGCCCTGCCGGGCAAAGTCACGCTGGTTAACCCGCAAATTTCGCCGGACCTTTCTGAGCCAAATCTGACCTTTATTCATGTGCCGCCGGGCCGTGCCAACCGTACAGGCTGGTATCTCTACAACCGCGCCCCGAACATGGAATCGATCGTCAGTCATCAACCGCTCGAATATAACCGTTATCTTAATAAGCTGGTGGCCTGGGCCTGGTTTAACGGCCTGCTAACCTCACGCACCCGCCTGTTTATTAAGGGCAACGGCATTGCCGACCTGGCAAAACTGCAGGAAATGGTCGCTGACGTCTCGCACCACTTCCCCCTGCGCCTGCCCGCACCGACGCCAAAAGCGTTGTACAGCCCCTGCGAAATTCGCCATCTGGCGATTATCGTCAACCTCGAATACGACCCGACGACGGCGTTCCGTAATCAGGTGGTGCATTTTGATTTCCGTAAGCTCGACGTTTTCAGCTTTGGCGAAGAGCAGAACTGCCTGGTAGGCAGCGTTGACCTGCTGTATCGCAACTCGTGGAATGAGGTACGAACTCTGCACTTTAACGGCGAGCAGGCGATGATCGAAGCGCTGAAAACCATTCTCGGTAAAATGCACCAGGATGCGGCTCCGCCAGACAGCGTCGACGTATTCTGCTACAGCCAGCATTTGCGTGGTCTTATCCGCACCCGCGTGCAGCAGCTGGTTTCAGAGTGTATTGAACTGCGTCTTTCCAGTACGCGTCAGGAAACGGGGCGTTTCAAAGCGCTGCGTGTGGCGGGGCAAACCTGGGGACTGTTCTTCGAGCGGCTGAACGTTTCCGTACAGAAGCTGGAAAACGCCATCGAGTTCTATGGCGCGATTTCGCATAACAAACTGCATGGTTTGTCGGTGAAAGTGGAAACCAACCATGTGCAGCTTCCGCCGGTGGTTGATGGTTTCGCCAGCGAAGGGATTATTCAGTTCTTCTTTGAAGACAGCAGCGAAGACAACGGCTTTAACATCTACATTCTGGATGAAAGCAACCGGGCAGAGGTGTATCACCACTGCGAAGGCAGCAAAGAAGAACTGGTGCGCGATGTCAGCCGGTTCTACTCGTCATCGCACGATCGCTTCACCTATGGCTCAAGCTTCATCAACTTCAACCTGCCGCAGTTCTACCAGATTGTGAAAGTCGACAATCGCGCTCAGGTTATCCCGTTCCGCACGCAGGCCATTGCGGCCGTCGCATCCGCTAATCAGGATGAAACGACCCCGCTACTGCAGCAGTACTTTTCTTAACGGAAGCTAACCGCTTCGCCCGCCTGCTGTGTGGCGGCCTGTTCCAGTAAATCCCAGAACGTTTCGCCGCTGCGATCGCAGACCCATTCCGTGCCTTTCAGGTCGAAATGATAGCCGCCTTGTTTGGTCGCCAGCCACACCTGGTGTAAAGGCTCCTGGCGGTTAATGATGATTTTGCTGCCGTTCTCGAAACTCAGCGTCAGTACGCCGCCGTTTATCTCGCAATCAATATCGCCGTCGCCATCCCAGTCATCAATGCTCTCTTCGATGGTCATCCACAACTGGTCTGCAAGGCGATGAAATTCACTGTCGTTCATTGTTCTTTTCCATTATCAGGTGATGGGCGCAGTATAACGCGAAACAATTCCGGTTGCAGTCAGGCGCTAAACGCTTGCTTTTACGTCTTCTCCTGCGATGATAGAAAGCAGAAAGCATCAACCACAGGCACTATAAGAATGAAGAACCTCTTTCGACCACTGGTCCTTTTGGCTGCGTTAATGACCCTGGCAGGTTGTGGCCTGAAGGGGCCGCTCTATTTCCCACCTGCAGATAAAACCGCTGCACCCCCGACGAAACCGGTCAATCCAGGTACTCAGAGTACCGAACCGACTCGTAACGATCGTGGCGATAACGGTGGCCCGACCCAGGTTAACTACTAATACGACGTCGTTGTTTCTGCGTGGATGGAGTAAATGATGCAGTTCTCTAAAATGCACGGCCTTGGCAACGATTTCATGGTCGTCGATGCGGTAACGCAGAATGTGTTCTTTTCTCCCGAGCTGATCCGCCGCCTGGCCGACAGGCATCTTGGCGTAGGATTCGATCAGCTGCTGGTGGTTGAACCGCCGTACGATCCCGATCTCGATTTTCACTACCGCATCTTTAACGCTGACGGCAGCGAAGTGTCGCAGTGTGGTAACGGCGCACGCTGCTTTGCGCGGTTTGTGCGCCTGAAAGGCCTGACCAATAAACGTGACATCCACGTCAGCACCGCCAACGGTCGTATGGTATTAACCGTAACGGACGACGACCTGGTGCGGGTGAACATGGGCGAGCCGAATTTCGATCCGTCGCAGGTGCCGTTTCGCGCTAACAAAGCGGAAAAGACCTATATTATGCGTGCGGCCGAGCAGACAGTATTGTGTGGCGTCGTCTCGATGGGCAACCCGCACTGCGTGGTACAAGTCGACAGTGTGGATACCGCCCCGGTGGAAACATTAGGCCCTGTTCTGGAAAACCATGAACGTTTTCCGGAGCGTGCCAATATCGGTTTTATGCAGGTGGTAAAGCACGACCACATCCGTTTACGCGTCTATGAACGCGGTGCGGGTGAAACCCAGGCCTGCGGCAGCGGCGCGTGTGCGGCGGTCGCCGTCGGCATTCAGCAAGGGTTGCTGGGCGAAGAGGTACGCGTGGAATTACCAGGCGGGCGTCTTGATATCGCCTGGAAAGGACCGGGTCAACCGTTGTTTATGACTGGCCCGGCGGCACATGTCTACGACGGATTTATTCATCTATGAAATCAATCGGGGAAGAACAGCAGGCAGAACTGAGCGCGCTCGACGATCGCGCGGTGGTGGATTACCTGCTGCAACATCCTGAATTCTTTATTCGCAATGCCTCTGCGGTGGAAGGGATGCGTGTCCCGCATCCGGTTCGCGGCACGGTGTCGCTGGTCGAATGGCATATGGCGCGCGCCAGAAATCACATCAACGCGCTGGAAGAGAATATGACGCTGCTGGTGGAGCAAGCCTCGGCCAACGAAAGCCTGTTCTATCGTCTGCTGCATCTGCAAACGCGGCTGGCGGCGGCGGAAAGCCTCGATGATATGCTCAACCGTTTCCATCGCTGGGCGCGCGATCTGGGGCTGGCAGGCGCTACTGTGCGTCTGTTTGCCGATCGCTGGCGCATTGGTGCGCCGTCTAAATTCACCCAATTGGCGCTGTCGCGGCAGGCGTTTGAATCGATCCGCATTCAGCGTCTGGGTCATGAACGGCATTTTCTGGGCTCGCTCAATGGGCCGGAACTGCTGGTGATGATGCCGGATGCCAAAGCGATTGGCTCGGTGGCGATGTCGATGCTGGGCAGCGATGGCGATCTCGGCGTAGTGCTGTTCAGTAGCCGCGATCCGCAGCACTATCAGGCCGGTCAGGGAACGCACCTTTTGCAGGAAATTTCCCTGCTGCTGCCGGGCTTGCTGGAGCGTTGGGTCGAGCGCGTATGACTCCGTCGCCGCTATCCGCCTCTACCGAACGCTTCTTGCGCTATCTCGGCGTTGAACGCCAGCTCAGCCCGATTACCGTGCTCAACTATCAGCGTCAGCTGGAAGCCATCATGGTGTTAGCCGACGAAAGCGGCGTCAAAAGCTGGCAACAATGTGACGCTGCGGTGGTGCGTAATTTCGCGGTGCGTAGCCGCCGGAAAGGGCTCGGTCCGGCCAGCCTCGCGCTGAGACTGTCGGCGTTACGCAGCTTTTTCGACTGGATGGTGAGTCAGGGTGAACTTCTCGCCAATCCGGCGAAAGCCGTTTCGGCCCCGAAAGCCCCGCGTCATTTACCGAAAAACATCGACGTCGATGACGTCAACCGACTGCTGGATATCGACCTGAACGATCCGCTGGCGGTGCGCGACCGGGCGATGCTGGAAGTGATGTACGGCGCAGGCCTGCGTCTGTCAGAACTGGTCGGCCTCAATATCAAACATCTGGATTTAGAGTCCGGCGAAGTGTGGGTGATGGGTAAGGGCAGCAAAGAACGCCGTCTGCCGATCGGTCGCAACGCCGTGCAGTGGATTGAACACTGGCTGGATTTACGTGGGCTATTTGGCAGCGAGGAAGAAGCGCTGTTTCTGTCGAAGCTCGGCAAGCGTATCTCGGCCCGCAACGTGCAAAAGCGGTTCGCCGAATGGGGCATCAAGCAGGGGCTGAACAGCCATGTGAATCCGCACAAGCTGCGCCACTCGTTCGCCACTCACATGCTCGAATCGAGCGGTGATTTGCGCGGGGTGCAGGAACTGTTGGGCCACGCTAATCTCACCACCACTCAGATCTATACCCATCTTGATTTTCAACACCTTGCCTCGGTGTACGACAAGGCGCACCCACGCGCCAAACGGGGGAAATAATGCGTTTTTACCGTCCACTGGGCCAGATAGCGGCCCTGACCTTCGACCTGGATGACACCCTTTACGACAACCGGCAGGTGATTCGCCGCACGGAAAAAGAGTCGCTGGCGTTTGTCCGCAATTACCATCCGGCGTTACAGGCGCTGGAAAGCCGTGATTTTCAGCAGTTGCGCCAGTCGCTGCGCCAGGCCGATCCGGAAATTTATCACGATGTGACCGAATGGCGTCGGCGGGCGGTCGAGCAGGCGATGCTCAACGCCGGGCTATCGGCAAGAGAGGCCACCGTCGGTGCCAATGCGGCGATGGTGAATTTCGCCCAATGGCGCAGTGCGATTGAGGTGCCGCAGGAAACCCACGACACCCTCGCGCGTCTGGCAGAAAAATGGCCGCTGGTGGCGATAACCAACGGCAATGCCCAGCCGGAACTGTTTGGTCTGAACGACTATTTTAAGTTCGTGCTGCGCGCGGGCCCCGATGGGCGTTCAAAGCCGTTTAGCGACATGTACCATCTGGCAGCGGAACGCCTCGACGTGCCGCTGGAGCAGATCCTGCACGTCGGCGACGACCTGACGACCGACGTCGCAGGCGCTATCCGCTGCGGGATGCAGGCCTGCTGGATAAACCTGCTCGAGGGCGATTTAATGCAAATTGCCGACAGCCGCCTGTTACCTCACATCGAAATTTCGCGGTTGGCATCGCTCACTACGCTGATATAATCACCGTAACTCTGTATAAAATTCCAGGGTTTTGGCGGGTGCGCGATGCTTATCCGCCCTACGATCGTGTAGGCCCGGCAAGCGAAGCGCCACCGGGCGTTTCGACGTTTTCTCAATTTCTATCCGGCGGTGCCAATGGACGTTTCTTACCTGCTCGACAGCCTCAATGACAAACAGCGTGAAGCCGTGGCGGCATCGCGTACCAACATGCTGGTGCTGGCGGGAGCGGGAAGCGGTAAGACGCGTGTGCTGGTGCACCGTATCGCGTGGCTGATTAGCGTGGAACACTGCTCGCCCTATTCCATCATGGCGGTGACATTTACCAACAAAGCGGCGGCGGAAATGCGCCACCGTATCGGCCAACTGATGGGCACCACCCAGGGCGGAATGTGGGTCGGTACTTTCCACGGGCTGGCACACCGTTTGCTGCGTGCCCACCATCTGGACGCCAATCTGCCGCAGGATTTCCAAATCCTCGACAGCGAAGATCAGCTGCGTCTGCTCAAGCGCTTGATCAAGGCGATGAACCTCGACGACAAGCAATGGCCGGCGCGGCAGGCAATGTGGTACATCAACGGCCAGAAAGATGAAGGGATACGCCCGCATCATATTCAAAGCTACGGCAACCCGGTGGAGCAGACCTGGCAGAAGGTGTATCAGGCCTATCAGGAAGCCTGCGACCGCGCGGGGCTGGTGGATTTCGCCGAGCTGCTGCTGCGTGCCCACGAGCTATGGCTCAACAAGCCGCACATTCTCCAGCACTATCGCGAGCGTTTTACCAATATCCTGGTCGACGAATTCCAGGATACCAACAACATTCAGTACGCGTGGATCCGTCTGCTGGCGGGCGACAGCGGCAAGGTGATGATCGTTGGCGATGATGACCAGTCGATTTACGGCTGGCGCGGGGCGCAGGTGGAAAACATCCAGCGCTTCCTGAACGATTTCCCCGGAGCCGAAACCATCCGTCTGGAGCAGAACTACCGCTCGACGAACAATATCCTGAGCGCCGCCAACGCCCTGATTGAAAACAACAACGGGCGACTGGGTAAAAAGCTGTGGACCGACGGGGTCGACGGCGAACCGATCTCCCTGTACTGCGCTTTCAACGAGCTGGACGAAGCGCGCTTTGTGGTTAACCGGATCAAAACCTGGCAGGACAACGGCGGGCAGCTTGAGCAGTGCGCCATTCTCTATCGCAGCAACGCCCAGTCGCGTGTGCTGGAAGAGGCGTTGTTGCAGGTCAGTATGCCGTACCGTATTTATGGCGGGATGCGCTTCTTCGAACGTCAGGAAATTAAAGACGCGCTCTCCTATCTGCGCCTGATTGCCAACCGCAACGACGATGCGGCGTTTGAACGCGTGGTGAACACCCCGACGCGTGGCATTGGTGACCGTACCCTCGACGTGGTGCGCCAGGCTTCCCGCGACCGTCAACTGACGCTGTGGCAAGCCTGCCGTGAACTGCTGAAAGACAAAGCGCTGGCCGGGCGCGCTGCCAGCGCCTTACAACGCTTTATGGAACTCATCGACGCCCTGGCGCAGGAAACGGCGGACATGCCGCTGCACGTCCAGACCGACCGGGTCATTAAAGATTCCGGTCTGTTCATGATGTATGAGCAGGAGAAAGGCGAGAAGGGCCAGACGCGTATCGAAAACTTAGAGGAACTGGTGACGGCGACGCGCCAGTTCAGCTACAACGACGAAGAAGAAGATTTAATGCCGCTGCAGGCATTCCTCTCCCATGCTGCGCTGGAAGCAGGTGAAGGGCAGGCGGATACCTGGCAGGATGCAGTCCAGCTGATGACCCTGCACTCGGCGAAAGGCCTGGAGTTTCCGCAGGTGTTTATCGTCGGCATGGAAGAGGGCATGTTCCCGAGCCAGATGTCGCTCGATGAGGGCGGTCGACTGGAAGAAGAACGTCGACTGGCCTACGTCGGCGTCACCCGCGCGATGCAAAAGCTGACCCTGACCTACGCCGAAACGCGCCGTTTGTACGGCAAAGAAGTCTATCATCGTCCGTCCCGCTTCGTCGGTGAGCTGCCGGAAGCCTGCGTGGAAGAAGTGCGTCTGCGCGCCACCGTGAGCCGCCCGGTCAGCCATCAACGGATGGGCACGCCAATGGCGGAGAACGACACCGGCTATAAGCTCGGCCAGCGCGTGCGTCACCCGAAATTTGGTGAAGGGACCATCGTTAATCTGGAAGGCAGCGGTGAACACAGCCGGTTGCAGGTGGCATTCCAGGGGCAAGGGATCAAATGGCTGGTGGCCGCCTATGCACGCCTCGAAAACGTGTAACATTAAGAAATACATCATATTTTCTTAACGTTCTGCTAGTCTTATAGGCCAGAGAGGGTGAAAAGCTCTCTGGCGCTTCGCTGTTTGTTGACGCTTCATTTAGGCTGGCGTAACATGCGCGCACGAATACGCTAAGAGGACTGATACCTTGGACACACCCAGTAGATGCTGGCTCAACTTCCTGCAATCCAGGAACAACTCCTAAGGCTATCACCCGACGCTGATGGCCTTAGAGGTTGTCAGCGACATGCGCTATTCCCGTCGCTCTGAGTCAGGCTTAATGGTCTGAAACCCCCGATGTTTCTGTGTGCCCACCGTACTGTCCGATAATTTTTTGCATTGGGAGTCCCGGTCATGCTGAGCGCATTTCAACTAGAAAACAATCGCTTAACGCGACTCGAGTCTGATGATATCAAGCATCTGGCCAGTTCAGTCTGGGTAGATTTGGTTGAGCCAGACGATGAAGAACGTCACCGCGTACAGACAGAACTGGGCCAGAACCTGGCCACACGACCAGAACTGGAAGACATCGAGGCGTCAGCCCGTTTCTTCGAAGACGAAGACGGCCTGCACATCCACTCCTTCTTCTTCTTCGAAGATGCCGACGATCACGCGGGGAACTCCACCGTAGCGTTCACCATCCGCGAAGGGCGTTTGTTCACCCTGCGCGAGCGCGAACTGCCTGCGTTCCGCCTGTATCGTATGCGTGCCCGTAACCAGGAGCTGGTCGACGGCAACGCGTTTGAGCTGTTGCTCGATCTGTTCGAAACCAAAATCGAACAGCTGGCGGATGAAATTGAAAACATCTACAGCGATCTGGAAAAGCTGAGCCGCGTGATCATGGAAGGTCATCAGGGCGACGAATATGACGAAGCGCTGTCAACCCTGGCGGAACTGGAAGATATCGGCTGGAAGGTCCGTTTGTGTCTGATGGATACCCAGCGCGCGCTGAACTTCCTGGTGCGCAAGGCACGGTTGCCCGCAGTTCAGCTTGAGCAAGCGCGGGAGATCCTCCGAGATATCGAATCCCTGCTGCCGCACAACGAATCCCTGTTCCAGAAGGTAAACTTCCTGATGCAGGCGGCGATGGGCTTTATCAACATCGAGCAGAACCGCATTATCAAGATCTTCTCGGTGGTATCGGTGGTGTTCCTGCCGCCGACGTTGGTGGCCTCGAGCTATGGGATGAACTTTGAGTTCATGCCTGAGCTGCACTGGAGCTTCGGTTATCCGGGGGCGATTATCTTCATGATCCTCGCCGGGCTCGCGCCGTACCTCTACTTCAAGCGTAAGAACTGGCTTTAAGTATCACGTCATAATCACGGCGGCTGGCCGGACTGAAGCCGCCGATCAGCAACGGCTCTGCAATCTCTGCCTCATGGGCAATCTCCGTTAATGCTTCGCGCAATGCGTTCAGCGTCTGCGCCGAGATGTGGCGCGAGGCGATCAGCGGCAGGCCCGGCGTTAACGCCGTTTCACCTATCACGGTGAGGCCCGTTAGCGCCTGCGGTTCATAACGCGCCAACAGCGCCAGGCTTACGCAGTCGATGGCGGCAATATCCGCCGCGCCGCGTTGCAACGCCCTCAGCGACTGGCGATGGCTGCCGGTCCACACAATCGAACGGAAAAAGGCATCGTCGTGTCTGACGCTATTGCGCAGGGCGTGATAGCCCGACTGCGAATCTTTCGAATTGCAGGCCGCGACCTGCCCACGAAAATCGCGCACTGTTTTGCCCGCCTCGACCTGACGGACGACCAGCTGGCTGCGATAGTTGATGCCTTCGCAGCCTGGCGCGGTGTAGTGGAAACAGCCCACCACCTGCACCTCGGGCAGTAGCGTCACCAGCGGGTAGCCGCAGGTCTGGCTCAGCAGCAAATCGTCACGTTGCCAGTGCGCGAGCAGATCCGTTGGGCGCTGAAACCGGGCGTCAGGAAAACGACGCTGTATCGCCGCCGCCAGCGCATCAGTGCCCGCCGGATGAACGTCATACATCGGAAACGCGAAATTAACGGCCATGCTGTGAGTCCTCTGAACGTCCTGGATGCACGGTCACATCCACCGGACGAAAACGGTAGTTGCGCCACCATTCCCGATAACCTTTCACCACAAACCCTTGATTGCGCTGGGCGTATCGCTCTTTATCCCGCAGCCAGACTTTGCGCAGGCCGTACCACGGCACGCCCGGCAGGTCGTGATGTACCGAATGATAGTTCAGATTGAGGAACAGCAGCCGCCACGGCAGTGAGGTTTCGGTGATGGCGGAGCGAGCCAGCGGATCGTCGGCGGCCCGATGTTCAAGGAATGAACGGATTTTGGTGATCGCCAGCGCCGGATAACTCACCGCCAGCAGATACCACACTGGGGAAAAGGCATTGTGCTGTAGCCAGGCGAACACCAGCCCTAGCAGGATGAAATGCACCAGCCACATCGCCATCGCTCGAGGTTCTCTGCGGCGAAACGACGTCACCATCCCCTCAAGCACGCCAGCAATATCCAGCGCCGGGGCTAACAGCAGGCGACCCATAAACGTATTTCGCAGATGAATGGCCCGCTGCTGCCAGGCGCTAAACCGCTGCCAGCGCTCGGCGGAAAAGTAGTAGGTTTCAGGATCTTCTCCGGGCATGGTCAGGAGCTGATTGCGGTGATGCGCCAGATGCGAATCACGGTACAGGCCGTAGGGATACCACACCGCCAGCGGCAGCAGGCCGAATAGCTGATTAACCCGTGGCCAGCGCGTCGGGTGTCCATGAATAAGCTCGTGCTGGAGCGATAAATACCAGGTGGTGAACAGGATCAGCAGCGCCGTTGAGGCGAAAAGCCCCAGCTCAGCGTTGAACGCCAGGGTGGCAAACCAGCCGCCGTAGAGAGTGAACATCAACAGCCAGGTGGGGAGTTCACTGCGCCATAGCCAGCTTCTGGCGAGCAGGCGCACCGCGCTGCGCTGCTCATCGTGCAGCCAGGCAGAACGTCGGGCGGGATCAGGTATCAACATCCGGCTTTCACATCTCAAGGGGTTATCCGCTGAAGATGTGAGAAGCCGGTTGAAATAACAAAGAATTTAACTGGATGAGCTTTGCCGCTTTCCGGCAAAGCTTGAGGTGTCAGCGTTTTGGCGTACGACGCAGGGTGTACAGCGCATCGAAAACAAATACTGCCAGCGCCACCCAAATAAAGGCGAAGGTGACCATTTTGTCCGCGCCCGGTGTTTCACCATAAAACGCGACGGCGAGGATAAACATCAGTGTCGGGCCAATGTACTGGAAGAAGCCCAGGGTCGACAGACGCAGTTTGGTCGCTGCCCCGGTGAAGCACAGCAGCGGAATAGTGGTGACTACGCCAGCGGCCATCAGCAGCAGGTTCAGCGACCACGGGTTTTGCCCCATATGGCTGGTGGCGCTGTCGGCAATGCCGAACAGATAAATCGCCGCCACGGGCAGCAGCCACAGGGTTTCAACCAACATCCCGGTCTGCGCATCGACGGCAATTTTCTTGCGCACCAGGCCATAGAACGCAAAGCTGAACGCCAGTCCAAGGGCGATAATCGGCAGTGATCCAAAGGTCCAGAGTTGCACCAGCACGCCACAGGCTGCGAGGAATACCGCTACCCACTGCATTCTGCGGAATCGCTCGCCGAGGAAGAGCATCCCCAGCACGATATTCACCAGTGGGTTAATAAAGTAGCCGAGGCTCGCTTCCAGCATGTGCTGGTTATTCACCGCCCAGATAAACAGCAGCCAGTTGCCGCCAATCAGCACCGCCGACAACGCCAGCAGGAAAATCTTCTTCGGCGTCTGACACAGTCGCTTGATACCGTCCCACTGACGGCTGACGGTAATCAGCGCCACCATAAAGAAGAACGACCAGATGATGCGGTGAGTCAGAATTTCATCGGCGGGAACGTAGTGGATAACCTTGAAGTACGCCGGTGCCACACCCCAAATAAAATAAGCGGCAAGAGCGAGAAACACGCCTTGCCGCGTTTGTTTAGCATCCATGGGAAAATCCGTTACTGATAAGTAAAGGGATGTTACCCGATTTTACCGTTTCAACCCACCATATAAGTGGCGGTTGCACTGGCGATATATACCTGCTCTTCGTTGTGCAATTCCACACGCGCCACTGCGACTTTATTGCCTGCGCGTAGCAGGCTGCTGGTGGCGGTGAAGCGGTTACCACGTCCCGGCCGCAGGTAGTCTACGCGCAAATCAATGGTGCCCATCCGCGATAAACGCTGGCGTAATTCATCTTCGTTAATGGTGTCGTGCCGGGTAAGGGTGCTGCCGACGCACACCAGGCCTGCGGCAACGTCCAGCGCCGAGGCGATCACCCCGCCGTGAAGAATACTTTGCGCCCAGTTGCCGACCATCATCGGCTGGTTGTTAAAACTCAGTTGGGCAAAGGATTTTTCGTAACGTTCCAGTTCCAGACCCAGCGCGCGGTTAAACGGCATGTGATACACAAAGATATCGCCAACCAGCTTTAGCGCGGCTTCGGCGGTCAATTCTGCTGACATAGCACCTGTTCCATTGGTTAATGAATTGTTGATTTTATGCCTATGATTTGTTGATTTCTACTTTCGGAAACGATAACCGCGCAAGAAGTGGATAAGTATGTAAAATGACCTCCGATTCAGAATTTAAAAATAAATTTCTTCAGGAGAATTTCGCAATGCGAACCAGGCTGGGTTGGTTACTGGCAGTAGCAGGGCTGCCGCTTTCCGTATTCGCGCAGGAAGCGACGATTAAAGATGTCCATGATACGCCTGCCGTGCGTGGCAGCATCATTGCTAACATGCTGCAGGAACACGACAATCCGTTCACGCTTTACCCGTATGAGAGCAATTACGTTATTTACACCGCCACCAGTGACATGAACAAAGAAGCCATTAAGAGCTATAACTGGTCGGATAATGCGCGTAAGGATGAGGTGAAATTCCAGCTGAGTTTAGCCTTCCCGCTGTGGCGTGGCATTTTGGGCAATAACTCGGTGCTGGGTGCGTCGTATACCCAGAAATCCTGGTGGCAGCTATCAAACACCGAAGAGTCGGCCCCGTTCCGCGAAACCAACTACGAGCCACAGGTATTCCTCGGCTTTGCCACCGATTATGAGTTTGCGGGCTGGACGCTGCGCGACGTCGAGCTTGGCTATAACCATGACTCCAACGGTCGTTCCGACCCGACATCCCGCAGCTGGAACCGTCTTTACACCCGCCTGATGGCGCAAAACGGCAACTGGCTGGTGGAAGTGAAGCCGTGGTATGTGATTGGTTCCACGGACGATAACCCGGACATCACCAAATATATGGGTTACTACCAGCTCAAAATTGGCTACCAGCTGGGTGAGGCGATTCTGAGCGCCAAAGGCCAGTATAACTGGAATACCGGTTATGGCGGCGCGGAACTCGGCCTGAGCTATCCGGTCACCAGACACGTGCGCCTCTACACCCAGGTGTACAGCGGTTACGGCGAGTCGCTGATCGATTACAACTTCAACCAGACGCGTGTCGGTGTCGGCGTAATGCTCAACGATCTGTTTTAAACGTTGCACTCTTGCTCTCAGGCGCTGAAAATAGCGCCTGTTTTTATTTCAGAATCGGGGTGAGTGTGGCGCAGGCGGAAGTGATAAATCAGGTGTCGCTGGCAAGGCAGGTTTTACAGGAAACCTTTGGCTACCAGCAGTTCCGCCCGGGTCAGGAAACCATTATCGACACCGTGCTCGAAGGGCGCGACTGTTTGGTAGTGATGCCGACCGGCGGCGGAAAATCCCTGTGTTATCAGGTTCCCGCGCTGGTACTCGAGGGCCTGACGGTCGTGGTCTCACCGCTGATTTCACTGATGAAAGACCAGGTTGATCAGCTGCTCGCCAACGGCGTGGCGGCGGGTTGTCTGAACTCTGCCCAGAGCCGGGAACAGCAGCAGGAAGTATTAGCGGGCTGCCGGAGCGGCACCCTCCGCCTGCTGTATATCGCGCCCGAACGGTTGATGATGGATAACTTCATCGATCAAATCAGCCAGTGGCCGCTGTCGATGGTGGCGGTGGATGAAGCACACTGTATTTCCCAGTGGGGACACGACTTCCGCCCGGAATATGCCGCGCTTGGACAACTGCGCCAGCGGCTGCCTACCGTCCCGTTTATTGCCCTGACGGCCACCGCCGATGACACCACCCGCAGCGACATTGTGCGTCTGCTGGGCCTCAACGATCCGTTTATCCAGATAAGCAGCTTTGACCGGCCTAACATCCGCTACATGCTGATGGAAAAGTTCAAGCCGCTCGATCAACTGATGCGCTATGTGCAGGATCAGCGCGGCAAGTCCGGCATTATTTACTGCAACAGCCGCGCCAAAGTGGAAGACACCGCCGCGCGTCTGCAAAGCAAAGGGATCAGCGCCGGGGCCTATCACGCCGGGCTGGAAAATAGCGTCCGGGCCGACGTGCAAGAGCGCTTCCAGCGCGACGACCTGCAAATTGTGGTCGCTACTGTGGCCTTCGGGATGGGTATCAACAAGCCGAACGTGCGCTTCGTGGTGCATTTCGACATTCCGCGCAATATCGAATCCTACTATCAGGAAACCGGCCGCGCCGGGCGCGATGGCCTGCCTGCGGAAGCGATGCTGTTTTACGATCCGGCCGACATGGCGTGGCTGCGCAAATGCCTGGAAGAGAAGCCCGCCGGGCAGTTGCAGGACATCGAGCGTCATAAACTCAACGCGATGAACGCCTTTGCCGAAGCGCAAACCTGCCGCCGTCTGGTGCTGCTGAATTACTTTGGCGAAGGACGTCAGGAGCCGTGCGGTAACTGCGACGTGTGCCTTGACCCGCCGAAACAGTACGACGGCCTACAGGATGCGCAGATTGCGCTGTCGGCCATTGGCCGGGTGAATCAGCGTTTCGGGATGGGCTATGTGGTGGAGGTGATCCGCGGGGCTAACAACCAGCGGATCCGCGAGCTGGGCCACGATAAGCTCAAGGTATACGGCATGGGCCGCGATAAAACCCACGAACACTGGGTGAGCGTGATCCGTCAGCTGATTCACCTCGGGCTGGTGACGCAGAATATCGCCCAACATTCGGCGTTGCAGATGACCGATCCGGCGCGTCCGGTGCTGCGTGGCGAAGTGCCGTTGCAGCTCGCGGTGCCGCGCGTACTGGCGCTTAAACCGCGCGTGGCGCAGAAATCCTACGGCGGTAACTACGACCGCAAGCTGTTTGCCAAACTGCGCAAGCTGCGTAAAGTCATCGCCGATGAAGAAAATATCCCGCCTTACGTGGTGTTTAACGATGCCACGTTGATTGAAATGGCCGAACAGATGCCGCTCACCCCAGGTGACATGTTGGGCGTAAACGGCGTCGGCACTCGCAAGCTGGAGCGGTTTGGCCGTGAGTTCATGGCACTGATCCGCAGCCATGTTGACGGCGAAGATGAGTAGTAGCCAGTCCTGCCCGAACGTGGCAGGATAGTGGTTCCCCGACTGATAATCCCGCGAGTGACTTTCTTATGTTGATGCTCTTTCTGACCGTCGCGCTCCTGCATATCGTTGCCCTGGTGACGCCCGGCCCCGACTTCTTTTTCGTATCGCAAACTGCCGTTAGCCGTTCCCGCAAAGAAGCCATGATGGGCGTGTTGGGGATCACCGGTGGCGTCATGGTGTGGTCTGGGGTGGCGTTACTCGGTCTGAATCTGATCCTCGAAAAAATGGCATGGCTGCACAGCGTCATTATGGTCGGCGGCGGGTTGTATCTGTGCTGGATGGGCTATCAAATGCTGCGTGGCGCGTTGAAAAAGGATGCACCAACGGAGGAGCTTCCGGCCGTTGAGCTGGCACACGGTGGCCGTAGTTTCCTGAAAGGTCTGCTCACCAACCTGTCGAACCCGAAAGCCATTATATACTTCGGCAGCGTGTTTTCGCTGTTCGTCGGGGATAGCGTCGGCAGCGCCGAGCGCTGGGGATTATTTGTGATGATCGCCGTGGAAACCTTCGCCTGGTTTACCGTAGTGGCGAGCCTGTTTGCTCTCCCGACCATGCGCCGGGGCTACCAGCGCATGGCGAAATGGATCGATGGCGTGGCGGGCACCCTGTTTGCCGGATTCGGCATCCACCTGATCATCTCCCGTTAATCATGCATGACGCGCTGACGCAAGCAGCGCGCCAACCAGCATAAACAGCGAGCCAAAAATCTTATTCAGGGCCTTCATCTGTCGAGGCCCTTTGATCCAGCCCGCAATCCTCGTCGCCAGCGTCGCATAGCCAATCATCACAATGATATCCACCACGATGGTGGTCACGCCGAGCACCGCATACTGCATCACCTGCGGCTGATGCGGCACGATAAACTGCGGAAACAGTGCCGCGAGGAAAACGATGCTCTTCGGATTGGTCAGGTTGACGAACACCGCGCGTTTGAACAGATGTCCGCGCGTCTGGGTTTTCGCTACCGCGTTCAGGTCGATAGCCCCTGCGGCGCGCCATTGCTGAATGCCAAGCCAGATAAGATACGCTGCACCTGCCCATTTCAGGACTTCAAACGCCAGCAACGAGCGGGAAAACAGCGTTCCTAACCCCACACCCACCAGCACGATATGGATCCCCAGCCCGGTTTGCAGCCCGGCAATCGACGCCGCCGCCCCGCGATAGCCGTGGTTAATGGCGGTGGTCATGGTGTTGATGGCCCCGGAACCGGGGGAGAGGCTGAGAATAATGGACGTCAGCAGATACGCGAACCACCACTCAAAGGTCATGAGAAACTCCCTGCTAGCTTATTTTTATGCCACAATATCCTATTGCGCGGGCATTGTAAGGCGTGCATTTCAAAATACTGTCTTCCGCGGATAGCAGGAGTGAAAAGCCGATGTTTCGGCAGAAAATGGACTGGGAAACAAGAGAAAACGCGTTTGCCGCATTCACGTTAGGGCCGTTAAGTAATTTCTGGCGACAGCGCGAAGAAGCAGAATTCAGAGGCGTGGATAATGTTCCGGTACGCTTTGTCCGCTTTCGCGCCAAAAAACACGATCGGGTGATTGTGGTCTGTCCGGGTCGCATTGAAAGCTACGTGAAGTACGCGGAGCTGGCGTATGACCTGTTCTACAGCGGTTTCGACGTGTTAATTATCGATCACCGTGGCCAGGGCTTCTCCGGGCGGATGCTCGACGATAGCCATCGTGGGCACGTGGACAACTTCAGTGATTACGTCGATGACCTGACCGCCTTCTGGCAGCAGGAAGTCGCCCCGGGCCCGTGGCGCAAACGCTACATTCTCGGCCACTCGATGGGCGGGGCTATCGCCACGCTGTTTTTACAGCATCATCCGAATCAATGCGATGCGATGGCGCTTTGTGCGCCAATGTTCGGTATCATCATGCGGCTGCCCGACTGGATGGTGCGGCACATTCTCGATTTCGCTGAGGGCCATCAGCGGATCAGAGAAAGTTACGCCATGGGCACCGGGCGCTGGCACGCGCTGCCGTTCAGTCTCAATATCCTGACCCACAGCCGGGAACGCTATCGGCGAAACCTGGGCTTTTATGCCGACAATCCCTATATTCGCGTCGGGGGGCCAACCTATCATTGGGTGCGGGAAGGGGTGTTGGCCGGGGAACAGATTCTGGCAGGCGTGGCGAATGATGACACCCCGACGCTGCTGATTCAGGCCGAAGAAGAACGGGTCGTGGATAACCGTATGCACGACCGGTATTGTGAACGCCGCGCTGCGGCGGGCAAGCCTTGTGAAGGCGGCCGTCCGCTGGTTATTCAGGGCGCTTTCCATGAGATCCTTTTCGAAAAGGACGATATGCGCTCAGTCGCGCTCCATAACATCGTCGCGTTTTTTAACCGACATGATTAATCCGGCACCATGCCGAACTTACCAGAGGTTTAATCCGTTTATGTACCAGGTTGTTGCGTCTGATTTAGATGGTACGCTGCTCAATCCCGACCATCGTCTCTCCCCCTACACCAAAGAAACGCTGACCCTGCTGACCGGGAAAGGGGTGAACTTCGTGTTTGCCACGGGTCGCCACCATATCGACGTGGGGCAAATCCGCGATGGTCTGGGCATCAAGGCCTTCATGATCACCTCCAACGGCGCGCGGGTGCACGACACCGACGGCAACCTGGTGTTTGCGCATAACCTCGATACCGATATTGCATCTGACCTGTTCGGCGTGATGCATAACAACGCCGATATCGTCACCAACGTTTATCGCAACGACGAGTGGTTCATGAACCGCCATCGCCCGGAAGAGATGCGTTTCTTCAAGGAAGCGATTTTCAACTATGCGCTGTATGAGCCGGGTCTGCTTGAGCCGGAAGGCGTCAGCAAAGTGTTCTTCACCTCTCCAGACCACGAAGCACTGCTGCCGTTAGAACAGGCGATCAACGCGCGTTGGGGCGACAGGGTAAACGTGAGTTTCTCGACCCTGACCTGTCTGGAAGTGATGGCGGGCGGCGTGTCGAAAGGCCATGCCCTGGAAGCGGTCGCGAAGATGATGGGTTACGGCCTGGCAGACTGCATCGCCTTTGGCGACGGCATGAACGACGCCGAAATGCTCTCTATGGCGGGCAAAGGCTGCATTATGGAAAACGCGCATCAGCGCCTGAAAGATTTGCATCCTGAACTGGAAGTGATCGGCAGCAACACTGACGACGCCGTTCCGCACTATCTGCGCCGACTTTACCTCAATCAGCCATAACGCAGCGCGCATCACACCAGTCAATAAAAGCCCTGCTTGGCAGGGCTTTACTGTATAACCACCCCTGTGCGTATTTCACCCCATGTGAGGCCAGCCACGCGGCCTGCGCCTGCGTTTCCACCCCTTCCGCCAGCGGCTCCAGCGACAGTGATTGTGCCAGGGTGATAATCTGCGGCAGCAGACTTTTGCCCGGCAGCGGGTCGATCAGCGTTTTATCAATTTTGAGCATATCGAAGGTCAGCGCCTGAAGATAATTCAGGTTGGCGTAGCCGGTGCCAAAATCGTCCAGATAAATGGCGTGTCCTGCCTGGCGATAGCGTTCAACCATCGGGGCGATGGCCTGAGGATCGATCCGGCTGCTCTCGGTCATTTCGAGGCTGATTTGCTGCGGGCGAACACCAGCATGGCGGCACAGCTGCGCCAGATGAGTCAGTAAAACCTCGGACTGAAAATCGTCAGGTTCGACGTTAATCGACACGTACTGTCCGGGGTGTTGGCACAGCCAGGCACCGAGATCGTGAAAAACCTGCTCGACCACCCACATCGTCATGCTGCTCAATAGCTGGGTTTCGCGGGCGAAGGGGATAAAACTGTCTGGCGAGAGCAGCTTGCCATCCGGCTGAGGCCAGCGGATCAGCGCTTCGGCTCCGGCCACCGTCCCGTTTGCCAGCCACACGATCGGCTGATACCACATTTCCAGCTGCCGGGTGTGAATCGCGTGCTTCAGCCGCGCCCGGGAGGCGTTCAACTGGTGAAGAAAAGCGGGAATAAACGTATCGTCGGTCACAGGATCCATCCTGAAAAAATACCTGATGGGGATGCGAATCAGTATTCCCGTATTCAGATTATTTAACTATCAGTAATGGCCTAAATAGCGGTCGGAAAACGCTGGCGCACAATGCGACTGTTCTTTATTTGTCCAGTTGTCAACCCAATACTCCGCTACAATGCCCGCAACCTTTCCTGAGAGAGTTTCATCGTGGCGTTATTGATTATCACCACCGTTCTGTGGGCGTTTTCCTTTAGCCTGATCGGCGAATACCTGGCCGGAAGCGTCGACAGCTATTTTTCCGTGCTAATGCGCGTGGGCCTCGCGGCGTTGGTTTTCCTGCCGTTCCTGCGGGCGCGGGCGCAGTCTGTGAAAGTTCCGCTGATGTACATGCTGGTGGGCGCGATGCAGCTGGGCATCATGTATCTGCTGGCGTTTCGGGCGTATCTGTACCTGACGGTCTCCGAATTCCTGCTGTTCACGGTGCTGACGCCGCTGTATATCACCCTGATTTATGACCTGATGAGTCAGCGTCGGCTGCGCTGGGGATATCTACTGAGCGCAATGCTGGCGGTGGTGGGCGCGGCGATCATTCGTTACGACCACGTCAGCCCGCACTTCTGGACTGGGCTGCTGCTGGTGCAGCTGTCCAATATCAGCTTTGCGCTCGGTATGGTGGGGTATAAGCGCTTAATGGAAATCCACCCGATGCCGCAGCATAACGCCTTCGCATGGTTTTATATGGGGGCGTTTGTGGTCGCGGTGGTGGCGTGGTTCCTGCTCGGTAATCCGAATAAGCTGCCGACAACGACGTTGCAGTGGGGCATTTTGGTGTGGCTGGGCGTGGTGGCCTCGGGCCTGGGCTACTTCATGTGGAACTACGGTGCCACCCAGGTGGATGCCGGTACGCTGGGGATCATGAATAACATGCATGTGCCCGCCGGGCTGCTGGTGAACCTGGCTATCTGGCAACAGCAGCCGCACTGGCCGAGCTTTATTATAGGTGCGTTGGTGATTGTGGCTTCGCTATGGGTCCATCGCCATTGGGTCGCTCCGCGCTCCGCACAAACGGTAGATGATCGCAGGCGTGATTCCGCGCTGAACGAATAAACGCTTCCGTCACCGGCTGACGTTGCTCGCCATCGCGCACCGCGGCGTACAGTCGGCTCCACAGGCCATCCCCCAGGGTTTTGGTGACCACCAGACCCTGGCGTTCAAAACTCTCCACCACCCAATGCGGAAGGGCGGCAATGCCCATCTTCGCCGCCACCATCTGAATCAACAGCAGGGTATTATCCACGCTTTTCAGCGACGGGCTGACGCCTGCCGGTTGCAGGAAATGCCGCCAGATATCCAGCCGTTGGCGCTGCACCGGGTAAATCAGCAACGATTCGCTGGCGATATCTTCCGGCGTAATGCGCGCTTTCGCCGCCAGCGGATGCTCCGGGGCCATCACCAGACGCACTTCATAATCGAACATCGGCGAATAGTGCAGACCGCTGCGCGGCAGAATGTCGGAGGTCAGGACGATGTCCAGCTCGTCCTGCTGTAACGCGGGCTGGGGGTCAAAAGTCACGCCGGATTTAAAGTCCATCTCCACCTGCGGCCAGCCCGCGCGGAAATTCTCCAGCGCCGGGGTCAGCCACTGAATACAGCTATGGCATTCGATAGCGATGCGAAGCCGGGTTTGCTGCGGCTCGTTGCAGGCCTGCAATGCGCGGCTAATCTGCGGCAGCACCTGGCTTGCCAGCTGTAAGAGGATTTCGCCCTGCGGGGTAAAGCGCAGCGGCTGGCTCTTGCGCACAAACAGACGGAAGCCAAGACGCTGCTCCAGATCGCTGAACTGGTGAGAAAGCGCAGACTGCGTCTGGTGCAGCATTGCCGCTGCCGCTGCGAGCGACCCGCTGTTCCGCAACGCCTGCAGCGTTTTCAGGTGTTTAATCTCGATCATGAAAGTCCTTCACTTCGGCATGAATATTTTGCGCTTGAGGATTATACAGTACCCGTCAATTATGGATGTGTAAACATCCAGACGTCCAAATTCGTCGTCTTTCAGGCCATAGCGGCGTTGGCTGCCCTCGCACAACCCAGTCACTTACTTGAGTAAGCTCCTGGGGATGAGCTCACTTGCCGCCTTGCTCTGACCTGAAATCCATAGAATTAATAAAAGAGGATCGGCCATGACAATCAAGAACCACACCCTTGGATTCCCTCGCGTTGGTCTACGCCGCGAACTGAAAAAAGCACAAGAGAGTTACTGGGCGGGCAACAGCAGCCGTGAAGACCTGCTGGCGACCGGTCGTGAACTGCGCGCTCGCCACTGGCAGCAGCAGCAGGACGCTGGCGTGGATCTCCTGCCGGTGGGCGATTTCGCCTGGTACGACCATGTTCTGACCACCAGCCTGCTGCTGGGCAACGTGCCGGCTCGTCATCAGAACAAAGACGGCTCAGTCGATATCGACACGCTGTTCCGCATTGGTCGTGGCCGTGCGCCAACCGGCGAACCGGCGGCAGCGGCAGAAATGACCAAATGGTTTAACACCAACTATCACTATATGGTGCCGGAATTCACCCAAGGTCAGGAATTCAAACTGACCTGGACCCAGTTGTTGGATGAGGTCGATGAAGCGCTGGCCCTGGGCCACAACGTGAAACCTGTCCTGCTCGGGCCGGTAACTTATCTGTGGCTGGGTAAAGTGAAAGGTGAGCAGTTTGACCGCCTCAGCTTGCTGAACGACATTCTGCCGGTGTACCAGCAGGTGCTGGCAGAGCTGGCAAAACGTGGCGTCGAGTGGGTACAAATCGACGAACCCATTCTGGTCCTCGAGCTGCCGCGCCCGTGGCGCGACGCTTTCCAGCCTGCCTATGAGGCGCTGCAAGGCCAGGTTAAGCTGCTGCTGACCACCTATTTCGAAGGCGTTACCCCGAACCTCGACATCATCACCGCGCTGCCGGTACAGGGTCTGCACGTCGATCTGGTACACGGTAAAGATGAGGTGGCGGAACTGCACCAGCGTCTGCCTGCCGACTGGCTGCTGTCTGCGGGTCTGATCAATGGTCGTAACGTCTGGCGTGCCGATCTGACCGAGAAATATGCGCAGATCAAAGAGATCGTCGGCAAACGTGCGCTGTGGGTGGCCTCTTCCTGCTCCCTGCTGCACAGTCCGATCGACCTGAGCGTGGAAACACGCCTCGATGCGGAAGTGAAAAGCTGGTTCGCCTTTGCCCTGCAAAAATGCCAGGAGCTGGCGCTACTGCGTGATGCTCTGAACAGCGGTGACACCGCGGCCATCACCGAATGGAGTGCGCCAATTCAGGCCCGTCGTCACTCTTCCCGCGTCCATAATGCGGCCGTCGAAAAACGTCTGGCGGCGATTACCGCCCAGGACAGCCAGCGTAACCGCCCGTATGCCGAACGTGCTGAAGCCCAGCGCGCACGCTTCAACCTGCCTGCCTGGCCGACCACCACCATCGGTTCCTTCCCGCAGACCACCGAGATCCGCGGCCTGCGCCTCGACTTCAAAAAAGGCGCGCTGGATGCGACCCACTACCGCACCGGCATCGCGGAACATATCAAACAGGCGATCGTTGAGCAGGAACGCCTGGGCCTGGACGTGCTGGTCCACGGTGAAGCTGAGCGTAACGACATGGTGGAATATTTCGGTGAGCATCTGGATGGGTTCGTCTTCACCCAGAACGGCTGGGTGCAGAGCTACGGTTCCCGCTGCGTGAAGCCGCCAGTGGTGATTGGTGACATTAGCCGCCCGGAAGCGATCACCGTGGAGTGGGCGAAGTATGCCCAGTCGCTGACCGACAAACCGGTGAAAGGGATGCTGACTGGCCCGGTGACCATTCTTTGCTGGTCATTCCCGCGTGAAGACGTGACCCGTGAAACCATCGCCAAGCAGATTGCGCTGGCGCTGCGTGACGAAGTGGCGGACCTGGAAGCGGCGGGCATTGGCATCATCCAGATTGATGAACCGGCGCTGCGTGAAGGTCTGCCGTTGCGTAGACGCGACTGGGAAGCCTATCTGGCGTGGGGCGTGGAAGCCTTCCGCATTAACGCCGCAGTGGCGAAAGACGAAACGCAGATCCACACCCACATGTGTTACTGCGAGTTCAACGACATCATGGATTCTATTGCCGCGCTGGATGCAGACGTGATCACCATCGAGACCTCACGTTCCGACATGGAGCTGCTGGAGTCGTTTGAGGAGTTCGAATACCCGAACGAAATCGGCCCGGGCGTGTATGACATTCACTCCCCGAACGTGCCAAGCGTGGAATGGATTGAAGCCCTGCTGCAAAAAGCCGCCCAGCGTATTCCGGCTGAGCGTCTGTGGGTCAACCCGGACTGCGGCCTGAAAACCCGCGGCTGGCCGGAAACCCGTGCTGCACTCGCGAATATGGTGAAAGCGGCGCAGAACCTGCGTCAGGCGTAAGGTAACAATGCCGGGCAAAGGCCCGGCATTCGCTAAATCTGCTGTAGTTTGAAACTGACGCCACAGGCATGGGCGTAACGGAGCAGGGTCTCGTAGGTCATCCGGGTGGCATTATTTTCCATTTGCGACACGGTAGGCGGTTTGATGCCCATTCTTTCTGCCACTTGTGCCGAAGTTAAACCCGCCTCAATTCGCCAGCTCTTTAATGTCTGCTGCAACCGCTCAAGCTCTTCTTCGGCATCCCAAGCTTCACGATAGGCGGGGTCCTTCATCGCCTCTTCGTGTACCTGAGACAGGGTTTTATATTTCATTCAGCATTTCCTCCAGTCTGCGGATCGCCAATTCAGTCTCGCCCGGTGGTGTTTTAGGCGTTTTTTTAATGAAGATCCGCAATACAAAAATTCGTTTTTGTGACTGATAAACCCATAGTCCGCGCGCAATATCACAGCCCTCGGTTCGAAATTCAAAGAGGCCGCCGCCTAAAGGTTTCGTATCAGGCTCCCTCAGCAGTAACGGATTTGCTTCGAGTTTCGCAAGGAGCTTAATGACTTTGGCTTTCATCTATACGGGTAAAGCGATCAGTTCCGTTTCGGCTTTATCATGAAAATAGAGAGTGAACATGGTTGCCTTCCCTAGGCGAATATTAGCCTATAGCCTAATTTTTGCAATGCTAATTTTGTGACTTCAAAAGCAGAACCGCAATGATAAGCATGGGGTTAGAGTCGGTTTATTTTGAAAGCTGAAACGTGCTCGCAAAACGGAAAGCAACTCGGCTGCAACGCGATAAACCGCTCTCTTTATAACCCGGGTATTCGTAAGGTGATGGTGTTGCGGTCAATCCCGCAACCGGGCGTAGGAACCTGTATAAATCATAAGTGGGCACAGATTTTTCTGTGTTATGTCAGCGTACATCTCAGTAAACTCTCTGGTGGCGTTGGCGGGGCAACCGAAAGGTTGGCCGGTTTCACTTGTGTCCGGTATTCCTACCCCCGTCAGCGTCACCACCTGTGAGCGTAGGAACTCCAGCGGTGACTCCTTAAAAAACACAAGGAATTGCCAAATGACTACAGCATCAAGCCAAACCCTCTCTGAAGACGATCTACAAGAAATCCAGGAAGCACTTGATATTCCCCTGTCGGGGTCTGCTGACCTTTTTACCGCTGCGGACTTTTGCGGCACCCTGGTCAGCGTAATGGTGGAGTGTGGGGACAAATACTACCGACTGGCGCTATGCGGGCGCTTATCACACGCGCTGACAGTACTGCGTCAGCGTTGCGTGGACGCCATGCCAGACTGGGTGGTCAGCCAACTGACGGTGGAAACGGTCCCGTTATCCACCTTGCCGGAGAGCTGGCAGGACACCGATCTGCTGCTGGATTATGCCCAGGCATTAACCCTGACATTAAGTGGCGGCACGCTTCTGGCGAAAAACGGTCAGGATCTGGCGGGTTTACTGCACGATGTGGTGTATTTTCTGGTGGATGAACTCAAATCCCCGCGGTTCGAAAAAGCCTAAATAGTGAGTTTTTGCCCGGCAGTTGCCGGGCAATCAAGGCTCTGTTTAGCCTTTCTTCCCGCCGTACTGCGCAAACCACGCCAGCATTCTTTGCCAGCCGTCTTTGGCCGACTCTTCGTGGTAGCTCGGACGATAGTCGGCGTTAAACGCGTGTCCGGCTTCCGGGTAAACAACAATATCTGCTTTGGCGTTTGCCGCCCGCAGCGCCTGACGCATGGTCTCCACGCTCTCCAGCGTAATGCCCGTATCCTGGCCGCCGTACAGGCCGAGCACTGGCGCGGTCAAATCGATCGCGATATCAACCGGATGCTTCGGTGAATTCAGCGATTTTTCACCCACCAGTTTGCCGTACCACGCCACCGCCGCTTTCAGCTGTGGATTATGCGCCGCGTACAGCCACGCTATGCGGCCGCCCCAGCAAAAACCGGTGATCAGCAGGCGATTGGCGTCGCCGCCGTTGCGCGAGGCCCAACTGGCAACGTGGTCGAGATCTGCCAGCACCTGAGCATCAGGCACTTTCGACACCAGGCCGCTGAACAGCGTCGGGATGTCAGCATAGTCATTCGGATCGCCCTGACGGAAATAGAGCTCCGGCGCAATTGCCAGATAGCCTTCACCCGCCAGACGACGGCAGACGTCGCAGATGTGCTCGTGCACGCCGAAAATTTCCTGCACCACAATCACCACCGGCAACGGGCCGTCGGTATTTTTTGGCCGGGCATGAAACGCAGGCATGTTTTCACCCTGCGACGGGATTGACGTTTCCCCAGAAACGATCGCGTCTTCCGGGGTCACGATAAGGGTTGAGGCGTGAGGTGCTGCAGCCGGTGCAAAGCCGGGTTGTTTATCTGTCATGGTCTTCTCCGTACCCATCGATTTAGCGCAGTGATAAATATAGTCCGCAGGTTAACAATTCACAGTGCCAGAAAACGGCTATCTTATGTGCAGTGGTTATCATTACCGCTTGTTAATGTGATGTGAATCACTTTTTATAAGAAAACTAATGCAAACATTTTCACTCATAGTGATGATTGTCACGAAAATGTGTCCAAAGCTTCGGTAGAGTACGTTTTTGCTTCTGCTGACAACTCGACCCAGAGAGGAGTTTTTATATGTCTAAGTCTGATGTTTTTCATCTCGGCCTCACCAAGAACGATTTACAAGGGGCAACGCTCGCTATCGTCCCGGGCGATCCGGAGCGTGTGGAAAAGATCGCCGCGCTGATGGACAAGCCGGTTAAGCTGGCATCGCATCGTGAATTCACCTCCTGGCGTGCAGAGCTGGACGGTAAAGCGGTTATCGTGTGTTCCACCGGTATCGGCGGTCCGTCCACCTCGATTGCAGTAGAAGAGCTGGCCCAGCTGGGCATCCGTACTTTCCTGCGCGTGGGCACCACCGGTGCTATCCAGCCGAACATTAACGTCGGCGACGTGCTGGTCACCACCGCCTCCGTACGTCTGGACGGTGCCAGCCTGCATTTCGCCCCGATGGAATACCCGGCGGTCGCTGATTTCGCCTGTACCACCGCGTTGGTTGAAGCGGCAAAATCCGTCGGCGCGACCACTCACATCGGTGTGACCGCGTCTTCCGACACCTTCTACCCAGGCCAGGAACGTTACGACACCTTCTCCGGTCGCGTGGTGAACCGCTACAAAGGCTCGATGGAAGAGTGGCAGTCGATGGGCGTGATGAACTATGAAATGGAATCCGCCACCCTGCTGACCATGTGTTCCAGCCAGGGCCTGCGCGCGGGCATGGTTGCGGGCGTTATCGTTAACCGCACTCAGCAAGAAATTCCGAACGCGGAAACCATGAAGAAAACCGAAAGCCACGCGGTGAAAATCGTGGTCGAAGCGGCACGTCGCCTGCTGTAATTCCTCTGCTTTATGAAAAGGCCGACGTGTTCGGCCTTTTCTTTTTTGCGTGCATCCTCGCAGGAAAACCCTTTTAAACTGGACATTTATACAGCACAATTCACAATTCTACGTTGTGTCGGTATTGTGCCGATAAGTTGTTGAGCAGGGGGAGCCGTGGATATTTCAATCATCATCAGCGCAGTGGCTGCACTGATTGTCGGGGCCGCATTTGGCTGGCTGGCAAGCAAATCACATGCCGACCGGCTTCGGGCTGATTTCATCGAAGAGCGGCACGATCTCGATATTGAACTGGCGGCGGCGAAACAACAGCTGGCGCAAAATGCCCACTGGCGCGATGAATGCGAACTGCTGAATAACGAACTGCGTAACCTGCGGGAGATTAACACCTCGCTGGAAGCCGATCTGCGTGAAGTAACTACCCGCCTCGAATCGACCCAATTGCACGCCGAAGACAAAATTCGCCAGATGGTGAACAGCGAACAACGCCTGAGCGAGCAGTTTGAAAACCTCGCCAATCGTATTTTTGAGCACAGTAATCGCCGGGTTGATGAACAGAATCGCCAGAGCCTACACGGATTGCTCTCGCCGCTGCGCGAACAGCTCGACGGCTTCCGTCGCCAGGTGCAGGACAGCTTCGGCAAAGAGGCGCAGGAACGTCACACCCTGGCTCATGAAATTCGTAATCTTCAGCAGCTTAATGCGCAAATGGCCCAGGAAGCGGTCAACCTGACCAAAGCGCTGAAGGGCGATAACAAAACCCAGGGCAACTGGGGGGAAGTGGTCCTGACGCGCGTTCTGGAGGCATCTGGCCTGCGGGAAGGCCACGAATACCAGACTCAGGTCAGTATCGAAACCGATACCCGTGCCCGAATGCAGCCTGATGTGATCGTGCGTTTGCCGCAGGGCAAAGACGTGGTGATCGACGCCAAAATGACGCTTATCGCCTACGAGCGATTCTTTAATGCAGAAGAAGATTACGTGCGTGAAGCCGCGCTGCAGGAACATATCGCCTCGGTACGCAACCATATTCGTCTGCTGGGCCGTAAAGATTATCAGCAGCTACCGGGCCTGCGCTCGCTGGACTATGTGCTGATGTTTATCCCGGTGGAGCCTGCGTTCCTGTTGGCGATTGATCGACAGCCAGACCTGATTACCGAAGCGCTCCGAAACAACATCATGCTGGTCAGCCCAACCACGCTGCTGGTGGCGCTGCGCACCATTGCGAACCTTTGGCGCTATGAGCATCAGAGCCGTAATGCCCAGCAGATTGCCGATCGCGCCAGCCGCCTGTACGACAAAATGCGGCTGTTTGTCGATGATATGTCGGCGATCGGGCAGGGGTTGGATAAAGCTCAGGATAACTATCGTCAGGCCATGAAAAAACTCGCCTCCGGGCGCGGAAACCTGCTGGCGCAGGCAGAATCCTTCCGGGGGTTAGGCGTTGAAGTGAAACGTGAAATTAATCCTGACTTGGCCGAACAGGCGACGGCGCAGGAAGAGGCGTTTGACCCCGACAACAGCGCATTCAATGACGATGCGGCACGCTTGTCGGCCTCTGATGAACCGTCTGAAACTGAGGCGCATCGCGTTTCCCGGCACGGTTGAAACGTAGGGGAAATGCGCCCAATCTGTTACACTCCAGGTACATTTTCTTGATAGGCAGACATTGAGATGGTTGAGGATTCACAAGAAACGACGCACTTTGGCTTCCAGACAGTAGCCAAATCGCAGAAAGAGGACATGGTGGCGCATGTATTCCATTCTGTTGCCGCTAAGTATGATGTTATGAACGACCTGATGTCGTTCGGGATCCATCGCTTGTGGAAGCGCTTTACCATTGACTGCAGCGGCGTCCGCCGTGGGCAAAAAGTGCTGGATTTAGCAGGCGGTACTGGCGACCTGACGGCGAAATTCTCTCGTCTGGTGGGCGAAACCGGTAGCGTCGTGCTGGCTGATATCAACGAATCGATGCTCAAAATGGGCCGCGAAAAGCTGCGCAATATCGGCGTGATTGGCAATGTGGAATACGTGCAGGCCAACGCGGAAGCGCTGCCGTTCCCGGACAACACGTTTGACTGCATCACCATTTCCTTTGGCCTGCGTAACGTTACCGACAAAGAAAAAGCGCTGCGTTCTATGTATCGCGTGCTGAAACCGGGCGGACGTTTGCTGGTGCTGGAGTTCTCCAAACCCATCCTCGATCCATTAAGCAAAGCCTATGACGCCTACTCATTCCATGTGCTGCCGCGTGTGGGGGAATTAGTGGCGAAAGACGGCGAAAGCTATCGCTATCTGGCGGAATCCATCCGTATGCATCCCGATCAGGACACCCTGAAAGCGATGATGCAGGATGCCGGTTTCGACAATGTGGATTACTACAACCTGACGGCCGGTATCGTCGCGTTGCACCGCGGGTATAAGTTCTGACAGGAGTTTGCCATGCCTTTTCAACCTATGGTCACTGCGGGCATTGAAGGTGTGCTTAACACCTTTTTGTGGCGCGAACGTGCGCTCAAACCTGCCCGTCAGCGTCTGCTGGGCAAGGTGCTGCGCGTTGAGCTAAAAGAGTTCACGGCCCCGTTGGTGCTGGTTTTCAGCGAGCAGCAGATTGATGTCCTGAGCGCGTGGGAAGGCGAGGCGGATTGCACCGTCAGTACCCGCATCGGCGTGTTGCCGCAGCTTCGTAACCGCCAGCAGTTGACGTCCCTGATCCGTTCGGGTGACCTCGAAGTGCAGGGCTGCCTTCAGGTGGTGCAAAATTTTGTCGCGCTGGCGGATCTGGCGGAGTTCGATCCTGCCGAACTGCTGGCCCCCTATACCGGCGATATCGTTGCTGAAGGCGTGAGTAAAGTGCTGCGCGGCGGGGCGAACTTCCTGCAGCGCGGTGTGCAACGTCAGCAGCGCTATGTGGCAGAAGTCATTACCGAAGAGTGGCGCATGGCACCGGGTTCGCTGGAAGTGGCCTGGTTTGCCGAAGAGAGCGCTGCCGTTGTGCGCGCCGTTGAAGCCTTAACCAAACGGCTGGAAAAACTGGAGGGGAAATGACGCCAGGAGAAATTCGGCGCCTGTATTTTATCATCCGCACCTTTTTGAGTTACGGGCTTGATGAGCTCATTCCCAAAATGCGTATCACGCTGCCGCTTCGACTCTGGCGGCGGATGTTGTTCTGGATGCCCAACCGCCACAAAGATTTACCGTTAGGCGATCGCCTGCGCCTTGCCTTGCAGGAACTCGGCCCGGTCTGGATCAAATTTGGCCAGATGCTATCAACCCGCCGTGACCTTTTCCCCCCTCAAATCGCCGATCAGCTGGCCATGCTGCAAGACCGCGTTGCCCCTTTTGACGGTAAGCTCGCGAAGCGTCAAATCGAAAAATCGATGGGTGATATTCCCGTTGAGAGCTGGTTCGATGAGTTTGACATTCAGCCGCTGGCCTCGGCGTCTATTGCTCAGGTGCACACCGCCCGTCTGAAAGAGAATGGCAAAGAGGTGGTCATCAAGGTGATTCGCCCGGATATCCTGCCGGTCATTAAAGCAGACATGAAGCTGATTTACCGTCTTGCGCGCTGGGTGCCCCGGTTGCTGCCCGACGGTCGCCGTCTGCGTCCGCAGGAAGTGGTAAAAGAGTATGAGAAAACGCTGCTTGATGAGCTGAATTTGCTGCGTGAAGCGGCCAACGCCATTCAGCTGCGCCGCAACTTTGAAGACAGCCCGATGCTCTATGTGCCGGAAGTCTATTCTGACTATTGTCGCGAAGACATGCTGGTAATGGAGCGTATTTACGGCATTCCGGTGTCGGATGTGGAGACCCTGGAAAAACAGAATACCAACATGAAACTGCTGGCCGAGCGCGGCGTGCAGGTGTTCTTCACGCAGGTGTTCCGCGACAGCTTCTTCCATGCAGATATGCATCCGGGCAATATCTTCGTCAGCTACGAGCATCCGGAGGATCCGCAGTATATCGGCATCGACTGTGGCATTGTGGGCTCGCTGAACAAGGAAGATAAGCGCTATTTGGCGGAAAACTTTATCGCTTTCTTTAACCGCGATTACCGCAAAGTGGCTGAACTGCATGTGGATTCCGGCTGGGTGCCGCCCGATACCAACGTGGAAGAGTTTGAATTTGCTATCCGCACAGTCTGCGAGCCCATCTTCGAGAAGCCGCTGGCAGAAATCTCGTTTGGTCACGTGCTGTTGAATCTGTTTAACACCGCGCGCCGCTTTAATATGGAAGTGCAGCCGCAACTGGTTTTACTTCAGAAAACATTACTTTACGTTGAGGGGGTAGGCCGCCAGCTCTATCCTCAGTTAGACTTATGGAAGACAGCGAAACCTTTCCTCGAGTCATGGCTCAAAGATCAGGTAGGCATTCCGGCGCTGATTCGGGCGTTTAAAGAAAAAGCGCCGTTCTGGATCGAAAAAATGCCGGAAATGCCGGAACTCATTTATGACAGTTTGCGCCAGGGCAAAAGTCTTCAGCGAAGCATTGATAAAATCGCTCGCGAGATGGGAACCAACCATGTCCGACAAGGGCAATCCCGCTACCTGTTTGGCGTGGGTGCCGTGTTGATGTTGAGTGGAACCTTGCTATTGATAACCCGCCCAGATTTGGGGCTGCACCCGGTAGGTTTGATGGGGGCAGGGGTTGTTGCCTGGTTGATTGGCTGGTTTAAAGGCCGCTGATTTTTGCATCATTCAGACGAAGGCGTGTAATCTACACGTCAGTGGATCCATTATCATCTGACACAGAGGAACATGTATGGGTGGTATCAGTATTTGGCAGTTGTTGATTATCGTCGTTATCGTGGTTCTGCTTTTTGGGACGAAAAAGCTGAGCTCACTGGGATCTGACCTGGGCGCGTCTATCAAGGGCTTTAAAAAAGCCATGGGTGATGAAGACGACAAACAGGAAAAGAAAGAGCCTTCCGCTGATGACGCTGATTTCCCTGCGAAATCGCTGTCTGAAAAGCCGGGTGATTCCAGCAAAGACGATGCAAAACGCCACGATAAAGAGCAGGTGTAATTCGTGTTCGACATTGGTTTCAGTGAACTGATCCTGGTTTTCGTTATTGGCCTGATTGTCCTCGGGCCAAAACGGCTGCCGGTGGCAGTGAAAACGGTGGCTGGCTGGGTGCGGGCGATCCGCTCGCTGGCGACCACCGTACAAAACGAACTGGCACAGGAGCTGAAACTCCAGGAGTTTCAGGACAGCCTGAAGAAGGTGGAAAAGGCGAGTCTCGGCAACCTTTCGCCGGAGCTGAAGGAGTCGATGGACGAGCTGCGTGAAGCGGCGGAATCCATGAAACGCTCCTATACCCAGGCCGATCCTGAGCGCGCCAGCGATGAAGCCAACACCATCCATAACCCGGTGGTGAAGGGCAGTGAAGCGCAGCGCGAGGGCGTGACGCCGGTGACGCCTGAGCATCACGCCAGTGCGGAAGCCCAGGCACCCGACGTGACGGAAGAACCCGTTGAGCACGTCCCGGAAACCGACGTTTCTACAGCGAAAGTTACCGCGCCAGCTGCCGCACCGGCTTCCTCCCCTTCCCCTGCAAACAGCGATAAACCGTAATCATGGGCGTAGAAGAGACTCAACCGCTGATCTCGCATTTGATTGAGCTGCGTAAGCGCCTTATCAACTGCATTATCGCGGTATTCGCAATTTTTCTGGCGTTGGTGTATTTCGCCAATGACATCTATCAGCTGGTGTCCGCGCCACTGATCAACCAGATGCCCGTCGGGGCAACGATGATCGCCACCGATGTGGCATCGCCGTTCTTCACGCCGATCAAGCTGACCTTTATGGTCTCGGTGATCCTCTCGGCACCGGTAATTCTCTACCAGGTCTGGGCGTTCATTGCCCCGGCGCTGTATAAACATGAGCGTCGGCTGGTGGTGCCACTGCTGGTATCCAGTACGTTGCTGTTCTATATCGGCATGGCTTTTGCGTACTTCGTGGTGTTCCCGTTAGCGTTTGGCTTCCTGACCCATACCGCGCCGATTGGCGTGCAGGTGTCGACGGATATCCGCAGTTATCTCGATTTCGTGATGGCGCTGTTTATGGCCTTCGGCGTGTCGTTTGAAGTACCGGTCGCCATCGTGCTGTTGTGCTGGGTAGGTGTGACAACGCCAGATGACCTGCGTAAGAAACGCCCGTACGTTCTGGTGGGGGCGTTCGTTGTCGGGATGCTATTAACCCCGCCGGATGTGTTCTCGCAAACGCTGCTCGCCATTCCAATGTATTGCCTGTTTGAAGTCGGGGTGTTCTTCGCCCGATTCTATACCGGCAAACGGTTGTCGCGAGATGAAGACGCCGCAGCGGAAGAAGAAGCCGCCGGGAAAGAAGAATAATTAGCCGTTGAAAAGAATAAACAGCCGCCCGAAAGGGCGGTTGTCGTATGGGAGGCAGCATGTTTGATATTGGCGTTAATCTGACCAGTTCTCAGTTTTCCCGCGATCGTGATGAGGTCGTGGAACGCGCGTTTGCTACTGGCCTGAAAGGAATGCTGATAACCGGCACCAATCCGGAAGAGAGCGACGCGGCGCAGCAGCTGACGCAGCGCTATAAAAACTGTTGGTCCACGGCGGGGGTCCATCCTCATGACAGCAGCCGGTGGACACCGGAAGTGGCTGACACACTCCGTCGTCTGGCGCAGATGCCTGGCGTGGTCGCGGTGGGTGAATGTGGGCTCGACTTTAACCGCAATTTCTCGACCCCGCAGGAACAGGAAATCGCCTTTAGCGCACAACTGGCATTGGCCGCTGAATTGAAGATGCCCGTTTTCCTGCACTGTCGCGAGGCGCATGATCGCTTTATCACGCTGTTAACGCCGTGGCTCGATAAGCTGCCGGGTGCCGTATTGCATTGTTTCACCGGCACGCGGGAAGAACTTCAGGCGTGCCTGGCGCATGGGCTGTATATCGGCATTACCGGTTGGGTGTGCGATGAGCGTCGCGGGCTGGAATTGCGCGACTTGCTGCCGTTTATTCCGGCGGAGCGCCTGCTGATCGAGACCGATGCGCCGTGGCTGCTGCCGCGCGATTTGTCACCCAAACCGTCTTCGCGGCGCAATGAACCGGCCCATCTGTCTCACATTCTGCAACGCATTGCGCACTGGCGTGGCGATGACGCACAGGCGCTGTCAGACATGACCGACAGGAATGTGAAAAAGGTGTTTGGGATAGATTTTTGACGTCAGACTTTGCGGAAATCGGTGTTTTTCACGCTCTGTAAAACCTGCTTGTTCAACAAATTCAGCAGCAGCATGGAACGTGCTTCGCCATCGGGTTCGGTGAATATGGCCTGTAACCCTTCGAACGCTCCTTCGGTGATCACCACGTCATCGCCGGCATAGGGCGTGTCCGGATCGGTTATGCCTTCCGGGGTGTGGATAGAGAGCTGGTGAATCACGTCGGACGGCACCATCGCGGGCTGCATGCCAAAGCGGACGAAATGGCTGACGCCGCGAGTGGCGTTGATGGTCGTGGTGTGAATGACCTCCGGGTCAAACTCCACGAACAGATAGTTGGGGAACAGCGGTTCATCCACGGTCGTGCGCTTGCCGCGGATGATTTTTTCCAGCGCAATAGTGGGCATCAGGCAATTCACTGCCTGGCGTTCAAGATGTTCCTGGGCACGCTGAAGTTGCCCACGTTTGCAGTACAGTAAATACCAGGCTTGCATAATGACTCTTTCTCTTAATTCTGATGAAAGCATAACAAAAGCCAGGCGTGATAGCGAAAGGCTTTGTGCCCGGGCAGGGCATCTCTCCTTCACCCTAATTTAACAAAATTACAGCATCCCGCGTCTGAAGGCCGTATAATGAGGCGCTTACGAAGAGGCCATGACTGACCCCATGAAATACCATGATTTGCGCGACTTTCTGACACAACTGGAACAACAGGGCGAGCTGAAACGCATCTCTCTGCCAGTCGACCCCCATCTGGAAATCACCGAGATTGCCGATCGTACCCTGCGTGCGGGTGGCCCTGCGCTGCTGTTTGAAAATCCTAAAGGATTCGACATGCCGGTGTTGTGCAACCTGTTCGGCACGCCGAAGCGCGTGGCTATGGGGATGGGACAGGAAGACGTCAGCGCACTGCGTGACGTGGGGAAACTACTGGCGTTCCTGAAAGAGCCAGAGCCGCCAAAAGGGTTCCGCGATCTGTTCGATAAGCTGCCACAGTTCAAACAAGTGCTGAACATGCCGACCAAACGTCTGCGTGGTGCGCCGTGTCAGCAAAAAGTCACCCAGGGTGATGACGTTGATTTGCACCGTATTCCGATCATGACCTGCTGGCCGGAAGATGCCGCCCCGCTGATCACCTGGGGTTTGACGGTGACGCGCGGGCCACATAAAGAACGGCAGAATCTTGGTATTTATCGTCAGCAGCTGATCGGCAAAAACAAGCTGATTATGCGTTGGCTGTCGCATCGCGGCGGTGCGCTGGATTTCCAGGAGTGGTGTGCGGCGCATCCAGGCGAACGTTTCCCGGTCTCCGTGGCGCTGGGCGCTGATCCGGCCACCATTCTTGCGGCGGTGACACCGGTGCCCGACACCCTTTCGGAATATGCGTTTGCCGGGCTGTTGCGCGGCACCAAAACCGAAGTGGTTAAATGCCTGTCGAACGACCTCGAAGTGCCCGCCAGCGCGGAAATCGTGCTTGAGGGGTATATCGAAGCAGGTGAGATGGCACCGGAAGGGCCGTACGGCGATCACACCGGTTACTACAATGAAGTGGACAGCTTCCCGGTCTTTACCGTCACCCATGTGACCCAGCGTGAAGACGCGATTTACCATTCCACTTATACTGGCCGTCCGCCTGATGAACCGGCGGTGCTGGGCGTGGCGCTGAACGAAGTGTTTGTGCCTATTTTGCAAAAGCAGTTCCCGGAAATTGTCGATTTTTATCTGCCGCCGGAAGGGTGTTCCTATCGCCTCGCCGTGGTGACGATGAAAAAGCAGTACGCCGGTCATGCCAAGCGGGTAATGATGGGCGTATGGTCTTTTCTGCGCCAGTTTATGTACACCAAATTTGTGATTGTCTGTGATGACGACGTGAACGCTCGTGACTGGAACGACGTTATCTGGGCGATTACCACGCGTATGGATCCCGCCCGTGATACGGTGCTGGTCGAAAATACGCCGATAGATTATCTGGACTTCGCCTCGCCGGTTTCCGGTTTAGGTTCGAAAATGGGGCTGGATGCCACGAATAAATGGCCTGGCGAAACCCAACGTGAGTGGGGACGTCCAATCAAGAAAGATCCCGACGTGACGGCGCGAATTGACGCCATTTGGGATGAGCTGGCTATCTTTAATGACGAGAATAGACCCGACAGAGGGAGCGCATGACAACCTTAAGCTGTAAAGTCACTTCGGTAGATGCCATTACCGACACGGTATACCGCGTTCGTTTAGAACCGGAAGCGGCCTTTTCCTTCCGCGCGGGCCAGTATCTGATGGTGGTAATGGACGAACGTGATAAGCGTCCGTTCTCTATGGCGTCCACGCCTGCCGAGCAGAACATTATTGAGCTGCATATCGGCGCGTCAGAGCTGAATCTGTACGCGATGGCGGTGATGGACCGGATTCTCAAAGAGCGTGAGGTTGTGGTTGATATCCCCCACGGCGAGGCATGGCTGCGCGACGATAACGAGCGCCCGCTGGTGCTGATTGCCGGTGGTACAGGCTTCTCGTATGTGCGTTCTATTCTGCTCACCGCGCTGGCGCAGAACCCAAATCGTGATATCGCGATTTACTGGGGCGGGCGTGAAGAGAAGCATCTGTACGATTTATCAGAGCTGGAAGCGCTGTCGGTGAACCATCCGAATCTGCGCGTTGAGCCTGTAGTTGAGCAGCCGGAAGAGGGCTGGCGTGGCCGCTCTGGCACCGTGTTAACGGCAGTATTGCAGGATTACGGCACGCTGGCGGAGCACGACATCTATATTGCTGGACGTTTTGAAATGGCGAAAATTGCCCGGGACCTGTTCTGCAACGAGCGGAATGCCCGTGAAGACCGCCTGTTCGGCGATGCGTTTTCGTTCATTTAAGCAGAAGATTTGCTCGGCGGCACTGCGTTTGCACGGGCCGGCAGGCCGCGCAGCGCTATACCAATAAAAAACCCGCCCCTGACAGGCGGGAAAAACGGCAACTAAATTCTCCCCGTCATCATTCACGTTGCCTCTTTGTTGGCTGCCTTCGGTCACCCCGGTCACATAGTGATCTATGCTCCCGGGGATTCGCTCAGTTGCCGCCGCGATGCAGCGCGAATTATTTAGGGGTTTAATTCTTCGATTAGACGCGTTCAATCACCGTCGCAATACCCTGACCCAGACCGATACACATTGTCGCCAGACCGAACTGGGCGTCTTTGCGTTCCATCAGGTTGATAAGCGTGGTGGTGATACGTGCCCCGGAACAGCCGAGCGGGTGACCGAGGGCGATCGCCCCGCCGTTGAGGTTGATCTTCTCGTCTATCTGCTCCATCAAACCCAGATCTTTAATGCACGGTAGGATCTGCGCGGCAAACGCTTCATTCATCTCAAACAGATCGATATCGCTGGCGGACAGCCCGGCTTTTTTCAACGCCAGTTTTGACGCCGGAACCGGTCCATATCCCATGATTGACGGGTCGCAGCCCACCACCGCCATTGAACGCACGCGAGCACGGATCTTCAGGCCCAGTTCACGGGCCCGGCTTTCGCTCATCACCAGCAGGGCGGCGGCACCGTCGGACAGTGCGGATGACGTTCCCGCCGTAACGGTACCGGTCACGGGATCAAACGCCGGACGCAGGGTAGAAAGCGCTTCGACGGTGGTTTCAGGACGGATCACTTCGTCATAGGTGAACTGCTTCAGCACGCCGTCAGCGTCGTGACCGCCGGTCGGGATGATTTCATTTTTAAACGCACCGGACTGCGTTGCAGCCCAGGCCCGTGCGTGAGAGCGGGCTGCAAAGGCATCCTGCATTTCACGACTGATGCCGTGCAGGCGCGACAGCATTTCGGCGGTCAGGCCCATCATTCCGGCCGCTTTCGCCACATTACGGCTCATGCCCGGATGGAAATCTACGCCGTGGCTCATCGGCACGTGGCCCATGTGCTCCACGCCGCCAACCAGACATGCCTGTGCGTCGCCGGTCATGATCATGCGAGCCGCGTCGTGCAGCGCCTGCATGGAAGAACCACACAGACGGTTGACGGTGACCGCCGGAACGGAGTGCGGGATTTCAGCCAGCAGTGACGCGTTTCGCGCGATGTTGAAGCCTTGCTCAAGAGTCTGCTGCACGCAGCCCCAGTAAATATCGTCCAGCGCCGCAGGATCCAGGGCCGGGTTGCGGGCCAGCAGGCTACGCATCAGATGGGCGGAGAGGTCTTCTGCCCGTACGTTACGGAATGCGCCGCCTTTTGAACGGCCCATCGGGGTACGAATTGCATCGACAATGACAACCTGTTCCATTGTGACTCCTTAAGCCGTTTTCAGCTCACCCACCGGACGGGCAGGTTCAACCGGTGGATAATATGCTTCGTTGTGGCGCGCTTTGTTGCGCAGGCCTTCCGGCACGTCGTACAGCGGGCCGAGATGCTGATACTGCTGCGCCATGTCGAGGTACTTCGCGCTGCCGAGCGTATCCAGCCAACGGAATGCGCCGCCGTGGAACGGAGGGAAACCGAGACCATACACCAGCGCCATGTCCGCTTCCGCTGGGCTTGCGATAATGCCTTCTTCGAGGCAACGCACTACTTCGTTGACCATCGGGATCATCATGCGGGCGATAATGTCTTCGTCGCTGAATTCACGTTTGGCCTGACTGACGTCCGCCAGCAGCGCTTCAACCGCAGGATCTTCCTCTTTCTTCGGCTTGCCCTTGCTGTCTTCTTTATAACGCCAGAAACCGAGGCCATTTTTCTGGCCGTAACGGCTGGCTTCGAACAGAGCATCAATCGCATCGCGGTAATCTTTCTGCATTCGCTGTGGGAAGCCAGCAGCCATGACGGCCTGCGCGTGATGTGCGGTATCAATGCCCACCACGTCCAGCAGGTAGGCCGGGCCCATTGGCCAGCCGAACACTTTCTCCATCACTTTGTCGACTCTGTGGAAGTCGGCCCCGTCGCGTAGCAACTGGCTGAATCCGGCGAAGTAAGGGAACAGTACGCGGTTGACAAAGAAACCTGGGCAGTCATTCACCACGATCGGCGTTTTGCCCATTTTGCTGGCCCATGCGACCACTTTGGCGATGGTGTCTTCTGAGGTTTTCTCCCCGCGAATAACCTCAACCAGCGGCATACGGTGCACCGGGTTAAAGAAGTGCATCCCGCAGAAGTTTTCCGGGCGCTTGAGGACGCTGGCCAGTTCGCCAATCGGTATGGTCGAGGTGTTTGACGCCAGCACCGTGTCCGGGCGCACTTTGTCTTCGGTCTCAGCGAGAACGGCTTTCTTCACTTTCGGGTTTTCTACGACCGCTTCGACGACGACATCGACGCGGTCAAATCCGGCGTAATCAAGTGTGGGATGAATGGTTGAGATGACGCTCGCCAGTTTCATACCGTTGATTTTTCCGCGTTCCAGCTGTTTATTCAGCAGCTTGGCGGCTTCGTTCATGCCGAGAGTCAACGATTTGTCGTTGATATCCTTCATGATAACCGGCACGCCTTTCCAGGCTGACTGGTAAGCAATGCCGCCACCCATGATCCCCGCCCCGAGTACGGCGGCCTGTTTTGGGGTCTCGACATTTTTGGTCAGCTTCTTGGCCTGGCCTTTGACGAACTGGTCATTGAGGAAAATGCCGACCAGCGCGCGGGCTTCATTCGAGTGTGCCAGCGGAACAAAACTTTGATTCTCAAGTACCAGGGCCTGGTCACGGCCTAAGCGGGCCGCGGCTTCAATGGTTTTCACCGCGGTGATCGGGGCCGGATAGTGTTTGCCCGCCGTCTGCATCACCATGCCTTTGGCGATAGTGAAGCTCATGGTGGCTTCAATTTTACTGAGTTTCAGTGGCTCAAGCTTCGGCTGACGTTTGGCTTTCCAGTCCAGATCACCGTTAATTGCCTGACGCAGAACCGCAATCGCACCTTCCCGCAGTTTTTCCGCTTTTACGACGCCATCGACCAGACCGATTTTGAGCGCTTCGTCCGCGCCCACATCTTTGCCTGCGGCGATGATTTCCAGGGCGCTATCAGCGCCGAGCAGGCGCGGCAAACGTACCGAGCCGCCAAAGCCCGGCATGATCCCGAGTTTGGTTTCCGGCAGGCCGATGCGCAGATCCGGCGTCGCCAGACGGTAATCGGTCGCCAGCACGCATTCACAACCGCCGCCCAGCGCGTAGCCATTGACGGCAGAAATCGTCGGCACCGGCAGGTCTTCCAGACGACAGAACACGCTGTTCGCAAAGTGTAGCCATTGGCTTAGCTGCTCCGGTGGCACCTGGAACAGGGAGAGGAATTCGGTGATGTCCGCGCCGACGATAAATGCCGCTTTTTCGGAGCGCAGCAGTAAGCCTTTGAGGTCTGGCTGTTTTTCAAGAACGTCCAGCGCCTGGCCGAGGCTGGCTACGGTTGCGGTATCGAGCTTGTTGACCGAGCCGGGGGCATCGAACACCAGTTCGGCAATGCCATCTTCCAGCCAGTCGAGGTACAGGGTGTCGCCTTTGTAGAGCATGTCAGTCTCCTGAATCCAGTACTATTACTGGTCTTACCAGATGAGACGGAGTGTGGATTTTATGTTAATAAATTGCAAATTACTCTTTAAGAAAATGACGTATGGATCACGCTCGGCAGAAATCACGCAGTGCTAAACCGATGTGCTAAGATGCGGGGAATTAGGGCAAAAACAGAGAAGGGTAAAACATGGATTCACTGGCCACACTCTATAAAAATCATATCGCTACGTTGCAGGAACGCACGCGTGACGTACTGGATCGCTTTAAGCTCGACGCGCTGTTAATTCACTCCGGCGAGCTGGTTAACGTCTTCCTCGACGATCATCCTTATCCGTTCAAAGTGAACCCGCAGTTTAAGGCCTGGGTGCCAGTGACGCAGGTGCCAAACTGTTGGCTGCTGGTGGATGGGGTCAATAAACCGAAGCTGTGGTTCTATCTGCCGGTGGATTACTGGCACAACGTTGAGCCGCTGCCATCCTCCTTCTGGACCGAAGACGTCGACGTTATTGCGCTGCCAAAAGCCGACGGTATCGGCAGTCAGCTGCCTGCGGCTCGCGGCAACATCGCCTACATTGGCCCAGTGGCTGAACGCGCGCTGGGGCTGGATATCGCTGCCGCCAACATCAACCCGAAAGGGGTGATTGATTATCTGCATTACTATCGCTCTTATAAAACCGATTACGAACTTTCCTGTATGCGCGAAGCGCAGAAAATGGCGGTGAATGGCCACCAGGCGGCGCATGAAGCATTCCTCTCCGGGATGAGCGAGTTCGACATTAACCTCGCGTATCTGACCGCCACCGGCCATCGTGATACCGACGTGCCTTATAGCAACATCGTGGCGCTCAACGAGCATGCGTCCGTGTTGCACTACACCAAACTGGATCACCGCGCGCCGTCTGAAATGCGCAGCTTCCTGTTGGATGCGGGCGCTGAGTATAACGGTTATGCCGCTGACCTGACCCGTACCTGGGCAGGGAACGCCGATACCGAGTTTGCGCAGCTGATTAAAGACGTCAACACCGAGCAGTTGGCGCTTATCGACACGTTGAAAACAGGCGTGAGCTACGTTGACTATCACATCCAGTTCCATCAACGCATCGCCAAACTGCTGCGTAAGCATCAGCTGATTACCGATATGAGCGAAGAGGCGATGGTGGATAACGACATTACCGGGCCGTTTATGCCGCATGGGATTGGGCATCCGCTGGGTCTGCAGGTTCACGACGTGGCGGGCTTCATGCAGGACGATAAAGGCACGCACCTTGCCGCACCGTCGAAATACCCTTACCTGCGTTGTACCCGTATTCTGCAACCGCGGATGGTGCTGACCATCGAGCCGGGGATCTACTTTATCGAATCCCTGCTGGCACCGTGGCGTGAAGGACAATTCAGCAAACACTTCAACTGGCAGAAGATTGACGCCATGAAGCCGTTTGGGGGGATCCGCATCGAAGACAACGTGGTGCTTCACGAAAACAGCATCGAAAACATGACCCGGGATCTGAAGCTGGCCTGATGGACAGTTGGCTGATTCCGGCCGCGCCGGTGACCGTGGTCGACGAAATCAAAAAGAGCCGCTTCATTACCCTACTCGCCCATACTGAGGGCGTGGAAGCGGCGAAAGCGTTTGTCGAATCGGTCAGGGCGGAACATCCGGATGCGCGTCACCATTGCGTGGCGTGGGTTGCCGGGCCGCCAAACGATTCGCAACAGTTGGGTTTCTCCGATGACGGTGAACCGGCGGGTACGGCAGGTAAACCGATGCTTGCCCAGCTAATGGGCAGCGGCGTCGGGGAAATAACCGCCGTGGTGGTGCGCTACTACGGCGGTATTTTGCTGGGCACGGGTGGCCTGGTGAAAGCCTACGGTGGCGGAGTGCATCAGGCCTTGGCGGAACTCACGACGCTGCGCAAGACGCCGTTGACCGAATATACTTTGCAGTGCGAGTACGGACTGCTGGCCGGTGTCGAATCCCTGCTGGCGCAATTTTCCGGCAAAGTTGTCAGCAGTGATTATCAGGCCGATGTGCATCTTCGGGTGGCGCTTCCGCAGGCCGAACTGGCGGCTTTTTCGACAAGACTGGCGGATTTTAGCCGCGGCGCGTTGCAATTGCGCCGGATTGGCGAATAATCCCCGGTCTACTTTTTGCTTATCAAAGGAAGCGGCAGAGATGCATTTTCGCGCCATTACCCGAATCGTTGGACTGCTGGTTATTCTTTTTTCGGGGACGATGATCGTTCCTGGGCTGGTGGCATTGATCTACCGGGACGGGGCCGGGCGGGCATTTACTCAGACCTTTTTTGTGGCGCTGGCGATTGGCTCCCTGCTGTGGTGGCCGAACCGTAAACAAAAGGGCGAGCTGAAATCCCGCGAGGGGTTTCTGATTGTCGTGCTGTTCTGGACCGTGCTGGGGAGCGTGGGTGCGCTGCCGTTCATTTTCTCGGAACAGCCGAATCTGACCATTACTGACGCCTTCTTTGAATCTTTCTCAGGGTTGACCACCACTGGCGCAACCACGCTGGTGGGTCTCGACTCTTTACCGCACGCCATCCTCTTCTATCGTCAGATGCTGCAATGGTTCGGCGGGATGGGGATAATCGTACTGGCGGTCGCTATCTTGCCAATCCTTGGTGTGGGCGGGATGCAGCTGTATCGTGCGGAAATGCCGGGGCCGCTGAAGGATAACAAGATGCGCCCACGAATTGCCGAGACGGCCAAAACGCTGTGGCTTATTTATGTCTTGCTGACCGTCGCCTGCGCACTGGCGCTGTGGTTTGCCGGAATGCCTGCTTTTGATGCCATTGGGCATAGCTTCTCGACCATTGCTATCGGCGGTTTTTCTACCCATGATGCTAGCGTGGGGTATTTTGACAGCCCGACCATCAACACCATTATTGCTATTTTCCTGCTTATCTCAGGCTGTAACTACGGTCTGCACTTCTCTTTATTAAGCGGTCGCAATCTGAAGGTGTACTGGCGTGACCCGGAATTCCGCATGTTTATCGGCGTGCAGCTGACGTTGGTGATTATCTGTACGCTGGTGTTGTTGCTGCACAATGTTTACGCCTCGGCGGTCACGACCCTTAACCAGGCCTTCTTCCAGGTGGTATCAATGGCGACCACTGCAGGCTTTACTACCGACAGCATTGCGCGCTGGCCACTGTTCCTGCCGGTGCTGTTACTGTGCTCTGCTTTTATCGGTGGCTGTGCGGGGTCAACGGGGGGGGGCCTGAAGGTGATTCGTATCCTGTTGTTGTTCAAACAAGGGAACCGCGAACTCAAACGTCTGGTGCATCCGAATGCGGTATATAGCATCAAGCTGGGCAACCGTGCGCTGCCGGAACGTATTCTTGAAGCGGTGTGGGGATTCTTCTCCGCTTATGCGCTGGTGTTCATCGTCAGTATGCTGGCGATTATTGCCACCGGCGTGGATGATTTCTCGGCCTTTGCGTCCGTCGTCGCCACGCTGAACAATCTCGGCCCGGGCCTGGGGGTCGTGGCGGATAACTTCGCCAGTATGAACCCGGTGGCTAAATGGATCCTGATCGCCAACATGCTGTTTGGTCGTCTGGAAGTCTTCACTCTGTTGGTGCTCTTTACACCGACTTTCTGGCGCGAATAACAGGAGCGTTTGTGAAAATATTGATTCTCTTCTCCACCCGGGATGGGCAAACGCGTGAGATTGCCGCGTCACTGGCGACGGAGCTGAAAGAGCTGGCCTTCGATGCGGACATCGTTAACCTGCATCGGGCCGACAATATCGACTGGTCCGCGTATGACGGCGTGGTGATCGGTGCCTCTATTCGTTACGGCCATTTCCATGCGGCACTGGATAGCTTTGTGAAAAAGCATCAGCACTCTCTGGCGCAGCGACCAGGTGCATTCTATTCCGTGAACCTCGTGGCGCGTAAACCTGAGAAGCGTACCCCGCAGACCAACAGCTATACCCGTAAGTTCTTGCTCGGTTCTACGTGGGCTCCCGATCTCTGCGCGGTGTTTGCCGGGGCGCTGCGTTACCCACGTTATAGCTGGTACGACCGAATGATGATCCGCCTGATTATGAAGATGACGGGGGGCGAAACCGATACGCGTAAAGAAGTGGTGTATACCGACTGGCAGCAAGTCGCTCATTTTGCGCGTGAAATCGCTCAACTTGTACGCAAACAGGCGTAAAAAACGGCGTGACGCCTGGAAAGTGAGCAGTCGGAAAGTTTTTTTGAATTTAGACTTGCCGTCTCAGAATAACTCCCTATAATGCGCCTC
>NZ_JAWXRD010000034.1:0-85859 GCF_033843265.1 Scandinavium lactucae
GACGACAGATTTACAGTCTGCTCCCTTTGGCCGCTCGGGAACCCCGCCAGGGGTATGGGTGCTACAGATACTGACCAGAATAGTGGTGGCGGGGGAAGGATTCGAACCTTCGAAGTCGATGACGACAGATTTACAGTCTGCTCCCTTTGGCCGCTCGGGAACCCCGCCAGGGGTAATGCTTTTACTGGCCTGCTCCCTTTTGGGAAGCGGGGCGCATCATATCAAATGACGCGCCGCTGTAAAGACTTCCTTTCAGGAAAATGAACCGTTTGCGCGCTTTTTGCCCATAACGTTTAAAAGCGCTGCAACGGCCATTTGACTTACAGAATAATTGTCCGATTACCGTACACGAACACACGCTGGGCAAGAACCTGATACAACGCGCGGCTGAGGACGTTTTTCTCTACGTCTCGGCCCGCACGCATCATGTCTTCCGCGGTGTAGGTATGATCGACGTGAATGACGTCCTGCATGATGATTGGGCCTTCATCCAGATTGTCGTTCACGTAGTGCGCTGTAGCACCGATGATTTTCACGCCGCGATCGTAGGCCTGCTGATACGGGCGCGCACCGATAAACGCGGGCAGGAACGAATGGTGAATATTGATAATTTTATTCGGGAAGCGTGACACGAAGGCCGGGGTCAGGACTCGCATGTATTTCGCCAGCACCACGTAATCGGGCTGATGGGCGTCAATCGCGTCGGCCATCAGGGCATCATGCTCTTCGCGGGTGTGGCCTTCGTGGCTAACCAGCTCAAACGGCACGTCGAATTTCTCAACCAACGAACGCAGGGTGTCGTGGTTACCAATGACCGCGGCAATGTCAACATCCAGGCCGCCATAATTGGCTTTCATCAGTAGGTCGCCCAGACAGTGCGCTTCTTTGGTGACCAGAATCACCACCCGACGACGGCCTGCAGGCGTGAGTTCGCGAATGGAACCTTCAGGTAATGCGCTGTCCAGATCGGCCAGCAGCGTGGAGTCGTTGAAAATGCCTTCAAGCTCAGTGCGCATAAAGAAACGCCCGGTGCGATGATCGACGAACTCGTTGTTCTGCACGATGTTCAGTTCATGCTTGTAGCAAATGTTAGTAATACGTGCGATCAGCCCTTTTTGATCCGGGCAGATTGTACGCAACACTTTTCGTTGTAATGAGTGCATTGCGGGGGAAATCCTGTTGACGGTGTTTGCTGTTTTGGTGGCGGCTTGACTAACCGCAGCACTTTTTAAATTTTTTACCCGACCCGCAAGGGCAGGGGTCGTTGCGGCCGATTAAGGGACGTGTACCATCAATATAATACCATTGTCCATTTTCTTTTAAGAATCTTGAACGCTCAATCAGGGCACTACTCTTGCTATGTTCACTAAATCGGGCGACAAAGCTGACAAAGCCCTCATCCGGGGTCTTGCCATCTTCGGCGGCAAAAATAGTGAGTCCCAACCATTCGGTTGTCGCAAAGCTTTGTTCCAGACTCTGACGAAATTGCTGGGGCTCGCAGGACGGATGCCAGGTCTTGAGCAGATAATCTGCGTCCTTCATCACAAAGGCGCTGTAGCGTGAGCGCATGAGCTGTGACGGCGTAGGCGCAAGCGTGTTACCTGAAAGATATCGCTGGCAACATAGGCTATACTCCAGAGCGCTGCCGCAGGGGCAAAGTGAATGCATAAATGCCTTCCCGTTGGTGAATAAAGAAAGGCGCAACTGCGCCGGCGGCAAATATGTTAACTGACCAGTGGCAATGTGGCTACGTTGGGAATGGGGTTCAGTACTTGCAGGAATGAGAAAGCTTAAAATTGGTTTAGCCTTGGGGTCAGGCGCGGCGCGAGGATGGTCACACATCGGCGTCATCAACGCGCTGCAGAAAATGGGCATTGAGATTGATATCGTTGCAGGGTGTTCCATTGGTTCTCTGGTGGGCGCGGCTTATGCCTGCGATCGATTACCGGTGCTTGAGAAATGGGTGTGCTCCTTCAATTCATGGGACGTTTTACGCCTGATGGACCTCTCCTGGCGACGCGGTGGACTGCTGCGTGGAGAACGCGTGTTCAGCCACTTTCGTCAACTCATTCCCGTCGACAATATCGAATCTTGCCAACGTCGCTTTGCTTCCGTTGCCACTAATCTGAGTACTGGCCGCGAACTGTGGTTCACCGAAGGTGACCTGCATATGGCCGTGCGTGCTTCCTGCAGCATTCCCGGGTTGATGTCGCCCGTCATGCACAACGGCTACTGGCTGGTCGACGGCGCGGTGGTGAATCCGATTCCGGTGTCGCTCACGCGCGCATTGGGTGCCGATATCGTGATCGCTGTCGATTTGCAGCACGACGCGCATTTAATGCAACAAGATTTGTTATCCGTGAACCTTCAGCCCGATCCACAGTCTTCTGAAAGTGATGAGGCGCTGAGCTGGCATGAACGTTTTCGCGCAAGGCTGGGCCGCATGACATCGCGCCGGACGGCAATCACACCGACGGCTATGGAGATCATGACGACCTCTATTCAGGTGCTGGAAAACCGATTAAAGCGCAACCGTATGGCAGGTGATCCACCTGATATCCTGTTGCAACCTTTTTGCCCGCAGATTTCAACGCTCGATTTCCACCGTGCGCCCGCGGCCATCGCCGCCGGACAACTCTCGGTAGAGAAAAAAATGGACGAACTTTTACCGCTCGTCCGGAGCCAGGCTTAGGGCATTTTCGATTACTTCAGCAAATTCTGACAGGCGATAGCACGAATAGCGTGCCACTATTTACTTATCGTCTGCCAGGGGAGATATCATGACGCAGCCATTGGCGGGAAAACACATTCTTATCGTCGAGGATGAGCCGGTTTTCCGCTCACTACTGGATTCGTGGCTTTCATCGCTGGGCGCAGAAACCGCCCTGGCTGAAGACGGCCAGAGTGCCCTGGACTTAATGGCAGAGGTTAATCCTGATCTGATGATCTGCGACATCGAAATGCCACGGATGAACGGACTCAAACTGGTCGAATCTTTGCGTAACAGTGGCAATCAGTTGCCGATCCTGATTATCTCCGCGACCGAAAACATGTCTGATATCGCCAAAGCGCTGCGGCTTGGCGTGCAGGATGTGATGCTTAAACCTGTCAAAGATCTCAATCGTCTGCGTGAAACCGTTTTTGCCTGTCTCTATCCTGCGATGTTCAATTCCCGCGTTGAGGAAGAAGAGCGTTTATTTGAAGACTGGGATGCGCTGGTCAGTAATCCCTCAGCGGCAGCAAAATTATTGCAGGAACTTCAGCCACCGGTCCAACAGGTTATTTCGCATTGTCGTATTAACTACCGGCAGCTGGTATCAGCGGATAATCCCGGCCTGGTGCTCGATATTGCACCACTTTCAGATAAAGATCTGGCGTTTTATTGTCTGGACGTGACGCGTGCCGGTGATAATGGTGTGTTAGCCGCACTTTTATTACGTGCTTTATTTAACGGCTTGTTACAAGAACAGCTTGCTCATGAAGGTCAGCGTTTGCCTGAATTAGGCAGTTTGTTAAAACAGGTCAATCAATTGCTGCGCCAGGCCAATTTACCAGGACAATTCCCGCTACTGGTTGGGTATTACCATAGCGAAATTAAAAATCTGATCCTTGTTTCTGCGGGTCTTAACGGCACACTTAACACCGGCGAGCATCAAATACAGATCAGTAATGGCGTTCCGTTGGGGACGTTGGGCAATGCTTATTTAAATCAAATCAGCCAACGCTGCGAATCGTGGCAGTGCCAAATTTGGGGAGCGGGTGGGCGCTTGCGCTTAATGTTGTCTGCGGAATGAGCAATTAGCCGGGGAGCCCCGGTTATTGCTTTCTCTCCTTTCAGACAGTGGTGGTACTATCAGCAGGATTTATACGTAAAAATCCTAATTCAAGGTTAACGTGTCCTTTTCAGACCAGATTGACCAATCGGTACTGATATACTCAACGCGTTATTAATTAACGAGCACGTTCAAAAGTTGAACAGTTCAGGAGATTTCAATGGCTGCATTAAATTCGAAAGTCACTAAGGCCGTAATCCCGGTAGCGGGATTGGGTACCAGGATGTTGCCCGCCACTAAAGCGATTCCTAAGGAAATGCTGCCGCTGGTCGACAAGCCATTAATTCAGTATGTTGTCAATGAATGCATTGCTGCAGGTATTACTGAAATTGTGCTGGTGACCCACTCTTCGAAAAACTCGATCGAAAACCATTTTGATACCAGTTTTGAACTTGAAGCAATGCTGGAAAAACGCGTGAAGCGCCAGTTGCTGGAAGAAGTGCAGTCTATTTGCCCGCCACACGTGACCATTATGCAGGTCCGTCAGGGTCTGGCAAAAGGCCTGGGCCACGCAGTGCTGTGTGCCCATCCGGTCGTCGGTAACGAGCCAGTGGCCGTTATTCTGCCGGACGTGATTCTGGATGAATACGAATCCGATTTGTCTCGCGACAACCTCGCGGAAATGATTAAGCGTTTTGATGAGACAGGTGCCAGCCAGATTATGGTTGAGCCGGTTGATGACGTGACTGCGTACGGCGTGGTGGATTGCAAAGGTGAAGCCCTGAACCCGGGTGACAGCGTGCCAATGGTCGGCGTGGTTGAGAAACCTAAAGCTGACGTGGCCCCATCAAACCTGGCGGTCGTAGGCCGTTACGTGCTGAGCGCAGAAATTTGGCCACTGCTGGCGAAAACGCCTCCGGGAGCCGGGGACGAAATCCAGCTGACTGACGCTATCGATATGCTTATCGAGAAGGAAACGGTTGAAGCCTATCACATGAAAGGCAAGAGCCACGATTGCGGTAATAAACTGGGTTATATGCGTGCGTTTGTTGAATATGGTATTCGCCATAATTCACTGGGTGCGGATTTTAAAGCCTGGCTGGAAGATACCGTGGGCACTGGCAAGTAATTTGTCCGCCTGCCGTACCAACCGGGGTCCTGTAAAGGCCCCGGTTTTTTATTGCCTGTTGTCGGAGGTGCTTTAAAACCAGGCAGGTTATGCGTGCCCTCGGCCAATTTCAGGATAAAAAAAATCCCGCAGGGCGGGATTTTTCAACAAACGTGCATAAGAAACAAGGAAGATTAAATCAGGAAATCGTCCAGTGATTTACCCTGCTCATCCATTGCTTTTTTGATGATTGCCGGAGTACGACCCTGGCCGGTCCAAGTTTTGGTTTCGCCGTTTTCATCAACGTAGCTATATTTAGCCGGGCGAGCTGCACGTTTAGCTTTAGCACCAGATTTGCTCTGAGCAGCAATGCTGTTCAGCAGTTCATTTGGATCAATGCCATCAGCGATCAGCATTTCACGGTATTGCTGCAGTTTACGAGTGCGCTCTTCAACTTCAGCAGCGGCCGCGCTTTCTTCTTCGCGACGTTCGTTAACAACAACTTCTAATTTTTCCAGCATTTCTTCGAGCGTTTCGAGAGTGCATTCTCTTGCCTGCGCACGAAGAGTACGGATGTTGTTCAAAATTTTAAGTGCTTCGCTCATTGTAGTATTCTCAAACTTATATTGTGGGGTGGTTTGTTGAGGTAATAATAGAGCGTTAATTTCAGATGTGCAATAGGGGGGATTGTAAGGAAGTCAAAATATCGTGTTATTTAGCGGTATTATTAATTAGGTAAAGTTAAATTTTTCGCGTGAGTTCACATTTGATGCGCTTATTGTCTGGCCGTAATCTTAAGAACACCCTTACAAAGTAAGCTCTTTTGAATGTTTCACCGCAGGTATATATCCTTGGCTCACAAATATCAGCCTTTAGTATTAGTCGTAGGGTAAGCCCTCGTTTTCCTTCATTTCAATAGAAACTGAATCATAACCCAGGTAAACCCTTTTGTTGCCTAGAGGCACCCAGGCCCCCTCATAACGCAGGGTTATCTTTAGGTTGATGCAGAACAAAAACGTCTATCTGACTGTTATTATAGATAAGAAGAACTTAATATTTTACCTTCAGCCGTAATGGATTGTGACTTTCGTGAGCGCTGAAATTGGCCCGGAATATGGTACAATTCGTGCCGTTAAATCACGATGATTGGGGTGATGCTGCGAATGGCACAGCTTTATTTTTACTACTCTGCAATGAACGCAGGGAAGTCGACTGCGTTGCTGCAGTCTTCCTACAATTACCAGGAGCGCGGGATGCGTACCCTGGTTTATACCGCAGAAATTGATGACAGATTTGGTGCAGGCAAAGTAAGTTCCCGCATCGGCCTGTCGTCACCTGCGAAGCTCTACAACCAGCAGACGTCGTTGTATCACGATATCGCCGCTGAGCACGCGAAAGAGCCGATTCACTGCGTTCTGGTGGATGAGAGCCAGTTCCTGACCCGCGAGCAGGTTTACGCCCTGTCAGAGGTCGTGGATGAGCTGGATATTCCTGTATTGTGCTATGGCCTGCGTACGGATTTTCGTGGCGAGCTATTTATCGGCAGCCAGTATTTGCTCTCCTGGGCAGATAAGCTGGTAGAGTTAAAAACGATCTGCTTCTGTGGGCGCAAGGCGAGTATGGTTCTGCGGCTCGATCAGGAAGGGCGGCCTTACAACGAAGGTGAACAGGTGGTGATTGGCGGCAACGAACGCTACGTCTCAGTATGTCGTAAACACTACAAAGAGGCGCTAGTCGAAGGCTCTCTGAGCACCATTCAGCAGCGAGTAAGGGGCAGGGTGGAGGAGTAATCCTTTCGCTTCTTTCTTGCATACAGACATAAAAAAACCCGCCATTTTGGCGGGTTTTTTATTGGGCTTTCAATTAAGCGGTTTTCTTCGCTTTTTTGTCAGCTTTAACAGCTGGTGCAGCTGCTTTCTTGTCAGCAACGTCACCTTCAGAGAACTCACGACCGTAGTAAGTATCCATCAGGATCTGTTTCAGTTCGGAGATCAGTGGGTAGCGTGGGTTAGCACCGGTACACTGGTCGTCAAACGCGTCTTCAGACAGTTTGTCAACGTGTGCCAGGAAGTCAGCTTCCTGAACGCCAGCTTCACGGATGGACTTAGGAATACCCAGTTCAGCCTTGATGCTGTCGAGCCATGCCAGCAGCTTCTCGATCTTCGCCGCAGTACGGTCACCGGCAGACGTCAGACCCAGGTGGTCAGCGATTTCTGCATAACGACGGCGTGCCTGTGGACGATCGTACTGGCTGAATGCAGTCTGCTTAGTCGGGTTGTCATTCGCGTTATAGCGGATAACGTTGCTGATCAGCAGGGCGTTGGCCAGACCGTGTGGAATGTGGAACTGAGAGCCCAGTTTATGCGCCATCGAGTGACACACACCGAGGAAGGCGTTCGCAAACGCGATACCGGCGATAGTCGCTGCGTTGTGAACGCGTTCACGGGCAACCGGGTTTTTAGACCCTTCGTGGTAAGACGCTGGCAGGTTTTCTTTCAGCAGTTTCAGAGCCTGCAGAGCCTGACCATCGGAGAACTCAGATGCCAGTACCGACACATAAGCTTCCAGAGCGTGCGTTACCGCATCCAGACCACCAAATGCACACAGTGACTTCGGCATTTCCATGACGAGGTTGGCATCAACAATAGCCATGTCCGGGGTCAGCGCGTAGTCAGCCAGTGGATATTTCTGGCCAGTCGCGTCATCGGTTACTACCGCAAATGGGGTAACTTCAGAACCGGTACCGGAAGTGGTAGTGACCGCAACCATTTTGGCTTTAACGCCCATTTTCGGGAACTTGTAGATACGTTTACGGATGTCCATAAAGCGCAGTGCCAGTTCTTCGAAGTGGGTTTCTGGGTGCTCGTACATAACCCACATGATTTTCGCAGCATCCATCGGGGAACCACCACCCAGCGCGATGATCACGTCTGGCTTGAAGGAGTTCGCCAATTCTGCACCTTTACGCACAACGGTCAGCGTTGGGTCAGCTTCAACTTCGAAGAACACTTCGGTTTCAACGCCAGCTGCTTTCAGAACAGAGGTTATCTGGTCTGCATAGCCGTTGTTGAACAGGAAGCGGTCAGTCACGATCAGCGCACGTTTGTGGCCATCGGTAATCACTTCATCCAGCGCGATTGGCAGTGAGCCACGGCGGAAGTAGATAGATTTCGGAAGTTTATGCCACAACATGTTTTCAGCTCGCTTAGCAACGGTTTTCTTGTTGATCAGGTGTTTTGGACCAACGTTTTCAGAGATGGAATTACCACCCCATGAACCACAACCCAGAGTCAGGGAAGGTGCGAGTTTGAAGTTGTACAGGTCACCGATACCACCCTGAGAAGCAGGGGTGTTAATCAGGATACGCGCGGTCTTCATTTTGTCGCCGAAGAATTTAACGCGTTCTGGCTGGTTGTCCTGGTCGGTGTACAGGCAAGAGGTATGACCGATACCGCCCATCTCAACCAATTTTTCAGCTTTGATCACTGCATCTTCGAAATTCTTGGCGCGGTACATTGCCAGAGTCGGAGACAGTTTTTCGTGAGCAAACGGCTCGGACTCGTCAACAACGGTCACTTCGCCAATCAGAATTTTGGTGTCAGCTGGAACAGTGAAGCCTGCCAGTTCAGCAATTTTGGTTGCTGGCTGACCAACGATAGCGGCGTTCAGTGCGCCATTTTTCAGGATAATGTCCTGAACAGCTTTCAGCTCTTTACCCTGCAACATGTAACCACCGTGAGAAGCGAAACGCTCACGCACTGCAGCATAGGCAGAATCAACCACGATAACGGACTGCTCAGAAGCACAGATGACGCCATTGTCGAAGGTTTTAGACATCAGGATAGAAGCAACAACACGTTTGATGTCAGCGGTTTCATCAACCACGACAGGGGTGTTACCTGCGCCTACACCGATAGCGGGTTTACCGGAGCTGTAAGCGGCTTTAACCATGCCCGGGCCACCGGTGGCGAGGATCATGTTGATGTCTGGGTGATGCATCAGCGCGTTAGACAGCTCAACAGACGGCTGGTCAATCCAACCAATCAAGTCTTTCGGCGCACCCGCAGCGATAGCAGCCTGCAGTACGATGTCAGCGGCTTTGTTGGTCGCGTCTTTTGCACGTGGGTGTGGAGAGAAGATGATGGCGTTACGCGTCTTCAGGCTGATCAGCGATTTGAAGATAGCGGTAGAGGTTGGGTTGGTGGTCGGTACGATACCGCAAATGATGCCGATTGGCTCTGCGATGGTGATAGTCCCGAAAGTGTGGTCTTCAGACAGCACACCACAGGTTTTCTCATCTTTATAGGCGTTGTAGATATACTCAGAAGCGAAGTGGTTTTTAATCACTTTGTCTTCCACGATACCCATGCCAGATTCGGCAACGGCCAGTTTCGCGAGAGGGATTCGAGCATCTGCAGCAGCCAGAGCGGCGGCGCGGAAGATTTTATCAACCTGTTCTTGGGTGAAGTTGGCATATTCACGCTGGGCTTTTTTTACGCGCTCGACGAGTGCGTTCAGTTCAGCGACATTAGTAACAGCCATAATGCTCTCCTGGATAATGTTAAACTTTTTTAGTAAATCAGCTGCGCGATACGTCATTATAGACAGCCCGCCAACAGCTTGCGTAAGAGCCATAAAACCAACAGGTTACTAACGACCTTCAATCCACTGATTTACTAAAAGAGCCTTCCATTACACCCGAATGAGTGACCGGGCTACTCCCTGGTGCGAAATCAAGATTACCCACTTCTGAGTACAAATTGCGTGATCTAAATCAAGATTACACCAAGCTGACTCCTTTCAGCAGACCGTTTTTAGCGGATTGTATCAAGTGTTAAAAGATCGTAATTTCGAACGGGAGTTACAGTAGCATAATTTATACATCTGCATAACAATATGTATTGGTAGCGTTTAATCGTAGATTTGTGGTGAAGAATACCGCCAAACAGCGTATCTTCAGCGCGTTTTTCATAATTAATGACCGTCAACTACCACAATTGATGAGGCCGCGGGGATACCGTGATTCTATCGCTGTTCGATTTTCCAACTTATATCAAATTTTTCATTGGCTTATTTGCGCTGGTAAACCCGGTGGGTATCATCCCGGTGTTCATCAGCATGACCAGCTACCAGACTGCGCCTGCGCGCAACAAAACCAATCTGACGGCGAACCTGTCGGTAGCCATTATCTTGTGGACCTCGCTGTTTCTCGGAGACGGAATTCTCCAACTGTTTGGGATCTCCATAGATTCCTTCCGTATTGCGGGCGGTATCCTGGTGGTTACCATTGCGATGTCGATGATCAGCGGGAAACTCGGCGAGGATAAACAAAACAAGCAGGAAAAATCAGAGACGGCCATTCGTGAAAGCGTGGGCGTTGTCCCTCTGGCGTTGCCGTTGATGGCCGGGCCGGGGGCAATTAGCTCGACGATAGTGTGGGGTACGCGCTATCACAATATTCCCCACCTGATTGGCTTCTCGATTGCGATTGCGATTTTTGCCGCCTGCTGTTGGGGGTTGTTCCGTATTGCGCCGTGGCTGGTGCGTTTGCTGGGGCAGACCGGGATTAACGTCATCACCCGTATTATGGGATTATTGTTGATGGCGCTCGGGATCGAATTCATCGTAGCGGGCATCAAATCCATTTTTCCGGGCCTGCTCGGGTAATGACGACTCAGGAACGGGGCTAAGCGCCCCGTTCTTTGTTTCAATTATTAGCAAAACATATCAATAAATTTGAAAAAGCTGCCGGTAATAACCTCTTGCTATTCCTGGCTAACTTCATGTTAATCAATCGATTAGCCATAAAACCCTCCAGTAGTACCCTTTGCAATAATGTTATTTCATTAACATGACACTCTTACGCTTGCCGCGAGATAATTGAAATGTTATTAGTAATTTCAGCTTTCATGCAGTGGAATGTGCTAAATAATAATCAATTGTTAAATTATTGTGTAAAAAGGCATCAGATCAGTCGTGTGTGCAGGCTGAGAGACAGTGATCTCTTTAACGTGATGATATTCAATGGCTAATTTCTCTTTAACGCGATAGAACGCGACCTGCTTCATTTGAAACAGACTCAACAAAAGAGAATTGGTTAACAAATTTGCAAATTGTATTGGCGGGCGAGAAATGCATTTGATACTTTCCGCCCAGTCATATTGCGACACAAAACGCGGAAATGAGAATAATTTTCAAATAAATCTCCTGACGCGAAAAGAATGCCGGTTATCCCGCAGGGGGGATGACCTAAAGAATCGACGTAAGGTTGCCGAATAAAGAGTGACCGTAATAAAAGAAGTCGGTGATAGCAGAAGTACACCTGACAGCCGCATTCACTCCTGCGCTGTACAGGGAACCCTTCGGGGATAAACAAAACAGGCTGGCACAACCAGCAATTATAATGAGCGGAGTATCAACACAATGTCCATCATCACAAAAAAAAGCCTCGTCGCAGCAGGCGTATTCGCTGCACTTATCGCAGGAAGTGCAATGGCTGCAGACGTTCCTGCGGGCGTTAAGCTGGCAGATAAGCAAACCATGATCCGTAACAACGGCGCAGAACCGCAGTCGTTGGATCCGAATAAAATTGAAGGTGTTCCGGAAGCTAACGTCAGCCGCGACCTGTTTGAAGGCCTGCTGATCACTTCCACCAAAGATGGCCACCCGATCCCGGGCGTGGCAGAAAGCTGGGACAACAAGGATTTTAAAGTGTGGACCTTCCATCTGCGTAAAGACGCAAAATGGTCCAACGGTGAGCCGGTAACGGCACAAGATTTCGTTTATAGCTGGCAGCGTCTGGTCGACCCGAAAACCGCGTCCCCGTATGCGAGCTATCCGCAGTATGGTCATATCCTTAACGTTGATGAAATCATCGAAGGTAAAAAACCGACTTCCGAACTCGGCGTGAAAGCCATCGACGATCACACTCTGGAAGTGACGCTGAGCGAGCCGGTGCCTTATTTCTACAAACTGCTGGTGAACCCGGCGATGTCCCCGGTAAATAAAGCCGCTATCGAAAAATTCGGTGAGAAGTGGACGCAGCCTGCCAATATCGTTACCAACGGTGCTTATAAACTGAAAGACTGGGTGGTTAACGAACGTATCGTTATGGAACGTAACCCGAACTATTGGGATAACAAAGATACCGTTATCGATCAGATAACCTATCTGCCCATTTCTTCGGAAGTGACCGACGTTAACCGCTACCGTAGCGGCGAAATCGACATGACTTATAATAACCTGCCGATCGAGCTGTTCCAGAAACTGAAGAAAGAGATTCCAACGGAAGTACATGTTGATCCGTACCTGTGTACTTACTACTACGAAATCAACAACCAGAAAGCCCCATTCACTGATGCGCGCGTACGTACCGCACTGAAACTGGGTCTGGATCGTGACATTATCACCAACAAAGTCAAAGCACAGGGCGATCTGCCTGCGTTTGGTTACACTCCTCCGTATACCGATGGCGCAAAACTGACCAAACCAGAGTGGTTCACCTGGACTCAGGAAAAGCGTAACGAAGAAGCGAAGAAACTGCTGGCCGAAGCCGGTTACACCGCCGATAAGCCGTTGACCTTCAACCTGCTGTACAACACGTCTGACCTGCACAAGAAACTGGCTATCGCTGCCGCGTCCATCTGGAAGAAAAACCTCGGCGTCAACGTGAAGCTGGTGAACCAGGAGTGGAAAACCTTCCTGGATACCCGTCATCAGGGGACTTACGACGTAGCGCGTGCTGGCTGGTGTGCGGACTACAACGAACCGACGTCTTTCCTGAACACCATGCTGTCTGACAGCTCAATGAACACCGCGCACTATAAGAGCCCGGCGTTTGATGCGATCATGAAACAGACGCTACAGGTGACTGACGAAGCACAGCGTGTGGCGCTGTACGACAAAGCTGAACAACAGCTGGGTCAGGATTCTGCCATCGTTCCGGTTTATTACTATGTGAACGCCCGTCTGGTGAAACCGTGGGTTGGCGGTTATACCGGTAAAGACCCGATGGACAATATCTACACCAAAGACTTGTACATCATTAAGCATTAATGGCAATCCGTGGGGCAGCGTAACGTTGCCCCACTGTGTCTTATTTCACGCACTATCACATGACTGCATCAGCCAGACTGATCCGCGACATGTAAAGGCACACGCCAGAAGGTACGGGCAATGTTGAAATTTATTTTACGCCGCTGTCTGGAAGCGATTCCGACACTTTTTATCCTTATTACGATTTCCTTCTTTATGATGCGTCTTGCGCCGGGGAGTCCATTTACCGGTGAACGTACGCTGCCGCCTGAAGTTATGGCGAATATTGAAGCCAAATATCACCTGAACGACCCGATCGGCGTCCAGTACTTCAACTACCTGAAGCAACTGGCGCACGGCGATTTCGGACCGTCATTCAAATATAAAGATTATTCCGTCAACGACCTGGTGGCCGCGAGCTTCCCGGTGTCGGCCAAATTAGGCTTTGCAGCCTTCTTCCTGGCGGTAATCCTCGGTGTGACCGCAGGGGTCATCGCCGCACTCAATCAAAATACCAAGTGGGATTATGCCGTGATGGGGGTCGCGATGACCGGGGTGGTTATCCCGAGCTTCGTGGTTGCACCGTTGCTGGTGATGATCTTCGCCATCATGCTGCACTGGCTGCCGGGCGGGGGCTGGAACGGCGGGGCGCTCAAATACATGATCCTGCCGATGGTGGCGCTGTCCCTGGCCTATATTGCCAGCATCGCGCGTATCACTCGTGGCTCAATGATTGAAGTGCTGCACTCTAACTTCATCCGCACCGCACGGGCGAAGGGGCTGCCGATGCGTCGTATTATCCTGCGTCATGCGCTGAAACCGGCGCTGCTGCCGGTGCTCTCCTACATGGGGCCTGCTTTCGTCGGGATTATTACCGGTTCGATGGTGATTGAAACCATTTATGGTCTGCCGGGAATCGGCCAGCTGTTCGTTAACGGCGCGCTGAACCGCGACTACTCGTTGGTGCTGAGCCTGACGATTCTGGTAGGTGCTTTGACCATTCTGTTTAACGCGATCGTCGACGTGCTGTATGCCGTCATCGATCCGAAAATCCGTTACTGACACTGGAGTTCGCCATGATGTTGAGTAAGAAAAACAGCGAGGCGCTGGAACACTTCAGTGAAAAACTGGAAGTCGAAGGCCGTAGCCTTTGGCAGGATGCCCGCCGTCGTTTTATGCATAACCGTGCCGCGGTCGCCAGCCTCTGTGTGCTGGTGGTGATTGCCCTGTTTGTGACCCTGGCACCAATACTGTCACAATTTAGCTACTTCGATACCGATTGGGGCATGATGTCGAGTGCGCCAGATATGACGTCTGGTCACTATTTCGGTACCGATTCCTCTGGCCGTGACCTACTGGTCCGTGTCGCTATCGGCGGGCGTATCTCTCTGATGGTGGGTATTGCCGCCGCGCTGGTGGCGGTGATTCTGGGCACGCTTTATGGCTCACTTTCCGGCTACCTCGGCGGAAAAGTGGATTCGGTGATGATGCGTCTGCTGGAGATCCTGAACTCCTTCCCGTTCATGTTCTTCGTTATCCTGCTGGTGACCTTCTTTGGTCAAAACATCCTGCTGATTTTTGTGGCTATCGGGATGGTCTCCTGGCTGGATATGGCGCGTATCGTGCGCGGTCAGACGTTAAGTCTGAAGCGTAAAGAGTTTATCGAAGCGGCGCAGGTGGGCGGCGTTTCCACGGCCAACATCGTCGTACGTCATATCGTGCCAAACGTCCTGGGCGTGGTGGTGGTGTATGCCTCACTGCTGGTGCCGAGCATGATCCTGTTTGAATCGTTCCTGAGCTTCCTCGGTCTGGGTACCCAGGAGCCCCTCAGCAGCTGGGGCGCGTTACTGAGTGATGGTGCCAACTCCATGGAAGTGTCTCCGTGGCTGCTGCTGTTCCCGGCTGGTTTCCTGGTGGTAACCCTGTTTTGTTTCAACTTTATCGGCGATGGCCTGCGTGATGCCCTCGACCCGAAAGACCGCTAAGGAGTGATGCCATGAGCACGATTGAAATGGTTAACGCCCCGCAGCAGCAAAAGTCTGGACTGCTGCTGGATGTGAAAGATTTGCGTGTGACCTTTGCCACGGCAGACGGCGATGTGACGGCGGTAAACGACCTTAACTTCAGCCTCAAAGCGGGCGAAACGCTGGGGATCGTTGGCGAATCCGGTTCCGGGAAATCCCAGACCGCATTTGCCCTGATGGGCCTGCTGGCGCAGAACGGTCGCATTGATGGTGTGGCGGCGTTTAACGGTCGCCAGATCCTCAACCTGCCGGAGAGAGAGCTTAACCGCCTGCGCGCTGAGCAGATTTCGATGATTTTCCAGGATCCGATGACCTCGCTGAACCCGTATATGCGCGTTGGCGAGCAGCTGATGGAAGTCCTGATGTTGCATAAAGGCATGGGCAAAGCCGAAGCGTTTGAAGAGTCGGTGAAAATGCTGGATGCGGTCAAAATGCCGGAAGCGCGTAAGCGTATGCGTATGTTCCCGCATGAGTTTTCTGGCGGGATGCGTCAACGTGTGATGATCGCCATGGCGCTGCTGTGTCGGCCAAAACTGCTGATTGCCGATGAACCGACCACCGCGCTGGACGTGACCGTTCAGGCGCAGATCATGACCCTGCTGAATGAACTTAAGCACGAATTCAACACCGCCATCATCATGATCACCCATGACCTCGGCGTTGTGGCTGGCATTTGTGACAAAGTGCTGGTGATGTATGCCGGACGTACCATGGAATACGGTCAGGCGCGCGATGTGTTTTACAGCCCGGCGCATCCCTATTCGATGGGCCTGCTCAATGCGGTGCCGCGTCTGGATGCCGAAGGTGAAGCGCTGCTGACCATTCCGGGTAACCCACCCAACCTGATGCGACTGCCGAAAGGCTGTCCGTTCCAGCCGCGTTGCCCGCACGCGATGGAAATCTGTAACACTGCTCCGCCGCTGGAGGAGTTTGCGCCTGGCCGTTTACGCGCCTGCTTTAAACCGGTGGGGGATCTGGTATGAACGCCGTAACTAATGAAAGAAAAGTTCTGCTCGAAATTGCCGACCTGAAAGTCCATTTTGACATTAAAGATGGCAAACAGTGGTTCTGGCAACCCTCGAAAACCCTGAAAGCCGTCGACGGCGTGACCCTGCGACTGTACGAAGGCGAAACGCTGGGCGTGGTGGGGGAATCGGGCTGCGGTAAATCGACTTTTGCCCGCGCCATTATCGGCCTGGTGAAAGCCACCGAAGGCAAAGTGGCGTGGCTGGGCAGAGATTTACTGGGTATGAAACCCGATGAGTGGCGTGCCGTGCGCAGTGACATTCAGATGATTTTCCAGGATCCACTGGCATCGCTGAACCCGCGTATGAACATCGGGGATATCATTGCTGAGCCGCTGCGCACCTATCATCCGAAGATGTCGCGTCAGGAAGTGCGTGACCGTGTGAAGGCGATGATGATGAAGGTGGGGCTGCTGCCAAATCTCATCAACCGTTACCCGCATGAATTCTCCGGCGGTCAATGTCAGCGTATCGGGATTGCCCGCGCGCTTATCCTTGAACCGAAGCTGATTATCTGTGATGAGCCGGTGTCGGCGCTGGACGTGTCGATTCAGGCGCAGGTGGTAAACCTGCTACAACAGCTTCAGCGTGAAATGGGGCTGTCGCTGATTTTCATCGCACATGATTTGGCAGTAGTAAAACACATTTCCGATCGCGTGCTGGTGATGTATCTGGGCCATGCGGTAGAGCTGGGCACCTACGATGAGGTGTATCACAATCCGCTGCATCCTTATACCAAAGCCCTGATGTCGGCGGTGCCAATCCCTGACCCGGATTTGGAAAAAAACAAAAAGATACAATTGCTCGAAGGGGAGTTACCGTCGCCAATCAATCCGCCGTCAGGCTGCGTATTCCGCACCCGCTGCCCGATTGCTGGCCCGGAATGCGCGAAAACGCGACCAGTTCTGGAGGGTAGCTTCCGACATGCTGTTTCCTGTCTGAAGGTTGACCCGTTATAATCTCAAGGGCTGACAATTGTCAGCCCTTTTTTATTGTGAGGTTATTGTGTCCGTCGCTCCGGTTTCACTCCGCCTGCGCCTGTACCAAATTCTCTTTGACCAAAATACTCGTTCAGGACGTCGCATAGAGGCGCTCTGCGGTTTTTTTGCGTTATTCAGCGTGGTCATTATTTTTATCGAGTCGGGAGTAGACTCCCACTACCATTTGTCCTTCGACCAGTGGCACACGTTTATCTATCTGGAACTGCTGATAACCCTGGTCTTTACCGTTGAGTATGTACTTCGGGTACTGTGCTGGCCGCAGCCCGCTAAATATGTTTTCAGCTTTTGGGGCATCATCGATTTGGTGACGGTGCTGCCGCTGTATGTGCTGTGGCTATGGCCAGAAATCGGCGTGAATTATGTCTTCGCCTGGCGAGCCTTGAGGACCATTCGTGTCCTGCGGGTGCTCAAACTGCTGCGTTATATGTCGTCGCTGCGTATATTCTGGCTGGCGATTGTCAGCGCCCGCCATCAGTTGATGGTGTTCTATTTCTTAATTGCCATTGTGATGGTGGTATTTGGGGCGCTGATGTACGGCATTGAAGGCCCGGAGAATGGCTTTGTGACGCTGGGCGCATCGGTATATTGGGCAGTGGTGACAGCGACCACGGTCGGCTACGGCGATATTACCCCGCATACCCCGGTCGGGCGTATGATGGCGTCGATGCTGATTTTAATTGGCTACTCGGTGATCGCAATCCCAACCGGTTTGATTACAACCCATATGAGCAACGAATATCAGACCCGACGCAATGCGCGTATTTGCCCAAACTGTCGGCATACCGGGCATGATAAAGGGGCGCGTTTTTGTAACGCCTGCGGAACCGAATTACAAAGCGTGGAGGCCCGATAGGCATCAGCACCATCGGGCAAAAAAGAGATTACGGATTATTCACGCCACAGAATATGGCAGATTTTGTGGTCTTTATCGCGGCACAGCAGAACGCGGGCAAAGATATCGTTGATATCGCCGCCGTCGGTGTCGGCCAGGCCAATCACCACTTCTGCGAAAAAGTCAGGATTCAAATCGAAATCGACATGTTCCTGCCAGTCTTCCGCCGGGTCGAAAAGCTCGGCACCGCCACGTTCTTCAAACTGCAAATTAAAGAGAATGATATCCGCAGGATCGAGGTTATCTCCCGCCAGCTCAAGAAAAATATCGTAAGCCTGCTCGAGCGTTTCGTCTTCGGTCAGGCGATTGTTTAAATCCATATCCATGATGACACCTAGGTTTTCAGCTTATGGGCACGTTTTACAGCAACGGACTAAAGAAGTAAAACAGTCGCTCGGCGGCGCGATGCCACAGCGGACGTTTTAACCAGCGCTGCTCATCCAGCAGGCGTGAACGCGAAATATAGTCGTCCTGTACGGCGGCCAAATCACCACCAAAACCGGCATCGTCAATCGCCAGCGTAATTTCGAAATTCAGCCACAGACTGCGCATATCGAGGTTCACGGTGCCGACCAGACTCAGCTCACCATCGACCAGTACGCTCTTGGTGTGCAGTAACCCACCTTCGAACTGATAGATTTTGACGCCCGCCGCCAGCAGTTCCGTGAAGAAGGCCCGGCTGGCCCAGCCGACCAGCACCGAATCGTTCTTATGCGGCATGATAATGCTCACATCCACGCCGCGTTGGGCGGCGGTGCAGATAGCATGCAGCAGGTCATCGCTGGGCACGAAATAGGGCGTGGTCATAATCAGGTATTCACGCGCAGAATAGGCCGCGGTGAGGAGCGCCTGATGAATCAAATCTTCCGGGAAGCCGGGACCAGAGGCAATGGTATGGATTGTGTGCCCGCTGGCCTCCTCGAACGGCATAATATTGGCGTCGGGAGCTGGGGGTAAAATGCGTTTACCGGTTTCAATTTCCCAGTCGCAGGAGTAAACAATACCCATCGAGGTGGCGATAGGGCCTTCCATGCGGGCCATTAAATCCACCCACTGCCCGACGCCTGAATCCTGCTTGAAGAAGCGCGGGTCGACCATGTTCATGCTGCCGGTGTAGGCAATATAGTTATCGATCATCACCATTTTACGATGCTGACGCAGGTCCATCCGGCGCAGGAACACACGCATCAGGTTAACCTTCAGCGCTTCCACCACTTCGATACCGGCATTGCGCATCATGGTGACCCACGGGCTGCGGAAAAAGGCCACGCTACCGGCGGAATCCAGCATCAGACGGCAGTGTACGCCCCGACGCGCGGCGGCCATGAGTGATTCGGCGACCTGATCGGCCATTCCGCCCGGCTGCCAGATGTAGAACACCATTTCGATATTGTGGCGGGCGAGCTGGATATCGCGGATCAGCGCCTGCATTACGTCATCAGATTCGGTTAGCAGTTGAAGCTGATTACCCTTTACCCCCGCGATGCCCTGGCGGCGTTCACACAGTTTGAACAATGAGCTCGCCACGGCGCTGTTTGATTCAGCAAAAATATGATTGCAGGCTTTGAGATCGTTGAGCCACTTGGCGGTAGAGGGCCACATCGCGCGGGCGCGCTCGGCGCGTCGCTTCCCCAGATGCAGTTCGCCGAATGAAAGATAGGCGATGATCCCAACCAACGGCAGAATATAGATGATCAGCAACCATGCCATCGCTGAAGGTACCGCGCGTCGTTTCATCAGGATGCGCAACGTCACGCCTGCGATTAACAACCAGTACCCCAGAATGACCAGCCAACTCACCACGGTGTAGAAGGTTGTCATAAAAAATCCTTTTGAAAGCCTGTCGTGAGAGTTTACGCGTACGGATTCATCTGGCAAATAAAAACAGGCGGCAAAACCACTGGTCACCCGGGAACAAGGGTTTATAATGTGCGCTCTTTCATCTCTGAGATGTTGAAATGAAGCGTAGCAGAAACGAAGTGGGGCGTTGGCGGATGCAGAGACAGGCAAGCCGTCGTAAAGCGCGTTGGCTGGAAGCCCAGTCGCGACGCAACATGCGTATCCACGCCATCAGAAAATGTCTGGGGGCCCGGCAGCGAAATTCACTGCTTTTTGCCATCTACACTTTCTGAACACAAAAAAAGGGCACCGCATGCGGTGCCTCTTGTTTTTGGCGGTTCAGAAGACTTTTTTGTACGGACGCACTTTCACTTCAGCGTACACACCAGCGGCAACATAGGGGTCAGCTTCAGCCCAGGCCTGTGCCGCTTCAATAGATTCGAATTCCGCAATCACCGTCGAACCTTTAAAACCGGCCACACCCGGATCGTTACTGTCAACGGCGGGCATCGGGCCTGCGGTCAGCAGACGGCCTTCGTCATGCAGCAGCTGCAAGCGGGCGAGGTGAGCAGGACGGACCGACGAACGTTTTTCCAGAGAGTCGGCGACATCTTCAGCATAAATCACATAAAGCACGGGCACAGCTCCTTAATGATAAATAGTCGAAACACGTTATTTCAAAGCGCTGGCGACTGCAATGCAAAGATCCCTCAAGCCTGACGGGCGTGTGACGACTGTGCTTTTTTTCATCAACGGTTGCAGAAAGTTGACCCAGGATAAGATGGCTTATTGAATATGATTGCTATTTGCATTTAAAATCGAGGCATCATTTTTCAACCGCAGCGATTATGACTTCAATGACCCTCGATTTACCTCGCCGTTTTCCGTGGCCTACATTGCTCTCTGTGGCTATCCACGGAGCCGTAGTGGCGGGATTGCTTTATACCTCGGTACATCAGGTTATTGAACTGCCCGCGCCCTCGCAGCCTATCACCGTGACGATGGTCGCCCCGGCGGATCTGGAGCCACCGCAGGCGGTACAACCCCCACCGCAACCGGTCGTTGAACCTGAGCCAGAGCCTGAAGTGGTACCTGAACCGCCGAAGGAAGCGCCGGTGGTGATTCACAAGCCCGAGCCGAAACCTAAGCCAAAGCCTAAACCGAAGCCGAAGCCAGTCAAGAAAGTCGAGCCGCCGAAGCGTGAGACCAAACCGGTGGAGCCGCGTCCGGCCTCGCCATTTGAGAGTACCACCACCCAGAGCCGCCCGGCGACCAGCACAGCGCCTGCCACCACAAAACCTGTGGCGGCGGCCCCGACCGGGCCGCGTGCATTAAGCCGTGGTGAACCGCAATACCCAGCGCGCGCCTATGCGTTACGCATCGAAGGTAAAGTACGGGTGAAATTTGACGTCACTGGCGATGGGCGGGTTGAGAATGTGGAAATTTTATCGGCTCAGCCTTCCAACATGTTTGAACGCGAAGTGAAAGCCGCGATGCGCAAATGGCGCTACGAACCGGGTAAACCCGGTACCGGCTTGATCATGAACTTCGTCTTTAATATGAAAGGCATTCAGGTCAACTAACTGCCTGACGTTGTCACCGTTTTCTGGCTGACAGGGTCAATGTATTCCAGTTTGATAACCTTTGGTGACACGCCGCTGATAGTGGCGGCGTGAATATCCAGGCTTTCGTCGGCATACACACTTTTATTGATTTTGGTCCACCGGCAGTGGCTGCTATTGCGACAGTCGCCGACCCGGGTGACAACGGCGTGAATATTGCCCCGATTAACGAGACGTTGAGCGGAAGTATCTAACACCAGTTTGACCTCCGGATGCTCCGGTGGCACGTTCACGACCACCCCCCAACTCATCGCAATACCGACTGCCGTGCTGACATCGTCATTCCCTGCCGGGACGATCAGGTCTGGTGAGGATCCTGGCACGGCATTGAGCCATACCCGGTAAGAGACTTCTTTTTGCAGCGGTTGGATGTTCACTATGCGCAATGCCTGCGTGGCTCCGGCCGGAAGGGCAAAACGTGCGGGTGTGACCACCAGGCTGTCGGCGCTGCCCATTTTCACCTTCACTTCTTTTTCTTGCGCCGTAGCGGGATGATCAACTCGCCTGATGTCGACTGTCATAAAGCGGGTATCCGTGCTTTTTGATAGCACATGAACCACGCCGCTGCCTTGCGGGTTAAGCATCATTCGCATCGGGAATACGTTTACATTGGCCATTGCGGGTAGGTAACTGGTGGTCATTGCCAACACAAATAAGGCTTTTAGCTTAGTTTTCATCACAACCTCAGATTCACATTTCTGTCGTTAATTTCAGATGCAAAGTGCCGGTGTAACGCCCGGCAGTTTTACTGGTGAGCGTGAATCCTGGAGTGACAAAACGTAATACTGTAGGCACACAGACTACCGCCTGAGGGATGCCTGGAAGATGTACCGAGCGCAGCGGTGCTTGCGCAATATTCGTCGCAACATAATTTTGCCAGTTGTCGAGTTCGACAAATTTTCTGGATGTCAGATCTAATATCTGAAGTTGATAGTCAATACGGTTAGCATCATCGGTTTTACCGTTGTGATAAACGGAGTACTGGCCAAACTCACGTCCAGGAAGCCCCGCGTAATTATCTTTTGGCGAAATAATGAATTCACTACTATTGGAGTTGTAACCATCATAAAGGCACATATCCAGCGATGCCGTGCCGCTTAGCATAGTCTGGTTGTCAGACGTGCCAGGCAGCGGGCGAAGGTTTAGATCCACATGCGGTTCTGCGGTGCCAAATGCGGGCAGGTAGATTTGTTGATTGCCAAAATCCGTGACGTTTAACGTGATTTTCGCAGTCCAGTTATAGCGCTCTGATTCATTACTGTTAGATTCAATAATCTTTAACGTTGCTGTCCACACGCCACCCACAGGAATTTTATTGAGTTCACTCGCTTCGGCGTACAACATGAGCAAGGTTCCGCTGGTCTTTTGACCGCCGCAACTATTCTGCGCCTCAATATTCATTCGTTTCGGATCGCCCGTTGAACCGCAATCTGAACCTGGGACCCAATTCGCTGTACGAATCCCTTTGAGATTAAGGACGGTTTTTATTCCGCTGCGTTTCTCAGTAAATTCCAGCTCTATCGGTTCGTAGGTGCTATACCCTTGGCTAACGGTGGAACATTTGCCAAATTCGGCTGATTCATCCGACGTACATACCCAGTAATTGAGTCCCCAGCGAGCAGCGTTAGACGTATCGTAACCACCCTGTTGTTGATTCCAGATATAAAGGGTCCCAGCCGCACCGCCTTTAACAAACTCAGAAGTATTTGAAATATCCTGATTTGAAGGGGCGAGAATATCCGCCTTTACCTTGGGACAGGCCAAAAGCAATAGCATGCTCATGATCAGACAGATTAAGAACGTACGAATGAAATTCTGCATATTAATCTCGTGAATCCGCTGAGACCTGGCGCTGTGCCAATGTCTCCGGAAGTAAATTTTCAGGAAGCTCGGCGGGTGTTATTGGCGAGCAGCGTGTTTCGCCGATATAACGCACCACATCGCGTTTAGACTCTACTTTCACCGGGCACTGATACAGCGTGTTGTTATTTTTCAAATAGAGGTTTTTCGGCTGCTGGGTCAGTTCGGCGGTGAAACCACCGTCTTCTTCAGCGATAAAGGCGTGTGCATTCAACATTTTGCCTTCGATCAGCGGTTGACCTGTGGAGGTAAGCAGCGTACCGATGTAGGTATAGTGGGATTCCATCTGTACCTCGCGAACCTTCATCTTACCCGGCAACAGGAACACCGATTGGTTACCCGCTCCACGGGTAATGTCGACCATGCTGGTTTGACGTGGGTCGTTGTTCTCATTCACGGAAACCTTGTCAGCCTCAAATCCATTGACCGGGAACAACGCTTTACTGCCCTGGCTCATTTGCGCGGAGCCACCGCCGTCAACGTCAACGTTTACTAAGGCATCGTTATCTTCATTTGCTTCGTCGTCGGTCTTAACTTCGACCGCGACCGCAGCACCTGGGGAATTAGTTCCTGCTGGACCCCAGAAAAAGCCAGAACGTGATAAGGCCATCGACGAACTGTAGCTGCCACTGAATGCTGCCTGGTGGGTTTGCTGTGTGCGATCGTAACTGTCTGATAGCGTGGCCGAGGCGTCGCCGTACTGACCATTAATATGCCCATGCACGTCGGCGTTCATATTGGTGTTATTGTTGCCACCCACGGTCACGCCTATCTGTTGTTGATTGTTATCGCCCCAGTTCCAGTCCTGCGTTGCCGAATAATTGAACTCATCGTCACCGGATTGGCTGCTTTGATAATCGGTGCTGACTGACGTATGGCTGGCGCGGCCCTCGGTGTTGGCAGGTGTACTGCGTGTCAGGGTAAAACCAAGGTAAACGCCTTTATCATCATTGGCATCATCATCGCCGGTGCGGTTATACGCTCCCAAACGCGTACTGACTGACATGCCTTTCCACAGGAAGCTGCGGTTAAGCGTCAACTGCACCGTGCGAGAAGAAGAATCGGCTTGTGTTGCGTTGGCCATGTTGTCTTCAAAAGAGCGTGAAGTATCATAGTTATTATTGGTCAGGCTGGTGTTGGTATTGAGCGTATAGCCCAGAGACACCGACCATTCTTTTATCGGTACTGCAACCGTGGCATTCAGGGTCTCGTAGCACCCGATATCGGCATAATCCTGACGGTCACTCCCCGTTGTGCACTCGTTGCCATAGGCCGCGTTACGATACGCACTGAGGGATACACCATCGCTGTAACTGAGCTGTTCGGAGTCACCTTTTGTACCGTCGCTGCCGGTCAGAAGGTTGGTCTGAATATCAAGCACACCGTCTAATAATCGATTATCAAAGCCGTGTGTCCATTCGACACCGCCTTCAACAAAATGCTGATCGGCTATCTTCGCCACCCCTGCGGTTAACGTAGTCGACGTTCCGACGGGCAGACGAACGCCCGCCTGAAAAGCACTCTCATTATCAGTTTCATCGTGAGCACTTTCGTTACTGCTGACCTGACTGGCCACTTTGCCACCCTGAATAAACCACTGCATATGGCCATCCCCGATGCCGCCGGTTCGGCTGAAGGGTTGTACTTCGGTACGCGCCAGGGTGTTATCTTCGTATACTTTTAGCGTAACGCTGTAGCTACCAGCCGGAAAATTACCGGTATCAAGCGTGTTGGAGCCGCTATTGAGATAAAAGGTGCCAAGGAGCTGATTACCGCGATAGGCATCTACGCGGGATTTGCGCGACAGCAGAATGACAAGGGGTGAGCCTTTGCTGGCTTCCTCTCTGTTCAGGTAACTCAAGGAACTGCCAGCTCGTACGCCGTCGATGGCACCTAAGGGCAGCATACTGAAGCTGATATTGCCCCCCAGATTGCTGGATAAATCGCGGGAGTCCATACGCCCGACCTGGACGTAATGACGTTGGCCCAGGCTCTGGCGATAGTAAAAATCATCCACATTGACGGTTTGATCGGTAGCATCGTCGTTGCGATACGCATTCAGTGACCAGTCAAAACCGACATAACCGTTGGTCAGAATGCCGAGCGCACCTGCGCCTTGCAGTGAGAGGTTGCTGTACTCTTTTTCGGCGACCACATTGAGCGTTTGTTGATGGATAAAGGCGTTTTCGGTTTCGCGAGTGGGAGTGTAATAAAGCGCATGTTTATCCCCCTCTGGTAACAGTTTTTTGTCAACAAACACGCTGACTTTTGCATCGTTTTCATCATAAATGATCGCCAGTTTGTCGGTGGCAAGAAAGCCGCATCCTGTCGCGTTGTTGTTACTGCCACAAGCAAGATTGCCATTGCGAGCTAGCGGTAGTGTCATCGCATCGGCCAGTTGTTTATATTCCTGGCTTTCTTTTTTTATGGGTAGGTTCAAAGCGTTCAGCACATCCAGTGGCTTTACAAACTGTACGGTCTCAAGTGTGACATTGGCTTCAAACAGGCCCGCTGATTGGCCCAATAAATTGACATCAATCCAGACTTTTTGCCCGGTAACGAGTTCTTCAAAACCGGGAGGCACATCTGATGCAGCGAAAGCGGTGGCTCCGAACAAGGCGAAATGAATAGCGAGGCAGCAAAAAGATGCTTTCCATGAACTCATACATTTCCTCTTTTCGGAAAAATTTCAAAAAAAAACCTGCCACCCCGAAGTCGATAAGGGGGCAGGTTGGATGACAAATAATCAGGGCAAAACTTATTCAGTCGCCTGAGTAAGAACCAGAGACACCATGCCGGTGTAGTTACCTGAGTTTAATGGCTCGGTGGTCGCCTGAATAATTTCCAGTGGCAGGGTGACAGAACCTTGATCCACTTCCCCTGTAGGGAACAGGGTCGCGGAATCCAGAGTGGATGGGGCCGGCGTAATGGCCTGGGTACCCAATTTCACGGCCAGCGTGGCTGTACCGCTCCCGGTGGTATTGGTCAGAACAGGTGTGGCTGCGAGGCGGGCTTTAATATCTTTGCCTGCATCGTTTGACCAAATCTTAGTCTCCAGAGTGGTCGGAGCCAGACCTACGCCCGGGGTATACTGCATTTCGACACTGGAAGGTAACGGTTGACCGTCTGACAAAGTCATATCCAGGGTTGAATCCACGGTGGCATTCACTGTGATATCTTTCTCAACGGCAAAAGCATTTACTGCAACACCAAAAGCGATAGCCGCAATAACTGATTTCATAACAGCGTTCATAATAAAATTCCTTTAGATGAAGTTGATTTGCACAGTCACTGTGCATGAGAGTTTTTAAAAACAATGTGATAAATAAAATAACCAAGGGTTTTTTATTTAGGACACTGCAAATTCCTTTTTAGCCGAAGTCTTCTCTACCCAGTTATGATATTCCACTTTAATCACACCTGGTGATGTGATCGAGAAGGATGCGGGTAGTGTGAAAGATTGCTGTGGGTAAATCTTTTTGGTCATCGGCGTCCATTTACATCCAGTATCGCTATTCTGAGCTGGACATAATCCTATGCGAGATAATTCAATGTGAATTGTCCCTGTGTTATCGATACGCCTTTGCTGCGCATCAAATGTAAAGTTTATTTCTGGTTTCTGTGGTGGAACAAAAACCAACGCGCCCCAACTAATATTCACTCCAACTTTGTTCTTCACATTGGTGGTATCAGGCGCTTGTTCATTATCCAGGCTGGTGATTGGGCTGAAGTAGATGCGATAGACCTGTTCTGTTGTCGGTGTCTGCATATTGACGAGACGTGTAATGCGCGTTGTGCCGCCCGCTAATGCAAATTTTTCCGGAGTAATCACCAGGTTTTGGCTGTCACTTTTTGTCGCCTCTATCTCTTTCTCCTGGGGAGTTCCTGGGTTATTAATTTTTTTTATCGCAGCTTTGACATATTCAGTCTGCTTTGATCCGGAGATAACTTTAATTTGCCCGGCACCATGCTCATTCATTTTTACAGACATCGGGTAAACGGTAATGGCTGCAAATGCAGAGGAAGATATAAGCAGTCCTGCCACAGTGGCACTGGACGTGAAGCGTAAAAAGTTATTCATGTTTGGATTGCACTCATTACAAAATAATTATTAATTCCATTCTGGAGTGTTAACTATTCTAATTCAGGATGCTTTTCGCTGACTGATGATACTCTCAATACGGAGTGGGAAAACATCTTGAATTATTGGTCAGTCCGTTGTGTGAGATGAATCATACATATTTAATATGATTTAGGAAAGCGACTGGATTTCCGTGAATGAAATTTGACTCAATGCACGGACAAAAAATAACATAATGGATACCTACGTTGTATCCATCATCATGATGAATGCTAAAGATTAATTTTAGGCGGGGGAGGGTTATGTTAATGAAGTGTTCTTTCGGTTATTTGGTTATTAATTTATCTTAATAAATAATGAAGTTAAAAGAGATGGATTCCATCCTATATCCCATTTGTAGTTTTGATTTACAACTTTGATTTAAAATCAACGGGTTATGGCTGTTGATCCCTGCTGTTATATTGATGGTGTCTATAATGGGGTTCGCCATTCACATCTCAGGGATCGACGGTGAGGCCTTCAAACAGGCCTCACCGTGAGAACATTGACGTCATAAGAATGCTCTTTATGCGGCCAGTACCCGGTCCAGCGCTTTTTGCGCATTGACCAGGTGCTGTCCCCCAAACAAAATCGCGCGGTTGAGCAGCGTATACAGTTGATACACCGGCTGACGTTCAAGGAAGTCTGGTGGCAGCGGGGACACCGACTGATACCCATCGTAGATTTGCGGCGGTTGTTCGGGGTGAAGTGGCAGCATTGCCAAATCACACTCTCGGTCGCCCCAATAGCAAGCCGGGTCGAAAATATAGGGACCGGAAGGCCCAAGCGCGCAGTTACCAGACCACAAATCGCCGTGGAGTAAAGATGCCTGAGGTTGATGAGAGCTTAACCGCTGATGGATGTGCTCAACGATGCTATCAATATTGCCGAAGGCTAAGCCTTTCTCCGCCGCGAGTTCTAGCTGCCAGCCGATGCGCTGTTCTGCAAAGAACGTCGACCAACGGCGCTGCCAGGTATTGGGTTGGGGTGTGGTGGAAATGTCATTGTCGAAGTCGAGGCCGAACTGCGGCTGATCGCTCCATTGATGAAGGTGTGCTAACTGCTGGCCCAGTAAAAACGCATTATGGGCATCCAGCGGGCGGGGAGGGAGAAATTCCATCACCACGAAGCTGTAATCGCGGTCGCTGCCCACGGCGTACACCTCGGGTACGGCGACGGTGTTACTGCGTGAAAGCAGCTCGAGTTGATCGGCCTCCGCAGTGAAGATGGGCAACATGGCCCGCTCATCGCATTTGACGAAATAATCCTGACCGCTAATGCGCAAATGCCAGGCAGCATGTATTTCGCCCCCCGGCAACTCGGTGCGCAGCTCGATTTCGCCGTCTCCGTGCTCTTTCAACAGGCTACAGATCGCTTGCCACATGCTCTCTCTCCCCATGTTTTCTGCCAGATCATAAGGTTAGTGCATAAATGCAGTGGAAAAACTCGAACTGACGCACAACTGTGCGTTTTAACGTGTCGTATTGGTCGCGTTATTTTGCAACCAGTGCTCAAACGTCACAATATTGACATCAGGCCGCTGTCCGATCGCCGTCTCTGCCAGACCCACTGTCAGGGCTTTAATATCGTCTTCACTTTGTGGGCTGACAAGTCCGAAGGTATTGATACCCAGATCGTGTACTTTACCGTCGTCGTCGCTCAGCGTCAGGGTAAACCCCGCGCGCGTCAGATGATTGTTTAACTCATTGATTTCGGTCAGCGTCCGTTCATGAAAATTGACCGTCACCACATAACGCGTGATATCACCGCTCATCAGCAACCTCGTTGTTAACAATGGAGTTTTGATAGCATAGTCGATTACCCACATTTTTCGACTCCCGCCACGTTAGCAGCGGGAGCCTACCGGCATCAATGTCGGCAAAGATAATCATAAATGTTGCGCGTATTTTCCAGGGAGCACAAACGGGTGCCCTGATTGATGGTTGCGGCACTACCCGCGGCTACACCGTAGCGAATCATTTCATCCAGCGGGGCATTTTCGGCGAGTTTCAGCGTCATCGCGCCGACCATGCTGTCACCCGCTCCGACAGTACTTTGGCTTTTGACCGGGGGCGGAACCACCTGCACGCTGCCGCTGGCATCGACGCCCAACGCACCCTGTGGCCCCAGTGAGACCACCACGCGTTTCGCCTTGCCGCTGCGAACGATCTCCTCGGCCGCTTTACGCACGTCATCCGGTTGGGTTAATTCCCGCTGCACCAGGGCGCTGAGCTCTTTTTGGTTCGGCTTCACCAGTTCAATCGCGCCGACTTCAAGCGCAGCGGCCAATGCGTCACCGGAACTGTCGACCACGCAGCGGATCCCATGCTGTTGCGCGGAACGAATCAACGCGACCAGGTTTGATACTTCCACTCCCGGCGGCAGGCTCCCGCTGACAACTAAAATTGCGCCAACTTCTATTTGCAGCACCTTATGTTCGAGCTGATGGAATTCTTCTGTACTTAACGTCGCCCCCGGCATGACGAAGCGGTACTGTTCGCCGCTGGTCTCCACATGCACGTGCAGGTTTTGACGCGTCCAGTCATGGGCTTGCACTGCATCGACAGGAACGTGCTCATCGGCCAACAACGATACCAGATGTTCCCCCGTGGCACCGCCTGCCGGGAAAATCGCCGTAGCCTCCCCGCCCAGAAAGGTAATCGCCCGGGCGACGTTGATTCCGCCCCCGCCGGGTTCAAAAATGGGGGCGCTACAGCGGAGTTTACCTTCTGGATAGATTTGCGGCGTCTGCGTTGCGCTGTCGAGGGACGGTGCCAGCGTAAGCGTATAGATTTTAACCATTCGATTACCTCCATTTATGACCCTGACGAGTCGCCGATTTAATGGCTAGCGCTAAGCCTGGCATCTGAAAGCCGTTTAAGAAAGTGACAAGGATATGATTTTGCGCATTTTTACAATACTTTTTGCCCGGATAGCTATATGAAATAAAAGCTGTTTTGAGATCCTTCTTATTCAAAAAATGAAATAAGAATTCATTGCTATGTTATTCACGCCTTTTTATAATTTGTTACCTTTCTTAGGACCGCCTGTCGTTGATCCTCGCGAAAGTTTCCGGGACCGTAATGGTCTCTTTTTTTGTTGTACGGACTCTTAATAAATGAAGCTTTTCAAGACAGTACCCGCAGTTGTAGTTCTGGCGGGGGGCCTTTTTGCGTCATTGCACGCGCTGGCTGATAATACCGTTTTTACTGTCATGGATGACCCTTCCACGGCGAAGAAACCGTTTGAAGGTAAGATCAACGGGGGTTACCTGGCACAGTCTGGCAATACTAAAAGCTCTTCCCTGACTGCTGACTCCACGCTAACCTGGTACGGCGACACCACCGCTTGGTCGCTGTGGGGAAATGCCAGCAACACGTCTTCTAACGATGAACGTTCTTCTGAAACTTATTCAGTCGGCGGTCGTTCGCGTTACAACATGACTGACGCAGATTATTTGTTTGGTCAGGCCAGCTGGCTGACAGACCGTTATAACGGCTACCGTCAGCGTGATATTTTCACCGCCGGTTACGGTCGTCAGATCCTCAATGGGCCGGTACACAGCCTGCGTTTTGAATTCGGTCCTGGTGTGCGTTATGACGAATACACCAATGACGAAACCAAAACTCAGCCGCTGGGTTATGCTTCCGGCACTTACGCCTGGCAGATGACCGACACCACTAAATTCACGCAGGGTCTTTCGGTATTTGGTGCAGATGACACCACCCTTAACTCCGAGACCGCGCTGGATGTCGCCATCAATGATAATTTTGGTCTGAAAGTGGCCTATAACGTGACCTGGAACTCCGAACCGCCAGCCTCGGCACCGGAGCATACCGATCGCCGCACCACGGTGACGCTGGGCTACAAGATGTAATTTTTCAGGCCGGAGCAATCCGGCCTGATTGTTTCTGCGTTATGAGAAAAGATTCGCCAGCCAGGGAATGCCCAGGGCACCAGGTGCCAGAATACCGAATGCCCACACCATCGCCGAGGTGATATTGGCGAGCTGGAATTTAGCCGATGGCATTCTGCAAATCCCGGCAACCAGCGGAACGACTGCCCGTAGCGGCCCAAAGAAACGTCCGATAAACACCCCCCAGGCACCCCAACGCTCAAAAAAAGTATGTCCTCTCTGCACGAGCATCGGCTTGCGCGATAGCGGCCAGACGGTAACTGCGCGGTGGCTATAATGAAAACCAATCCACCAGGAAAGCCAGTCACCGACAAATGCTCCCAGTGCCGCCGCCAGCCAGACCGGGAAAAAGCGGAGTTCGCTTTCGCCGATCAGTGCCCCGGTTGCCAGCAGGATAACCGTCGCGGGCAGCAGTAAAGAAATAAACGCCAGCGATTCTCCAAACGACAGGATGAAGATAACCCCCAGAGCCCATTGCGGGTGGGCGCTGATAAAATCAGTGATGGTCTGTATCATTCCGGTGAAGTCCATTTTTTGTCCCTCGTGGTAAAACGGATGATTCAGTGATACACCGTTAAACCTTAACGAAAGCCGAACAGTCTGGAGATCCTCAGATGTCTGTTGTGCGATACATCGATTTAAATAGCGACCTGGGCGAAAGCTACGGTCAGTGGAGGATGGGGGACGATGCCGCCATTTTACCGCTAATCAGCAGTGCCAACGTGGCCTGTGGCTTTCATGCGGGTTCTCCGGCAGGCATCCTGGCAACGCTTCGTGCCGCACAACGCCTGGGTGTTACCGTCGGGGCGCATGTTTCTTATCCCGATTTGGTCGGTTTTGGTCGGCGTAATATGGATGTCGCGAGCGATGAACTGACGGCAGACGTCATATATCAGATAGGTGCATTGCAGGGATTAGCGGCAGCGGCAGGTACGCGGGTGAGGTACGTCAAACCGCATGGTGCGCTGTATAACACCATTGCCCACGATGAACGACAGGCGAGGGCGGTTATTGATGCCTTACTGGCGCTGGATAATTCCTTCTCCCTTGTTGCGCTGGCGGGGTCACCGTTGATCGGTTGGGCACAGGCGTCAGGGATTCATACCGTGGCGGAGGCTTTCGCAGACCGGGCTTACCATCGCAATGGAACGCTGGTTTCGCGGCGTGCAGCCGGCGCGGTTATCCACGATCCGCAGGAGGTCGCCCGGCGAGTGGTCCAGATGGTAACGGAAGGGGGCGTAACGTCTGTCGAGGGCGAATTTACCGTCATCAGGGCTGATTCCGTGTGCATTCATGGTGACAGCCCTGACGCAGTCGAAATGACTCGCCAGATCCGTCAGCGTTTGGATGCCGAAGGCATCTTGATCCGCGCGTTTAAGCAGGGCACATAACGTACCCTGAGGCGAGTCATCAGCAGGCCAGCGCTTCAGGACGAAGATCGTTCCCGGAAGGGCGCTGGTAAATGCGCAGGCCAAATTCTTCAATTACCGCGTAGATGTGGTCGAAAATATCGGCCTGAATCGCTTCGTATTTCAGCCATTCAACGGTGTTGGTGAAGGCATAAATTTCTAGCGGAAGGCCTTCAGCACCGGGCGGAAGCTGGCGCACCATCAGCGTCATGTCTTTACGAATTTTTGGATGCTGATGCAGATACTCTGTCAGCCAGGCACGGAAGGCACCAATATTGGTGATACTTTCGCCATTGAGTACGCTGTTGTTCGTATCACAATGAGCGATTTTTTGGTTTTGCTCTTTCAGCCATGGCTTCAGCAGGTCAACCTGACCCAGACGCTGCTGCTCATCGGCAGAAATAAAGTGAATACTGGTGCTATCGATGAACACGCTGCGCTTGATGCGACGCCCGCCGGAGGCAGACATATTGCTCCAGTTTTTAAATGCATCAGATACCAGCGCATAGGTCGGGATGGTGGTAATGGTGTTATCCCAGTTCTGTACTTTAACCGTCGTCAGGCCGATATCTATAACCGTGCCGTCTGCGCCGTATTTCGGCATTTCCAGCCAGTCACCCATATGCAACATGGTATTCGCAGAAAGTTGAATTCCCGCCACCAGGCCGAGGAGCGGATCTTTAAATACCAACATTAATACCGCAGCCATTGCACCAAGGCCGCTGAACAGAATGGTTGGGGATTTACCAATCAGCAGAGAAATCATCAGGATCGCGACAATCGATGCGGCGACCAGTTTTACGCCCTGGAAAATCCCGCGCAGCGGGAGCTGACCGGCAAACTTATACTGACGGGAAAGCTTGAGAATAACGTCCAAAAGCGAAAAGAAAGAGAGCAGGGAGAACAGCAGAACCCACAGCTGTGTGCAAATGCTGAGTAGCGTTCCGGCGTGACTGCCCGTCGCCAGGTAAAACATTAACTGCGCATTGACCAGAACGCCCTGCAACATCAGCGATACGCGGTGAAATAATTTATGTTGGGCAAATATTTTCAACCACGGTTTTGAACCGCTTTCTGCGTGTTTTTCTATTTTGCGCAGTGTCAGTTTGAAAATAAAATGCACCACAACTGCAGTGATAAAAATATATCCGAAGACAATGACTAAGGATGAAGGGTCGTTCAGGTCAATGCCATAGCGTTGGAGGATAGCCAGAAGGTGACGCATAACTGCTCCGGTCAAAGGCAGTTATGATGGGGAAACGCGTGTTGGCTGGCAATCAACGTGCTGTTTCAAATCTTTTATTACATTTCCACAATTAAAGGCGGGCTTTTAACCCAGGCCCAAGACGTGTAGTATGTCCGGGTACTTAATGGCACCTATCGGGCTGGCCGAGGGCGATATATCGTTCAGACGTCTTTTTCCGCAGAGTGAAGCGAGAAACCCGGTAATCCCTGCTGTTAACTTTTCAAAAATTGTTTTGCATGTGCTCTTTCGTGCGGGGCACCACTGCGAATAAGGATATAACATGCCTGTAATTACTCTTCCTGATGGCAGTCAACGCCATTACGACAACGCGGTAAGTCCAATGGATGTTGCCCTGGATATTGGTCCGGGTCTGGCGAAAGCCACCATTGCTGGCCGTGTTAACGGTGAGCTGGTTGATGCTTCCGATCTCATTGAACAGGACGCTACGCTGTCGCTGATTACCGCGAAAGATGAAGACGGTCTGGAGATCATTCGTCACTCCTGTGCGCACCTGCTGGGACACGCAATCAAACAGCTTTGGCCGCATACCAAAATGGCTATCGGTCCGGTCATTGATAACGGTTTCTACTATGACGTTGACCTTGACCACACCCTGACTCAGGAAGATATCGACGCCCTCGAAAAGCGCATGCACGAGCTGGCGGAGAAAAACTACGATGTCATCAAGAAAAAGGTGAGCTGGCACGAAGCGCGCGAAACGTTTGTATCGCGTGGTGAAAGCTATAAAGTCTCCATTCTCGATGAAAACATCGCCCATGATGACAAGCCTGGCTTGTATCATCACGAAGAATACGTCGACATGTGCCGCGGTCCGCACGTGCCGAATATGCGTTTCTGCCATCACTTCAAACTGATGAAAACTGCCGGTGCCTACTGGCGTGGCGACAGCGATAACAAGATGCTGCAACGCATCTACGGTACCGCTTGGGCAGATAAAAAAGCGCTTAATGCCTATTTGTTGCGTCTTGAAGAAGCCGCCAAACGTGACCACCGTAAAATCGGCAAGCAGCTTGACCTGTATCACATGCAGGAAGAAGCGCCGGGTATGGTGTTCTGGCATAACGATGGCTGGACTATTTTCCGTGAACTGGAAACTTTCGTACGCTCTAAGCTGAAAGAGTACCAGTATCAGGAAGTGAAAGGCCCGTTCATGATGGACCGTGTCCTGTGGGAAAAAACAGGTCACTGGGACAACTACAAAGATGCGATGTTCACCACCTCTTCTGAGAACCGTGAATACTGTATCAAGCCGATGAACTGCCCGGGCCACGTGCAGATCTTCAACCAGGGTTTGAAATCCTATCGCGATCTGCCGCTGCGTATGGCGGAGTTCGGTAGCTGCCATCGTAACGAGCCATCAGGTGCGCTGCATGGTCTGATGCGTGTTCGTGGGTTTACCCAGGACGATGCACATATCTTCTGTACTGAAGACCAGGTGCGTGACGAAGTTAACGCCTGTATTCGTATGGTCTACGATATGTATAGCACCTTTGGCTTCGAGAAAATCGTGGTCAAGCTGTCGACTCGTCCGGAAAAACGTATCGGTAGCGATGAAACATGGGATCGTGCGGAAGCCGATCTGGCCGTGGCTCTGGAAGAAAACAACATCCCGTTTGAGTATCAACTGGGTGAAGGTGCCTTCTACGGCCCGAAAATTGAATTTACACTGTATGACTGCCTCGATCGTGCTTGGCAGTGCGGAACAGTACAGCTGGACTTCTCCCTGCCGCAGCGTCTTAACGCCTCTTATGTAGGTGAAAGCAACGAGCGTCAGGTGCCTGTGATGATTCACCGCGCCATTCTGGGTTCCATCGAGCGCTTCATCGGTATTCTTACCGAAGAGTTCGCTGGATTCTTCCCAACATGGCTGGCACCGGTGCAGGTCGTGGTGATGAATATCACTGATTCTCAGGCTGAATACGTTAACGAATTGACGCATAAACTACAAAATGCAGGCATTCGCGTAAAAGCAGACTTGAGAAATGAGAAGATAGGCTTTAAAATCCGCGAGCACACATTACGTCGTGTCCCGTATATGCTGGTTTGTGGCGACAAAGAGGTTGAAGCAGGCAAAGTTGCCGTGCGCACCCGTCGCGGAAAAGACCTCGGCACTGTGGACGTAAACGAAGTGATCGAGAAGCTGCTGACAGAAATACGCAGCCGTAGTCTTCAACAACTGGAGGAATAAAGTATTAAAGGCGGAAAACGAGTACAAACGGCACGTCCGAATCGTATTAATGGCGAGATTCGAGTTCAGGAAGTTCGCTTAACAGGTCTGGAAGGCGAACAGCTTGGTATTGTGAGTCTGAGAGAAGCTCTGGAAAAAGCTGAAGAAGCAGGAGTGGATCTGGTAGAGATCAGCCCTAACGCCGAACCGCCAGTTTGCCGAATCATGGACTACGGCAAATTCCTCTATGAAAAGAGCAAATCTTCTAAGGAACAGAAGAAGAAGCAAAAGATTGTTCAGGTTAAGGAAATTAAATTCCGTCCTGGCACCGACGATGGCGATTACCAGGTAAAACTCCGCAGCCTGGTACGCTTTCTCGAAGAGGGCGATAAGGCCAAAATCACACTGCGTTTCCGCGGTCGTGAAATGGCCCACCAACAGATTGGTATGGAAGTGCTTAACCGCGTCCGTGACGATCTGAGTGAACTGGCAGTAGTCGAATCCTTCCCAACGAAGATCGAAGGCCGTCAGATGATCATGGTGCTCGCGCCTAAGAAGAAACAGTAAGGCCTTCAAGTAGCATTGACCGTGGGGCTCTCGGGCCTCGCAGTCTTTGTTCGCCTATGTTTCATTTTTCAACAATGCGAAGTGGAAGTTATTAAAATGCCAAAGATCAAGACCGTACGCGGTGCTGCTAAGCGCTTTAAAAAAACCGGTAAAGGTGGTTTTAAGCACAAGCACGCTAACCTGCGTCATATTCTGACCAAAAAAGCTACTAAGCGTAAACGTCACCTGCGTCCAAAAGCCATGGTTTCTAAAGGCGATTTGGGTCTGGTAATCGCGTGCCTTCCGTACGCATAAGTCGTTAACGTTTAACTTTTTTAACTAAGAATATAGAGACAGGAGAGCACATATGGCTCGCGTAAAACGTGGTGTAATTGCACGTGCACGTCACAAGAAAATTTTGAAACAAGCTAAAGGCTACTACGGTGCGCGTTCACGCGTATACCGCGTTGCCTTCCAGGCTGTTATCAAAGCTGGTCAGTACGCTTACCGTGACCGTCGTCAACGTAAGCGTCAGTTCCGTCAACTGTGGATTGCGCGTATCAACGCAGCAGCACGTCAGAACGGCATTTCTTACAGCAAATTCATCAATGGCCTGAAAAAAGCCTCTGTTGAAATTGACCGTAAGATCCTGGCTGACATCGCAGTATTCGACAAAGTAGCGTTCACCGCTCTGGTCGAAAAAGCGAAATCAGCTCTGGCTTAAGCCAGTTGAAGAGGGAGGCTTGCCTCCCTCTTTTCGTTCGGACCGTCACTCACCGTATCAGACAAGGTAATGCAAGCATGAATGCTGCTATTTTCCGCTTCTTTTTTTACTTTAGCACCTGATTCCAGGAGGCTAGCGCGTGAAAGACGAAACGGAAAACAGCGCCAGAAAGCCTCCCCAGGGAGGCTTTTTTCGTATCTGTGCTCGTATTAGTTAGGACAAATCGGTCTCGGTACCTATACCGACATTATTGAGGAAAACCATGTCACATCTCGCAGAGCTGGTTGCCAGTGCCAAGGCAGCCATTAACGAAGCTTCAGATGTTACCGCGCTGGACAACGTGCGCGTCGAATATCTGGGTAAGAAAGGGCACCTGACCCTTCAGATGACCACCCTGCGTGAACTGCCGGCGGAAGAACGTCCGGCTGCGGGCGCCGTTATCAACGAAGCGAAAGAGCAGGTTCAACAGGCGCTGAACGCGCGTAAAGCCGACCTCGAAGGCGCTGCGCTGAATGCCCGTCTGGCTGCAGAAACCATCGACGTTTCTCTGCCTGGCCGTCGCATTGAAACCGGTGGCCTTCACCCGGTCACGCGCACCATCGACCGCATTGAAAGTTTCTTCGGTGAGCTCGGCTTTACCGTGGCGACTGGCCCGGAAATCGAAGATGATTATCACAACTTCGATGCCCTGAACATTCCAGGCCACCACCCGGCACGTGCTGACCACGACACTTTCTGGTTTGATGCGACCCGTCTGCTGCGTACCCAGACATCTGGCGTGCAGATCCGCACCATGAAAAACCAGCAGCCACCTATCCGTATCATTGCACCGGGCCGCGTCTATCGTAATGACTACGATCAGACTCACACCCCGATGTTCCATCAGATGGAAGGCCTGATTGTTGATACCAACATCAGCTTTACCAATCTGAAAGGCACCTTGCATGATTTCCTGCGTAACTTCTTTGAAGAAGACCTGCAGATCCGTTTCCGTCCTTCCTATTTCCCGTTCACCGAACCCTCTGCGGAAGTTGATGTGATGGGTAAAAACGGCAAGTGGCTGGAAGTGCTGGGTTGCGGCATGGTGCATCCGAACGTACTGCGCAACGTCGGTATTGACCCGGAAGTCTATTCCGGTTTCGCCTTTGGGATGGGAATGGAGCGTCTGACCATGTTGCGTTACGGCGTCACCGATCTGCGTGCATTCTTCGAAAACGATCTGCGTTTCCTCAAACAGTTTAAATAAGGGCAGGACAGAACAATGAAATTCAGTGAACTGTGGTTACGCGAATGGGTCAACCCGGCAATTGACAGCGAAGCGCTATCGGGCCAAATCACGATGGCGGGTCTGGAAGTCGATGGCGTTGAGCCAGTCGCTGGCGCATTCAACGGCGTGGTTGTCGGTGAAGTGGTCGAGTGCGGTCAACACCCGAACGCAGACAAACTGCGTGTCACCAAAATCAACGTCGGTGGCGAACGCCTGCTGGATATCGTCTGCGGCGCTCCAAACTGCCGTCAGGGCCTGAAAGTAGCCGTCGCTACCATCGGTGCGGTTTTGCCGGGCGATTTCAAAATCAAAGCGGCAAAGCTGCGCGGCGAACCGTCCGAAGGCATGCTGTGCTCGTTCTCAGAGCTGGGTATTTCCGACGATCACAATGGCATTATCGAACTGCCTGCTGATGCGCCGCTGGGAACCGATATCCGTGAATACCTGAAGCTTGATGACAATACCATCGAGATCAGCGTCACCCCAAACCGTGCAGACTGCCTGGGAATTATCGGTGTGGCTCGCGATGTCGCGGTACTTAACCAGCAGCCGCTGAACGTGCCAGAAATGGCTCCAGTTGCAGCGACCATCAATGATACTGTCTCCATCAAGGTTGAGGCCGCTGAGGCCTGCCCACGCTATCTGGGCCGCGTGGTTAAGGGCATTAACGTTAAAGCCGCAACGCCACTGTGGATGAAAGAAAAACTCCGTCGCTGCGGGATCCGTTCCATCGATGCGGTTGTCGATGTAACTAACTATGTGCTGCTCGAACTGGGTCAGCCGATGCATGCTTTTGATCTGGATCGCATTGACGGCGGGATCGTAGTACGTATGGCGAAAGAGGGTGAAACCCTGGTGTTGCTGGACGGCAACGAAGCCAAACTGAACGCGGATACGCTGGTTATTGCCGATCACAGCAAAGCACTGGCGATGGGCGGCATCTTCGGTGGCGAGCACTCTGGCGTCAATGACGAAACGCAAAACGTACTGCTGGAATGTGCCTTCTTCAGCCCGCTGTCCATCACCGGTCGTGCGCGCCGCCACGGTCTGCATACTGATGCATCCCACCGCTACGAGCGCGGGGTGGATCCGGCGTTGCAGTATAAAGCCATGGAGCGAGCTACCCGCCTGCTGGTTGATATCTGCGGCGGCGAAGTTGGCCCGGTTATCGATGTGACGAACGATGCCACGCTGCCGAAACGTGCCACCATCACGCTGCGTCGTAGCAAACTGGACCGCCTGATTGGCCATCATATTGCCGATGAACAGGTCAGCGATATCCTGCGCCGTCTGGGCTGCGAAGTGACTGAAGGTCAGGACCAGTGGCAGGCCGTTGCGCCGAGCTGGCGTTTCGATATTTCAATCGAAGAAGACCTGGTAGAAGAGGTGGCCCGCGTATACGGCTACAACAATATCCCGGATGCGCCGGTTCAGGCGGGTCTGATCATGGGTCATCATCACGAGGCTAACCTGTCCCTCAAGCGTGTGAAAACCATGCTGAATGACAAAGGCTACCAGGAAGTGATCACCTACAGCTTCGTCGACCCGAAAGTGCAGCAGCTTGTTCATCCAGGTGAAGAAGCACTGATCCTGCCAAGTCCAATTTCCAGCGAAATGTCGGCCATGCGTCTGTCGCTGTGGACCGGCCTGCTGGGCACCGTGGTCTACAACCAGAACCGTCAGCAGAGCCGCGTGCGTATCTTTGAAAGTGGTCTGCGCTTCGTGCCGGACACCCAGGCCCCGTTGGGCATCCGCCAGGATGTGATGCTGAGCGGCGTTATCTGCGGTAACCGTTATGATGAACACTGGAACCTGGCGAAAGAGACAGTTGATTTCTATGATTTAAAAGGCGATCTCGAATCCGTTCTGGAGCTGACCGGCAAACTCGGTGATATCCGGTTCAAAGCCGAAGCCAACCCAGCGCTGCATCCGGGGCAGTCCGCGGCGATTTATCTGAAAGGCGAACGTATTGGTTTCATTGGGGTTGTTCATCCAGAGCTAGAACGTAAACTGGACTTGAACGGTCGCACGATGGTATTTGAGCTGGAGTGGAACAAGCTCGCAGACCGCGTGGTTCCTCAGGCGAAAGAGATTTCTCGCTTCCCGGCGAACCGTCGCGACATCGCTGTGGTCGTGGCTGAAAACGTCCCAGCCGCTGATATTCTCAACGAGTGTAAGAAAGTTGGCGTAAATCAGGTAGTTGGCGTAAACTTGTTTGACGTGTACCGCGGTAAGGGCGTAGAGGAAGGTTTCAAGAGCCTCGCTATCAGCCTAATCCTTCAGGATACCAGCCGTACACTCGAAGAAGAGGAGATTGCCGCTACCGTTGCCAAATGTGTAGAGGCATTAAAAGAGCGATTCCAGGCATCATTGAGGGATTGAACCTATGGCGCTTACAAAAGCTGAAATGTCAGAATATCTGTTTGATAAGCTTGGGCTTAGCAAACGGGATGCCAAAGAGCTGGTAGAGCTGTTTTTCGAAGAGATCCGTCGCGCTCTTGAAAACGGTGAGCAGGTAAAACTCTCCGGTTTTGGTAACTTCGATTTGCGCGATAAAAATCAACGCCCCGGGCGCAACCCGAAGACGGGCGAAGATATTCCCATTACAGCCCGGCGCGTGGTGACCTTCAGACCCGGCCAGAAGTTGAAAAGCCGAGTCGAAAACGCTTCGCCCAAAGCAGAATAATTTCTGATTAACTAAAAAGGCCGCTCCTGCGGCCTTTTTTCTTTCCTGCGGCCGTCAGGCACAATAAAATCAGACACTTCACCTCAACATTTCAGGACGCTATGCAACGACTCGCCCAACGCCAGCAGCAACGAAACCAGCGATGGCTGGGTGTCTTACTGTTGCTGCTCTTGCTCGCCGTATTCATCAGCCTGTGCGCGGGTGAACAGTGGATAGCCCCCGGCGATTGGTTTACGCCGCGTGGCGACCTGTTCGTGTGGCAGATTCGCCTGCCGCGTACCGTAGCGGTAGTGCTGGTTGGTGCGGCGCTGGCGGTCTCCGGGGCTATCATGCAGGCGTTGTTTGAGAACCCGCTGGCGGAGCCCGGGCTGCTCGGGGTTTCTAACGGCGCGGGCGTCGGGCTGATTGCAGCGGTGCTGCTGGGGCAAGGGCTATTGCCCGGCTGGGCGCTGGGCCTGTGTGCCATCGCGGGTGCGCTGATTATCACCGTTATCCTGCTGCGCTTTGCCCGTCGTCATCTGTCGACCAGCCGTTTGCTGTTAGCCGGCGTGGCGCTGGGGATCATCTGTAGCGCGGCGATGACCTGGGCGGTCTATTTCTCAACGTCTTTTGACCTGCGCCAGCTGATGTACTGGATGATGGGCGGGTTTGGCGGCGTAGACTGGCATCAGGGCTGGCTGATGGTGGCGCTGCTACCGGTTATCGGCTGGATTTGCCTGCAATCGCAGCCGCTGAATTTGCTGTCGCTCGGCGAAACCTCTGCCCGGCAATTGGGCCTGCCGCTATGGTTATGGCGCAGGCTGCTGGTGCTGGCGACAGGCTGGCTGGTGGGCGTCAGCGTGGCGCTCTCGGGTGCCATCGGCTTTATAGGCCTGGTTATCCCTCATATTTTGCGCCTGTGCGGCCTGACCGATCACCGTGTGCTGCTCCCGGCCTGCGTTTTGGCAGGAGGGGCAGCGTTGTTGTTCGCTGATATTATTGCCCGTCTGGCGCTGGCCTCGGCAGAGTTGCCGATCGGCGTCGTCACCGCTACCCTGGGCGCACCTGTATTTATCTGGCTACTATTAAGGGCTGGCCGTTAGGCGCTAGCTGATAACCCAAGAGGACGCTATGCAACACGATATTCTCAACACAAATGTCACCACCATCGACGGTGAAAACGTCAGTCTCGAGCAGTTTAAAGGTAACGTGCTGCTGGTGGTGAACGTCGCCTCCCAGTGTGGGCTGACGCCACAATACGAACAACTGGAGAACATCCAGGAAGCATGGAGTAAAGAGGGTTTCACCGTCCTCGGTTTCCCATGCAATCAGTTCCTTGGTCAGGAACCGGGCAGCGACGAAGAGATCAAAACCTTCTGCAGCACCACCTACGGCGTGACGTTCCCCATGTTCAGTAAAATCGATGTGAATGGCGAGCATCGTCATCCGCTGTATCAGAAGCTGACCAGCGCCGCCCCTGTCGCCGTCGCGCCGGAAAGCAGCGGGTTCTATGAACGCATGGCCAGCAAAGGCCGCGCGCCAAAAGTACAGGGCGATATCCTATGGAACTTCGAAAAATTCCTGATTGGTCGTGATGGCGAAGTCGTCCAGCGCTTCTCGCCGGATATGACCCCGGAAGATCCGATCGTGATGGAAGCCATCAAGCTGGCGCTGGCGAAATAATCGTGTCGCTGATGCAGTTGCAGGGCGTGCAGGAGGCAGGGCGGTTACAGCCACTTAACGCGGAGGTTTGCTCCGGTGAAATGGTGCATCTTGTAGGTCCAAACGGTGCCGGGAAAAGCACGCTGCTCGCCAGAATGGCCGGTTTGAGCCAGGGCAAAGGGCAGATAACGCTAGAGGGCAAACCGATAACCGACTGGCCAGCGCCAGAGCTGGCACGTCATCGGGCGTATCTGATGCAACATCAGACCCCGCCGTTTGCCATGCCGGTCTGGCATTACCTGACGCTGCATCAGCCCGATAAAACACAGCACGCCCTCCAGCAAGAAATCGCTGAAAAATTGGGCCTTGACGATAAGCTGGCGCGTCAGGTTAACCAGCTTTCGGGTGGCGAATGGCAGCGCGTGCGCCTTGCGGCGGTGGTGCTGCAAATTCATCCGCGAGGCAATCCACACGGGCAATTATTGCTGTTGGATGAGCCAATGAATAGCCTCGATGTCGCACAACAAGCGGCGCTGGATCGGTTGCTGGCAGAACTCCGGCTCGCTGGAATCACCATTGTGATGAGCAGTCATGACCTGAATCACACGCTACGTTTTGCCAGCCAGACATGGCTAATGCGTCGCGGGCAACTGTTGGCCAGCGGTGAAACGCCGCACGTTTTGACCGTCGAAAATTTGACGGCTGCGTATGATATGCCGTTCAAAAAGCTTAATGCGGATGGCGTACAAGTATTGATTTCTGCGCTATAACCGGAAGGTTTCTTGCAAAATCACAAATTCGCAGGCTACATTATTTCTATAAAAAATATCAGAGGAAACGCCAGGATATGCGTCTCTTATTTATTTTCGTGGCAGCGTTAATTTTAGCAGGATGTAGCAGCCACCGGGCACCGCCACCGAACCCGCGGCTTTCGGACTCTATAACCGTCATCGCCAACCTTAATGAACAGTTGGCGAACTGGCGTGGAACACCGTATCGCTACGGCGGCAGCACACGTCGAGGCGTGGATTGTTCCGCGTTCGTGATGATGACATTCCGCGATAAGTTTGATTTGCAGCTGCCACGAGAAACGAAGCAGCAGTCGAAAATTGGCACCGAAATCGACAAGGACGATTTATTGCCGGGGGACCTCGTTTTCTTTAAGACCGGATCCGGGGGCAATGGTCTGCATGTCGGGATCTATGATACGGATAATCAGTTTATCCATGCCTCAACCAGTCAGGGCGTCACCCGTTCCTCGCTGGATAATGTGTACTGGCGCAAGAACTTCTGGCAAGCCAGACGCATTTAGCAGAAAACAAAAAGGGGCTAGCAGCCCCTTTTTAGTGGTGAAAATAAAATATAAAAACCGTCAGGGAAATAATTATCGATCGCCATCTCATTCAGCTAATGAATCTCTGGATTGTGCGGCTATACGAATATGGATTACAATCATCCTAATGATAATGCAAAGGAATTCCTGAAGTAAAAAGGAACGAATGAAATTAAACTTCTTAAAATCAAAGATTTTGTTTTCTACTGGATCAACACAGCCGCGACCAGGGATGTCCCTTGAACAGGGGTGGGCGCAATGATTGTTACTCTCGATAAAGCCTGGAAAACCGAATTGTTATTCGTGCCTGCCAAAAATGGCGGGGGTCAACTCATGGGTCTGGAAATAATCGCCAACTTTGTTGGCGTCGACGACGGGGTACGCACCCCGACCAGTCTGGTGACAGCACGACTTAACGGTGAACAGGAAATCTCTCTGTTTCGTGAAAAACTTGCGGTCCTTGAAAACTGTCAGATCTTTTTTATTCAGCAGAAAATCATTGCGTGGATTAATATAACCCCCGCAATTGCCTTGGCGTTGTTAACACAAAAAGCCCTGGCAGATGAAGCCGCTCGGTTTTCCTTTTTGGAATTGACGGTTGAAGAAAACTTTCCCGAACTGAACGCGGTCGATAACACTCATTTGCTGGCTCAGTTAGCGAATCATTTTCCTCTGGTACTGGCCAATTTTGGTGCCGGACATGCCTCAACGCAGGCCGTTTTTTTCGGGCTGTTCAAACGTGTCGTGCTGGATAAAAACTTTATTCAGCAGCAGGCGTTATTATTATCTTTTGATCCCTTTATGCGGGCGATCATTGCCCAGGTTCAGCCCTGTTGCAGTGCCATCATGGCCGCTGGGGTCGATAATCAACAAATCCTCGAACGCCTTGAGCCATGGGGCCTGAGCGCTATGCAGGGCGCACTGTGGCCCGCCGTGGATATGGCCGCCTTAACCCGCCTGGTGCAGCAATAACCCTGCATCCCGCCCGTGTTTTTCCACTCGCACAGGCACTACACTACAGACAGGAGGAACCATGACCCTGTCTTTTACCCATCACTGGCGCGATGAGCTGCCAGATTTTTATACCGAACTGTCACCAACCCCGCTGACTAACGCGCGGCTGATATGGCATAACGCTCCGCTAGCCGAGAGCCTCGCGCTACCGCCTGCATTGTTCAGCCCTGAGAAGGGGGCAGGCGTGTGGGGCGGTGAAGTGCTACTCCCCGGGATGCAACCGCTGGCCCAGGTCTATAGCGGACATCAGTTTGGCGTCTGGGCCGGGCAACTGGGTGACGGGCGCGGGATCTTGCTCGGCGAACAGCAACTGGCGGATGGTCGTCGCTACGACTGGCACCTGAAAGGTGCGGGCCTGACGCCGTATTCCCGCATGGGTGACGGGCGCGCTGTACTGCGTTCGACGCTGCGTGAAAGTCTGGCCTCCGAGGCGATGTTTGCCCTTGGCATCGCGACCACTCGTGCGCTGTCGGTAGTCACCAGCGATACGCCGGTGTACCGCGAAACGGTTGAGCAGGGCGCGATGCTGATGCGTCTGGCAGAAAGCCATGTCCGTTTCGGTCACTTCGAACATTTCTATTACCGTCGTGAGCCTGAGAAGGTTCGTGAGCTGGCAGATTATGTGATTCGTCATCACTGGGCGCACCTGCTGGAAGAGGCCGATAAATACACCCTGTGGTTTCGTGACGTTGTCACAAAAACGGCGCAGATGATTGCCCGCTGGCAGACCGTCGGCTTTTGCCACGGGGTGATGAACACCGACAATATGTCGATTCTCGGGCTGACTATGGACTACGGTCCGTTTGGATTCCTTGACGATTATCAGCCCGGCTTTATCTGTAACCATTCTGATCATCAGGGTCGCTACAGCTTTGATAATCAGCCTGCGGCGGCGCTGTGGAATCTTCAGCGGCTGGCGCAGTCGCTATCGCCGTTTATTGCGGTGGATGCGCTTAACGACGCCCTCGACGGCTATCAGGAAGCGCTGCTGGTGGAATACGGACAGCACATGCGCCGCAAACTCGGTCTGATCACTGAGCAGAAGGGCGATAATGAATTGCTCAACGGCCTGTTTGGCCTGATGGAGCGCGAAGGGAGTGATTACACTCGTACCTTCCGGATGCTGGGTGAAACCGAACAGCACAGTGCGGCTTCGCCGTTGCGCGATGAATTTATCGACAGGGCGGCATTTGATGCGTGGTTTAGCGGTTATCGGGCACGTTTGCAGCAGGATCAGGTGGATGACGCGACTCGTCAGCAGAGCATGAAGCAGCATAACCCGGCGATCGTGCTGCGCAACTGGCTGGCACAGCGCGCTATAGAGCAGGCGGAACGCGGAGAGTATGAAGAGTTTATTCGTCTGCATGACGCGCTGCGTAACCCGTTTGCCGACTGCGGCAGCGATTACGCCAGCCGCCCACCCGAGTGGGGCAAGCGGCTGGAAGTAAGCTGTTCGAGCTGAGGTTACGGGGCTAAAAAGACCTGTGGCGTCGGGCTGCCGGGGTGCTGACCGATATGCACCTCGGCACCGTACCAACGGCGCAATGTATCGGCCTGCAGCACCTGCTGCGGGCTACCCTGGGCGACAATTTCGCCCTGATGCAACAGCAGCAGTTTATCTGCCCACAGTGCGGCGAGGTTCAAATCGTGTAGCACGGCGCAGACGTGAAGCTGACCCGTGGCGGTGAGTTGTTTAAGTAAGCGCAGCAGATGCTGCTGATGATACAAATCCAGCGCCGAGGTCGGTTCATCCAGAAACAACCAGCCCTGAGGCGCATCTTTCACCCATAGCTGTGCCAGGGCTCGTGCCAGCTGAACCCGCTGCTGTTCTCCGCCGGAAAGGGTGTTGTATTTCCGCGCTGAAAGCGGTGCACAGCCGGTGAGATCCATCACCTGTTTGACTACCCGACGGCTGTCGGCCTGTTCCCAAGGCGCACGCCCCATCGCAATTACCGCATCAACCGGCCAGTCAAACCCGAGCTGGCTTTGTTGGCGCATCACCGCCCGATGGCGGGACAGTGCCTGTGCAGACCATTCGCAAAGGGATTTTCCGTGCAGCAGGCACTGTCCGTTATCCGGCGACAAATAACCGGTCAGTACCCGCAGCAGGGTGGACTTCCCGGCACCATTAGGGCCAATCAGCGCCACCAGCTCGCCGGGTTCAAGGCTGAGGTTGATATCACGTAGCACGGGCGAATAGCAGAGATTCAGGGCCTGTAAGTGATTAGCCATGCTGGCCCCCTCGACGGAAAATCATCCATAAGAACCACGGCGCGCCCATCAGACTGGTGAGCAGCCCGACCGGCATCTCCGCCGGTGCAACCAGCGTGCGTGCCAGTGTATCGGCCACCAGCAGCAGAATGGCACCGACTAACACCGAACCGGGGATCACCGCTCGATGGTCAGCCCCGAGCCACATCCGGAGTAAATGTGGTACGACCAGGCCAATGAAGCCAATTACCCCGCTGACGGCCACCGCCGCTGCGACCAGCAGGGCGCTGCACAGCAACAGCCGCCGCTGGATCTGCTGGACGTTGACCCCGAGGTAATGCGCTTCTTCATCCCCGAGCTGCAACAGATTCAGCGGTTTCGCCAGCCGCCAGATAATCGTCACCGTCGGCAGCATGACTGAGGCGGTCACCAGTAGGGTTGACCATTGCGCCTGACCCAGGCTGCCCATTCCCCACAGCGAAAGCTGACGTAGCTGCGCGTCGTTACTCAACCACGACAGTACGCCCACCGCCGCGCCGCATAGGGCATTGATAGCAATCCCGACCAGCAGCAGGCGCGATAACGAATTTTCATGCCTTTGGCTGAGAACAAAAATCACCATCGTCACCGCCAGGCTGCCGAGAAATGCCGCCAGCATCGGGGCGTAGAGCATTAACACCAGCGGCAACGAGAAAGGTAATACCACCCACAGCGCGACCGCCAGCGCCGCACCGCTGCTGATCCCCGGCAGGCCCGGATCGGCTAACGGGTTGCGAAATAAGCCCTGCATCACGCAGCCCGCCAGCGCCAGCGACCCGCCAATGGTCAACGCCAGCAGCACGCGCGGCAGACGAATGGTGAACCAGATCTGGCGCAGTACGCTGTCGCCGTGCCAGAGCAAATCCAGCGGCAGCTTCAGCGCACCAAAAGTGGTAGCAGCCAGTGTTAATAGCATCAGTAGCGCCAGCAGCGACCACAGCGAGCGGTAAATCCACGGCGTCATCAGGGGAGTTGCTCCGCTTTATGACGCAATTGTTGGATAGCCTCCGCGGTGCGGATGCTGAAACCAAGCAACGCCATATCATCAACCAGCAGAACCTGCTTATTGCGCCCGGCAGGCGTCTGCGCCAGACCCGGAAGTTGCCACAGCCCGGCTTCACCGCCCATGCCTTTGACGCCGTCGGACGAAATCACCACCAAATCCGGCTGGCTGGCGATCACGCCTTCCTGCGAAAGCGGCTGGTAGCGGTTAACGCCCTGCATGGCATTTTGCAAGCCCGCCGCGCGAATCGCCGCGTCCGCACCGGTTTGCTGTCCTGCAGCCATGGCACTCATGCCGCCGTGGCTGAGAATGAATAGCACCCGCTTATTAAGTCGCGTTTTAGGTAATGCCTCCAGTGCCTGTTTCAAATTCTTGCGAAGCTGTTCACCTTCGGCATCTTTATGCAGCGCCGCGGCAACGATCCGGACTTTGTCATCAATCACCGACAAATCGTTATTGCCGGGAATACTCACGACGGTCACGCCGTTTTGCGCCACCTGCTTTAGCGCTAGCGATGGCTGTGCCTGCACGCTTGCCAGCACGGTGGTTGGGCGGGTGGCAAGAATACCTTCGGCGTTCAGCTGGCGCAGGTAGCCGACGTCCGGCAGCTGGAGTGCTTCAGGGGGCCACTGGCTGGTGCTGTCTCGCGCCACAAGGGCGCTTTGCGCCCCTAGGGCATAGACAATCTCGGTCACGTCGCCGCCAAGCGTCACCACTTTTTGTGCTGCCGCACCTGCCAGTAACGGCAGGATGGCTGTCAATGCGACGACGGCTCTCATGCGGCTAACCCTTTCGCCATCAGCGCTTCAATCTGTGCGCGCCACTGCGTTTGCTCCGGTTCGCCTTCGGTCCGCTGGCCGTACAACTGCGCAATCTGCGTCCCATCGGCGGCGAACAGCTCCAGGCTGGTGACGTGCCCATCGGCGGTCGGTTTACGGGTCACCCAGGTTTCGGCGATGGTGTCTTCCCGCAGATGCAGGGTAAACGCAGGGTTGAAGATGTTCAGCCAGCCTTTCATGGGCACCACTTTTTCGACTGCACCGGTGAAAATCTGTACGCAGCCACGGTTGCCGACGAAAATCATAATCTCGTTGGCATCCTGATGGGCGCTGGCTAACAGACGGGTGACCGCGTCGTTATCAACCTGACAGGCCAAATCGTCGGCGACCAGACGGAACGCCTGCTGGCGGCTGAGATTGTGACGCTTGAGCAGGGTGAAAAACTGATGCACATCGGTCATTGCTCGCCATTCGCCATCGAGTGTTTTTCCGTCAATTTCGCCGCGGGTAGCGGGGGTGTCGGCTGCTTTCAGTTCGAGTGGCGGGTTATCAGCATGGATAAAGCGGGCCAGAATATTGCCCCATGCGGTCATATCGGTGGCGTCAGTGGGGTAAACCTTCAATAGCGCGTCACCCTGATTATCGAAGAACTGAATGCTCTGACGTTCCCCATGGGCGCTGGTTTCGCTAATGTGGAACATGCTGGCCCACTGGTTAAGGAACAGACGCAGATCCAGCGCGCGCGGGTTCAGCACCAGCCCAGCGTGACCGCTGAGATGCTGGTTGGTGAAACTGCCCGTCTGTTCGTGGACGGCATATTTGTTGCGGCAGATGCACTTCACGTCCCCGGCGGATTCCAGCGCTGCCAGCACGTCGCGGATGGCACCCTGTAAGCGCCAGGCATCGTGGCCTACGCGCGCCTGAGTCAGTTCGGCTTCGCTGATGTGCATCATCGCGGCGATCTCACGTGCGTATGTGCCGGGGTTTTCTTGTTTAAGGGCGAGCCAACGAGTGTAGAGAGTCATAGTTCTTTTCCTTGCAGATAAAATGCCCCGGCGAACCGGGGCCGGGCGATTACCACTGATAACTCACGAAAATTTTTCCATTACGACCATCCTGCGGGATGCCCTGCGGCGAGGAGTATTGCTTGTCGAAGGCGTTACCGAACACCAGTGAGGTGGTCAGGCCGCGCAGCTGCTGTTGGCCTTTGTAGCTGACGTAAAAGTCATTCACGCCATAGCCTGCCTGCGGCGTAGCGCTGATGCTCTTCGTATCGTCTGCGAAGGTCCCGACCCAGCCCACGGAGAAACCGCTGTGCGCCACCGGCACGTCGAGGCGGGAGGTGACGGTATCCGGATTAATGGCGGTCAGCCAGTCGCCGGTATCGGTGTCTTTCCCACGGGTACGGTTGTACGCCAGGTCGAGGCTGAACAGGTCGGTGGTATATTTTGTCATCAGGTCCCAGCCCCAGATTTTGGCGTTAGGCACGTTGATGGAAGTGGTCGTGGCCGCAGCGAAATCAACCGAGGTGGTGATGTAATCTTTGGCATTGGTGTCGAAGTAGCTGGCTTTAAACTCAAGGCCGTCGTTGGCCATCAGCAGATCCTCAAAGCGCAGACCGAAACCATACTCCTGCGTTTCGTTGGTTTCCGGGCGAAGATTGGGGTTCGGCACCCAGTAGTTAGTGTAGAAACTGCTAATGGAGAAGTGTTTTGAATCGTTATACATCTCGCCCATCGTCGGGGCGCGAAACGCCTGGGCGTAAGAGCCAAACAGCATCAGCCAGTCGGTCGGGTTGATGGTCATACCCGCCCGGGACGACCATTTATCGGCGTCAACGTCGTCGTAACCGTCGCTGCTGCCGCGATAGTTGTCGTAGCGCGTGCCGCTAAGCAGGGTGACCGGCAGGTCGCGCAAGGTAATTTCATCCTGCAACCAGCCGGAGCTGAAGTTGATGCGCGCATCAGGGAAGCCGGTGGTCATGCCGCCAGGGTTTTGCTCCTGGCGATAGTACTCGCCGCCGTAGGTCAGCAGGTGGGAGGCGAAGCTGTCGGTGAACAGGCGGGTGCGGTTCTCAACCTTGGCACCTTTGGTGGTTTGCTTGCGGAATTCCCCGGAGCCGTCGAGATTTTCCGCATTGATGCGTGCTTCGGACCAGTAGCCCGTCAGGTTGGCGTTCAGCCAGTCATTGCCTGCTGGCGCAATCTTGTAGTTCACCTGTGCGTCACGCTGAATGGTTGAGCGATCGGTCATTGGGTTACTGCTGGTGGATGCGCCCGGCGTTTGCGGATTTTTCGGCTCCTGGGCGGCGTTATTATAGTAGCGCAAGGAACCGGTCAGCGTCTGCGCCGGGTCGATTTTCCAGCTGCCTTTGGCGAGGAAGTTGCTGATGCTTTCGTCGTTAGGGGCGGTGAAACCGTCGCTCTGCTTCAAATCACCACGATCACGGCTGGACCACGACACGATCCCGTCGAGGGTGTCGGTGCGACCAAAGGCGCTGGCACCCATACCCAGGCTGTGATCGCCTGTACCGCCGGTGCCAAACACGCGGTAGCCGCTGTTCTGACCGAGATAGAGTAGGTCGGCCGCATCAACGGTTTGATAGGAAATCACCCCGCCAAGTGCACCGCTGCCGTACAGCAGAGCCCCCGGGCCGCGCACCACTTCGATACGCTTGATCAACGCTGGATCGAGGAAGGTACTGTTCAGGTGTCCGGTGTCGGTGCCCTGACGAATGCCGTCGACCATCACCAGCACACCGCGACGATCGTAGCCGCGCAGATTAATATCCTGACCGTTGGTGCGACCGGTGCCGTCCAGGGTGATGCCCGGCACCTGACGCAGCATATCGGCGGCGGAACGGGCGGTTTGGCCTTCAGGGGTGTCGGCGTCAATCACCGAGACCATCATCGGCGCTTCAAACGCGCTGCGCTCGTTCCCGGTGGCGGTGACGGTCATTTGTTCAGAGGCGGCAAGCGCCGGGTGGCTGATGGCACCGAAAACAGCTAACGCAACCAGAGACGGGCGCAGCGATGCGCAATGCAGGTGTAGCATGCAACTCTCCATAAAGTGAAAAGCGCTGGCTGCCTCGGCATGTGTCCTGGGTGGCTGGCGAAATGTTGTGGTGGTGTAAATCTATTATTTGGTGAGGATCAGTTTTCCGGCGTGGGTCTGGCGCAGTAGATACTGGTGCCCGTCATGCTCGATGATAACCCGGCCTTCCTTGCCAAGCAGGCTTTGGCTGCTCACTCGACGATCGGTAGGCTGCGGTGTCGGGGACGCTTTGCCGGGGGCGGTAGTGGTATCCAAAGATGTCATAATGTTAAAAATAGCAATCAAAGTAACAATGATAATCATTATCAACAAATCAAAAAACTCAGCAACCTTTTTTATGAAAAATAGGTGAGTGGATCAAAAAAAGGGTTATGTGACGCGGGTATAGGTCGGGTGACAGGGTGCCACCCGACTGAAAAACAGACTCAGAAGCGGGTATCAATGGCGGCGGAAAGTTTATCCAGCAGAATTTCGCTATCTTCCCAGCTCAGGCATGGATCGGTAATCGACTGGCCGTACACCAGCGGCTGTCCGGCGACGATTTTCTGGGTTCCTTCACGCAGGAAACTTTCAGCCATTACCCCAGCAATTGCGCTGGAACCGTTGCGGATCTGCTGGCAAATATCGTCACACACGTCGAGCTGACGGCGATGCTGTTTCTGGCAGTTGCCGTGGCTGAAATCAATAACCAGCTGCTCCGGCAGGTCAAACTCATGCAGCGTATCGCAGGCGGCAGCGATATCCGCCGCATGATAGTTCGGCTGTTTACCGCCGCGCATGATGATGTGCCCGTACGGATTACCGCTGGTCTGGTAAATGGTCATCTGACCGTTTTTATCCGGCGACAGGAACATATGGCTGGCGCGGGCAGCACGAATCGCATCCACCGCAATACGGGTGTTGCCGTCGGTGCCGTTTTTAAAGCCAACCGGGCAGGAGAGCGCCGAGGCCATTTCACGGTGGATCTGGCTTTCGGTGGTGCGGGCACCAATCGCGCCCCAGCTGATTAAATCGGCGATGAACTGACCGGTCACCATATCAAGAAACTCGGTGGCAGTCGGGACACCCAGCTCGTTAACCTGCAACAGTAGTTTACGCGCCTGCTCGATACCGTGATTTACGCGATAGCTACCGTTGAGGTCCGGATCGGAAATCAGGCCTTTCCAGCCCACCACGGTGCGCGGTTTTTCAAAATAGGTGCGCATCACGATTTCCAGACGTGTCTGGTGCTTCTCACGCAGCGCCTGCAAACGGCGGGCGTACTCCATGGCCGCATCCAGGTCATGGATCGAGCACGGGCCAATGACCACCAGCAGGCGGTTATCTTCACCGTTAAGGATTTTTTCAATGCGACGACGGGAGGCGGTGACGTGGCTCGCGACCTCAGACGAGACAGGGTAGCGCTGCGCCAACTCAGCAGGCGTTACCAGACTGTCGATGCGCGCCGAACGCAGTTCATCAGTTTTGTTCATTGTGGCTCTCAGAATTGGGTGGCTTCTACGGCAGGAATACCGGAAGTGATGCGCATCACGATAAACCAATCCCCGATGAATTCAAGGTTGAAAAATTTTCAGTGACCTGATGCGCAATCATTGCAAACGGATTCTAGCGTATTTCACCATGCTGTACTAGTGTATTAGTACATGCGCCGACTGAGACCCATAATGTCGAGGATTTTGGTGGCAATTTCTTCCACCGAATAGTTGGTGCTGTTCAGCCAAGGGATCTGATTCTTGCGGTACAGCGCCTCAACTTCGGTGACTTCCATCCGACACTGGCGCATTGAGGCGTAGCGACTATTTTCACGGCGTTCTTCGCGAATGGCGGCGAGGCGTTCCGGATCGATTGTCAGGCCAAATAATTTGTGCTGCAACGGTTTCAGCGCGGCGGGCAACACCAGGTTATCCATATCGTCGGCGATGAACGGATAGTTGGCCGCGCGGATACCAAACTGCATCGCCAGATAGAGACTGGTCGGGGTTTTGCCACAGCGTGAGACGCCGAGCAAAATCACCTGCGCCTGATCAAGGTTTCGCAGTGAAATGCCGTCATCATGCGCTAACGTGTAGTCAATGGCGGCGATACGGGCATCATATTTGGTGAGGTTGCCAGGGGTCAACCCGTGGGTACGATGGGCGATAGGCGTCGGGTCGAGTTTCAGTTCTTCCTGCAACGGAGCCACCAGCGCCTGCACGATATCCTGACAGAAGCCTTCGCTTTGTAAAATGATGGTGCGAATTTCTGGCAGAACGATGGAGTAGAACACCAGCGGACGCACGCCAGATTGCTGATAGATGGCATCAATTTGTTCTTTCACCGCCTTCGCCCGGCCTTCGCTTTCGACAAACGGCAAAGTAATGCTGTTTACCGACACCGGGAATTGCGACATCACCGCATGCCCCAGTACCTCGGCGGTAATCGCGGTGCCGTCTGAAATGTAAAATACGTGGCGATCGACATTTATATCCATTTTGACCATCCGGTAAGATTAAGTTAATTCGCTGAAGCCTATATTTATTTTAATCATATCCGTGTCGGTTTTGTCTTAAATTTAAAAATGAAAGCGTGTTTTTATTTTTAGTGAAAAGGGGTGTTCATTTTTCGGGATGCGGGCTATAGACCGCCATTCTTTGTGGGATTTCTCATAAATCATGGGGTTAAGGCCAGCAGGGGAACAGTCTTAAAAAACAAAAAAATAATTTGCTTGAACGATTCACCGTTTTTTTAAGCGGGTTAATTATGACAGTATAAATAACGAAGCCGGTTCATTTCTGGCACTTTTCTTAAATAACTTATCTTAAATAATTCGAGTTGCAGGTAGGCAGCAAAAGAGCGAATCCCGGGAACTTACTGAAGTAGGTAACTGGGGGGAGCGAGGGTCGCCAACACCCCTGCAACTTGAAGTATGACGGATATAGAAGGAATTGTTTCGATGTCCAACAATAGCTCGTCACCGCTGGTGCTTTGGTACAACCAACTCGGCATGAATGATGTAGATAGCGTTGGGGGCAAAAATGCCTCCCTGGGTGAAATGATTACGAATCTGTCCGATTTGGGTGTATCCGTGCCCAACGGGTTTGCTACCACGGCTGATGCCTTCAATCAGTTTCTCGACCAGAGCGGCGTTAACCAGCGCATATATCAACTGCTGGATGAAACCGACATTGACGACGTGACCGCACTGGCGAAAGCCGGGACGCAGATCCGTCAGTGGATCATCGATACACCGTTTACGCCAGAGTTGGAGAAGGCCATTCATCAGGCTTATGACCAGCTCTCTGCTGACGATGCCGACGCGTCGTTTGCCGTGCGTTCTTCTGCCACCGCTGAAGACATGCCTGATGCCTCCTTTGCCGGGCAGCAGGAAACCTTCCTCAACGTGCAGGGCTACGACGCCGTGCTGGTGGCGGTGAAGCATGTGTACGCCTCACTGTTTAACGACCGGGCGATTTCTTACCGCGTGCATCAGGGCTATGACCACCGTGGCGTGGCGCTCTCTGCGGGCGTCCAGCGAATGGTGCGTTCAGACCTCGCGTCTTCCGGGGTGATGTTCTCCATCGATACCGAATCCGGCTTTGACCAGGTGGTGTTCATCACTTCCGCCTTCGGTTTGGGCGAAATGGTGGTGCAGGGCGCGGTCAACCCGGACGAATTCTACGTCCACAAACCGACGCTGGAGAAAGGTCGCCCATCGATTGTGCGCCGTACCATGGGCTCGAAAAAGATTCGTATGGTATATGCCCCGACCCAGGAACATGGCAAACAAGTCCGGATTGAAGATGTACCGCAGGCTGACCGCGATCGCTTCTCGTTGACCGACGACGAGGTGCAGGAACTGGCGAAGCAGGCGGTGCAGATCGAGAAACACTATGGCCGCCCGATGGACATCGAGTGGGCGAAAGACGGCCACACCGGGAAACTGTTTATCGTGCAGGCACGTCCTGAGACGGTGCGTTCCCGTGGCCAGGTGATGGAGCGTTACACCCTGCATTCTCAGGGGAAAATCATTGCCGAAGGCCGCGCGATCGGCCATCGCATCGGCGCGGGGCCGGTGAAGGTTATCCACGACATCAGCGAAATGAACCGCATACAGCCTGGTGATGTGCTGGTGACCGACATGACCGACCCGGACTGGGAACCGATCATGAAAAAAGCGGCGGCGATTGTTACTAACCGTGGCGGACGTACCTGCCATGCGGCAATTATCGCCCGTGAACTGGGGATCCCGGCCGTGGTTGGTTGTGGGGATGCCACCGAGCGCATGAAAGATGACGAGAAAGTCACCGTCTCCTGTGCCGAAGGTGATACCGGCTACGTTTATGCAGAAATGCTCGACTTTAGCGTGAAAAGTTCCAGCGTCGATACCATGCCGGATCTGCCGCTCAAAATCATGATGAACGTCGGTAACCCGGACAGGGCCTTCGACTTTGCCTGCCTGCCAAATGAGGGCGTAGGGCTGGCGCGTCTGGAGTTCATCATCAACCGTATGATTGGCGTGCATCCGCGTGCGCTGCTGGAGTTTGATGCCCAGGAGCCGAAGTTGCAGAACGAAATTCGCGAAATGATGAAGGGCTACGACTCGCCGAAAGAGTTCTATGTGGGGCGTCTCACCGAAGGGATCGCCACCCTTGGCGCGGCGTTTTATCCGAAGCGCGTGATTGTGCGTCTGTCTGACTTCAAATCCAACGAATACGCCAACCTGGTGGGCGGCGAACGTTACGAGCCGGAAGAAGAAAACCCAATGCTCGGTTTCCGGGGGGCAGGACGCTACGTGGCTGATAGCTTCCGCGATTGCTTCGCACTGGAATGCGATGCGGTAAAACGCGTACGTAACGAGATGGATTTAACCAACGTCGAAATCATGATCCCCTTCGTGCGCACCGTGGACCAGGCGAAAGCGGTGATTGATGAACTGGCGCGTCAGGGGCTAAAACGAGGTGAAAACGGTCTCAAAATCATCATGATGTGTGAGATCCCGTCCAACGCCCTGCTGGCGGAACAGTTCCTCGAATACTTTGATGGCTTCTCAATCGGTTCGAACGACATGACCCAGCTAACGTTGGGTCTGGATAGGGATTCCGGGGTTGTATCTGAGCTGTTCGATGAACGCAACGAGGCGGTGAAAGCACTGCTGTCGATGTCGATTCGTGCGGCGAAGAAGCAGGGCAAATACGTGGGTATCTGCGGCCAGGGGCCTTCAGATCACGAAGATTTTGCTGCATGGCTAATGGAGGAAGGGATCGACAGTCTGTCGCTGAACCCGGACACCGTGGTGCAAACCTGGCTGAGCCTCGCCGAACTGCGTAAATAAGCTTCTTTCCTGATGAAAAATCCCTGGCATCTGGCCGGGGATTTTTTTGCGTGACATTCTTTCCCGAGCCGCCTCACAAAATTGAAATAAAACGAAAAAACGTAACTTCCCTGTGAATTTCGACAATTGTCGCCCTCCGTCTGCTTCTCAATACTGCCTCTTACGATATGACCTTAACGGAGGGGAAGTTGATGACCGCACTGTATAAGGATGCCCAGCGTCCGGTAGCTGAACGCGTGGCTGATTTACTGGCGAGGATGACGCCGGAAGAAAAGTTTGCCCAGATGCATGCGTACTGGTTGGTGCTGAGCGAAACCGGCGATCACCGCGAACGCAGCGACATGAGTGATGAGTTTGCGGGTGTTGCAGAACAGACCGCGCTGACGGAGCGCCTGAAACTCGGAGTAGGGCAAATCACACGCCCGCTCGGGACGCACATAGTCGAGGCGAAAACCGGCGTGCGCGCGGCGAATCGTCTGCAGAAGATGCTGATGGAAGAGACCCGGCTCGGTATCCCGGCGTTGTTTCATGAAGAATGTCTGGTCGGCTTGCTGTGTAAAGACGCCACCCTTTTTCCGTCGCCGCTCAATTACGGCTCGACCTGGGATCCAGACCTGATTCGTCAGGCAGCCCGTTGCATTGGAGCAGAGGCGCGGGCGACGGGCTGTCATCAGGGGCTGGCCCCGGTCCTGGATGTATCGCGTGACGTGCGCTGGGGACGCACGGAAGAAACCTTCGGGGAAGACGCGTGGCTGGTGGGCGTAATGGCTTGCGCCTACGTTGAGGGCTTACAGGGCGAAAAACGCGACCTGCTGGCAACATTAAAACACTATGTCGGTCACTCCTTCAGCGAAGGGGCAAGGAACCACGCCCCGGTACATCTTGGTTTCTGCGAACTGAACGATACCTTCCTGCTACCGTTTGAAATGGCGGTCAAGCTCACCAACGCCGGTTCAGTCATGCCCGCCTATCACGATATCGATAACCAACCCGGCCACAGTGATGCATTCCTGATGACGGAGATCCTGCGTGAACGCTGGGGCTTCGACGGCATTATCGTGGCGGATTACGGCGGAATCAGCCTCCTGCATCAGCATCATGGTGTGTCGCATGATGCAGCAGAATCGGCCGCGCTGGCCTTTAACGCCGGGCTGGACGTTGAATTGCCGAAAGACGACTGCGCGCGTCATCTGGCTGAGGCGGTGGCGCGTGGACTGATATCAATGCAGAAAATTGATGAGATCGTGGCGCGGACGTTGACCGAGAAATTCCGCCTTGGGCTGTTTGAAAAACCGTATGCCGATGAACAGACTATCGAACTACAGAGTGCAACAACTCGCCAGACGGCGCGCGAGGTAGCGACGCGTTCACTGACCCTGCTGGAAAACAACGGCGTATTGCCGCTGCAAGGCAAGCCACGCGTGGCGGTGATTGGCCCGACGGCGGACGACCCGTTGGCGCTGTTGAGCGGCTACAGCTTCCCGGTGCATCTGATCATCAGCGATATGCTGGAGCAAACCTCGCAGGTCACGACCCCGCTGGCGGCGCTGCGCCAGACGCTGGGCGAGCCGTTGGTCGGTTATGCCAAAGGCTGCCATATCATCGAGAAACGTACAGCGGGTGCCCCGGTATTTCCTGGCGACACCAGCGGGAAACCACTCCAGCAGTCGCCGGTCAGTCTCGATACCTCGCTGATCCCCGAGGCGCTGAGGGTGGCGGAAGAGAGCGAGGTGATCGTTGCCTGCGTCGGCGATTTAGCCGGACTGTTCCAGAGCGGTACGGTAGGCGAAGGCTCTGATACCGATTCATTGAACTTACCGGGTGTGCAACAGCAATTGCTCGAGGCGCTGGTGGCAACTGGCAAACCGGTGGTGGTGGTGATGACCGGCGGGCGACCGTACAACCTGCAAGGTCTGGAGGATAAGGTGGCGGCGTTGCTGATGGCCTGGGCTCCTGGGCAGGAAGGCGGCTGGGCGATTGCCGATGTGCTGACCGGGCGGGCTGAACCGCAGGGGAGGCTGGTGGTCAGCGTGCCGAAAAGCGCTGGAGCGATGCCGTATTACTACAATCACAAGCTAAAAAGTGGCGGGACACCATTCGCGTTTCATTTCGGCAGCCGCTATCCGTTTGGTTACGGCAAAAGCTGGACCGAGTTCGATTGGCACTCACTAACTCTGTTAACGCCGGAGGTGGCAATGGATGGCGATATCGCGGTGAGCGTGACCTTGACCAACGTCGGCGAACGCAGCGGGAGTGAAGTGGTGCAGCTCTACGTGCACGATAAAGTGGCCTCAATGGTGCGACCGATTAAAGAGCTGAAAGCCTTCCAGCGTGTGGCGCTGGAGCCAGGGGCATCGGCCACGCTGACGTTCCATGTGCCAGTCGATATGCTGAACTTCACCGACCGCAACGGGAATCGCATCGTCGAGCCGGGTGAGTTCGAGTTGATGGTCGGAGCCTCGTCAGGCGATATCCATGACACCGTAAGCGTTACGGTGTGTGGCACCCCGCGCATATTGCCTCAATACTGGCAGATGATGAGCCGCTGTGAGGTGAAAAAAGGATAAAAAAAAAGCCCATCGTGGGAGATGGGCAAAGACTACACACAGCAATTCGTTGTTTCACTCAGGGGATTTCCATGCTTATAAATCAATGTGTTGATCTATAACCGTGAGCTAATAGTAGGCATGCAGAATTTTTGCGTCGATCAGATTGGTCTTAATCGTTAAAAAAAGGTAAAGAATCTGCGAGCTTGACCAGGACGATCCTGACGAAACGGGGTGGAAATGCCGTGCGGAGAGGGAATAACAGTAAGCAATGCTTAAGTATCAGGCCCGGAGTGCTGATGTCTCCGGGCCAGGATAATCAGTTGTGGAGGCTCTCAGGCGCAGTTTCCTGGGCCTCAAGTTCTTCCAGCACCTCTTCAGGGTCGTCAGATGGCGGTGGAACTTCATGTACCCACGCATCGAACAGACGCCAGGAGACGGCCAGCAGTACCGGGCCAATGAACAGACCAATCATGCCAAAGGCGATCAAGCCACCGATAACGCCGGTGAGGATCAGCACCATTGGCAAATCGGCACCCATGCGAATCAGCACCGGGCGGATGAAGTTATCCATGGTGCCGACCACGCAGCTCCACACCAGTAGCACCGTGCCCCAGGTAGTATCCCCGGTCCAGTACAGCCAGATGATAGACGGGACGAGGACGACCAACGGCCCAAGCTGAACCAGACAGGAGAAGAGCATGACTACCGTCAGCAGCGTTGCATAAGGTACGCCGGAAATAGCCAGACCGATACCGCCGAGCACCGCTTGCACAAGCGCAGTGACTACCACGCCGAGCGCCACTGCACGGATGGCCTGACCGGCCAGCACAACCGCTGCATCACCGCGTTTTGCTGCCAGACGAGTGGCAAAATAGCGCACGCCGTAAGCCACTTTTTCACCCTGCCAGTACAGCAGGGCGCTGAACAGCAGCATCAGGCCACAGTGCATCATAAAGCGACCGATGTGTGCGGCCTGACCAACAAACCAGGTGGTCGTGGAGCCGATATAGGGGCGAACTTTCGCCATTATCGCATTTCCACCCATGTCCAGCAGGCCATGCCAACCGGTGTACAGCTTCGCACCCACCATCGGGATGCTTTTAAGCCAGCCGAGATCAGGCGGACTGATCGAGCCCGACGAAATCGCGTGGACCAATGGCGTACTGCCATCGACCAGGCTGTTAACCAACAAGGCGATAGGAATGACGAACAGTAAGAATAGCAGCAGGGTCATCACCAGTACCGCCAGTGAACGACGGCCAAACAGCAGTCGTTGCAGCTTGATCAATACGGGCCAGGTCGCGATAACAATGGTTCCTGCCCAGGCAAAGCCCAGAACGAAGGGTCGAACTATCCATAAACACGCCACAATCATGAGGCTTAAAAACAGCACCGAGAGCAGGATTTGCGGTAAATCCCTGGGCCGGTTAAGGGTTGTCATACGTTTTATACCTTTGTGTTGACGCTCCATCATGGGGCGCTGATGATAAATCCATTTACTGATAATAATATCAACAATTTCGTGACCATGATCACCTTGAAATCCACGAAGCGGATAAGTAAAAAATGTGATACAACATTTAGGTTATACGCAAACGATAAAACAGCTATTAGAACATCGTTCAAAACACAACCGTCCACACAACTTAGTCAGGCAGGGTCAAGCGTCATGATCCCACAGATTTCTCAGGCACCCGGCGTTGTTCAGCTGGTGTTGAATTTTTTGCAGGCACTGGAGCAACAAGGTTTTACCGGCGAGACCGCCACCCGTTACGCCGACAGGCTGACGATGGCGACGGATAACAGTATTTACCAACTCCTCCCCGACGCCGTCGTATTCCCCCGCTCAACCGCCGATGTGGCGCTGCTCTCACGCATTGCTGATGAAGAGCGATTCCGTTCGCTTATCTTCACCCCGCGAGGCGGCGGCACGGGCACCAACGGTCAGGCTCTGAATCAGGGCATCATCATTGATATGTCCCGTCATATGAATCGCATCATCGAAATCAATCCCGAAGAGGGGTGGGTGCGGGTCGAAGCCGGGGTTATCAAAGATCAGCTTAATCAATTTTTGAAACCTTACGGCTATTTCTTTGCGCCGGAGCTTTCCACCAGTAACCGCGCGACGCTTGGCGGGATGATCAATACCGATGCGTCAGGGCAAGGGTCGCTGGTGTACGGCAAAACCTCGGATCACGTGCTTGGGGTGCGGGCTGTGCTGCTCGGGGGCGATATTCTCGACACTCAACCGATGCCGGTGATGCTGGCGGAAACGCTGGCGAAAGAGCAGTCGGCGAGCGGGCGCATTTACCGCACGGTCTATCAGCGCTGCAAAGAAAATCGTCAGTTGATTATCGACAAATTCCCGAAACTGAACCGCTTCCTGACCGGCTATGACCTGCGTCACGTGTTCAATGACGAGATGACTGAGTTCGACCTGACCCGCGTATTAACCGGGTCGGAAGGTACACTGGCGTTCATCACCGAAGCGCGGCTGGACATCACCCGTCTGCCGAAAGTGCGCCGTCTGGTGAACGTGAAGTATGACTCCTTTGACTCAGCGCTGCGCAATGCCCCGTTTATGGTCGAGGCCCGCGCGCTGTCGGTGGAAACCGTCGATTCGAAAGTACTGAATCTGGCGCGGGAAGATATCGTCTGGCACTCGGTGAACGAACTCATTACCGATGTTGCGGACAAAGAGATGCTGGGGTTGAACATCGTCGAATTTGCGGGCGATGACCAGGCCTTGATTGAAAGCCAGGTCACCGCGTTGTGCCAGCGCCTCGATGCGCTGATGGCCGCAGGCGAGGGCGGGGTGATCGGCTGGCAGCTGTGCAATGAACTGGATGGCATCGAACGTATTTATGCAATGCGTAAGAAAGCGGTAGGTCTGCTTGGCAACGCCAAAGGTGCGGCAAAACCGATTCCTTTCGCGGAAGACACCTGCGTACCGCCGGAGCATTTGGCAGACTACATCGTTGAATTCCGTGCGCTGCTTGATGCCCATGGCCTGAGCTACGGGATGTTCGGTCATGTTGACGCTGGGGTATTGCACGTGCGTCCGGCGCTGGATATGTGCGACCCACAGCAGGAAATCCTGATGAAAGAGATTTCCGATGAGGTGGTGGCCCTGACAGCAAAATACGGCGGCCTGCTATGGGGTGAACACGGGAAAGGCTTCCGCGCCGAATACAGCCCGGCATTCTTCGGCGAAACCCTCTACGGCGAGCTGCGTAAGGTGAAGGCGGCGTTCGACCCCAATAACCGTCTTAATCCCGGTAAAATCTGCCCACCGGAAGGCCTCGACGCGCCGATGATGAAAGTCGAAGCGGTTAAGCGCGGCACGTTCGATAGGCAAATCCCGATTGCGGTGCGCAGTTCCTGGCGCGGCGCGATGGAGTGCAACGGCAACGGGTTGTGCTTTAACTTCGATGCCAAAAGCCCGATGTGTCCGTCAATGAAAATCACCAGCAACCGGATACACTCCCCGAAAGGGCGTGCCACGCTGGTGCGTGAATGGCTGCGTCTGCTGGCCGATCGCGGCGTGGATCCCTTGAAGCTGGAAAAAGAGCTGCCGGGGAAGCGCGCCAGCCTGCGTGCCCTGATTGAACGGACCCGCAATAGCTGGCACGCCAATAAAGGCGAGTACGATTTTTCGCATGAAGTGAAAGAGGCAATGTCAGGCTGTCTGGCGTGTAAAGCCTGTTCTACCCAGTGTCCGATAAAAATCGATGTGCCGGAATTCCGCTCGCGCTTCCTGCAGCTGTATCACACTCGATATTTACGTCCGCTGCGCGATCATGTGGTTGCTACGGTGGAGAGTTACGCCCCACTGATGGCCCGCGCCCCGAAGACCTTTAATTTCTTCATTAGCCAGCCCTGGGTGAGGAACCTGTCGAAGAAACATATCGGCATGATTGACCTGCCATTATTGTCCACGCCGTCCTTACAGCAGCAGCTGGTCGGGCACCGTTCGGCGAACATGACCCTTGAACAGCTCGAGGCGCTCAGTCCGGAACAAAAAGCGAAGAGGGTGCTGGTGGTGCAGGATCCGTTCACCAGCTACTACGACGCCCAGGTGGTGGCCGATTTTATTCGCCTGATAGAAAAGGTGGGCTATCAGCCAGTGGTGCTGCCATTCTCGCCCAATGGCAAAGCGCAGCACATTAAAGGGTTCCTCACACGCTTTGCGAAAACCGCGAAGAAAACCGCTGATTTCCTCAACCGTGTGGCGCAGCTTGAGATGCCGATGGTTGGCGTTGATCCCGCGCTGGTGCTCTGTTATCGCGATGAATACAAGCAAACCCTCGGCGATCAGCGCGGCGATTTCCAGGTGCAACTGGTACATGAATGGTTACCGAAAGCGCTGGAAAAAAGTGAAACGCGCGAGGTTAGCGGTGAAGCGTGGTATCTGTTTGGTCACTGCACCGAAGTGACCGCCCTGCCGATGGCGTCTAATCAGTGGGCGGCGATATTCGCGCGTTTCGGGGCAAAACTGGAAAGCGTGAGCGTCGGCTGCTGCGGCATGGCGGGCACCTATGGTCATGAAGTGAAGAATCTCGACAACTCGCTCGGTATCTACGCCCTTTCATGGCAGCAGGCGATGCAACGCCTGCCCCGCAACCGCTGTCTGGCGACGGGCTATTCCTGTCGTAGCCAGGTGAAGCGCGTGGAGGGCAGCGGGGTACGCCATCCGTTACAGGCTTTACTGGAGATAATAGGATGATCTGGAAACGTAGCGCCTCGCTTGAAAAGCTCAACGCCATGGGGGAGGGCAACATGGTCGGCCTGCTGGATATTCGCTTTGAACGACTGAGTGAAGACAGCCTGGAGGCCACGATGCCGGTTGACAGCCGCACCCATCAACCCTTTGGTCTGTTGCACGGCGGCGCGTCTGTGGTACTGGCAGAAACACTTGGATCAGTAGCGGGGTATCTGTGCACCGAAGGCGACGAAAAAGTGGTCGGCGTGGAAGTGAACGCCAATCACCTTCGCCCGGTGCGCAGCGGGCGCGTGCGCGGCGTCTGTAAAGCGCTTCACGCCGGGCGTCGGCACCAGGTCTGGCAGATAGATATCTTCGACGAGCAGGGCAAATTGTGCTGCTCGTCGCGGCTCACCACTGCAGTGGTGTAAATAACGGAATAACATTAAGAAGATTAGCGCGGTAATTAACCGCGCATAAGCATCAGAATACTCCCGTTTTATTTCTGACCACTTAAGAATAGCTTCAGATTAATTCACTATCTTTTTGCAGGCAGATGTAGCATTCTGATTCTTGGTTGAACACTCGTTTAACTCACGTTAAAATTCACAATGTATCGCCTAAAGATTGATGATTTCCTTCGTTTTTTCCTTACGCGTTACTGGTACACATGTTTACAGGAATTAACGATGGCAAAAGCCTTCGACACAGCGCTGTTGCACCCTCGTAACTGGTTAACCTGGTTCGGTTTAGGTGTACTCTGGCTGATAGTCCAACTCCCTTATCCCTTACTTTATCTCATCGGCTCATCGCTCGGTCGTGCCTCTCGCCCCTTTTTGAAAAGAAGAGAAAAGATCGCGTCAAGAAATCTATCGCTCTGTTTTCCGGATATGACAGACGAGGCAAAAGAGAAGCTCATCGAACAAAACTTTATTTCGCTCGGCATGGGATTAATTGAAACCGGCATGGCCTGGTTCTGGAGCGATGCCCGGGTTAAGAAATGGTTTGACGTAGAAGGGTATGAGAACCTGACCAAAGCGCTGGAAACCCAAAAAGGCGTGATGGTGGTTGGCGTGCACTTTATGTCGCTGGAACTCGGCGGCAGAACCATGGGCTTGTGCCGACCAATGATGGCCACCTATCGTCCGCATAACAGCAAATTGATGGAGTGGGTGCAAACCAAAGGTCGCCTGCGCTCCAACAAAGCGATGATTGATCGTCGTAACCTGCGTGGTCTGGTCACTGCGCTGAAACACGGCGAAGCGGTGTGGTTTGCACCGGATCAGGATTACGGCCCGAAAGGCAGTACCTTTGCGCCGTTCTTTAATGTGCAGCAGGCGGCGACCACCAACGGTACGTTTGTCCTTCAGCGTTTGTCAGGCTCCGCTCTGCTGACGATCACCATGGTGCGTAAAGCCAATAACCGTGGCTACAGCCTGTTCATCAGTGAACCGTTGAAAGATTATCCGACGGAGGATGAGTTCCTGGCCGCGAGCTACATGAACAAGGTGATTGAAAAAGAGATCCTGCGTGCGCCTGAACAATATCTGTGGGTACACCGCCGTTTCAAAACCCGCCCGGCGGGTCAGGCTTCACTGTACTGAATCATCTTAAATGGTTGTGCAAGCCCTGAGGTTAACCGCCTCAGGGCTTTTTTGTGGCTGTTGCAAGCCGAAAGCCTATCTCATAAATCGGTATTTTCTATACATCTTTTCATTTCCGTAATTTCTCCACGCGTTTCTGGCCAAAGCATCTATTTTTCAATGCATTAAACAATTCCCAATCTACCTGTTCACCCTTTGCATAGGGTCTATGCTTAGTAAAAGGCCTCTAATGCAGGTATTCCTGTGAAAGCCCCTGCTGGCAAGGGGTTGAAGTGAGAATCATTATCACTAACATAGGGAGATGGCCTGGTGGCTTCAACTGAAAAGGTGGACCTATGGAATTGCAATCAGAAACCTTCAATCCTGCTGACTTTGCATGGCGCGGTATAAGTCTGACGCCCGCGGCAGCAGCCCATGTCTGCGATCTGGCGGTCAAGCAGGGTGTGCAAGGGATTCGGCTGGGGATTAAAACCTCCGGCTGCGCAGGTTTTGCTTACGTACTGGATACCGTTACCGAGCCGAAAGCGGACGATTTGTTGTTCGAAGTGGACGGCGCGAAGCTATGGGTGCCGTTACAGGCGATGCCGTTTATCGACGGGACGGAAGTCGATTACGTGCGTGAAGGCTTAAACCAAATCTTTAAGTTCCATAATCCGAAGGCGCAGCATGAATGTGGCTGTGGCGAAAGTTTTGGCGTGCAGGCGGAGTAACTATGTCTCGTAATACTGAAGCAACTGACGATGTCAAAACCTGGGCCGGTGGTCAGCTCAACTATAAAGAAGGGTTCTTTACCCAACTACAGACCGATGAACTGGCGAAAGGGATCAGCGAGGAAGTGGTACGGGCAATTTCAGCCAAACGTAATGAGCCGGAGTGGATGCTCGAGTTTCGCCTGAACGCATATCGGGCATGGGTTGAGATGGAAGAGCCGCACTGGCTGAAAGCCCATTATGACAAGCTGAACTACCAGGATTACAGCTATTACTCTGCGCCATCCTGCGGCAACTGTGATGAAACCTGCGCCTCAGAGCCTGGAGCGGTGCAGCAAACCGGTGCCAATACTTTCCTGAGCCAGGAAGTTGAAGACGCGTTTGGCCTGCTCGGGGTACCGGTGCGTGAAGGGCGAGAAGTGGCGGTCGATGCAATTTTTGACTCCGTTTCCGTCGCCACCACCTATCGGGAAAAGCTGGGTGAACAGGGCATCATTTTCTGTTCATTTGGCGAGGCCATCCACGATTATCCCGATCTGGTGCAGAAGTACCTCGGCACGGTGGTGCCCAGCAACGACAACTTCTTTGCCGCACTTAACGCGGCGGTGGCGTCCGACGGTACGTTTATTTATGTGCCAAAAGGTGTGCGCTGTCCGATGGAGCTGTCCACCTACTTCCGTATTAATGCCGAAAAAACCGGGCAGTTCGAACGTACGATCCTGGTGGCCGATGAAGGCAGCTACGTCAGCTATATCGAGGGCTGTTCGGCCCCGGTGCGCGACAGCTATCAGCTGCATGCGGCGGTGGTGGAAGTCATCATCCACAAAGACGCTGAAGTAAAATATTCCACAGTGCAGAACTGGTTTCCTGGCGATAACAACACCGGCGGCATCCTCAATTTCGTCACCAAGCGTGCGCTGTGTGAAGGCGAAAACAGCAAGATGTCATGGACGCAGTCAGAAACCGGCTCAGCCATCACCTGGAAATACCCGAGCTGTATTCTGCGCGGAGACAACTCGATTGGTGAATTTTTCTCAGTGGCGCTGACCAGCGGCCATCAGCAGGCCGATACCGGCACCAAGATGATCCACATTGGCAAGAACACCAAATCGACCATTATCTCGAAAGGCATCTCCGCCGGGCACAGCCAGAACAGCTACCGGGGTTTAGTGAAAATCATGCCAACGGCGACCAACGCGCGCAACTTTACCCAGTGTGATTCGATGCTGATTGGCCCTGACAGTGGGGCGCACACCTTCCCGTACGTGGAATGCCGCAATAACACCGCCCAGCTTGAGCACGAGGCGACCACCTCGCGTATCGGCGAAGATCAGCTGTTCTACTGTTTGCAGCGTGGCATCAGTGAAGACGACGCGATTTCAATGATCGTTAATGGTTTCTGTAAGGACGTTTTCTCAGAGCTGCCGCTGGAGTTCGCGGTGGAAGCGCAAAAACTGCTGGCCATCAGCCTCGAACACAGCGTCGGTTAAGGATTAAGGGATACACATGTTAAGCATTAAAGATTTACAGGTCGCAGTTGAAGACAAAGAGATCCTGCGCGGGCTGAACCTTGAGATTCGCCCGGGGGAAGTCCATGCCATTATGGGGCCGAACGGTTCCGGGAAAAGTACACTCTCCGCCACCCTGGCCGGACGCGAGGATTATGAAGTTATCGGCGGCACAGTAGAGTTTAAAGGTAAGGATTTGCTCGAACTGGCACCGGAAGACCGTGCCGGAGAAGGTATTTTCATGGCCTTCCAGTATCCGGTCGAAATCCCGGGGGTCAGCAACCAGTTCTTCCTGCAAACCGCGCTCAATGCGGTGCGGGAGTATCGCGGCCAGGAAACGCTGGATCGCTTCGATTTTCAGGATCTGATGGAAGAGAAAATCAAATTGCTGAAAATGCCGGAAGATTTGCTCACCCGGTCGGTCAACGTGGGTTTCTCCGGTGGCGAGAAAAAGCGCAACGACATTCTGCAAATGGCGGTGCTGGAGCCTGAGCTGTGTATTCTGGATGAATCGGATTCCGGGCTGGACATTGACGCCCTGAAAATTGTCTCCGACGGCGTGAATGCGCTGCGCGATGGCAAGCGGGCGTTCATCATCGTTACCCACTATCAGCGTATTCTGGACTACATCAAACCCGATTTTGTCCACGTGTTGTATCAGGGGCGTATCGTGAAGTCTGGCGATTTCACGCTGGTTAAACAGCTGGAGGAGCAGGGCTATGGCTGGCTTACTGAACAGCAGTAACGCGCTGCAACAGTGGCATCATCTGTTCGAGGCGCAGGGTGATGCGCGCACGCCGCATTCGGAACAACATCTGCAACAGATGCTGCGACTCGGTCTGCCGACGCGTAAACAGGAAAACTGGAAATACACCCCGCTCGACGGGCTGCTCAACAGCCAGTTCGTCAGTACCGCAGCGTCAATCACGGGTGAGCAACGGGATGCGCTATCGCTGCCGGTGGATGCCCTACGTCTGGTGTTTGTGAACGGTCAGTTCAACACCGCGCTGAGCGACTCACTGAATAGCATTAATGACAGCGGCTATCATGTGGCGGTCGATAACACCCGTGAAACGCTGCCCGCACCGGTGCAGTCTGAGGTATTTCTGCATCTCACCGAAAGCCTGGCGCAGACGGTGACCCACATTCAGGTGGCGCGAAATCAGCGGCCCACGAAGCCGTTGCTGTTGATGCACATCACCGAAGGCACCGGCGGCGAGGAGATGAATACCGCCCATTACCGGCATCATCTGGAACTGGCGCAGGGCGCACAGGCGACGGTGATCGAGCATTTCGTTAGCCTGAATGACACTCGGCATTTCACCGGTTCGCGTCTGACGATGCAGGTGGCGGACAATGCCCATTTGCAGCACATCAAACTCGCGTTTGAGAACCCGATCAGCTATCACTTCGCCCATAACGATATACAGCTCGGCCAGGATGCCAGCGCGGCAAGCCACAGCTTCCTGTTGGGCGGCGCGGTGCTGCGCCACAACACCAGTACCCAGTTGAATGGCGAAAATACCACGCTGCGGATCAACAGCCTGGCGATGCCGGTGAATAATGAGGTGTGCGACACGCGGACCTGGCTTGAGCACAACAAAGGCTATTGCAACAGCCGCCAGCTGCATAAAACTATCGTCAGCGATAAAGGGCGAGCGGTGTTTAACGGGCTGATCAACGTGGCGCAGCATGCGATTAAAACCGACGGGCAGATGACTAATAACAACCTGCTGTTGGGGCGTCTGGCGGAAGTCGACACCAAACCGCAGCTCGAAATCTATGCCGACGACGTGAAATGCAGCCACGGGGCGACCATCGGACGTATCGACGACGAGCAGCTGTTCTATCTGCGATCGCGTGGGATTAAGCAACAGGCCGCGCAGCAGATGATTATGTACGCGTTTGCCGCGGAACTGACCGAAGCCATCAATGATACGGTGATCAGGCAGGAAGTGCTGGCGCGGATCGGCCAGCGCTTGCCGGGGGGAAGAGCATGACATTTTCCATAGAGCGGGTACGCGCAGATTTTCCGGTACTGACCCGGGAGGTAAATGGGCAGCCGCTGGCGTATCTCGATAGCGCCGCCAGCGCGCAAAAACCCAATGCGGTGATTGACGCCGAAGCGGAGTTTTATCGCCACGGCTATGCGGCGGTGCATCGTGGGATCCATACCCTGAGTGCCGAAGCCACCGCGCGAATGGAACAGGTGCGCCAGCAGGCGGCTAACTTCCTCCACGCACGCTCGGCTGAAGAGCTGGTGTTTGTGCGCGGCACCACCGAAGGGATAAACCTGGTGGCCAACAGCTGGGGCGGAAGCAACGTCGGCCCGGGCGACAACATCATCATCAGCCAGATGGAGCACCACGCTAACATTGTGCCATGGCAGATGCTGTGTGCCCGCACCGGGGCCGAACTGCGGGTGATTCCACTCAATCCCGACGGCACGCTACAGCTTGATGCGGTGCCGGGTCTGTTTGACGCACGCACCAAACTGCTGGCGATAACCCAGGTGTCGAATGTCCTCGGGACTGAAAACCCGGTGCAGGCATTGACCGAACTGGCGCATCAGCATGGGGCGAAAGTGCTGGTGGACGGGGCGCAGGCGGTGATGCATCACGTGGTGGATGTGCAACAACTTGACTGCGACTTTTACGTCTTCTCGGCGCATAAACTGTATGGCCCTACGGGCATCGGCGTTTTGTATGTGAAAGAGCAGATTTTGCAGGAGATGCCGCCATGGGAAGGCGGCGGCTCGATGATTGCTACCGTCAGCCTGACCGAAGGCACGACGTGGGCGAAAGCACCGTGGCGTTTTGAAGCAGGCACCCCGAACACCGGCGGCATTATCGCACTCGGAGTCGCGCTGGATTACGTTAGTGGCCTGGGGCTTGATAACATTGCCGATTACGAGCAAACGCTGATGCACTACGCGCTAGCCGAACTGGGAACGGTGCCCGATCTGACGCTGTATGGCCCTGCGGAGCGACTCGGGGTGGTGGCATTTAATTTGGGTCAACATCATGCCTACGACGTCGGCAGTTTCCTCGATAATTACGGTATCGCGGTGCGCACGGGCCATCATTGCGCGATGCCGCTGATGGCGTTTTATAACGTGCCCGCCATGTGTCGCGCGTCGTTCGCGATGTACAACACGGTTGAAGAAGTCGACCGACTGGTGGCAGGATTAAAACGTATTCATCGATTACTGGGCTGACAGGGAGGCTCTATGGCCGCATTGCCGGACAAAGATAAACTGTTGCGTAACTTCAGTCGTTGCGACAACTGGGAAGAAAAATACCTGTATATCATCGAGCTGGGCCAGCGTCTGGCCCCACTAAGCGATGAGGCACATAATCCTGAAAACATCATTCAGGGCTGCCAGAGTCAGGTATGGATAGTGATGCAGCGCAACGCTGAAGGGCGTATTGAACTACAGGGCGACAGCGACGCGGCGATCGTCAAGGGCCTGATTGCGGTTGTTTTTATTCTGTATCACCAGATGACCGCGCAGGACATTGTGACCTTTGATGTGCGTCCGTGGTTTGAAAAAATGGCGCTAACCCAACATCTCACGCCCTCGCGTTCGCAGGGGCTCGAAGCGATGATCCGCGCAATTCGCGCGCAGGCTCTCAGTTTTAGCTAAACTGACAATAACGGTAATCGTACTGCTTTCATTCTGTAAGGCGAGGTGGGGATTCCACCTCGCGGGTAGTTCAGCTTTCTGACGTTCTGTCAGTGAAAAAAAGGGAAACTCAGATATGAAATGCGCGTCTCTACTCACTCTTATGCTGTTAGGTGCTCTCGGCGCGTCTCAGGCCGCCAGAGCGGTTGAATATACCTTACCTGCCAGCGGTAGCCGCTTGGTAGGTCAGAACCAGACGTACACGGTGCAAGAGGGCGATAACAGCCTGCAAACCATCGCCCGACGATTTGATACCGCGGCGATGATTATTCTCGAAGCCAACAACACCATCGCACCAGTGCCCAAGCCGGGTACGGAAGTGATTATTCCCCTGCAATTGCTGCTGCCTGATGTGCCGCGAGAGGGGATTGTGGTGAACCTCGCGGAGCTGCGACTCTATTACTTCCCGCCGGACGGGAATACTGTTCAGGTCTATCCCTTAGGCATCGGGCAACTCGGCCTGGAAACGCCGGAAATGACCACCCGCGTCGGGCAGAAAATCCCCAATCCAACCTGGACACCTACGGCGGGTATCCGCCAGCGATCTCTCGAAAAAGGCATCACCTTGCCGCCAGTCGTTCCCGCCGGGCCTAATAACCCTCTGGGACGCTTTGCGCTACGTCTGGCGTATGGCAACGGTGAATACCTGATCCACGGCACCAACGCCCAGAGCAGCGTCGGGCTGCGCGTCAGCTCCGGCTGTATGCGCATGTTTACCGATGATATTAAAGCGTTGTTCGCGCAGGTGCGGGTGGGAACCCCGGTAAGGGTCATCAACCAGCCGGTTAAATACTCGATTGAGCCGAACGGCACGCGCTATATGGAAGTGCATCGTCCGCTTACCCAGGATGAAACGCAGAACCCGCAGACGATGGCTTACGTGCTGCCAGTAGGCTATGCGCAATTCGCAAATGATAAGGGCACCGATAGAGTGATGGCGGATAAAGCGATGTATCGTCGGGCGGGTATTCCGGTCGTCGTGTCTTCCGGTGCAACGTCAATGGCGGGCGGACAAACGCCAGTGCTCTCAGTGCAGAATGGCACACCAGCCACTGCGAACGAAGCGCGAGTAATGCAATAAAGCGGAAAGGTGTTTTAAAGGTGTTTTATAGGCAAAAAAAATGGCGCACAATGTGCGCCATTTTTATTACAGGTACTCTTACTTACGGTAAGAGTGAGCCTGGTTGTCCAGACGCTGGTTAGCGCGTGCTGCGTCATCTTTAGCAGCCTGAACGTCAGAACGCATTGCGTTCACGTCGTTGCTCAGCTGGTCAACTTTAGCGTTCAGAGTCTGAACGTCAGAAGACAGCTGATCGATTTTAGCATTGCTGGAGCAACCTGCCAGCAGAGTAGAACCCAGGATTACCGCGCCCAGTACCAGTTTAGTACGATTCATTATTAATACCCTCTAGATTGAGTTAATCTCCATGTAGCGTTACAAGTATTACACAAAGTTTTTTATGTTGAGAATATTTTTTTGATGGGAATACGCTTATTTTTGATCGTTCGCTCAAAGAAGCAACGAACCGGGGCAAAACCGGCAAAAAGCTGTGTGAAAACAGTACATTTTCATCGGATTCATCTTAAATAATCTCAACTTAAATAGTGAAATCCGATTTGCTTTTTTATTAAAGATAGCTAACGAAGGAATAAAAAAAGCGCCACGAGGGCGCTTTTGTGAAAATTAAGTCAAAATAAAATAATTACAGGACGTGAACGGACGCCGTGTTGGTGGTTCCGCTTGGGACCAGAGCACCAGAAACCATCACCACAACGTCGCCTTTCTGAGCCAGACCACTCTGCAGAGCCACTTCTTTACCCAGACGGTAGAAATCATCAGTAGATGAAATTTCTTTAACCAGCTGTGCGTTGACGCCTTTAGACAGCACCAGCTGACGCGCGGTCAGTTCGTTGGTGGTCAGCGCCAGAATAGTGGCATCCGGGAAGTATTTACGGATAGCGCGAGCAGATTTACCGCCCTGGGTCGCAACAACGATCAGTGGCGCTTCCAGCTTCTCAGCCGTTTCTACCGCACCACGACATACCGCTTCAGTGATACGCAGCTTACGGCTGTCGTTGTTGAAGTCCAGACGGCTGGTCATCACGCGGTCAGTACGTTCGCAGATGGTGGCCATGATGGTTACGGCTTCCAGCGGGTATTTACCTTTCGCGGATTCACCAGACAGCATAACTGCATCGGTACCGTCGAGGATGGCGTTTGCAACGTCACCGGCTTCAGCGCGGGTTGGACGTGGGTTCTTGATCATCGAATCCAGCATCTGGGTCGCGGTAATAACCACTTTACGTGCGCGTACGCATTTTTCGATGATCATCTTCTGCGCGAAGATAACTTCTTCAACCGGGATTTCAACACCCATATCGCCACGTGCAACCATGATGCCGTCAGACGCTTCGAGGATTTCGTCGAAGTTGTTCAGGCCTTCCTGGTTTTCAATTTTTGAGATGATCTGGATGTTTTCGCCGCCGTGGGCTTTCAGGTGCTCACGGATTTCCAGCACGTCAGAACGCTTACGGATGAAGGACGCGGCAACGAAGTCTACGCCCTGTTCGCAACCGAAGATCAGGTCCTGTTTGTCTTTCTCAGCCAGCGCTGGCAGGGCGATGGACACGCCCGGCAGGTTAACACCTTTGTTTTCGCCAAGGTCGCCGTTGTTCAGCACTTTACAGATAACCTTGTTGCCTTCAATGGCAGTGACTTCCATGCCGATCAGACCATCGTCAACCAGAATAGTGTTGCCGACGCTCAGGTCAGTGGTGAAGCCTTCGTAAGTGACAGCAACGATTTCGCTGTTACCCACCACGGATTTGTCAGTGGTGAAAGTGAAGGTCTGGCCTGCTTTCAGGGAGACGTCATTACCGCCTTCCAGTTTGATGGTACGGATTTCCGGACCTTTAGTATCCAGCAGGATAGCGGCTTTCTTACCGGTTTTGCTGACTACGTTGCGCAGGTTCTGAATGCGCTGGCCGTGTTCAGCATAGTCACCGTGAGAGAAGTTAAGACGCATGACGTTCATGCCGGCGTCCAGCATTTTGGTCAGCATCTCTTCGGATTCGGTTTTTGGACCGATGGTGCAAACAATTTTGGTCTTTTTCATGACAGTCTTAGTCTTCAAGTTGAGAGAGAAGGAAATGGGAATCTGGATCCTGGGCGCACGGCCCCGAAATCAAACCTGTATTACGAAAGTTGCAGTGCCACGAGATAAGGATAGGTGACATCAAATAAGCGTGCAGAGGAAAGTGAGCCTGGTTGCCAGCTACAGAGGAAGGATGAAGTTTTAAGCTATTTTTTGTGCAGTCCAATGCGCTGAAACCATTCAAGAAAGAATCGATGCGTATTATACGAGGTTACGGGTAAAAAGGAAAATGAAAACGCTGTTTCAGAACAAGACGATAGCAGTTAACAAAATCCCTACTTCTTGATCTTTACGTTGTAACAGAATCAAAAGGCGAAAGTTTCTCTGAAAAACGCTATCATCAGTAATGAATGTAAAATTAATGACTTAGAGGTAAGTGGCATGGGCAATCAGACCAAAGATGATGCGCTGTATCAGGAGATGTGTCGCGTCGTGGGCAAAGTCGTGCTGGAGATGCGTGACCTCGGTCAGGAGCCGAAACACATTGTGATTGCGGGCGTGGTACGCACCTCGCTGGCGAATCAAAAAATCAAACGCACTGAGCTGACCCGCGAAGCGATGGAGCGGGTCATCACTGCCCTGGCAGGGCAGTAAAAGTGTTGTCAGGCAATGACAAAGCGTAAAACGGCTTTCACAGCAATATCACTGTGATGCGCCACCAGTTGGGGATCGTCTATTTCCGGCAACGGACCTTCCAGATACAGGCTGTTAAAGGTGTAAAAATTCGATACCTGATAGAAGCTGAAGCTGCTGATCAAACGGTGTACGTCGCGGGCTTCCACGCCTTGCTGGAAAATTCCCTGGTGCTGGCCGCGCTGGAGGATATTTTCCAGAATCGACAGCGCGCTTTTGTTCAGAGGCTTGAGTAAGCCGGAAGCATTCAGCCACTTTCCGCGCTGCATGTTTTCCATGCAGATTACCCGCATATAGTCTGCATGGCTGGCGTGATAGGCCACGCTCCATTTCACCAGCTGCACCAGGGCTTCCACCGGCGGCAAATTTTCCAGTCCCAGCTGTTGTTCGTTCTCGCGAATGCGGGCGTAAACGTGTTCCAGCACCGCCTGATAAAGCTGCTCTTTCGTTTTGAAGTAGTAGACCACCATGCGTTTGGTGGTTTGCGCCTCTCCAGCTATCTGTTCCATCCTCGCCCCAGCCAGACCGTGCTCGGCGAACACCGCGATGGCGGCGGCAAAAATCTTCTCTTTCAGGCTCTGGGCTTCATCGTGAGCAACATCGCTTGCAACAACGGACATGGGAACTCCAGCTTCTTGTAAAGAACAAAAAATACACACAATGATCACAAATTAGCAACGAACAATGGCACGAATGAACCAAATGATTCATATTCAATTTCCCCGTAGATCATGACAGGTGAAACTATGCTGCGCTCCATTGCAACCGTCTCGATATCAGGCACCTTGCCGGAAAAACTCAGTGCTATTGCCGATGCAGGCTATCAGGGCGTTGAAATTTTTGAAAATGATCTGCTCTATTATACCGGTTCACCGGCGGATATCCGACAGATGGCCGCCGATCTCGGTTTGCAGATCACGCTTTTTCAGCCGTTTCGCGATTTCGAAGGGGCGAATCGGACCCAGTTTGCCACCAATCTTGAACGCGCCCGGCGTAAATTTGAGCTGATGCATCAGCTTGGCTGCGACACATTGTTGTTGTGCAGCAGCGTTGCCCCCGATACCAGTCCCGACATCGATCTGCAAATCAGCGACCTGCTTGCGCTTGCCGAACTTGCCGAGCGTGAAAAAATTAAGGTCGGTTACGAAGCGCTGGCCTGGGGCACCCACGTCAACCATTGGCATCAGGCGTGGCAACGGGTGAAAGTGGTCGATAGCCCGGCGATGGGGATCGTACTCGACAGTTTTCACGTGCTGGCGCTGGGCGACACGCTCGCCCGCCTGGATGACGTCCCGGTCGAGAAAATCACCTTCCTGCAACTGGCCGATGCGCCAGTAATGAAAATGGACGTGCTGGAGTGGAGCCGTCATTTCCGCTGCTTCCCCGGCCAGGGTGAACTGCCGGTGGTGGAATTTGCCAGGGCATTAACCCAGCGCGGCTATCGCGGACCCTGGTCTCTGGAGGTATTCAACGACGGTTTTCGCGCCTCACCAAATGGAGCCACCGCCAAAGACGGCTATCGTTCACTGCTGTGGCTGGAAGAACAAACCCGCCAACAGCTGCCGGACACTGACGCCGACTTGGTCTCACTGCCTGAACTGCCGCAGTTTCATGGCCCTGAGTTTATTGAATTTGCCACCAGCCCCGCCGAGGCTAAAAAGCTGGGCGCAAGCCTGGGTCAGATGGGCTTTCAACAGCAGGGTACCCACCGTAGTAAGAAAGTGAGCCTGTGGCAAAACGGCGGGGCGCGGGTGGTGGTCAACCATCAACCGCACTCCTGGGCCGACCATTTCTGGCAGCGCCACGGTATTTCCCTGTGTGCCATCGCGCTGCGGGTGAGCGACAGCGCGGTAATCATCGCCAGGGCCAAAGCGTATGGTTATGCCACCTGGCAAGGGGACGTCGGGCCGAATGAAAGTACGATCCCTGCGGTCTGTGCCCCCGACGGTAGTCTGATTTACCTGGTAGAAGAGGGCGACGATATCTATGCCCGCGATTTTGAATTACAGCCAACTGATTCAGCGAATGGTCTGCTCGGCATCGATCACCTGGCGCTGGGTATGGAGGCTGATAGTCGCGATAACTGGGTGATGTTCTTCCGCACCGTGTTTGGTTTCACCCTCGAACACGAGCAAACGATGCCGGATCCCTACGGGCTGGTGCGCAGCCTGGCGGTACACAGCCCGCAGGGGGAGATCCGTCTGGCGCTGAATATATCCCAAAGCCGTGCCACGCAAATTGCCCGCTCGGTGGCCTGTTATCAGGGCGCTGGGCTGCAGCATGCGGCGTTCGCCTGTGCGGACTTACCCGCCACCCTCGATGCGTTACCCTCGGGTAGCGCCTTGGCCTTGCCGATCCCGGCTAACTATTATGATGATTTGCGCGCGCGATTTGGCGACAGCGAGCAGGCTGAAACCTTACAACGTCAGCAGATCCTGTATGACCGCGACAGCAGCAGCGGCGAATTTTTGCATGTTTATACCCGCCCGTTTAGCGCCGGACGTTTTTTCTTTGAGTTAACCGAACGACGGAACGGCTACGCGCAGTATGGCGCGGTCAACGCGGCCGTGCGTCTGTCGGCAATGCAGTACAGTGAGTAAACCAGACTGAACCAGAAGGTTCAGCTGGCGGAGTGAAAATAACAACATTCATCTGCACCCTACAACGACAGGAAACACTATGAGCACATACAGCCATGACCACGTAGTGGCCGCGGAGGCGGTGACTGCGGTGCGCCGCACCCGGCGTCGAATCGGTATTCTGGCCCTGCTGGCAGTGGGCACCATGATCAACTATCTCGACCGCACGGTACTCGGCATCGCTGCGCCGGAGCTGACCCAGGAACTCGGTATTAACGCGGCGATTATGGGGCTCGTGTTTTCCGCCTTCGCCTGGACTTACGCCCTGGCACAAATTCCCGGCGGTCTGTTCCTTGATCGCTTTGGCAATAAAATCACCTATTTTCTTTCGCTGACCCTGTGGTCACTATTCACCCTGTTTCACGGCATGGCGGTGGGCATTAAATCGTTACTACTGTGCCGCTTCGGGCTCGGCATCAGCGAAGCGCCGTGTTTCCCCGTCAACAGTCGGGTGGTCAGCGCCTGGTTCCCGCAGCAGGAAAGGGCCAAAGCCACGGCGGTGTACACCGTGGGGGAATATCTTGGGCTGGCCTGCTTCTCGCCGCTGCTGTTCTGGATAATGGGCAGCTTCGGCTGGCGCGCATTGTTTATCAGCGTCGGCGTGGTCGGCATTTTATTTGCCATCGCCTGGTGGCGATTGTATCGCGAGCCGCATGAAGACAGCCGTTTGAGCCAGCAGGAGCATGATTACATTGCGGCAGGGGGCGGGATCCACACCGCCACCGCGCAGAAAACGCAGTTTAGCTGGCCGCTGATACGGCAACTGCTCAGTAAACGTCAGATTGTTGGGGCCAGTATTGGCCAGTTTGCGGGCAACACGGTCCTGGTGTTTTTCCTGACCTGGTTCCCGACATGGCTGGCGACCGAACGCCACATGCCGTGGTTGAAAGTCGGCTTCTTCGCCATTCTGCCGTTCCTCGCTGCTGCCGGTGGGGTGATGTTTGGCGGTTGGGTGTCGGACAAACTGCTGAAAGCCACCGGTTCGGCTAACCTTGGGCGCAAGTTACCGATCATCGTCGGCCTGCTGATGGCGAGCTGTATCATCGGTGCGAATTGGCTACACAGCGACACAGCGGTGATTCTGGTGATGTCGTTTGCCTTCTTCGGTCAGGGCATGGTCGGACTCGGCTGGACGCTGATTTCCGACATGGCCCCGCGTGGGCTGGGTGGCCTCACCGCCGGGCTGTTTAACTTCTGCGCCAATCTGGCGGGGATCCTCACGCCGCTGGTGATTGGTTTCATCGTCGCCGCCTTCGGTAATTTCTTCTACGCCCTGATTTACATCGGCGGTGCCGCGCTGCTCGGTGTCGTGGCGTACGTCTTCATTCTTGGCGATGTAAAACGCATCGAACTCACGGAACCGCAGGATTAAGGAGCAGTTGATGACCATTTCCGGAAACACGCGCCTGATAGCGCATCTCGGCTGGCCGACAGAAAACTTTAAGGCACCGATGATTTACAATCCGTGGCTGGCGGCTCAAAACGTCGATGTCAAAGTGGTGCCGATGGGCGTGCGCCCGGAGGCATTTGCCGCCTTCGTGCCGACGCTCTTTACCTTGACCAATCTGGTCGGCGCGCTGGTGACCATGCCACATAAAGTGGTCACCGCCGGGCTGGTGCAGCAGCTTACCCCGACGGCGGCGATTGCTGGAGCCTGTAACGCCATTCGGCGCGAAGAGGACGGGTCGCTGACCGGGGACATGTTTGATGGCGACGGCTTTGTGCAGGGCATCCTGCACAAAGGATTCATACCGGATAATGCCCGGGCGCTGGTGGTCGGCTGCGGGGGCGTCGGCTCCGCGATTGCGGCCTCGCTGGCGGCGGTGGGCGTGCCTGCCCTGACGCTGTTTGATACCCGGGAAAGTAGCGCCCAGGCGCTGGCGATGCGCTTGTTGCGCCACTATCCGACGCTGGACGTTACGCTGATGAAGAACGACCCGCAGGGGCACTCGCTGGTGGTCAATGCCACTCCTTTAGGTATGTCGCCGGGCGATCCGCTCCCGCTGGATACCGACCGACTGCGGCCTGGCACCTTTGTTGGGGAAGTGGTGATGAGCCAGACGTGGACACCGTTTTTGCAGGCGGCGATGGAACGGGACTGCCAGGTCCAGCGCGGGACCGACATGTTGTTTGAAATGATCCCCGCCTATCTGCGCTTCTTTGGTCTGCCGGTTGCCACGCCGGAACAGCTGCGCCAGCACGCTGAAATCAAGGAATAGGCAGAAGGGATATAGCTCAGCCTGATAACGCATTTCATCTGTTGCATATGACCGCTAATTTATGTATTTTTATGCACATTAAATGCATAACAAGGTGATTGTATGATTAGCAAATGGATTAAAGCCTGTTGCCTGACGGCGGCTTTGGCAGCCAGCGCACAGGCAGCAGCAGAAACCTACGTCGTCGGTGCCGGTGGCACCTATCGCCCGTTCGAATTTGAAAACAATCAGAAGCAACTGGAAGGCTTCGATATTGATGTCATCAAGGCTATCGCTAAAGCCGAAAACTTTGACATCAAGCTGGTCAATACCCCGTGGGAAGGCATTTTTGCGACCCTCAATTCTGGCGACCGTGACATCATCATTTCCGGGATAACCATCACCGACAAGCGTAAGCAGATGGTCGATTTCTCCGCGCCTTACTTCCCGGCGGAACAGTCGATTGTGGTGCCTAAAGATTCAAAAGTCAGTTCGCTGGCGGCGCTGAAAACCGAGAAGGTTGGGGTGGTGAACTCCAGCACTGGCGATATTGTGGTATCGGACGTGCTGGGTAAAAACAGCACCGCAATTAAGCGCTTCGACAACACGCCGCTGATGTTGCAGGAGCTGTTTGAAGACGGCGTCAGCGCGGCGGTTGGTGACGTGGGCGTGGTCAAGTACTACATCAAACAACATCCAGAAAAGCAGTTCAAATTGGTGCCAGACGCCAAATTTGAACGCCAGTATTTCGGCATTGCCGTAGCCAAAGGCAATAGCGAACTGCTCGGCAAAATTAACGCTGGCCTGAAGAAAATCGTAGCTGACGGCACCTACGCCAAAATCTACCAGACCTGGTTCGACGCAGACGTACCGACTCTGCCTGCACAGTAATCTTTTTTCGCTTTCACGGCGGTAGCCATTGATGATGACTATCGCCGTTTTTTTCAGGGATAAGTTATGACGGGATTCCGTTGGGAAATTATTGAGGAGTACGGTCCGCTGTTTATCGATGGCGCGATAATGACCCTCAAATGCACCGTTATCTGCGTGATCCTCGGCACCCTTTGGGGCCTGACGCTTGGCCTCGGGCGGATGGCGAAGGCCGAACATGGGCCGTGGAAATACGTTTTGCGTTACCTGGTGCAATTTCCGGTGCGCTTTTATGTCAGCGCGTTTCGCGGTACGCCGCTTTTTGTGCAAATCATGGTGGTGCACTTTGCGCTGGTGCCGTTGTTCATTAACCCACGTGACGGACTGTTGGTTACCGGTGGGATAATGAGCAGCGATTTTGCTCGCGAGTTACGTTCCAACTACGGCGCGTTTTTATCCTGCATCGTGGCAATCACGCTCAATGCGGGTGCCTACGTTTCGGAAATTTTCCGCGCAGGCATTCAGTCTATCGATAAAGGACAAATGGAAGCCGCCAAGGCGCTTGGGATGCCGTGGTGGAAGACCATGCGCAAGGTTATCCTGCCGCAGGCGTTTCGCCGCATTCTGCCGCCGCTGGGCAATAACGCGATTGCGATTGTCAAAGACTCCTCGCTGGCCTCGGCGATTGGTCTGGCCGATCTGGCCTATGCCGCGCGAACGGTTTCTGGCGCATATGCGACCTACTGGGAACCGTATCTGACCATTTCTGTGGTGTATTGGGTGATTACGTTCGTGCTGGCGCAGCTGGTTAACCGTCTGGAAAAGAGGTTTGGCAAAAGTGATTCACATTAAAAATCTGCATAAACACTTTGGCGACAGCCACGTTCTGCGCGGGATCGACTGCGATATCCAGCCCCAGGAAGTGGTCTGCGTGATAGGGCCCTCGGGCTCGGGGAAAAGCACCTTCCTGCGCTGCATGAACGCGCTGGAGTCGGTTAGCGAAGGCGAAGTGCGGGTCAACGGTTTCCCGGTGCATGACCAGAAAACCGATCTCAATAAGATGCGTGAAAGCGTGGGCATGGTGTTCCAGCGCTTCAATCTGTTTCCGCATATGACGGTGCTCGAGAATCTGCTGATGGCTCCGATGGCGCTGCGAGGGATGTCCCGCGCGCAAGCCACGGTATTTGCCGAAGGCCTGCTGGCTAAAGTCGGGCTGAGTGATAAGCGTGATGCCTGGCCATCGAGCCTGTCAGGCGGGCAACAGCAGCGCGTGGCAATTGCCCGAGCGCTGGCGATGCAGCCGTCGATTATGCTGTTTGATGAACCGACGTCTGCACTGGACCCCGAGTTGGTGGGCGATGTGCTGGAAGTGATGAAAAACCTGGCCAGCGAAGGGATGACGATGGTTATTGTCACCCACGAAATGGGCTTTGCTCGCGAAGTCGCCGACCGGGTAATTTTTATCGATCAGGGGATTATTCAGGAGCAGGGCACGCCGGAGCAAATTTTCAGCGCGCCGCAGAACCCGCGTACCGCATCGTTTCTCAGTAAGGTGTTGTAATTAATCGTTGCCAGTGATGCCATCTGACTTGTCGGAACGGCGTCACTGGATTACGTTTAAGGTCTGTGACATCAGACTAACAGACGATAATGGCCTATTTTTCTCGCTTACTGGCGGACGTTCCCGGCGTTCGCCACGCTTTCCTCGATGTGCATGAATCCACCGCGTTCGACAAATCTAAAATCGTCGATATTAAGCAGGTTCACGGCGCGGACATCCTCAACCTCACCAAAACGCCTGACGAGCGGCCACATGTAGACGGCGTATTTACCTCGATGGCGGCGCAGCAGATCGGCGTACTCACTGCCGATTGCTTGCCGTTACTGATGGCTTCCCGCGACGGGCAGTTTATTGCCAGCGTACATGCCGGATGGCGCGGGACGGCGCTGGGGATTGTGCAGGCGAGTGTGAAACAGTTTGCGGCGGCGGGTTTCAGCGCAGACGACATTATCGTCGCGGTCGGGCCACATATTCGGCCCTGCTGTTATGAGGTTTCTGGCGACTTTTATCGAGCGTTACTGGCCACACCCGCCGCAGAACGCGTGCGTCAGCATCAGCCGTGCTTGTTCTCCGACACGCCACGTGGGCAAAACGTACACAGTGCGCAGGCCCGGGAAGAGAACAGCCAGTGGTTTGATTTATCAGCATTTTGTCAGTTGGAACTGCTGGACGCTGGCGTAAAAGCGAATAACATCGACTGGCTTGAAACCTGTACCTACTGTACGCCGGAGGCGTTAGGTTCTTATCGTCGACGGACGCATGTCCCAGCCACTAAAACACAACAAGTGTCGTGGATTGTTCGGGATAATTAATTTTTATTTTTGGATTCAATAATCGAATTCTGTAAAGATATTCGTGAAACTTTTTGGATCCACTATTGGACACTATTTTACGTTCTATCCATCCTTTGAATCTATTATTCTGGCTGCAGTAATCATTTTCTTAGTGTGATGTTGTAATCAAGGATAAATAACTGTGCCAGCGCTCTTTCTCTATGAACCCCGTATGTTGTTGCGAACGGTTGTCACTCATTTAGTGACAGAGGAAAATGCTACCCTTCAGGCGTTTCAAACGTTACCCCATTTAACTGAACATGTTCGCGGCAGCAGCGCTGATAGTAGAATACTTCTCGTTGGTATGGGTGGGGCAGGAGGCATGGCCAGTGACCTGTTACGATTCATCCGTGAGGTAAAAGCAATTAAAGTCAAAACCCTCGTTTGGATCCCCGCGCAATATCCGTGGATGCGCAAATTATTAAACACGCTTTATGTCGCAAAGATCATTGATGAAGACAATCTTGCGACAGCCTTACAGCCAGCGTTGCAGGAACTGATTGGCACCGGCACCAGGACTGTATTGAAGCGACCACATGCCATGGCGCAGCATCCACGTCGTATTACGCTCACTGAATTGGATATTTTACTGCAGTTTGCATCAGGATTGTCGTCCCGGGAAATGGCGGATTCGCGGCAATGCAGTTATAAAACCATTTTCTCGTGGAAGCATAATATCTGCGCAGCGTTAAATATAAATACGTATGCGCAATGGCTTGAAATGCTCGCGGAAATAGTACAGTTAACGTCAATGTATCATGCAGGAAATAGTTATGGCCCGTTATAATGTATGTTCTCTTTCTCGCCGGACAATTTGGGTTGACGCCATTCATTATGGATTGGAACAACTGGCACGAACCAATCCGGGCTGGAGTTATTCAATTGAGTCGTTGGTGCGGGAAAGTGAAACGGTACCTCATCTGTCTCTTCTGGATTTAACCACACAACAATCGGTGTGTGTTGAATCTTTTCCCGTTTCAGGGCCGCGAATGCTTATCCTGGTCCATGCGTCGCAGCGTCGGATGATTAAGCAGTTATTTGAACAAACCCGCTGCTCTATTCTGTGCGTCGATGAACACGCTTTTAATTTCCGCGAAATTATCGAATCGAGCATGCGCAATAAGCGATTCCTCAGCCCATTTATTCGCGAAGTCACGGCGGAGGATGCCCCTTGCGAAGATAAAATCATATTGACCGAAGCAGAAAATAAAGTGCTGAGCTTCATCCGTGAAGGGAAGAGTGGGGTGGAAATTTCGCAAGCTTTGTTCCGTAGCCAGAAAACGGTCAGCAGCCATAAGCGTAATATCATGCGCAAGTTTGGGGTCAGAGATGACCTGGGGTTGAAGAAAAAACTGCTCGCAATGTCTGAGAGTAAATACGGTTAAATGCCCGCTAACAGGCAAGGTCGGTTCACAAGGGTCACGTCATGTGGCCTTTTTATTTTGGATTTAAACGATGATAAGAAAGGATAAACCGAAGGGATAAACAGGAATGGTGCGTCCGAGTGGACTCGAACCACCGACCCCCACCATGTCAAGGTGGTGCTC
>NZ_JAWXRD010000035.1:0-64274 GCF_033843265.1 Scandinavium lactucae
AACCTGCGACCAATTGATTAAAAGTCAACTGCTCTACCAACTGAGCTAACGACCCACTATTTTCGCGGCTTTCAGGATGTTTGATATCCCTTGGCAACGGCGGCATATATTACTGGTTTCAGATTTGAGCGCAACTAAAATTTCGAACAACATTGCTTAACTGCTTATGATTCATGCGGCATGACCAGAAATACTTCAATTTCAGGTCATGCCATAGGCATCAGAGCCCACTCAGGCGTTTTTGCGCCTGTTTTGCGCCTTCTGTGCCCGGGTATTTAGTGACAACCTGCTGATAAACCGCTTTGGCTTTCGCAGTATCACCTTTGTCCTGCATGATAACGCCGACTTTAAACATCGCGTCAGCCGCTTTCGGTGATTTCGGGTAATTTTTCACCACTGAGGCGAAATAATACGCCGCATCATCTTTTTTACCCTTGTTGTAATTCAACTGTCCGAGCCAATAATTGGCATTCGGCTGATAGGTTGAATCTGGGTATTTTTTGACGAAGTTCTGAAACGCCGCAATCGCGTCATCCTGGCGAGATGCATCTTTCACCAGCGCAATTGCCGCATTGTAATCCGTATTGGCATCACCGCTCTGAACGGGCACACCGGACGCAGCTGCGCCTGTTGCCGGTGCTGGAGTGGCGGTTGCCGCTGCTGACCCGCTCTGGTCGCCCGCAGCAGGCTGTGCCTGTGCCGCATTCCCGCCGCTGCTTATACCATCAAGCTGCGTCTGGATTTGCTTCTGGCGTTCGACCGCCTGATTGAGCTGGTACTGGCTCTCCTGGATTTGACCACGCAGAGAATCAATATCGGCCTGGTTATCCTGGAGTTGCTGTTGGAGTTGGGTCAAAAGTTGACTGTGAGCGTTCGAAATACGCTCGAGTTGGGTGACACGGTCTTCGACCGAGCCTGAGCCGACACTACTGATTGGCGCCTGAGCATTAGCGGCCCAAGGGGCCGCTATGCCAACCAGTAACGACAGACTCAACAGGTGATGTCTGAAGTTACTGCTCATGCAATTCTCTTAGTAAACCAGTACGGCACGACGGTTTTTGGAGTAAGCCGCTTCGTCGTGACCCAGTACTGCAGGTTTTTCTTTACCGTAAGAAACGATGGAGATCTGGTCAGCAGAAACGCCTTTACCCTGCAGGTACATTTTAACAGCGTTTGCACGACGTTCGCCCAGCGCGATGTTGTACTCAGGAGTACCACGTTCGTCAGCATGACCTTCTACGGTGACTTTGTAAGACGGGTTGCTACGCAGGAAGTTAGCGTGCGCATCCAGCATTGCAGCGAAGTCAGAACGGATATCGTACTTGTCGAGATCGAAGTAAACGATGTTGTTCTGCTGCAGCTGCTGCATCTGCAGACGAGCCTGCTCTTCGGAAGACATGTTGCCTTGACCGTTAGCATCCATACCAGTGCCGGCACCCATCATGCCTTCACCGCTCTGATCGTTGCTGGCATTCTTGTTGGAAGAACACGCCGCGATAGCCATAACTGGCAGAGCGATCATCAGTCCTTTCAGCACTTTGTTCAGTTGCATTTCTTTGATTCCTATAATATTCAATTAATTATTATTACAGATACGGCGACCAAGCAGGGAATTTGACCTGTCCATCAGTCGCCGGAAGACGCGCTTTGAAACGCCCATCTGTAGAAACCAGATTCAGCACAGATCCCATCCCCTGAGAAGAGCTGTAGATAACCATTGTGCCGTTAGGTGCCAGACTTGGCGTTTCATCCAGGAACGTTGACGACAGAACCTGCACGCCACCCGCTACCAGATCTTGTTTGGCAATGTGCTGCTGGCCATTCGCCGAGCTCACCATTACCATGAACTTACCGTCAGTGCTCACATCAGCATCCTGGTTCTGAGCGCCTTCCCAGGAAATACGCTGCGGAGTCCCGCCGTTAACATTAACTTTATATACTTGTGGACGACCGGCCTGGTCAGAGGTAAAGGCCAAATTCTGGCTGTCCGGGAACCAGCTTGGTTCCGTGTTGTTGCTGCGACCGTTGGTCACCTGGCTGATTTGACCCGAGCCGATATCCATCACGTACAGGTTCAGGCTACCGGTTTTCGACAGGGCGAAGGCCAGTTTAGAACCATCCGGAGAGAAGGTTGGCGCACCGTTGTGCTGCGGGAACGAAGCAACCTGACGAATCGCACCGTTTGCCAGGGTCTGGATAACCAGCGCGGAACGACCGCTTTCGAAGGTAACGTAAGCCAGTTTAGAACCGTCAGGTGACCAGGCAGGCGACATCAGCGGCTGCGGTGAACGGTGAACCACAAACTGGTTGTAACCATCGTAGTCAGATACGCGCAGCTCATACGGGAACTGACCGCCGTTGGTCTGAACCACATACGCGATACGGGTACGGAACGCACCTTTAATACCGGTCAGCTTCTCGAACACTTCATCACTCGCAGTGTGTCCAGCATAACGCAGCCACTGCTTGTTCACTTTGTACGAGTTCTGTGCCAGAACGGTACCCGGCGCACCACCGGTATCAACCAGCTGATAAGCCACGGTGTAGGAACCGTCTGGGTTAGGCGTTACCTGACCGACAACCACGGCGTCAATACCGAGCGCAGACCATGCCGCCGGTTGAACTTCCTGTGCGCTACCCGGCTGCTGAGGCAGACGAGAACGATCCAGCGGGTTGAATTTACCGCTATTGCGCAGGTCAGCCGCGACAATGCCACCGACATCTTCAGGTGCCGCACCCGGACCCGCCCATTTGAACGGCGCAACGCCGATTGGGCGCGCCGAGTCGACCCCTTGGGTGATCTCGATACGTACTTCTGCGTGCAGCACAGCTGCCCACAGCATCAGAAAACCAAATGCTACTCGTAATGCCTGCTTCATCATATCTCCCTTATCCAGGCGAAAAGCCCACGATAATTTAGCAGAATGTTAACAAACTCAAATACACAAAACTACCAAAACCCTGTGACTTGCCTGGTTCATTTCCCCCTGTAGAGACAGGGGAAAATGCGTTACGGTTTGAAGTCCAGCGGCGCGTTCTTGAACACTTCATACACGGCTTCTGATGGCGGTTTCGGGAACCTCGCTTGTCTTGCTGCAGCCAGAGCCGCAGTACACAGCGCCGGATCCCCACCTTCAGAGGTGATATTTGCCAGCGTGCCATCCGTATTCAGTTTGATGCGCAGCGTACACACTTTACCCGTGTACGAAGAAGCATCATAAAAACGACTTTCAATTGCCGCTTTTATCTGTCCGGCATAGTTACTGATATCCGCGCCTGAAGCGCCATTGTTCTTAGTGTTACCGCTTCCGGCGGCGGTGGCATTATTTCCTTTCGCCCCACCCCCGGTTTTCGGTGCATTCTTACCTGAACTGAGGTCACCCAGCAGGTCATCAACACCGGAAGCATCTTTTGCTTCAGCCGCTTTCTTCGCGGCGGCCGCTTTTGCTGCTTTCGCCGCAGCGGCTTTCTCAGCGGCGGCCTTCTCGGCAGCGGCGGCTTTGGCGGCAGCGGCGGCTTTGGCGGCAGCGGCTTTTTCAGCGGCAGCGGCTTTCTTCGCGGCTTCCGCGGCGGCTTTCTTCTCTGCGTCCTGCTGAGCTTTCTTCGCTGCTTCGGCTTCGGCTTTCTTCTGTGCGTCAGCAGCGGCTTTTGCAGCTTCTGCTTCTGCTTTTTTCTGTGCATCCGCAGCTGCTTTCTTCGCCGCTTCAGCCGCGACTTTAGCCTGGCTATCCGCTTTGGCTTTCGCCAGCGCGGCAGCTTTTACTGCGGCTTCTTCTGCCTGTTTCTGCTGTTCCTGCGCTTGTTTGGCAGCCTGTTCCGCTTGTTTCTGCGCATCAGCCTGCTTGCTGGCTTCTTCCTGTGCCTTCAAACGTTCTTTTTCGAGCTGTTTCAAACGCTCCTGCTCGGCGGCCTGCTTTTCACGCATCTCCTCCGCCTGCTGCTGCGCCTGTTTCTCGCGCTGCGCTTCGGCACGACGTGCGCTGGCCTGCTGATTCTGTTGACGATTATAGTTCTGTACGACCGCACCTGGATCGACCATCACCGCGTCAATAGACGAGCCACCGCCACCGCCTGCCGAAGCATCTATGTGCTCATCGAACGAACTCCAAATCAGCAGTGCAATCAAAATGATATGCAGAATGACTGAGATGATAATCGCGCGTTTAAGCTTTTCGTTTTGTTGCTCGGTTGCCTTTGACACTCTCGGTTCCCAAAAACTGTTAGCCTGTTAGCCGGGTCAGATTGGCTGGGTCATTAAGCCCACTGATTTCACACCCGCGCTGTGCAACAGGTTCAGCGCTTTAATGATTTCATCGTACGGCACATCTTTCGCACCACCGATTAAGAAGACCGTCTTCGGATTCTGCTGCAAATGACGCTGGGCTTCAGCAACCACCTGCTCCGGCGGCAATTGTGGCAGTTTTTCCTGACCCACATTGACGCTGTACTGTCCGACACCGGAAACTTCCACAATCACTGGCGGATCGTCATTAGTACTGACGGCCTGCGATTCCGTCGCATCAGGAAGATCGACCTCGACGCTCTGGGTAATGATCGGCGCTGTCGCCATGAAGATCAGCAGCAGCACCAGCAACACATCCAGCAGCGGAACGATGTTGATTTCGGACTTCAGCTCGCGACGCGCGCGTCTACGTGCTCTGGCCATGGCTTACCCCTTGTTGCTTTCGCTGCTGGTAAACGCCTGACGGTGCAGAATCGCGGTGAACTCTTCCATAAAGTTGTCGTAGTTCTGCTCCAGTTTATTCACACGCTGGTTCAGGCGGTTATACGCCATGACCGCGGGAATGGCTGCGAACAGACCAATCGCAGTGGCGATCAGCGCTTCTGCGATACCCGGTGCAACCATTTGCAGCGTCGCCTGCTTAACCGCGCCCAGCGCGATAAAGGCGTGCATGATCCCCCACACCGTACCGAACAGACCGATGTATGGGCTGATAGAACCGACAGTGCCAAGGAAGGGAATGTGGTTTTCAAGATTTTCCAGTTCGCGGTTCATGGAAATGCGCATCGCACGCGAGGCACCTTCCACAATCGCTTCCGGCGCGTGGCTGTTCGCCCGATGCAACCGTGCGAACTCTTTAAAGCCGCTATAGAAAATCTGTTCGGAACCGGCCAGGTTGTCGCGACGACTCTGGCTTTCCTGGTACAGACGAGACAGTTCGATCCCAGACCAGAACTTGTCTTCGAAGGCTTCCGCTTCGCGGCCAGCCGTATTGAGGATGCGCGTTCTCTGGATGATGATAGCCCAGGAAGCGATTGAAAAACCAATTAAGATGAACATGATAAGTTTAACCAGAAGGCTAGCCTTCAGGAACAAATCAAGGATATTCATTTCAGTCACTGCTTAAACTCCGCGACAATAGACTTGGGAAGCGCACGAGGCTTCATTAAGAGTGGATCAACGCAGACAATCAGCACCTCAGCTTCGTTAAGTACCTTGTTTTCTGCATTGACTATCCGCTGCGTGAACACCAGAGAGGTACCCCGCATCGCTGTAATTTCCGTTTGGACTTCGAGCATGTCATCGAGTCTGGCGGCGGCGAAATACTCCAGCGTCATCTTGCGCACCACGAAGGCTACGCGTTCAGCTAACAGAACCTGCTGACTGAAGTGATGGTGGCGCAGCATCTCAGTGCGTGCTCTTTCATAGAAAGCGACGTAACTGGCGTGGTAGACCACACCCCCGGCGTCTGTGTCTTCATAATAGACACGAACCGGCCATCGAAATATATACTTACTCATTCAGGCTGCCTCTTTGTTGGCTACGACGCATCATGAACGGTTTTGTATACAGCGTTGTATTCACTTTACATCCCGGTAATGCAAAAGATATGTGGGGCTTTCAAACTTCGCTACTATACGCGCGGGAATGCTGGTTTGGAATGGGGGAAAGTAAACGGAGAGTAAATTTTTATGGGCTCGAACAAGCCCATAGCGATTAACGGATGTTTCTGAATCAGGCGTAAAAGAAAAACAGTCCGGCGAGGAGTACAAGGTCGGCAATCAGCGGGCAGAAAATCCCCTGCCAGTGAATCGCCTTCGGGCGGAAACCCACGCCATGAATGACGCCAGCACAAACGGCCCACATGATGAGAAAGCCGTGCCAGATTTCCAGCGAACTGGTTTTCGCCGCAAAGCGCGACGGGTCCCAGAAGATACAGCCTGCCAACACTAATGCCATCAGCAACGAAAGGGCCCTTAACGGGCCCTTATCCATTACCGCATATAACATCGCGATAATTTTAGTCATTAATGATCTTCTTGTTTTCCAGACTCAATGTGCTCGAGCGCCAGGGCGGTGATCACGCCAAATGCACAAGCCAGAAGCGTCCCCAGAATCCATGCGAAGTACCACATATGTTGCTCCTTACTTAGTACAGAGAATGGGTGTTGCGTTCAATGTCGTCTTTGGTGATACGACCGAACATTTTCCAGTAACACCATGCGGTGTAGAGCAGGATAATCGGTACGAACACCATCGCCGCGTAGGTCATCACGTTCAGCGTAAGCTGGCTGGACGTCGCATCCCACATGGTCAGACTGGCTTTCAACATCGTGCTGGACGGCATAATGAACGGGAACATCGCCACGCCAGCGGTCAGGATGATGCAGGCCAGCGTCAGCGAGGAGAAGATAAACGCCCACGCGCCTTTGTCCATACGAGACATCACGATAGTCAGCAGCGGCAATACCACGCCGAGTGCCGGAATCGCCCACAGGATTGGCATGTTGTTAAAGTTCACCAGCCAGGCCCCTGCTTCACGCGCGACTTCTTTGGTCAGCGGGTTAGACGCAGCGGTATGATCAAGGGTAGACGTCACCACATAACCATCAATACCGTACATCACCCAAACACCAGCCAACGCGAAGCATACCAGCGTCACCAGTGCCGCAATCTGCGAGGTGGTACGGGTGCGCAGATGCAGCTCGCCCACGGTACGCATTTGCAGGTAGGTCGCGCCCTGAGTCAGGATCATCGCCACGCTGACAATACCGGCCAGCAGACCAAACGGGTTCAGCAGCTGGAAGAAGTTACCGGTGTAGTACAGACGCATGTATTCATCGAGGTGGAACGGCACGCCCTGCAACAGGTTGCCGAAGGCCACGCCAATCACCAGCGGCGGCACGAAGCTACCGATGAAGATGCCCCAGTCCCACAGGTTACGCCAGCGGGTGTCTTCAATCTTGGAACGGTAATCAAAACCGACCGGACGGAAGAACAAGGATGCCAGCACGAGGATCATCGCCACATAGAAGCCGGAGAACGCAGCGGCGTAGACCATCGGCCAGGCCGCGAACAGCGCGCCGCCTGCGGTGATCAGCCACACCTGGTTACCGTCCCAGTGCGGGGCGATCGAGTTGATCATGATTCGACGCTCGGTGTCAGTACGACCGAGGATACGGGTGAGCATGCCCACCCCCATGTCGAAGCCATCGGCGACTGCAAAACCGATCAGCAGAATGCCAACCAGCAGCCACCAGATAAAACGCAATACTTCATAATCGAACATTTGACGACTCCTGTCTTAGCGTGCCGGCTGAGTAGACGCTGGGGTCTGCTCATAGTGGTAACGACCGGTTTTCAGGCTGCTGGGTCCCAGACGGGCAAACTTGAACATCAGGAACAGTTCAGCAATCAGGAACAGGGTGTACAGACCGCAGATCAGGAACATGGAGAACAGCAGATCACCTGTTGTCAGGGATGAGTTCGCCACTGCCGTCGGCAGCACCTCACCAATCGCCCATGGCTGACGACCGTACTCTGCAACAAACCAGCCGGACTCGATAGCAATCCACGGTAATGGGATCCCGTACAGCGCGGTACGCAGCAGCCATTTTTTCTCACCGATACGGTTACGAAGCACCGTCCAGAAGGACGCAGCGATAATCAGCAGCATGATGATGCCGCAGCCAACCATGATACGGAACGCGAAGTACAGCGGCGCGACGCGAGGAATCGAGTCTTTGGTCGCCTGCTGAATCTGTGCTTCCGTCGCATCGGACACGTTCGGGGTATAGCGTTTCAACAACAGACCGTAACCGAGGTCTTTTTTCACGTGGTTGAATTGATCGCGAACAGTCTGATCGGCAGAGCCAGAACGCAACTGCTCCAGCAGAGAGTAGGCTTTCATCCCGTTACGGATACGCTCTTCATGCTGCACCATCAGGTCTTTCAGGCCAGTGACCTGCTTATCGACCGAACGGGTGGCAATGATGCCGAGCGCGTAAGGAATTTGAATAGCGAAGTGGTTTTCTTGCTTATCCTGGTCAGGAATACCAAACAGGGTAAACGACGCCGGTGCCGGCTGGGTTTCCCACTCGGCTTCAATCGCCGCCAGTTTGGTTTTCTGCACGTCACCCATTTCGTAACCGGATTCATCACCCAGCACGATAACGGAGAGGATAGCCGCCATACCAAAGCTTGCTGCAATGGCGAAGGAGCGTTTCGCAAACGCGAAGTCACGGCCGCGCAGCATATAGTAAGAGCTGATACCCAGAATGAACATCGCGCCACACACGTAGCCAGACGCCACGGTATGCACGAATTTCACCTGAGCAACAGGGTTCAGGACGAGCTCAGAGAAGCTCACCATCTCCATGCGCATGGTTTCGAAGTTGAAGTCAGACGCGACCGGGTTTTGCATCCAGCCGTTCGCCACCAGGATCCACAGCGCGGACATGTTGGAACCCAACGCCACGAGCCAGGTTACGGCCATATGCTGGACTTTGCCCAAGCGGTCCCAACCGAAGAAGAACAGACCTACAAAGGTGGATTCGAGGAAGAAGGCCATCAGACCTTCAATGGCCAGTGGCGCACCGAAGATATCGCCCACGTAGTGGGAATAGTAAGACCAGTTAGTCCCGAACTGGAACTCCATGGTCAGGCCGGTTGCGACCCCCAGAGCGAAGTTGATACCAAACAACTTGCCCCAGAACTTGGTCATATCTTTATAAATCTGTTTGCCGGAAAGGACGTAAACCGTTTCCATGATGGCCAGCAGGAACGCCATACCGAGCGTCAGTGGCACAAAAAGGAAGTGGTACATCGCGGTCAAGGCAAACTGTAAGCGCGACAGTTCGACTATATCTAACATCATGACTCCTTGCTCATCGCATGAAGACTCCGAGAGTGGATCCCGTTAGAAAGGATTCACACGCATGCCCCAATACAAATTTATTTGCTTCCCGCTACGTTATCGTTGCCACTAAGTAGAAACGATGATGAGCAAAGGTTACAAATACGTTAATAAAAAACCCAAATTGATCCCTTGAATATATTACGCCGTAAAACCCTTACAATAAACAGGTTTTTCTTGAACCCGTTTTACGTTTTCCGACGCTGATCAATATATAGCTAAGATGCCACATTTCGACCACTTTGATCCGCGACAATTTACCGCTTTCTGGCGCTTTTTTCCAAGGATTACATATTGATTTAAATCAATTTTACAAAGACGTGTTAATTGTGTATGCATTTAATAACGCATAGTGAAATCAATGTTAAAAACATGTTTTCATCATGACATTGATAGTTATCAAATAAGGCGATATTAGAATGCTTCTGCATTCATTTTTAGCCCTTAAGCGGGCCGGAAGGAAAAAATGAGGCCACAGGTGCGCCACGGCGGGAGTTGCTCATCTTTTTGCACTGCAAGTATAGCCTCTTTTTATTACATTTCATTCACCCCAATGGATTTAAAAATTAACACCGCAGATTGATTACCTGTAGAAACAAAAAAGCCACGCATTGCATGGCCATGAATCGTTTGCTGCGTTGTTAATCAATCTGGACGACCCAGCTCCGCGATTGTCCCGCTCTGAAGCTGACCGCTTTATCAAGAATGTCACTCCCCTGCCCCGTCGGTTGCTCGTCCATCCCGACCTCGTGGCTGCGGGATGCAGGGCGACAGAACATCACCCTGGATTCACAAGGTTCACTGTCAGACGGGTTAAACAGGCGGATAACCAACGCCTCGCTGTCCTCGGCTTTCTTCAATACGCTCAGCTGGCATCCGGTGGCGGGCATCGTAAACAGGCTGTAGCGTTGCGGGACGTCGATCGCAGTGCGATTAAGCTTCATCGCATCCCATGGAATTTTGTTGTAGCACAGCACCGGTGTCAGCCAGCTGCGCGCCTGCTGAGCCACCCCCGCATCCAGTGCAGAACCCCTGAATGGCATCAGGCTAAAGCGGGCCCGCAGTTCGCCGCGAACCTGAGAATCCGGAACCGGCATTTTTATCCCTGAAGGACGGCCAGGGCGCAGCAGCAGATCCTCTTTCCCGAGCAGCCCCACCCCGCGCAGTAAAGTCAGCGCAAACACACTCTGTGTCTCACCGATGATCTCCACCTCGCGTAGACCTTCCGTAAACAGCGCCAGCCCGCGCTGCTCCTGCTGAAATGCGGCCCCCTCTTTTAACACGGCATAGTTGAGGAAATTCCAGACCGGCACCGGGGCCTCTTTCCAGCCTTCGGCCTGCCAGACCTGCATCGCCTCGTCCTGAACCGGGCGAGTGAGCGACCCAAACTGAGTGTCCGTTAGCACATTATCGGTTTTGAACGGCACCGGGATACGAATCCGGACGCGGTGATCGTCCGCCTGGTTAACCACGCAGACCTCAAACTCGACCCGACGACTGTCGTGATTCAGCGTCACCGTCGTTTCCATCGCCAGCGTTCCGCCGGTTATACGGGCTGAACGTTCCGCCAGATTGCGCGGCACGGCCAGGGTGGAACGTATCACCGCCCTGCTCTGCCACGCGTCGTGCGCCACCGTATGACAATGCTGGCCTTCCCGGCTGGTGAGTAACCACTCTTCTCGCGAGGGCGAATAGTCATACTCATCCCCATCGTCGGAGCCGTCTTCAAATTCCAGCACCCGGTCATAAACCAGACCGCTCTCTTTATCTTCCATCTTTAGCGTGCCATCCCGGTTCAGGCTGATACGCCAGCAGCTGTTTTCCAGCAGCGCATCGCTCTGCTTCGGCACGCTAACCTGCTGACCTTCCTCGCCCGGCAGCACGTGCAACGTGAGCCACCCCATCGCCGGGAGCACCTGGCGCAACTGAATGTCGTACTCCATAAACGGCTCGTAGTTGCCGTAATGGACAATCTGACGATCCACCAGGCCCGGATCAATTTCACGGCTGGCGCGAATGAAATACGCCACTTCCTGCCCGTCGCTATCGACCAGACGGAAACGGCTGGCACGCAGGCGGAGTGTGGTGTTGACCACTTCATCGCGCGGCCACGGCATCAGGTTAAACAGGGTCAGTTTGTCGCCTTCGCTCAGCGCCATGTTGTCGACGATTTTGCGCATGTAGAACGTAATGAGGCTGTCGGCCATGTCTTCCGCCAGCCAGAAGCGGCTCATGATTTCCCGATGCACCTTGTCGCTACAGCAGCAGCCGATGCTGTCATGGGCGTGATTTTTGAGGATCTCCTTCCACATTTTCTCCAGCAGGCCGTGGTGATACTCAAACCCGAGCGTCCACGCCAGGGTTGCCAGCGGCTCGAGCAAATTGACGATTTTGTTTTCGATACGTGCGTGGGCGATTTTGATGTCCATCCGCGTCGAACCAATGGTGCGATGCACACGCATATACTTCCCGTCGTTGAACTCGCCGGTCAGCGTGGCAAGCACGTCGCGCTGCTGCTCAATACGCTCAAAGACCTCTTCAAAGCGGCTCATCACAAATTCACGCTGTGGATAGATCTCCCGCAGCTTATCCATCACCGCAAAAATGTTCTGCTGGAGCGGCATCTGGTCGTGGCCGTTCGGCAATAAAATCTCTTTGGTCTGCGAGGCGTTTTCCAGCACCTCGAAATAGCTGTCGAGACGTTTTCGCAGGCCCGCTTCGTCCTCCGGTAAGTACTTACCAATCGCGTAGCCCAGCGGCAGCACCTGCGCCGCGACTTCGCTGCCGTCCTGACTCTGCCACAGGAATTCCGTTTTATCGGTGCCGTGACGCTCCGAACAGCCACGCCAGAACATTGCCCGCTTAATACCAAAGCCGTTATAGATGTGCGGCAGCTGGCCCGACATGCCAAACGAATCCGGCAAATAACCAATTTTCATCGGCTCGCCGAACGCCAGGCAATCGCGCATCCCGTACATCAAATTACGTACGATGGATTCCCCGGCGACGATGGTGGTGTCAGTCTGCGTGTACCACGGGCCGATAATCAGCTTTCCGGCCTGTACCAGAGCTTTCACCCGCTCACGGCTGTCGGGTTTCACCGCGAAGTAATCTTCCAGAATCGCGGTCTGCCCATCGAGCACGTAGTATTTGTATTCGGCGTCCTGCTCCAGACGGGTCAGGATCTCTTCCATATTATTGACCAGCAAAATGCGTGATGCTTCGGTGGTGAAATACCACTCGCGGTCCCAGTGCATATGCGGCGTGATGTGTACGCGAGATACAGCTTTCATCTTCATATCCTGTTCAGTTAAGGCAATACGCTGTCGGGAAGGTATTTACCGGCTTTCACCGCCTGGCGACGCCAGAGGACCAGCACGCTGGTCGAGATAGCCGCGCCGATCAGCGCAGACGCAAACCAGCCGCTGGCGGCGAGCACCCCGCCGAGCCCACCGTCATGCAGCAGGAATAGCGAGAAAATGCCTGCTCCCGGGGTAGAAAGACCGATATTCATCGAGCCCACCAGCGCCCCGGTGACCATCGAACCGATGACGAACGACCCAATAACCCGGAGCGGATCTTCAATCGCCATTGGGATAGCCCCTTCGGTGATCCCCGCCAGGCCCAAAAGCCAGGTGGATTTGCCGGTTTCGATTTCGAAGGTTTTAAACAGTCGCGGTGCAATCATCGTGGAGGCCGTCACCGTAAAGGCCGATACCATTTTGACCGAGGCGAAAATCGCATACGGACCGTACACGCCGTTGGCCATCGCCCCGAGGCAAAATGCATAGGAGGCTTTGTTCACCGGGCCGCCGAGATCGAACGAGCACATAAACCCGAGGATCGCCCCCAGCAGCAGTGCGTTGGTGCCTGACAGGCCGTTGAGCCACAGGGTCAGGCCGTTGTTGATCCACGCTACCGGTTCGCCGACCACAAACAGCATCAGGCTCCCCGCGCCGAGGGTGCCGATCACCGGGTAGAGGTAAAAGGTCAGAAAACCGTTATAGCGGCTGTTGAGCCGAAGATGATTTTTCACCCAGCGCATCAGATAGCCCGCGATAAGCCCCCCCGCTATCGCACCGAGGAAACCGGAGCCAATCATGTTAGCCGCCAGCCCTGCGGCAAAGCCCGGAGCCAGCGCAGGCTTATCGGCCAGCGAATAGGCGGTGTAGGCCGCCAAGACTGGCACCATTAACACGCCGAGCATTCCGCCACCCAGTTTGCGGTACATCCACAGCCATGAGTTTTCCTGATCGAATAAATGCTGTAAGCCGAGCATCTGTGCGAGCAAAACCGCCACCGCCAGCACGGTTCCGCCTGCCACAATCAGCGGCACGGCAAAAGAAATCCCGCTTAACAGCGCCTGTTTCAGTTCGGTTTTGACGCTTTTCTTCTCCATGCTGTCGCATTGCGGCTGGCGGTTCTCGCCTGACGTTTTAAGGGTCAGCGCCTGCTCAATCAGTTTTTCTGCATGCCGGATAGGCTCAGCCACCGGCACCGACAGGGACGGAATACCGGAAAAACGGTCCGCCTCTTTGATAGCCACTTCGGCGGCAAAAATGCAGGCCTGAGCAGAGTTAAGCTGTTCAGCCGTCAGGCGGTTTTCGATCCCGTTGGCACCCTGGCGTTCAACGTAAACATTGACCCCAAGTTTCTGCCCGGCCTTTTCCAGATATTCCGCCGCCATATAAGTGTGGGCGATGCCCGCCGGACACGCGGTGACGCAGACCACCACCGGCGCATCCTGCTTCTGCGCGGGCTGCGCATTGATAAGCGGTGTATCCAGGGCCTGCAACAATTGCTCCGCCGTGGTGGCTGAACACACTGCCGCCCGCACGTCGTCATCCACCAACCGGGAGGTTAACGCCGTGAGCAGCTGCATGTGGGTGGACCCCGCCTGCGCGGGTGGGATCGCCAGTAACACGATCAGATTGACCTCTTCTTCACCGTCAACGCCTTCCCACAAAATCGGCTGCGATAACGTGGCGACGGCGAAAGCGGCTTCTGTTACCGCCTCACTTTTCCCGTGCGGCACCGCCAGCCCTTCCCCGAGTGCGGTCGGCCCTTCGCTCTCGCGGGCAAACACATCGTGAAGAAAATCGTCAAGACAGGAAATTTTACCCAGCCGCGCCAGCCGTTCGGCCAGCGCCCGGATAGCCTCGTCACGGGCAGTGAACGTCGCCTGCAGGCAGAGCGCGTCCGGGTGCGTTAATGTCGTCAGGTTCATCACGATCCTCACTGTGAAGGTGAAAGTACGGTCAAAGTGCCGTGCAGTACTGAAGATCCTGCCAGATAAAACAATACATTTATGTGATCACTTTCTCCTTATGTGACAATTTGTATTTAACTTGTATTGTTTACAAGTGAGGTAAGACAGGCATAATCGTTGCATTCGTATTAAAGAGGTATGAGGAAAGTGACGAATAAACCCCGATATCGCCAGATTGCCGATACCCTGCGCGAGCGGGTGCAGCGCGGCGAGCTGAAACCCGGCGATGCCCTGCCCACGGAATCCGCGTTGCAGGAAGAGTTTGCCGTCAGCCGCGTCACGGTGCGACAAGCGCTGAAACAGCTGACCCAGGAAGCAATCATTGAGAGCATTCAGGGCAGCGGTTCATACGTGAAAGAAGAACGGGTCAATTACGACATTTATCAACTCACCAGTTTTTATGAAAAGCTGGCCGATCGAAACGTTGACACCCACAGCGACGTGCGGGTGTTTGAAGCGATTGATGCCAGCCTTGAACTGGCGGCAACGCTTGAGGTCGCAGAAGGCGCGAAAATCTGGCACGTCAAACGGGTGCGTTTTATCAAGCAGAAACCGGTGACGCTGGAAGAAACCTGGATGCCGTTGGCCCTATTTCCGGATCTCACCTGGGAAGTGATGGAAAACTCCAAATATCACTTTATCGAGCAGGTGAAGAAGCTGGTTATCGATCGCAGCGAACAAGAGATCGTACCGATTATGCCGAACGCTGAAATGGCGAGTTTGCTGAGCCTGGATGCCAGCCAGCCGATCCTCGAAAAAATTTCGCGCGGGTTCCTCAGCGATGGACGGGTGTTTGAATACAGCCGTAACGCATTCAAAAGCGACGACTATAAATTCACCCTCGTCGCCAAACGACGCCAATAAAAAAGGCCACCGCAAAGGTGGCCAACCATGTCGAAAACGGACATATAAAGCTCCCCACGCGGGGAGCAGAGAGGATTATCAGTTAATGATGGTCTTCAGCGCTTCGCCGATATCCGCCAGGCTGCGAACGGTTTTCACACCGGCCGCTTCCAGAGCTGCAAATTTCTCATCCGCAGTCCCTTTACCACCGGCGATGATCGCGCCCGCGTGACCCATACGTTTACCTTTCGGCGCAGTCACACCCGCGATGTAACCCACAACCGGTTTGGTCACGTGTTCTTTGATGTAGGCTGCCGCTTCTTCTTCAGCGCTGCCGCCGATCTCACCGATCATGACGATCGCTTCGGTCTGCGGGTCTTCCTGGAACATTTTCAGGATGTCGATGAAGTTAGAACCAGGGATCGGGTCACCACCGATGCCCACACAGGTGGACTGGCCGAAACCGTAGTCGGTAGTCTGCTTAACCGCTTCATAAGTCAGCGTACCGGAACGGGAAACGATGCCCACTTTGCCTGGCTTATGAATGTGACCAGGCATGATGCCGATTTTGCTCTGACCCGGGGTGATAACACCTGGGCAGTTCGGGCCAATCATGCGCACGCCTGCTTCATCCAGTTTCACCTTCACGGTCAGCATATCCAGCGTCGGGATGCCTTCGGTGATGGTGATGATCAGTTTGATGCCTGCATCGATCGCTTCCAAAATGGAGTCTTTGCAGAACGGAGCCGGTACATAGATTACGCTTGCAGTCGCGCCAGTGGCTTCAACGGCTTCACGCACGGTGTTGAACACCGGCAGATCCAGATGTGTGGTGCCGCCTTTGCCCGGCGTGACGCCGCCAACCATGTTGGTGCCGTAAGCAATCGCTTGTTCAGAGTGGAAAGTCCCCTGGCTACCGGTAAAGCCCTGGCAGATAACCTTGGTGTTTTTATCAATTAAAATGGACATTATTTCCCCTCCACTGCGGCAACGACCTGCTGAGCGGCATCCGTCAGACTTTTCGCTGCAATAATATTCAGACCGCTGTCAGCCAGTTTCTTGGCACCAAGTTCAGCGTTGTTACCTTCCAGACGTACAACCACCGGGACGTTAACGCCCACTTCAGCGACAGCACCGATAATGCCGTCGGCAATCAGGTCACAACGTACGATCCCGCCGAAGATGTTAACCAGAACCGCTTTCACATTGTCATCAGAGAGGATGATTTTGAACGCTTCGGTTACGCGCTCTTTGGTGGCACCGCCGCCCACGTCGAGGAAGTTAGCCGGTTCGCCGCCGTGCAGCTTAACGATGTCCATGGTGCCCATCGCCAGGCCTGCGCCGTTAACCATACAGCCGATGTTGCCATCCAGTGCAACGTAGTTCAGTTCCCACTGTGCAGCCTGAGCTTCACGCGGATCTTCCTGAGACTGGTCACGCATTTCGCGCAGGTCTGGTTGACGGAACAGGGCATTGCCATCGGCACCCAGTTTGCCATCAAGGCAGATAAGGTCGCCCTGCTTGGTGATAACCAGCGGGTTAATTTCGATCAGCGCCAGGTCGCGCTCAAGGAAGATGTTTGCCAGACCCATGAAGATCTTGGTGAACTGCTGAACCAGTTTACCTTCCAGACCCAGTTTGAACGCCAGTTCACGGCCCTGATAAGGCATTGGACCCGCCAGCGGATCGATAGCAACTTTGTGGATCAGGTGCGGGGTTTCTTCCGCCACTTTTTCGATTTCCACGCCGCCTTCGGTGGAAGCCATGAATACCACACGACGAGAGCTACGATCGACGACCGCACCCAGATACAGTTCTTTGGCGATGTCGGTCGCGGCTTCAACCAGAATCTGATTAACCGGCTGACCGTTGGCGTCTGTCTGATAGGTTACCAGGCGTTTGCCCAGCCAGTGCTCGGCAAAGGCGCGAATGTCTTCTTTGCTGTTAACGACTTTTACGCCGCCCGCTTTACCGCGGCCGCCAGCGTGTACCTGGCATTTCACGACCCAAGGACCCGCACCAATTTTAGACGCGGCTTCTTCAGCTTCACGCGGAGTTGAGCAGGCATAGCCTACTGGCGCAGGTAAACCGTAGCGGGCAAACAGCTGTTTGGCCTGGTATTCATGTAAGTTCATGCGTTCTATCCACTATTTTGAGTATTATCATGATCATTTACCTCCAGGCCGCATCCGGCCCGGAGGACAGGTGATACAGGGCTTACTACACGTCCAGCAGCAGACGAGTCGGATCTTCCAGCAGCTCTTTGATGGCTACGAGGAAGCCCACTGACTCACGACCATCGATCAGGCGATGATCGTAGGAAAGTGCCAGGTACATCATTGGCAAAATTTCGACTTTGCCATCAACGGCCATTGGACGGTCCTTAATGGCATGCATGCCGAGGATCGCACTCTGTGGCGGGTTGATGATCGGCGTAGACATCAGGGAACCGAACACACCGCCGTTGGTGATGGTGAAGTTACCGCCGGTCAGGTCCTCAACGGTCAGCTTGCCGTCACGGCCTTTCAGCGCCAGCTCTTTAATGCGTTTCTCGATGTCGGCCATACCCAGCGCGTCAACGTCACGCAGGACTGGCGTCACCAGACCACGTGGCGTAGAGACCGCCATGCTGACGTCGAAGTAGTTGTGGTACACCACGTCTTCGCCGTCGATTGAGGCATTCACTTCCGGGTAGCGTTTCAGCGCTTCAACCACAGCTTTCACGTAGAAGGACATGAAGCCCAGACGGATGCCGTGACGTTTTTCAAACGCATCACCGTACTGCTTACGCAAGTCCATGATTGGCTTCATGTTGACTTCGTTGAAGGTGGTCAGCATCGCGGTAGAGTTTTTCGCTTCCAGCAGACGCTCAGCCACGCGTTTGCGCAGGCGGGTCATCGGGACGCGTTTCTCAGAGCGACCTGCCAGCGGCGCAGGGGCTGCTGCCGGGGCGGCGGCTGGCGCTTTGGCTTCGGTTTTCGCCGGGGCTTTCGCCAGGTGCTTCTCAACATCTTCGCGGGTCAGACGCCCACCCACACCGGTGCCTTTGATGGCTGCGGCGTCAAGGTTGTGCTCAGCCAGCAGGCGACGGATAGCCGGGCTCAGCGCGTCGTTGCTCTGTTCTTCCAGAGACGCTTGCTGGCGCTGGGCTGGGGTGCTGTCTTTGGCTTCGGATTTCGCGCTGGACTCTTTGCCCGCGCTGTTGCCTTCACGCAGGCGGCCGAGGATCTGGCGAGAGGTCACAGTGGTGCCTTCGTCTTCCAGAACCGCATCCAGAATGCCGTCAGCCGACGCCGGTACTTCCAGTACCACTTTGTCAGTTTCGATTTCTACCAGCACTTCATCGCGGACTACCGCATCGCCTGGCTTCTTGTGCCAGGTCGCAACCGTTGCATCGGCTACGGATTCAGGCAGGTCGGGAACAAGAATATCTACGCTACTCATTTTGTATCCTTTAATTAATCGACGTTCAGCGCGTCATTGACCAGATCTTGTTGCTGCTTCTGGTGAACAGACATATACCCTACCGCCGGAGAGGCGGAGGCCGGGCGACCTGCGTAACGCAGGGCAGACCCAAATGGAATCACTTCACGTAAGTGATGCTGGCTGCAGTACCACGCGCCCTGGTTGAGCGGCTCTTCCTGGCACCAGACAAAATCATGCACGTGAGCGTATGGTTTCAGTGCGTCCTGCATCGCCTGATGCGGGAACGGATAAAGCTGTTCGATACGCACAATGGCGACATCTTTCTGATTGTTCTTGCGACGCTGTTCCAGCAGGTCGTAGTACACCTTACCGGAGCACATCACCACGCGTTTCACCGCTTTAGGATCCAGCTCGTCAATCTCGCCAATCGCAGGCATAAAGGTGCCGTTGGCCAGCTCTTCGAGGCTCGATACCGCCAGCGGGTGACGCAGCAGAGATTTCGGCGACATCACCACCAGCGGACGGCGCATCCCGCGCAGCGCCTGACGACGCAGCATGTGATAAACCTGAGCCGGGGTCGACGGGACGCACACCTGCATGTTCTGTTCAGCACACAGCTGCAGATAACGCTCCAGACGCGCGGAGGAGTGCTCCGGACCCTGGCCTTCGTAGCCGTGTGGCAGCAGCATGGTCAGGCCACACATACGGCCCCACTTCTGCTCGCCGGAACTGATGAACTGATCGATAACCACCTGCGCACCGTTGGCGAAGTCACCGAACTGCGCTTCCCAGATAGTCAGGATGCGCGGCTCTGCGGTGGCATAGCCGTATTCGAATGCCAGCACCGCCTCTTCAGACAGCACGGAGTCCCAGACCTTGAACTGGCCCTGACCGTTATGCACGTGCTGCAGTGGGGTGTAGGTAGAACCGTTGGTCTGGTTATGGATAACCGCATGGCGATGGAAGAAGGTGCCGCGCCCGGAGTCTTCACCGGACAGACGCACCGGAATGCCTTCATCAACCAGCGTGGCGTACGCCAGGTTTTCCGCACCGCCCCAGTCGAACATTTTCTCACCGGCAGCCATAGACTGGCGATCGGCGTAGATTTTAGCGACACGGGACTGCATTTCGACCGCTTCCGGCACGGTGCTGATACGCTTAGCCAGCTCCTGCAAGCGCTTCATGTCGACCTTGTTCGGGTAGCTCTCATCCCACTCGTGGTTGAGGTACGGCGACCAGGTAAAGGAGTGCATGTTCATCGGACGCCACTCTTTCACCACGCATTCGCCTTCATCCAGCGCGTCGCGGTACAGATTGACCAGTTCGGTCGCATCTTCGAGGGTCGCGACTTTCTCGCCTTCCAGCTTGTCGGCGTAGATTTTGCGCGGGGTCGGATGTTTTTTGATTTTCTGATACATCAGCGGCTGGGTTGCGCTTGGCTCGTCGGCTTCGTTATGGCCGTGACGGCGGTAGCACACCAGGTCGATGAACACATCACGTTTGAAGGTGTTACGGAAATCAAGCGCCAGGCGAGTCACGAAAGCAACCGCTTCAGGGTCATCCGCATTCACGTGGAAAATCGGGGCCATCACCATCTTACCGATATCGGTACAATATGGCGTGGAGCGCGCATCCAGCGGGTTAGACGTGGTGAAACCCACCTGATTGTTGATAACGATACGTACCGTACCGCCCACTTCGTAACCCCGCGCTTTGGACATGTTCAGGGTTTCCTGAACCACGCCCTGACCGGCCACCGCGGCATCACCGTGAATGGTGATAGGCAGAACCTTGTTGCTGCTCGGCTCTTCCAGTCTGTCCAGACGCGCACGCACTGAACCGATAACCACCGGGCTTACGATTTCGAGGTGTGACGGGTTGAACGCCAGCGCCAGGTGAACCAGGCCGCCTTCGGTTTCGATATCAGATGAGAAGCCCATGTGGTACTTCACATCCCCGGTGCCGAGGTGTTCTTTATGCTTCCCGGCAAATTCGTCGAACAGGTCCTGCGGTTTTTTACCGAGCACGTTGATCAACACGTTCAGACGACCGCGGTGCGCCATACCCAGCACCACTTCACGCGTGCCGCTCTTACCGGCATGGCGAATCAGCTCTTTCAGCATCGGCACCAGCGCATCACCGCCTTCCAGCGAGAAGCGTTTTGCGCCTGGGAATTTCGCACCCAGATAACGTTCCAGGCCTTCCGCAGCGGTCAGCTCAGTGAGGAAGCGTTTTTTCTCGTCAGCGCTAAAGCTCGCGTGACCGACCACCGATTCAATACGCTGTTGGATCCAGCGTTTCTCTTCCGTGGACGTAATATGCATATATTCCGCGCCGATGGAGCCGCCATAGGTTTGCTTCAGCGCAGCAATCAAATCGGCAAGTTTCATCGTTTCTTTGCCGATAGCAAAGGAACCCACGTTAAAACTTTCCTGGAGATCGGCCTCGGTCAAATCGTGGAACGCAGGTTCCAGATCGGTCACGGGCTCCTGCTTCCAAAGCCCAAGCGGATCGAGATTCGCCGCCTGATGACCACGGAAACGCCAGGCGTTGATCAACTGCAGGACTTTAACCTGCTTCACGTTGGCATCAGGATCGGAAATGGAGGTCGCGTAACGCGAGGCATCCTTCGCCAGACGACGGAAATAATCACGCGTAGTGGAGTGGAATTGATCCGGTTTGACTCCGGTACCAGGTAACTGCTGGAACATTGAACGCCAGTTGGCGTCGACAGAGTCAGGATCGGTTAAGAAGTCTTCATAGAGCTGTTCTATCCAGCTCTGGTTCGAGCCAGAGAGGTAAGAAGAGTCCAGCCAGGCTTTCATTGCGCCGTTCTGCATCGTGATCCCTTAAGCATTTTTATGCTTACTTTCGCCGTAGAAACTACCACGCACACCAGGTGTACGTGCCGGGGTTCACTTGCGAGCTCTTCTATGCGGGCCCGCGAAGGAACCTTTAAAAACCGCCCTCTAACCGTCGCTGTTCAGGCTGCAACTGCGTTGCGCCTTTCACTCACCCCAGTCACATAGTTATCTATGCTCCTGGGATTCATTCAGTCGCGCCTTGCTTCGCGCTGAACATCTCGGTTATAGATGCCAAATACGGCAGTTTTTAGAGGTTTCCTGCAATTCCGTTTTCCCGATGGCGCTGCGCTGACCAAGCCTACTGTCACGTAGGCCTGATTAGCGTAGCGCCATCAGGCGTTGTTACTTATGCGCTGCGCTGCAACAGCATCGACTTAATATGGCCGATGGCGCGCGTCGGGTTAAGCCCCTTCGGACACACACTGACGCAGTTCATGATGCTATGGCAGCGGAATACGCTGAAAGCGTCACTTAATCCTTCCAGGCGGCTGTCGGTTTCGGTATCACGGCTGTCGATCAGGAAGCGGTACGCCGCCAGCAGACCGGCCGGGCCGATGAACTTATCCGGATTCCACCAGAACGATGGGCAAGAAGTGGAACAGCATGCGCAGAGAATACACTCGTACAGGCCATCCAGTTTTTCACGCTGCTCGGGCGACTGCAAATGCTCGCGAGCGGGTGGATTTTGCCCATTATTCAACAAGTAAGGCTTAATCTTCTCATATTGGGCATAGAACTGCCCCATGTCTACCACCAAATCACGCACCACCGGTAAACCCGGCAGCGGACGAATCACAATCTTCTGCCCGGCACGCTGCAGGGCGGAAATTGGGGTGATACACGCCAGACCGTTTTTGCCGTTCATGTTCACGCCGTCGGAACCGCACACGCCTTCACGGCAGGAGCGACGGAACGATAGGGTCGGGTCTTGTTCTTTCAGCTGGACGAGCGCATCCAGCAGCATCATGTCGCGCCCTTCTTCCGCTTCGAGGGTGTAATCCTGCATGCGCGGAGCGTCATCGACATCCGGGTTATAACGATAAACTGAAAACTCGAGTCTCATTTTCCTGTCTCCGCAATTAGTAGGTACGCACTTTCGGCGGGAATGCCGGACGCAGCTTCGGTTCCATGTTCACTTCACGACGGGTCATGGATTCGGACTGCGGCTGGTACAGGGAGTGGCAGAGCCAGTTTTCATCATCGCGATCCGGGAAGTCGAAGCGGCTGTGTGCGCCACGGCTTTCGGTACGGAAGTTTGCCGACACTGCGGTAGCGAAGGCGGTTTCCATCAGGTTATCCAGCTCCAGACACTCGACGCGCTGGGTGTTGAATTCGCTGGAGGTGTCATCCAGACGGGCATTTTTCAGACGCTCACGGATCACTTTCAGCTGCTCAAGCCCTTTGGCCATCGCGTCCCCTTCACGGAACACCGAGAAGTTATGCTGCATACATTCCTGCAACGCTTTACGGATTTCCACCGGATCTTCACCGCTGCGGGTGTTGTTCCAACGGTTGAGGCGATCCAGAGAAGCGTCAATGTCAGACTCGCTGGCATCGCGCATCGCACCCTGCTCGGCGATAGACTCTTGCAGGTGCAGACCTGCCGCACGACCAAATACCACCAGGTCCAGCAGCGAGTTGCCGCCCAGACGGTTGGCACCGTGAACGGACACACAGGCGATTTCGCCGACGGCGAACAGGCCTGGGATCACCACGTCTTCGCCCTTCTCGTTGACGGTCAGCGCCTGGCCGGTCACTTTGGTCGGAATACCGCCCATCATGTAGTGGCAGGTTGGGATAACCGGAATAGGCTCTTTAACCGGATCAACGTGCGCAAAGGTGCGGGACAGTTCGAGGATGCCCGGCAGACGGGATTCGAGCACGTCTTTACCGAGGTGATCGAGTTTCAGTTTCGCATGCGGACCCCACGGGCCATCGCAGCCACGACCTTCACGGATTTCGATCATGATGGAACGCGCCACCACGTCACGACCCGCCAGGTCTTTCGCATTCGGGGCATAACGCTCCATGAAGCGCTCGCCGTGTTTGTTCAGCAGGTATCCACCTTCACCGCGACAGCCTTCGGTGACCAGTACCCCAGCCCCGGCAATACCGGTTGGGTGGAACTGCCACATTTCCATATCCTGTACCGGCACGCCAGCACGGATTGCCATCCCAACGCCGTCACCGGTGTTGATATGGGCGTTAGTCGTCGACTGATAAATACGGCCCGCGCCGCCGGTCGCCAGCACGGTGGCATTGGCCTTGAAGTACACCACTTCACCGGTTTCGATACACAGGGCGGTACAACCGACCACTGCGCCATCCTGGTTTTTCACCAGATCCAGCGCATACCATTCGGAGAAGATGGTGGTTTTGTTTTTCAGGTTCTGCTGATACAGCGTGTGCAGCAACGCATGTCCGGTACGGTCAGCTGCCGCTGCGGTACGTGCCGCCTGCTCGCCGCCGAAGTTTTTCGACTGGCCGCCAAACGGACGCTGATAAATAGAGCCATCGTCCAGACGCGAGAACGGCAGACCCATATGTTCCAGCTCAAGAATCGCTTCCGGGCCGGTCTTACACATATATTCGATAGCGTCCTGGTCACCGATGTAGTCAGACCCCTTCACGGTGTCATACATGTGCCATTCCCAGTTATCTTCATGGGTGTTACCGAGTGCGACGGTGATACCACCCTGCGCAGACACGGTATGGGAACGGGTAGGGAAGACTTTAGAGAGCAGCGCACAGGTCTGGCCGCTCTGGGAAATTTGCAGCGCGGCACGCATACCTGCGCCACCTGCGCCTATCACAACAGCATCAAATTCTCTGACTGGCAGTTTCATTACACACCCCACACCACAACAAATCCATAAATCACGTAAACCACCAGTGCAACGACGATAGCCAGTTGCAGAGGCAGGCGAATCGCCAGCGGTTTAACGTAGTCGGTCAACACCTGCCACATGCCAATCCAGGCATGGATCAAGATAGAAAACAGAGCCAGCAGGGTGAAGACTTTGGTGAAAGCGGAAGAGAAGAAACCCGTCCAGACTTCCCAGGTGAGCGAGCCATGAGTCGCGAAGAAGCCAACCATGTAGATAATGTACAGAGTCAGGACGATCGCGGTGGCACGTACGAGGATGAAGTCATGTACGCCGTTGCGTCCTAGTGCTGAGGCGTTGCTTACCATACGAGGACTCCTGCGAGAATTGAAAGCACGACAGTAATAACAAACGAAATATTGGCAGACCGTTTCCCGGCTTCGAAGGTTTCTTCCAGGTAGCCAAAGTCCATCATCAGGTGACGAATGCCCAACACGGCGTGATAGGCCAGTGCGGTCAGGATGCCCCAGAAAATGAATTTGACGAAGAAGCTGCTCATGATTGAGCTGGCGTGCTGGAAGCCTTCAGGAGAGGAGAGACTGGTGCCCAGTAACCACAACAGAATGCCAACCGCCACAAAGGTAATCACGCCAGAAACGCGGTGGAGGATGGACGCTATCGCCGTTACGGGGAATCGGATCGTTTTGAGATCCAGATTGACAGGTCTTTGTTTTTTCACATTTTTTATCATGAATAACGCCCACATGCTGTTCTTATTGTTTCCCTTCCTCCGGTCTGCGTGCGGGTCAGACAGCGTCCTTTCTATAACTGCGCGTCATGTAAAAACTCCCTATCAAGAGCTAAAACGGCACATTACAACGCTGGGTGGCTCGGGATTGCAGGGGGTTCCGGAGACCTGGCGGCAGTATAGGACGTTCACAAAATCATTACAATTAACCTACATATAGTTTGTCGGGTTTTATGCGGAACAGTGATCAGGGTCACGATAACAACATTATTTTAAATTTTACTCACCTGATTTGACAAATATTAAACATTATTGTTACAACCATCACTTAGAAAGGCATATAATGCGTAAAAGTTATGGGGTCACTCTTTCTCCTGAGAATAAGTTATGTAATGGTGAGAAAGTATTGACCTATGCATTGCCGACAGTTAATAGTGATAGACAGGTTTGAATAAACGGACTGCTAAGACCCTGATTTGCTTTAGTTTCACGGTGGAATGAACGTATGCCCCATGGCGCCCTTTGCTCTGTACCCTGGTTTACCCTCGCGAGCTGAGCGGTGAGCCGAATAACAAACTGGTAACGTCGAACTTCACCCTGAAAGCGAATCCGGCATCCGGCAGTCTTATGCAATAAGGCGCTAAGGAGACCGTAAATGGCTGATACAAAGGCAAAGCTCACTCTCAATGGTGACACTGCTATTGAACTGGACGTGCTAAAAGGTACGCTCGGCGAAGACGTTATTGATATCCGTACACTCGGCTCAAAAGGGATGTTCACTTTTGACCCCGGTTTTACCTCCACCGCATCCTGCGAATCGAAAATCACCTTCATTGACGGTGACGAAGGCATCCTGCTGCATCGCGGTTTTCCTATCGATCAGTTGGCAACCGAATCTAACTATCTCGAAGTCTGCTATATCCTGCTGAACGGCGAAAAGCCGACCCAGGAACAGTACGACGAATTCCGTACCATCGTGACCCGTCACACCATGATCCATGAGCAGATCACCCGTCTGTTCCACGGTTTCCGTCGTGACTCGCATCCGATGGCGGTGATGTGTGGCGTGACCGGCGCGCTGGCCGCGTTCTATCACGACGCTATGGACGTGAATAACCCACGTCACCGCGAAATCGCGGCCTTCCGTCTGCTGTCGAAAATGCCAACTATGGCCGCGATGAGCTACAAATATTCCATCGGTCAGCCGTTCGTGTATCCACGTAACGATCTGTCCTATGCTGGCAACTTCCTCAACATGATGTTCTCCACGCCGTGTGAAGAGTACGTGGTGAACCCGGTGCTGGAACGCGCCATGGACCGCATCCTGATCCTGCATGCGGATCACGAGCAAAACGCATCGACCTCGACCGTGCGTACCGCGGGCTCTTCTGGTGCTAACCCATTCGCCTGTATCGCGGCGGGCATCGCGTCCCTGTGGGGACCGGCGCACGGCGGTGCCAACGAAGCGGCGCTGAAGATGCTGGAAGAAATCAGCACCGTTGAGCACATTCCGGAATTTGTTCGTCGCGCGAAAGACAAGAACGATTCGTTCCGTCTGATGGGCTTCGGTCATCGTGTCTATAAAAACTATGACCCGCGCGCCACCGTGATGCGTGAAACCTGCCACGAAGTGCTGAAAGAATTGGGCACCAAAGACGATCTGTTGCAGGTCGCGATGGAGCTGGAACACATCGCCCTGAACGACCCGTACTTCATCGAGAAGAAACTGTACCCGAACGTCGACTTCTACTCCGGTATCATCCTGAAAGCGATGGGCATTCCGTCTTCGATGTTCACCGTTATTTTTGCGATGGCCCGTACCGTCGGCTGGATTGCACACTGGAGCGAAATGCACAACGAGGGCATGAAAATTGCCCGTCCGCGCCAGCTGTACACCGGTTACGAAAAACGCGACTTCAGCACAGACGTGAAAAAACGCTAACTACGTTGTTGTGATGTGAAAAACGCGCCTGATGGCGCGTTTTTTTATGTCTGGCATTGGGGGCACCAATAAAACGGTCGTGACGACATCATCGTTTTTTCGATAACGCCCCCGCACCGCTCGCAGGCTTTCCCCGCACGATGAAACACTTTAAAGCGAAACAGCGCCCCGTGATGCTTATTCTCATCCCCCTGCCCGCGTGTCTGCCAGGACAGCCGCGGGATAGCCAATAGCTCATGCGCCAGATTACCCAGCTGTTCATCCGTCAGCTGGCTGGCTTTATGCGTCGCTGCCAGTCCACACGCCCAGAGAATTTCCACCCGCAGGTAATTTCCCAACCCCGCCAGAAATGCCTGGTCGAGCAGCAGGCCAGAGAACTGGCGTTGCCGGAATCGTTTCGACAACAACCGCTCTCTGACATCGGCTTCGGTGAGCGTCGGGTCGAGCACGTCCGGCCCAACGCGCTGCAAAAACGGCTGGGTGGCTAACTGCTCGGGCGTCAGCATGTCGATGTCCGATGCACTGTACAGCAGAATCGCTTTGGTTGCGGTTTGCAGCCGTACCCGCAGCACACGCGTGGTTTGCGGTTCTTCTCCGGCATTCACCACCCGCCACACACCGTACAGCTGGTTATGGCTGTAGAGCGTCAATCCACCGGAAAAATGGGTCAGCATCGCTTTGCCGCGCGTTTCAATGTGAGTCACGCGCTGCCCGACTAACGCTGTTTCAAACGCTTTCAACCGCTCAAAGGCAAACCAGGCATCGGTCAGCGGCTGACCTTTTATCGCCGCTTCTAGGGTATCCGCTGCTCGGCGGATCTCTGGTCCTTCGGGCATGATGGTTCCTTACTTTTCGCCGTTGAGACGCCAGGCCAGTTGTTCAAAATATCGCTGCTGATCGGCACGTGCTTTCAATGCATCCTCCAGCGAACACGGCACAAAATGAATCGGCTGCCCGAGCGGAATTTGCGCCAGTTGGTACATATCGGCTTCGATAATGCAGGCAATGCGCGGATAACCTCCGGTGGTTTGGGCGTCATTCATCAGCACGATCGGTTGGCCGTTACGCGGCACCTGTACCACGCCCGGTAACAGGCCGTGTGACATCAGTTCGCGATCGGTGGTTCGTACCAGCGGCTGCCCTTGTAGCCGATACCCCATCCGGTTACTTTGCGGACTGAGCTGCCAGGGCGCGCGCCAGAAATTCTCCTGCGATGGGGCATCAAACTCGTGATACTCCGGCCCTGGCAAGGCCCGAATGCGGTTCCCATGCTGGAGCTGTTTAACCCCCTGCGCGCCGCCAAATTGGCGGTTGGAAGGAAACACGTTCAGCCTGTCACCGTCCTGTAAGCGCCGCCCTTCCAGACCGCCGACGCCGACTTTCAGATCAGTACTGTACGAGCCCATCACTTTCGGCACATCGATCCCACCCGCGACCGCCAGATAGCTGCGAATGCCGTATAAAGGCCGTTTCAACACCAGCGTTTGCCCTGCTTTGACCGGCAGCCGCCAGCCGCCCCAGACGGTTTGGTCATCGAGCGTCGCTTCGCAGCCTGCCCCGGTCAGGGCAAACCAGCCATCGCGTTCAAACTGGACGGTAAACTGCCCGAGGGTAATTTCGATCGCGGCGTCACCAGGGTCGTTCCCCACCAGCAAATTGGCGGTAAACAACGCCGGTTTATCCAGTGCCCCGCAGCGGCTGACGCCAGACTGACGCAGGCCATAGCGCCCACCGTCCTGCACGGAGGTATAAAGCCCGGAACGAATAATGTTCAGCATACGCCCTCCTTCTGCGGCACAAAGCGCACCGTGTCGCCAGGCCGGAGTAACACCGGCTCCGCTTTACGGGCATCGAACATGGCGAGGGACGTATGCCCAATCAGCTGCCAGCCGCCGGGCGTATCCAGCGGATAAATACCGGTATGCTGACCGCCAATGCCCACGCTGCCCGCCGGGACCTGCACCCGCGGTTCAGCATGGCGAGGCATCGCCAACGTCGGCGACAGGCCGCCGAGATACGCAAAACCCGGCTGAAAACCTAAAAACCACACCACGTAGTCCTGTGAAGCATGCAGTTCCACTACCTGCTTTGGCGTAAGACCGCTGTATTCTGCCACCAGCGGCAAGTCTGGCCCCAGCGCGCCGCCATAGACGACGGGAATATCAATCTGCCGTGAATCGGGTTCCAGCACTTCGCTCTCTTCCCACCAGCGCTGCAAACGCTCAATCGCGTCCAGCGCCCGCGACTGCGGATTACGCAGTACCACGGTAATGTTATTCATCCCCGGAATGGCTTCCAGCACTTCGGGGTAATCAGGCAAACGCTGGGTCAGTCGCCAGATACGCTTCTGACTCTCCAGCGTCACGGGCGGTTCAAGTTCCAGAACGACTGCCGTTTCTCCCAACAGGTAACAACGCGCTCGCTGCACTTTTGCTCTCTCTTATCAGGCCGGGTTAGGGATGTCGATAAAGGTGACATCCAAATCGGTATTTTCTGTCAGCCATTCGCTCAGCGCACGAATGCCGCCGCGCTCGGTGGCATGGTGACCCGCCGCATAAAAATGCAGGCCCTGTTCACGGGCGGAATGGATTGTCTGCTCCGACACTTCGCCCGTAATAAAGGCATCCACGCCAAAACGCGCGGCGCTATCGATAAAGCCCTGTCCACCCCCGGTACACCACGCCACGCGGGTCACTTTTTCCGGCCCGGTATCGCCGCACCACAGTGGTTTACGCCCTAGTCGCGCTTCAATCCACGAGGCCAGTTCCAGCCCGGAAACCGGCATCGATAGCTCGCCCCACGGCACCAGCGGCTCAATTTCACCCGCCACGTTGATACCGAGCAGCGCCGCCAGCTGAACGTTATTGCCCAGCTCCGGGTGCGCGTCCAGCGGCAGATGCCAGCCGTACAGATTGATATCGTTCGCCAGCAGGGTTTTCAGACGGTTACGCTTCATGCCGCGTATCACCGATGATTCCCCTTTCCAGAAATAACCGTGATGCACGATGACGGCATCGGCTTCCAGACGCACCGCTTCATCGAGCAGCGCCTGACTGGCCGTCACGCCAGTGACGATTTTGCGGATCTCTTCTCGCCCCTCAACCTGTAGCCCGTTCGGCCCGTAATCGCTGAACGATCCGCTGTTGAGTTTCTCGTTAATCAGTTGTTCCAGTTCACAGTTTTTCATCGTCACTCCAGACTTTCCTTCGGTACTGCTGGATACCATAGCCGTCCCGTGACCTTACGTCGATAGGCACCCCACTTTAGCGCTCGCGCTTAGGCGCAAAAATCGCTTAACGCACGCCAGCACAATCATGTATATTTATGCATTAGGACAGCATATAAATTGAACTTTCATGCTTAATACCCATGGATAGCATATAAGAAACGAATAATGCGGAATGATTATCTTCTGCACTTTTGGCAAGAACTGAGAGCGCCATGAAAACACTGACATCGTCACAACCCCGCGCGATTTATTACGTCGTCGCCCTGCAAATTTGGGAATACTTCAGTTTCTACGGGATGCGCGCCCTGCTGATCCTGTACCTCACCAATCAGCTGAAATATAACGACAATCATGCTTATGCGCTGTTCAGCGCCTACTGCTCGCTGGTCTATGTCACGCCCATTCTTGGCGGCTGGCTGGCGGATAAGGTCCTCGGGAACCGCATGGCGGTGATGATCGGTGCCTTCTTAATGGCCGTCGGCCACCTGGTGCTGGGCGCAAGCGAAATGTCCTCGATGTTCCTTTATCTGTCGCTCGCTATCATTGTTTGCGGTTATGGGTTGTTTAAATCGAACGTGAGTTGCCTGCTCGGCGAACTGTATGAACCGACCGATCCGCGTCGCGACGGCGGTTTCTCCCTGCTGTATGCCGCCGGTAACGTCGGTTCGATTATTGCGCCGATCGCCTGCGGCTATGTGCAGGAAGAGTACAGTTGGGCGATGGGCTTCGCGCTTGCCGCCATCGGTATGCTGGCAGGCCTGGTGATTTTCCTCTGCGGCAATCGCCACTTCAGCCACACGGTGGGCGTCAATAAAGCCGTTCTGCACAGTAAGAAACTGGCGGTGCCGGTCTGGGGCTGGCTGCTGGCGCTGATGGTCGTTTCCCCGCTGGTGATTGCCGTTCTGTTCTGGAAAGAGTGGTCACTGTATGCCCTGATCGTCGCCACCGTCATTGGCCTGGCGATGCTCGGCAACATCTACAAAAAGGCCGAGAATCAGAAACAGCGCAAAGAGCTGGGGCTTATCGTAGTGCTGACCCTATTCAGCCTGCTGTTCTGGGCCTTCGCCCAGCAGGGCGGCAGCTCGATTAGCCTGTATATCGACCGCTTTGTGAATCGCGATATTCTCGGGTATGACGTGCCAACGGCAATGTTCCAGTCGGTGAACGGTTTCGCGGTGATGCTGTGCGGGGTTTTCCTCGCCTGGGTAGTGAAAGAGTCGGTCACCGGCAACCGCGCGGTGCGAATCTGGGGAAAATACGCCCTCGGTCTTGGGCTGATGAGCGCCGGGTTCTGCATTCTGACCCTGAGCGCCCGCTGGTCTGCAACCTACGGCCATTCGTCTATGCCATTGATGATTCTGGGCATGGCGGTAATGGGTTTTGCCGAGCTGTTTATCGACCCGGTGGCAATGGCGCAAATCACCCGCATCGAAATTCCGGGCGTCACCGGCGTGCTGACCGGCATCTACATGCTGCTGTCCGGGGCGATTGCCAACTATGCGGCCGGCGTTATCGCCGATCAGACCTCGCAGAGCGCGTTTGATGCGGCGGGAGCGGTCAACTATTCTATCAACGCCTACATCGACGTGTTCAGCCAGATTACCTGGGGTTCACTGGCCTGTGTCGCGGTGGTGCTGGTTATCTGGCTGGGTCACGCGATGAAAGTCAGATCCCGCCGTCTGGCGCTGGAGTCCTAAGCTTTTCTGGCGGCTTCATAGGCCGCCAGCGTTTCCAGCCTCGCCTGTTTGTGGTCAACCACCGGGCGCGGATACGCCAGTTCGATGCCTTCTTTATCGGCCCACGACCACGGGCTATGAATCGCTTTCCCCGGCACCGCCTTCAACTCCGGTAACCAGTGGCGAATAAATGCCCCCTCTTTATCGAACTTCTCCCCCTGGGTCGTCGGGTTAAAAATCCGAAAGTAAGGTGCCGCGTCGGTGCCGGTCGAGGCCGCCCACTGCCAGCCGCCATTGTTCGCCGCTAAATCACCGTCGATCAGCTGAGACATGAAATAACGCTCGCCCTCACGCCAGTCGATAAGCAAATCCTTCACTAAAAAACTGGCGACGATCATCCGCAGGCGGTTGTGCATCCAGCCAGTTTCATTGAGCTGGCGCATCGCCGCATCCACAATCGGATAGCCCGTTTTGCCCTGCTGCCACGCCGATAACGCCCCGTTATCGCTGCGCCACGCCACGTTATCCGTCCAGGTAATGAACGGTTTATAGCGGCAAAGCTCCGGGTGGTAGGTCATTAAATGGCGATAAAACTCACGCCAGATAAGCTCGTTGAGCCATACCGAGCCCGGGCCGCCGTCGAGCGCCTGCGGGCATTCGGTGAGTAAACGGTGTAGACACTGGCGCGGAGAAAGTACGCCCAGCGCCAGGCACGCGGAAAGGCGGCTGGTGCCCTCGATAGCCGGAAAGTCTCGTTTCTCTTCATATTGTGCAGCCTGCTGCTGACAGAAATGGCGTAATCGGGCGATGGCGCTTTTTTCATCCGCCGGGAAAAGGCCTTCATCGAAAGAATCCTGCGGATAATTCAGCGTGATATCAGGCAGTTTATTCAGTTCATCCTCACGCGCAGCAGGGGCCGACACGCACTCAGGTAGCCCCTCTTTCAGACGACGAAGGTACGCATTCTTGAACGGCGTAAACACCTTATACATTTGATGATTACCGGTCATCACGCTGCCGGGTGCTAGCATTACACTGTCGTCAAACCCCTGACAGGTGATGTGATCCAGCGTTTTTTCAACGCGCGCATCACGCTGACGCTCGTTGATTTCATACTGATAGTTATAGAAAAGCTGGCTAACCTGATGCGCATCACAAACTTTTTTAACTTCATCGACCGACGCACTGAAATCAGCTACCTCGCGATAGATAAGAGGAATGCCTTTTAACGCCAATTGACTCTGCAACGCGTTTAAATGCGTCTGTATAAATGCTGCCTGACGCGGGGCCATATGATGCTGCTGCCACTGTTGCGGCGTGGCGATAAACAGGGCGATGACCTTTGCCTGGCGATCGCGGCAGGCGGCGGCCAGCGCCAAATTGTCATGCAGGCGTAAATCGGTGCGGAACCAAACCAGATGGGTGGCCATAACTCTCCGGTGAATGTCTGTATCGTAGGGCTCACGGCCAGGGGCCAGATAAGCATCAGGAAGTTTAGCGCTTATAGTGTTTTAACTGAGGGATGGGCGCAAGTGACGGTTGCATGCCGCCTCGACGAACCGGTCAAAGGAGCAGAAATTCGCGACTGCTGTTAGGAACTGACGTTTCCCAACGGAACGCGGGTCCTGAGGGCATAAAAAAACCGCCATGTTTTACGATGGCGGTTTTTTATATCTGTTTTTTATGCCCGGTAGCGGCTGTCTGGCTTAGTAGAAATCGCAGGTCGCTTTTTCGGCCTGATCCATCCATACCGGTTTTTCGCTGGTTTTAGACCATACACGGTGCAGATAGCTGTAAAAACGTCCGCGATCTTTCCAGAACAGCATCACCGGCAGCGCCACAACCCCCGCCACAACGGCGAAAGTACGACGCATAAATACAACATATGCAGGAAACTCTTTATACATGATATCTCTCCCCTTTCATGGCCGGCAAAGCGCGCCGGTAAACGTTATCTGTGCAAAATAGTAACGCTTTGCGTGTAATTTTACTACTCATCCGACCACTTTTTTTGGGTTATTTTGTGCTTTTAACCCATCCTGGCGTAATTAAGTTACACAAAAGTTAAATTAATACTAACCATTAGTTAATTAATGGCTTTTGCCATTTTTATACTTTTTTTACACCCCGCCCTGCGTTTTTTGCGAAATCTTTGCACCGAAAAACCTACCTTTGCTGCAGACAATCAAACACCTGGAGGTGGACTGTGAGTGCAGGCGTGCTAACCGGCATCGTGCTGGTTTTCCTGTTATTGGGCTATCTGGTTTACGCCCTGATTAATGCGGAGGCCTTCTGATGGCAGCGCAAGGGTTTTTACTGATCGCCATTTTTTTACTGGTCCTGCTGGTGCTGGCCCGGCCTTTGGGCTCCGTGCTGGCACGGCTTATCGCCAATACCCCACTTCCGGGAACCGTCAGGCTGGAGAAAGGACTCTGGCGCGTCCTGGGCGTTTCTACCCAGGAGATGAACTGGCGGCAATATCTGCTGGCTATCCTGTCGCTCAATTTTTTCGGCGGCGTACTGCTGTTTGCGATGCTGATGATGCAGGGCTTCCTGCCGCTCAACCCGCAGCAGCTTCCAGGGCTGTCCTGGGATCTGGCCATGAATACCGCGGTGAGTTTCGTCACTAACACCAACTGGCAGGCCTACAGCGGTGAAAGCACGCTGAGCTATTTCAACCAGATGGCCGGACTGGCGGTGCAAAACTTCCTCTCAGCGGCAACCGGTATTGCCGTGGTATTCGCGTTGATCCGCGGTTTCAGCCGCCGCAGCTCGGATACTCTGGGCAACGCGTGGATGGATATCGTGCGCGTTACCTTATGGGTTCTGCTGCCGCTGTCGCTGCTGATTGCCCTGTTTCTCATCCAGCAAGGCACGCTACAAAACTTTCTGCCTTACCAGCACTTCACCTCGCTTGAAGGCGCGAAGGGCCTGCTACCGATGGGACCAGTGGCGTCACAGGAAGCCATCAAAATGCTCGGCACTAATGGCGGCGGCTTCTTTAATGCCAACTCCAGCCATCCGTTTGAAAACCCGACCGCACTGACCAACGCAGTGCAAATGCTGGCGATTTTCCTGATCCCTGCCGCACTGTGTTTTGCCTTCGGTGAGGCAGTCAACGATCGTCGTCAGGGCCGCGCCATTCTTTGGGCGATGTCGGTGATTTTCGTGGTTTGCGTCGCAGTAGTGATGTGGGCCGAACTTAACGGCAACCCGCACTTCCTGAAACTTGGGGCTGACAGCGCCATCAACATGGAAGGTAAAGAGAGCCGTTTTGGCATTCTGCAAAGCAGCCTGTTCGCGGTGATAACCACGGCCGCTTCCTGCGGAGCGGTGAACGCCATGCACGACTCCTTTACCGCGCTCGGCGGCATGGTGCCAATGTGGCTGATGCAGATTGGCGAGGTAGTGTTCGGTGGCGTGGGTTCCGGCCTGTACGGGATGCTGCTGTTTGTGCTGCTGGCGGTGTTTATCGCCGGGCTGATGATTGGCCGTACCCCGGAATACCTCGGTAAAAAAATCGACGTGCGTGAAATGAAATTGACCGCGCTGGCGATTCTGGTCACTCCGGCACTGGTGCTGCTCGGCACTGCGCTGGCGATGATGACCGAAGCCGGTCGCGCCGGGATGTCTAACCCGGGCATCCACGGCTTCAGCGAAGTGTTGTACGCCGTGTCGTCTGCCGCCAACAACAACGGTAGTGCCTTTGCGGGCCTCAGTGCCAATAGTCCGTTCTGGAACTGTCTGCTGGCGTTCTGCATGTTCGTCGGTCGCTTCGGGGTGATCGTTCCGGTGCTGGCGATTGCGGGCTCACTGGTCAGCAAAAAAATCCAGCCCGCCAGCCCCGGGACGCTGCCTACCTTCGGCCCGCTGTTTGTTGGTTTGTTGATTGGCACCGTGATTTTAGTTGGCGCACTGACCTTTATCCCCGCCCTGGCGTTAGGCCCGGTGGCTGAACATCTCTCTTCGTTATAAGACCGCTGGAGACACGTTTTATGAGTCGTAAGCAAACGGCAATTTTCGAACCCGCTCTGGTTCGACAAGCTCTCATCGATGCCGTCAAAAAACTGAGTCCAGCCGTGCAATGGCATAACCCGGTGATGTTTATCGTCTGGCTGGGGAGCGTGCTCACCACCCTGCTCGCCGTGGCGATGGCGACCGGACATCTGTCGGGCAGTGCCGGTTTCACCGCCGCCATCAGCGTATGGCTGTGGTTTACCGTGCTGTTCGCGAACGTCGCCGAAGCACTGGCCGAGGGCCGCAGCAAGGCCCAGGCCAACAGCCTGAAAGGGATCCAGAAAACCTCTTTTGCCCGCAAACTTCGTGCGCCGCAGCATGAGGCACAACTCGATCACGTTCCGGCGGATGAACTCCGCAAGGGCGATTTCGTGCTGGTGGAAGCCGGAGATATTATCCCGTGCGACGGAGAGGTTATCGAAGGCGGTGCATCGGTTGATGAAAGCGCCATCACCGGCGAATCCGCGCCGGTCATCCGCGAGTCCGGCGGCGATTTCGCGTCAGTCACCGGCGGGACGCGTATTCTCTCTGACTGGCTGGTTATTCGTTGCAGCGTCAACCCAGGGGAAACGTTCCTCGACCGAATGATCGCCATGGTGGAAGGTGCGCAGCGTCGTAAAACACCGAACGAAATCGCCCTGACCATTCTGCTGGTGGCGCTGACTATCGTCTTCCTGTTGGCGACTGCCACCCTGTGGCCTTTCTCAGTCTATGGCGGCACGGCGGTCAGCGTCACGGTGCTGGTGGCACTGCTGGTGTGCCTGATCCCGACTACCATCGGCGGTCTGCTGTCTGCCATTGGCGTGGCCGGGATGAGCCGGATGTTGAGTGCTAACGTGATTGCCACCAGCGGCCGGGCGGTTGAAGCGGCGGGTGACGTAGACGTTCTGCTGCTGGATAAAACCGGCACCATCACTCTCGGTAACCGTCAGGCCTCTGAGTTCCTGCCCGCCCCGGGCGTTGATGAAAAAACGCTGGCCGACGCCGCGCAGCTGGCCTCGCTGGCAGATGAAACACCGGAAGGCCGCAGTATCGTGATTCTGGCGAAACAGCGCTTCAACCTGCGGGTGCGCGACGTGCAAGAGCTGCACGCCACCTTCGTGCCGTTTACCGCGCAGACGCGCATGAGTGGGATCAATATTCAGGACCGATTGATTCGCAAAGGTTCGGTGGATGCGATTCGCCGTCACGTGGAAGCCAACAACGGTCACTTCCCGCCACAGGTCGATACGCTGGTCGAAGGCGTAGCCCGTCAGGGTGGTACCCCGCTGGTGGTGGTTGAAGGTGCAACGGTGCTGGGGGTAATCGCGCTAAAAGATATCGTCAAAGGCGGGATCAAAGAGCGCTTCGCCCAGCTGCGTAAAATGGGGATCAAAACGGTGATGATCACCGGCGATAACCGCCTGACGGCTGCGGCGATTGCCGCCGAAGCGGGCGTCGATGATTTCCTTGCCGAAGCCACGCCGGAAGCCAAACTGGCACTGATTCGTCAGTACCAGGCGGAAGGCCGACTGGTGGCGATGACCGGTGACGGCACCAACGATGCGCCCGCCCTGGCGCAGGCTGACGTTGCGGTGGCGATGAACTCCGGGACCCAGGCGGCGAAGGAAGCGGGCAACATGGTTGACCTCGATTCCAACCCGACCAAGCTGATTGAAGTGGTCCACATCGGCAAACAAATGCTGATGACCCGAGGTTCGCTGACCACCTTCAGTATTGCCAACGATGTGGCGAAGTACTTCGCCATTATTCCGGCCGCATTTGCCGCCACTTACCCACAGCTCAACGCGCTGAACGTGATGCACCTGCACTCCCCCGCCTCCGCCATTTTGAGCGCGGTCATCTTTAACGCGCTGATCATCGTGTTCCTGATCCCGCTGGCGCTGCGAGGCGTGAGCTACAAGCCGCTGTCGGCGGCGGCAATGCTGCGCCGTAATCTGTGGGTGTACGGCCTGGGTGGCCTGCTGGTGCCGTTCGTCGGCATTAAAATTATCGACCTGTTGTTGACCCTGTTTGGTCTGGTGTAAGAGGAAATCAAAATGGCGACGTTACGCCCTGCTTTTGTGGTGCTTATTTTTTTAACGCTGGTGACCGGGGGCGCGTATCCGCTGCTGACCACCGCCCTGGGGCAATGGTGGTTTACCGACCAGGCCAACGGCTCGTTGATAACCGTCGATAACCAACTGCGTGGTTCCCAGCTGATTGGTCAGCAGTTTTCGACGCCGGGATATTTTCATGGCCGCCCTTCCGCCACCGCCAATAGCCCCTATAATCCAGAGGCATCGGGCGGCAGCAATCTGGCAGGCAGTAATCCTGAGCTGGATAAAGAAGTGGCCGCCCGGGTGGCGCAACTGCGTGCGGATAATCCGCAGGCTGACGCAACAGTACCTGTGGAACTGGTCACCACCTCTGCCAGCGGCCTCGATTACAGCCTGACGCCGCCGTCCGTGGCATGGCAAATTCCCCGGGTGGCGAACGCCCGACAGCTGCCGGTTGAAGCGGTGGCTAAACTGGTCGCCGCGCACACGCAGCTTCCGCTGGTCAGCTTTATCGGCCAGCCAGTGGTCAATATTGTTGAACTGAACATGGCGCTGGATGCCCTGAAAAAACCGTAAGGATTAAGCATGACCGACGAGCCCTTTCGTCCTGACCCCGACCGTCTGCTGGAGCAAACCTCCGGCTGGCATCGCGGTAAACTGAAAGTCTTTTTTGGTGCCTGTGCGGGGGTGGGGAAAACCTACGCCATGCTCAGCGAGGCACAGCGTTTACGGGCGCAGGGGCTCGATATTCTGGTCGGGGTGGTGGAAACCCATGGTCGCCAGGAAACCGCCGCCCAGCTTATCGGGCTGGCAACCCAGCCGCGCAAGCGCATGCATTATCGCGGTCGTCAGGTAGAAGAATTTGACCTTGATGCCGCCCTCGCCCGCCGTCCGGCGCTGATCCTGATGGACGAACTGGCGCACACCAACGCCCCAGGATCACGTCATCCCAAACGCTGGCAGGATGTCGACGAGCTGCTCGAAGCCGGGATCGACGTCTTTACCACCGTCAACGTTCAGCATCTGGAAAGCCTGAACGATGTGGTTAGCGGCGTCACCGGGATCAAAGTGCGTGAAACCGTGCCGGATCCGTTCTTTGATTCGGCGGATGAAGTGGTGCTGGTCGACCTGCCACCGGACGATCTGCGCCAGCGCCTGCATGAAGGCAAAGTGTATATCGGCCCACAGGCCGAACGCGCCATCGAGCACTTTTTCCGCAAAGGTAATTTAATCGCCCTGCGTGAACTGGCCCTGCGCCGCACCGCCGACCGGGTTGATGATCAGATGCGCGCCTGGCGTGACAGACAGGGCGAAGAAAAGGTCTGGCATACGCGCGATGCCATTTTGCTCTGCGTGGGTCACAGCGGCGGCAACGAAAAAATGGTACGCACCGCCGCCCGTCTGGCCGCCAAGTTCGGTACGGCCTGGCATGCGGTCTATGTCGAAACCCCCGGGCTGCACCGGTTACCGGAGTCGCAGCGCCGCAACATCCTCAGCGCCCTGCGTCTGGCCCAGGAGCTGGGGGCGGAAACCGCCACCCTGTCCGATCCGGCTGAAGATAAAGCCATTCTGCGCTACGCCCGTGAGCACAACCTCGGCAAAATTATGATCGGTCGTCGCAGCCAGCGCCGCTGGTGGAGCCGCGAATCCTTCGCCGATCGGCTCGCCCGTCGCGCACCCGACCTCGATTTACTGATTGTCGCTCTGGAAGAGACCCCCGTCAGCAGCACCGCGCGTAATGCCGATGCCCGCCCGTGGTTAGATCGCTGGCGGGTGCAGCTGCGCGGCTGCATTGTGGCGGTGGCGCTGTGCGCCTTTATTACGATGTTTGCCAGCCATTTTCTAATGGCCTTTGATGCCGCCAACCTGGTGATGCTCTATCTGCTGGGCGTGGTGATTGTAGCCCTGTTTTACGGGCGCTGGCCGTCGGTGCTGGCGACCGTCATCAACGTCATCAGTTTTGATTTATTCTTTATTGCCCCGCGCGGCACGCTCGCGGTATCGGATGTGCAGTACGTCCTGACGTTCGGGGTGATGTTAACCGTCGGACTGGTTATCGGTAATCTCACCGCCGGGGTACGCTATCAGGCCCGCGTGGCCCGCTATCGGGAACAGCGCACCCGTCATTTGTATGAGATGTCCAAAGCGCTGGCCACCGGCCGGACACAGCAGGAAATCGCCCGCACCAGTGAGCAGTTCATTCACTCCACCTTCCATGCACGTAGCCAGGTGCTGCTGCCGGATGCCGAAGGGTATCTCCACGGCCTGACCGACGGGAATGACATTACGCCGTGGGATGATGCCATTGCCCGCTGGAGCTATGACAAAGGCCAACCTGCGGGCGCAGGCACAGATACCCTGCCCGGCGTGCCGTATCTGATTTTGCCGCTGAAAACAGCAGAAAAAACCCACGGGGTGGTGGTGGTTGAGCCGGGTAATTTGCGCCAACTGATGATTCCGGAACAGCAGCGGCTGCTGGAAACCTGCACCCTGTTGGTCTCCAGCGCCCTTGAACGTCTGGCCCTGACCACCAGCGAAGAACTATCAAGGCTGGCAAGCGAGCGAGAAAGTATTCGCAACTCCCTGTTGGCCGCCCTTTCCCACGATTTACGCACCCCGCTGACGGTGCTGTTTGGTCAAGCAGAAATTCTGACGCTCGATCTGGCGAGCGAAGGATCAAAGCACGCCCCGCAGGCCAATGAAATTCGCCAGCACGTGCTGAACACCACCCGGCTGGTGAACAACCTGCTGGATATGGCGCGGATCCAGTCCGGCGGCTTTAACCTGCGCAAAGAGTGGCTGACCCTGGAAGAAGTGGTCGGCAGCGCCATTCGCACGCTGGAAATGGGGCTCGGCGGGCGGCATATTCAGCTGGCGCTGGGGGATCCGCTGACGCTCATCCACGTTGATGGCCCGCTGTTTGAACGGGTGCTGATCAACCTGCTGGAAAACGCCGTCAAATACGCAGGCTCCAGCGCCACCATCGGTATTACTGCCGAACATCAGCCGGACCAGCTCCAGCTTGAGGTGTGGGATTCCGGCCCCGGTATCCCTGCTGGTCAGGAGCAGGCAATCTTTGCTAAATTCTCCAGAGGGCATAAAGAGTCGGCCATTCCTGGCGTCGGACTGGGGTTAGCCATTTGCCAGGCGATTGTAGAGGTTCACGGCGGGGAACTGCGGGCGCATAATCGTCCCCAGGGCGGGGCCTGTTTTGTCGTGACTCTGCCGCTGGAAGCCCCCCCACAACTGGATGAACTTCCTGAGGAACTGTGATTAACGTATTGATCGTTGAAGATGAACAAGCTATTCGTCGCTTTCTGCGTAGCGCGCTGGAAGGCGACGGTTTCCGCGTGTATGAAGCCGAAACGCTACAGCGTGGGTTGTTGGAAGCGGCTACCCGCAAACCGGATTTGGTTATTCTCGACCTCGGCCTGCCGGACGGCGATGGCATTGAGTTCATCCGTGACTTCCGACAGTGGAGCCAGGTGCCGGTGATTGTGCTCTCAGCCCGCGCAGAGGAAACGGACAAAATCACCGCCCTGGATGCCGGTGCCGATGACTATCTCAGCAAGCCGTTTGGCATTGGTGAGCTCCAGGCGCGTTTACGCGTCGCCCTGCGCCGTCATGGAAATGGCGAACAACATCAGCCAGTGTTTACGTTCTCCGATATTCAGGTCGATCTTGCCAGCCACCGCATTCAGCGCGGTGCGGAGGTCATTCATCTGACGCCAATTGAATTTCGTCTGCTGGCGGTGCTGCTCAATAACCACGGCAAAGTGTTGACCCAGCGTCAGCTATTAAGCCAGGTCTGGGGACCGAACGCCGTCGAACACAGCCACTATCTGCGCATTTATATGGGCCACTTACGGCAGAAGCTGGAAACCGATCCGGCCCGTCCTCAGCATCTGTTAACCGAAACCGGGATCGGCTATCGGTTTATGCTTTAATCCCTCAGGGTGGCGTATGCCATAATATTTTGGCATACACGTTTCACTTAAATAATAAAGAAACACAATTCATTCACATTAAAACAACAATTCAGCATTAAATCTCGTGAAATACTCTCATGCCGATGCGATATTTCTCAATCAATCGTTTATTGTTGATCGCCTTCACAGAACAGTTGCTATTTCCAGATAAAATACCTGCGCTTTCACACATTCATGAAGGTTTATATTATGGAAAACAATAACCGAATAATGCCCCATATCAGGCGAACAACACATATCATGATGTTTGCCCACCGCAATAGCTTCGATTTTCACTTCTTTAACGCCCGATAGTCTTCTGACGTCGGGCGCTCAGCATACAGGTCTTTCCTGCTTCTGAACGTACAGGCTGCTGCCTGTAGCGTCCTGCGCTCGTCCTGAAAACCCACTGAAAAAAGCAATGTCCTGATTTTATTATCAGCGACTAACGATTGCCTTTTTCCCGAAACGATCAATTTCCCTGAATGGAAATTGAGGGCCTGCTATTACCTGAATTTAAAGAGATGAAAAATGTCAGAATTAAAAATTGCCGTTAGCCCTTCCTGCCCTGATTGTTTTACCAGCGCACGCACGATTATTAATACACAGTACACACAATTTATTGATGTCGCCGCCGCAGTATTATCGGTTGCGGATGTCGAGGCCGGAAAACTCGATGAAATAGATGCTACCGGTTATAACCTGCCGGTGTTTATCGCCATTAATAAAGATGAAATCGTGCCAGCAGATTATCTGTCGCGTATTCATGGCGTGTTTGAACATGACGAAACACGTAATGAATTCTATGGCCGTCAGCTGGAAGCCGCTGCATATAAATACGAAACGCAGCTGCGTCCACCGTTCTTCCGCGCATTGGTGGATTACGTCCAGCAGGGCAATAGCGCATTCGACTGCCCGGGCCATCAGGGCGGTGAGTTCTTCCGCCGTCATCCAGCCGGTAACCAGTTTGTTGAATACTTCGGCGAAACGCTGTTCCGCTCAGATTTATGCAATGCCGATGTGGCAATGGGCGACCTGCTGATCCACGAAGGTGCGCCCTGCATCGCCCAGCAACACGCGGCTAAAGTCTTTAATGCCGATAAAACGTATTTCGTACTCAACGGTACCTCGTCATCGAATAAAGTGGTGCTGAATGCCCTGCTGACCCCGGGCGACCTGGTGTTGTTTGACCGTAACAATCACAAATCTAACCACCACGGGGCGCTGCTTCAGGCCGGAGCCACCCCGGTGTATCTGGAAACGGCACGCAACCCGTACGGCTTTATCGGCGGGATTGATGCGCACTGCTTTGAAGAGCGTTATCTGCGGGAGCTGATCAGCGAAGTGGCCCCCCAGCGTGCCCGCGATGCGCGCCCGTTTCGTCTGGCGGTGATCCAGTTAGGCACCTACGACGGCACCATTTATAACGCCCGTCAGGTGGTGGATAAGATAGGTCATCTGTGCGATTACATTCTGTTTGATTCTGCGTGGGTCGGCTACGAGCAGTTCATTCCGATGATGGCCGATTGCTCGCCGTTGCTGCTGGAACTGAATGAAAATGACCCCGGTATTTTGGTCACCCAGTCGGTGCATAAACAGCAGGCAGGCTTCTCACAAACCTCACAAATCCACAAGAAAGACAGTCACATCAAGGGGCAGTCGCGCTATGTGCCGCATAAACGCCTGAACAATGCGTTTATGATGCACGCCTCCACCAGCCCGTTTTATCCACTGTTTGCCGCCCTGGACGTCAATGCCAAAATGCATGAGGGCGTGAGTGGGCGCAATATGTGGATGGACTGCGTGGCGAACGGTATCGACGCGCGCAAGCTCATCCTCGAGAACTGTCAGCATATCCGCCCGTTTGTGCCGCCGGTTATCAACGGCAAGCCGTGGCACTCATGGCCTACCGAGCAGATTGCCCGTGATTTGCGTTTCTTCCATTTCGTGCCGGGCGAACGCTGGCATGCGTTTGAAGGCTATGCTGAGCATCAGTATTTTGTCGATCCGTGCAAGCTGCTGCTGACCACGCCGGGGATTAACGCCGCCAGCGGTGAATACGATGATTTTGGTGTACCGGCGACCATTCTCGCCAACTTCCTGCGTGAAAATGGCGTCATCCCTGAGAAGTGCGATCTCAACTCAATTCTGTTCCTGCTGACCCCGGCAGAAGACATGGCGAAGCTGCAACAGTTGGTCGCCCTGCTGGTGCGTTTCGAAAAACTGCTGGAGGCGGATGCCCCGTTGCAGGAGGTCTTACCGGCGCTGTATCGCCAGTATGAGCATCGCTATGCCGGGTACACCCTGCGCCAGCTGTGCCTTGAAATGCACCAGCTTTATGCCCGTCATGATGTGAAGCAGCTGCAAAAAGAGATGTTCCGTAAGGCACATTTCCCGCAGGTCAGCCTGAATCCGCAGGAGGCTAACTACGCCTATCTGCGCGGCGAGGTTGAACTGGTGGCGCTCCCGCAGGCCGAAGGTCGGATTGCTGCGGAAGGCGCTCTGCCCTATCCACCGGGAGTATTGTGCGTGGTGCCGGGGGAAATCTGGAGCGGTGCCGTGCTGCGCTATTTCACCGCCCTCGAAGAAGGCATCAATCTGCTGCCTGGTTTTGCGCCGGAGCTACAGGGCGTATACATCCAGGAAGTCGAGGGTCGCAAGCAGGTGTGGTGTTACGTGATAGCCTCCCGTGACGCCCAGCAGCCACAGCTGAAAGGGAGTGCATTATGAGTAAATCGAACAAGATGGGCGTGGTCCAGCTCACCATTCTGACGATGGTCAATATGATGGGCTCCGGGATAATCATGCTGCCGACCAAGCTCGCGGAAGTGGGCACCATTTCGATTATCTCGTGGCTGGTGACCGCCGTCGGATCCACCGCCCTGGCATGGGCCTTCGCCAAATGCGGGATGTTCAGCCGTAAATCTGGCGGGATGGGCGGTTACGCCGAGTATGCCTTTGGGAAGTCGGGCAACTTCATGGCCAACTATACCTACGGCGTGTCGCTGCTGATTGCCAACGTGGCGATCGCCATTTCGGCGGTGGGTTATGGCACTGAGTTGTTCGGCGTCACGCTTAGCCCGATAGAAATTGGGCTGGCGACCATCGGCGTGCTGTGGCTCTGTACCATTGCCAACTTTGGCGGGGCGCGTATCACCGGCCAGATCAGCAGCGTCACCGTCTGGGGGGTAATCATCCCGGTCGTCGGCTTGTGCATCATCGGCTGGTTCTGGTTCAGCCCGACGATGTACGTTGAATCCTGGAACCCGCACCACGTGCCGTTCTTTAGCGCGGTGGGGTCGTCTATCGCTATGACGCTGTGGGCATTCCTCGGTCTGGAATCCGCCTGCGCCAATACCGACGTGGTGGAAAATCCGGAACGCAACGTACCGATTGCGGTACTCGGCGGCACCTTAGGCGCGGCGGTGATTTACATTGTCTCGACTAACGTCATCGCCGGGATTGTGCCAAACATCGACCTGGCCAGTTCCACCGCACCGTTTGGTCTGGCCTTTGCGCAGATGTTCACCCCGGAAGTTGGGAAAGTGATCATGGGCCTGATGGTGATGTCGTGCTGCGGGTCGCTGCTGGGCTGGCAGTTTACTATCGCGCAGGTGTTTAAATCTTCGGCGGACGAAGGGTACTTCCCGAAAGTGTTTTCCCGTTTATCCCGGGCAGATGCGCCGGTTCAGGGCATGTTGACCATTGTTGTCATCCAGTCCGGGCTGTCGCTGATGACCATTAGCCCCTCGCTGAATAATCAGTTTAACGTGCTGGTCAATTTGGCGGTGGTCACCAACATCATTCCGTATATTCTGTCGATGGCGGCGCTGGTGATCATTCAGAAAGTGGCGAACGTGGCACCGGGTAAAGCGAAGGCGGCCAATGTGGTAGCCTTTATCGGGGCGATGTACAGCTTCTATGCGCTATATTCGTCAGGTGAAGAAGCGATGCTCTGGGGGGCGATTGTCACCTTTATGGGCTGGACGCTTTACGGACTTGTCTCTCCGCGATTTGAGCTGAAGAATAAACACAGTTAAGTCAACGCAAAACGGTAACCCGAAGGTTACCGTTTTTTGTGTTTGCTGCCTCGCCCTGTGCGAGAGCGCTTTTTCCCGGCGGCGCTTTGCTTGCCGGGCCTACCAAACACTACGCGTTTTTCAGCACTTCACTCACAATTTCTACCGCTTCTTTCTCAATCAACTGACGGTGCTCGGCACCGAGGAAGCTTTCACAGTAGATTTTGTACGCATCTTCCGTACCGGATGGACGCGCGGCAAACCAGCCATTTTTGGTCATCACTTTCAGACCGCCGATGGAGGCACCGTTGCCCGGTGCGGCAGTCAGACGCGCGGTGATCGGGTCCCCCGCCAGGGTATCTGCACTAACCATCTCCGGAGAGAGTTTGGACAGCGCTGCTTTCTGCGCCGAGGTGGCCGCAGCCTGCAGACGGTTGTAGCTCGGCGCACCAAAACGCTCGGCCAGTTCGTCATAGTGCTGCTGCGGATTTTTTCCGGTTACCGCAGTAATTTCTGCCGCCAGCAGACACATGATGATCCCGTCTTTGTCGGTAGACCACGGCGTGCCGTCAAAACGCAGGAACGATGCCCCGGCGCTCTCTTCCCCGCCAAAGCCGAAGCTGCCGTCGAACAGACCGTCAACGAACCATTTGAAGCCAACCGGCACTTCAACCAGTTTGCGGCCCAGGGCCTCAACCACACGGTCAATCATCGCCGAAGAGACCAGGGTTTTACCCACGGCCACGTCTTTGCCCCACTGCGGACGATGCTGGAACAGGTAATTGATGGCAACTGCCAGGTAATGATTTGGGTTCATGAGTCCTGCCGGAGTGACGATCCCGTGACGGTCGTAATCCGGATCATTGGCAAACGCCAGGTCGAACTTATCACGCAGTGCCAGCAGGCCCGCCATCGCACATTCGGAAGAGCAATCCATGCGGATCGCACCGTCTTTATCGAGGTGCATAAAGCGGAAGGTCTGATCGACGTGATCGTTCACGATAGTCAGATCAAGTTTGTAGAACTCGGCAATGCGTTTCCAGTATTCAATCCCGGAGCCGCCCAACGGATCAACGCCCAGCTTCAGACCCGCTTTCTGGATGGCTTTGATATCAACGATATCCGCCAGGCCTTCAATGAACGGCTGCACCAGATCCTGTTCTTTAATATGACCCGACGCCCAGGCTTCATCCACAGACAGACGCTTGACGCCTTTCAGGCCATCGGCCAGCAGCGCGTTAGCACGGTCTTCGACCACTTTGGTCACGTTGGTATCCGCCGGGCCACCGTTTGGCGGATTGTACTTGATACCGCCATCATCCGGCGGGTTGTGCGAAGGGGTGATGACGATGCCGTCAGCCTGCGCTCCCCCTTTTTGGTTGTGAACCAGGATAGCGTTGGAAATGGCAGGCGTTGGCGTATAGCCGTTGTCTTCCTGAACAATGACGTCCACGCCATTAGCGGCCAGCACTTCCAGTACCGAAATGATCGCCGGTTCTGACAGCGCGTGGGTATCCTTCCCGACGTAGCACGGCCCGGTGATACCATTTTTGGCACGATTTTCCGCAATGGCCTGGGCGATAGCCAGGATATGCGGTTCGTTAAAGCTATGACGGGCGGCGCTTCCACGGTGACCGGAAGTGCCGAATTTCACCGCGTGTTCTGCGTTACCCACTTCTGGTTTCAGCACGTAGTACTGAGACGTCAGCTGGGCGACGTTGATCAAATCACTCTGTTGTGCAGGCTGACCCGCACGGTTATGAGTTGCCATTGCCTGGTCCTTCTTATGCTTAGATAGTGCCGCAAACCTTTTCAATTAATTCCGCGGGGAACTGCATTGACTGCATGATGTGTTCGACCATGCTGCATTTACGACCGGTATTGGTATTCGTTATCACCCAGTACGGGGTATCAGGCACTTGCTTAGGCTTGGTCTGATTGCCGTTTTTCAGCAACGTCGCTTCATCAACCGCGAAATAGACGCGCGTGCGGCCATGCAGTGACTCAGTAGCCTCAGCAAATGCTTTATTGTTTAAGCCGTAAAGTGTAGTCAGCACCAGCAGGAAACGGTTGACCGCTTTCTTCTGCTCAGCGTATTCGTCAGAAAGCAACAGCTCACGCACCGCGCGAACGTTATCTTTCGGCGAAGCGACTTTTTTGACCGCAGCGACGACCGGTGCAGAAGCAGGTGCCGGGGTCTCTTTGGCTACGGTTGCTGCAGCTTGTGGTACGGCAGAAATTTTCAGCATACGCCGTAAAATGTCGGATGCGCTCTCGCCAATGTGCTTAGTGTGGCTGGCAATAAAGCCGTAGAGTTCGTCATCAACTTCGATCGTTTTCATCTTAATCCAGTGAGATATCTTTTCTGAATACAAGTCGTTGGGATTATAAGGACAAAACCCAACAGCGGATAGCGTGTCGGCAAAAACTCAGACGACTACTGAGTGTTGCAGCCGGGCGGCAGAATGCTCAACATGATACCCTAACCCGACGTAGCGAAAAAAAGAACTTTGCCATGAAATTAAACAGCCGAGCGCAAACTGCACAAAACCTGCACACTAATTCTCCCATCGTCCTGGTTCACGGCCTTTTCGGTAGCCTGGATAACCTCGGGATCCTCGCGAGAGATCTGGTTGCCGACCACGATATTCTGCAAGTCGATATGCGTAACCACGGTCTTTCCCCGCGATCCGCGGAAATGACCTATCCGGCGATGGCGCAGGATCTTCTCGACACGCTTGATGCCAATGGTATTGAGAAAGCCACGTTGATCGGTCATTCCATGGGCGGGAAAGCGGTGATGGCGTTTACCGCCCTGGCACCAGAACGCGTCGGAAAACTGGTGGCAATCGATATTGCCCCGGTGAATTATCAGGTGCGTCGTCACGATGAAATCTTTGCGGCCATCAACGCGGTGACCGAAGCCGCTGTCTCAAACCGTCAGCAAGCGGCAGAGGTTATGCGCCAGCATATTAATGAAGAAGGCGTGATTCAGTTCCTGCTGAAATCTTTTGTCGACGGTGAATGGCGCTTCAACGTGCCCACGTTATGGGATCAGTACCCGCACATCGTCGGTTGGGAAACGATTCCCGCATGGGACCACCCTGCCCTGTTTATTGCTGGCGGCAACTCGCCTTATGTCACCAACGCGTACCGCGACGCCCTGTTATCGCAGTTCCCACAGGCGCGAGCGCACGTGATTGCCGGAGCCGGACACTGGGTTCATGCTGAAAAACCGGAAGCAGTACTCCGCGCTATCCGTCGCTATCTGGCGGAATGATTAAAATCCGAGCAAGCAAGCGCCATTGTGGCTCCCGGCGTTGGCGTGTGGGTTTCGCTCATGTATGATTGCGCGCTATCTGCGCCGGGCCTGTCGTCTGGCGGCTTGTTTCCCCGAAGTCACTCTGAATCATGGCAAAAGAACAAACGGACCGAACGACATTAGATTTGTTCGCAAACGAGCGTCGCCCGGGAAGGCCGAAAACCAATCCGCTCTCACGCGACGAACAGTTACGCATTAATAAGCGTAATCAGCTGAAACGCGACAAAAGCAACGGTCTCAAACGCGTTGAGCTTAAGCTCAATAACGATGCCGTCGACGCGCTCAATGAGCTGGCGGATGCCAGAAACATGAGCCGCAGCGAGCTTATCGAAGAGATACTGATGCAACAGCTGGCTGTGTTACACGGCCAGGAACGTGACTGAAAACACGAAATCTTTCACTTTCATTTAGCAGTGAGTGCAGTCCGGCGCAATTGCAGTTCCCGCGCACTTCTCCTCCTGCTATCATTGCCTTTATCTGTGGGCAACATTCCACCATCATTTCATTACGTTTCAAGAGGTTATTTTACTCATGGCAATCACAGGTATTTTTTTCGGCAGCGACACCGGTAACACCGAAAATATTGCGAAGATGATCCAGAAGCAGCTGGGCAAAGACGTTGCCGAGGTGCATGACATTGCCAAGAGCAGTAAAGAAGACCTCGAAGGTTTCGACATTCTGCTGCTGGGTATCCCAACCTGGTACTACGGTGAAGCACAGTGTGACTGGGACGACTTCTTCCCAACGCTGGAAGAGGTAGACTTCAACGGCAAACTGGTGGCCCTGTTCGGCTGTGGCGATCAGGAAGACTACGCAGAGTATTTCTGTGATGCGCTGGGCACCATCCGCGACATCATCGAACCACGCGGCGCGACCATCGTCGGTCACTGGCCAACCGAAGGCTACCATTTCGAAGCCTCTAAAGGTCTGGCCGATGACAACCATTTTGTTGGTCTGGCCATTGATGAAGATCGCCAGCCTGAACTGACCGCTGAACGCGTTCAGAAGTGGGTAAAACAAATCTCTGAAGAGCTGCACCTGGAAGAGATCAAGAACGCCTGATGATGTAACGGCGCAGCGCTCGCGTTGCGCCGTGTGATTGATGAACAGATCGATAGGTTGCGTAAAATTAATAGATATAAGCAATCAAATTAATCGCTACAAATTTTTAACTTTTGAGCACATATCTGTACAATGTCTTCTGTTTTGACGAGGTCGGATGTTTCGCTTTGCAGATGATGCCTCGTTTCTGAAAAGCATACTTTGCTCAGGGTTTGCAGTTTTCATTTAGGCACCGCAGTCCTATAATGAGACGCATTATCCTGAATTCATTCTTAGTAATACTTCCAATAAGGAAGTGTATCGCCTAGCAACAGGACTGATTCCGCATGACTGACAACAATACCGCATTAAAGAAGGCAGGCCTGAAAGTCACGCTTCCTCGATTGAAAATTCTGGAAGTGCTTCAGGAGCCTGACAATCACCATGTCAGTGCGGAAGACCTTTATAAACGCCTCATCGACATGGGCGAAGAAATTGGTCTGGCAACGGTGTATCGCGTTCTGAACCAGTTCGACGATGCCGGGATTGTCACCCGCCACAATTTCGAAGGCGGTAAATCTGTTTTCGAATTGACCCAACAGCATCACCACGATCACCTGATCTGCCTCGACTGTGGCAAGGTTATCGAATTCAGTGATGACTCTATCGAAGCGCGTCAGCGCGAAATTGCCACCAGACACGGCATTCGTCTGACCAACCACAGTCTGTATCTTTATGGCCATTGCGCAGAAGGTGACTGCCGTGAAGATGAGCACGCACATGATGGTGCCGAGAAATAATCGGACATCCAGAAAAGTAAAAGCCAACCTGACGGTTGGCTTTTTTATTGGCATTTTTGGCATAACGTTGGGGCAATAGCGCCAACCGTCGAGGGTTACGGCTTAGGCGTATTGTTACTGCGAATCTCTTTCCACACCTGATCACAACGGGCTTTGACTGCCTGATCGTTGCCGGTACGCGTCGCCAGAATACAATTCTGGTAATCCAGAACGCGTACACTTTCCTGAGTCGCAAACTGCTGATGAGTCTTGTCAGTTTTCAGTACGTTGAGCACGCTCTGGCAGGCTTCAATTTTATCCGGATTTCCTTCAGCGGTATTGATACAGGCGCTGTAGGCATCTTTCAGCTTGCTGTCTTCTTGTGGTGCAGGAGATGGCTGCGCACAGGCCACCAGCCCGGAAGCCATAACGGCGATAAGAATCAATTTTTTCATGATACGGCCTTATCAATGCGCGGCAGGTTTACCCTGCCGCACGCGTGTCAGAAGATAGTGAACGGGGCAATAACGATGAACTTCACGTCACGCTCATCCTGGAAGATGTTGCCATAACCGCCGCCCCAGCTTGGGATGTCGGAGTGGTTGTCGTATTGAGTGAAGTGCAGTTTGAACAGCGTGCCTTTCGCACGGCCTTCCTGCACGGTGTACATCGCATCAAAGCTGTAAGAAGACTCTTTGATTTTGTTCGAGGCGTTGTCTTCACGCTGACCTGCGCTGTTGATATACCAGTCCGCCGGTTTGGCATCCCAGGCATACACGTAAGATGCGCCGACGGCCCAGCCTGGCATATCCCAATTTTTCAGGTCATACATCGCACCGAAGAACACCGCTTTTTCGCCGTTGGCGTTGAAGTCTGAGCGGTTATCCCACCAGATATCCAGACGACCGTTGGAAGAAGCATAGGTCGGGGTCATACGCTGGAGGAAGTAACCCTGCTGGCCTTCTGCTTTTACCCACGTCCCTTCCAGGCGCAGGTCAACTACGTCAGCCACTTTATAGCCGAAGGTCAGTGCCTGTAACCACGCGGTGCCGTCGTAAATATCGTTAATGGTGTTGCTCTCAACGGTGTCACGCGCCCCATAGAATTGGTAGCTGGTTGAGAGTGGCGCGCCGGCAACATCAAATTTGTAGCTGGCTTTGGCGAAGTACTGATCCATAAAGCCTTCTGCCTGACCAAATGCGGCTTCGAGCACCAGGTCATTTTTGAAATCATACTTGGCACCAATGGAGTGCAGATACTCAACTTTGGTTTTCTTATCGTTCTGATAGAAATGGTCTGTTTCGAGGTGCCATGGAGCCTTATATTCGTTGGTCCACATATAGGAGAAGCTCAACGCACCAGCATCACCGTAATCAAAGTTTGCCCCGGCTTCTGCCCCTTGATAGGTACCTGGCATAAAGCTCCAGTGCGGCGCTAAAAGCGTTTGCCCGGTTGGCTGAATATAACCTGCACGCGCCCAGGTCGGACCCAGTTTGAATTTCGCGGCGGCTTTATAAAGGCTGATACCACTCTTATCGCCAGAGTAATCTTCGTCGTAGCCTTTATTAATGGATGAGAACGCAATTTCGTTTGGGTGTCCGCTTTCTGATGATTCCGCCATTTCGATAGCGGTGAAAGCAGCAATATCAAGGCCGATAAAATCGGCGGCATAGCCAGACTGGAAGTCGAGGTTGGCGTTCCAGGTGGAATGGGAAAGGTTAGTTTTGTATTTGTCGCCGTCGGTGACGTCTTTACGGTCACGTTCACGCTGCCAGTAATAAACACCGCCGGTTAAGGTTGAATCGTCTACGAATCCTGCTGCACTGGCTTGCGGAACTGCAATCCAGCCCGACATTGCGGTGACCCCGGCAATAGCCAGCGCCAGCGTACTACGTTTGCCACTGAACGTACGCATGTGTATATCCTCTTTGACTTTTAAAAACGCGCTCACAAAGGTGAACAGCGATAAAAAATAAGTACTGCAAAAAAGTAGCGAGGCAGAAATGTCCTAACGCTATGTCGGTAGACTATTTTTCGCGACGCGAATTATCAATCCTTTTTCCGCACGAAAGCACAAGATTATGACAGGGCGCACATATTTGATTGCGTTTTGTTACAAAGTTGCTTTTTGAAAGGAAATACCAGAAGGTGCATTAGGCTGGGGTTTTACAACGAATTAGAGAATAACGTCAGTTGAAAATGTAACAAGACAGAGGCGGTGTTTCATAGATCGAAATGATATTATTTCGCATCACGAAAATGACTTAAAAAAAGCGCCGCTCAGGGCGACGCTTTTTCATTAGGCGATAACGGAAAGATTACTCGCCCGCTTTGGCCCAGGTATCACGCAGACCGACGGTGCGGTTAAACACCAGCTTCTCAGCGGTGGTGTAACGGCTGTCTAGGCAGAAGTAACCCTCACGTTCGAACTGATGCGCTTTGCCCGCTTCAGCGGCTTTCAGCGAAGGCTCAGCATAGCCCTGCTTGATAACCAATGATTCCGGGTTGATGACCGCCAGGAAGTCCTCTGCGGCACCCGGGTTCGGTACGCTAAACAGACGATCGTACAGGCGAATCTCAACCGGCAGCGCATGCTGAGCGCTAACCCAGTGGATCACGCCTTTCACTTTACGGCCATCCGCCGGATCTTTACTCAGCGTATCGGCATCATAAGTACAGAAGATAGTCGTAATGTTGCCTTCTGCATCTTTCTCTACGCGCTCGGCCTTAATCACGTAAGCGTTGCGCAGGCGCACTTCTTTGCCCATCACCAGACGTTTGTACTGCTTGTTGGCTTCTTCACGGAAGTCAGCGCGATCGATCCAGATTTCACCACTGAACGGCACTTCACGGCTGCCCATTTCAGGTTTGCTCGGATGGTTCGGCATGGTGACGATTTCGCTTTCGCCCTGCGGGTAGTTTTCGATAACCAGTTTAACCGGATCGATAACCGCCATCGCACGCGGTGCATTGTCGTTGAGATCTTCACGAATGCAGGATTCCAGCGATGCAATCTCGATGGTGTTGTCCTGCTTGGTGACGCCGATGCGCTTACAGAACTCACGAATGGACGCGGAGGTATAGCCGCGACGACGCAGACCGGAGATGGTCGGCATACGCGGGTCATCCCAGCCTTCAACGTGCTTGTCGGTAACCAGCAGGTTCAGCTTACGCTTGGACATCACGGTGTATTCCAGATTCAGACGAGAGAACTCGTACTGACGTGGATGGACCGGAATGGAAATGTTGTCCAGCACCCAGTCGTACAGGCGACGGTTGTCCTGGAATTCGAGCGTACACAGCGAATGGGTAATGCCTTCCTGCGCATCACTAATGCAGTGGGTGAAGTCATACATCGGGTAGATGCACCACTTACTGCCGGTCTGATGGTGATCGGCGAATTTGATGCGATACAGCACCGGATCGCGCATCACGATGAACGGTGATGCCATGTCGATTTTGGCACGCAGACACGCTTTCCCTTCTTCGAAGCCACCGGCACGCATTTTTTCAAACAGCGCCAGGTTCTCTTCCACGCTGCGATCGCGGTACGGGCTGTTTTTACCCGGCTGCGTCAGGGTGCCGCGATATTCACGGATTTCGTCTGCGGAGAGTTCGTCCACATACGCCAGACCTTTGTTGATAAGCTCAATCGCATACTCGTGCAGCTTATCGAAGTAGTCAGAGGAGTAGCAGATGTCACCTGACCAGTGGAAGCCTAACCACTCGACGTCATGTTTGATCGACTCCACGTATTCGATGTCTTCTTTCACCGGGTTGGTGTCATCGAAACGCAGGTTGCACTGACCCTGATAATCCTGGGCGATGCCGAAGTTCAGGCAGATCGATTTCGCATGACCGATATGCAGATAACCGTTCGGCTCAGGCGGAAAACGGGTGTGCACGGTCGTATGCTTACCAGTGGCCAGATCTTCATCGATAATCTGGCGAATAAAGTTAGTCGGGCGGGCTTCTGCCTCACTCATCGCGGGTTCCTCAAGGCGTAAACAACATATAACGGAATATGATCTTATAAGCTGAGGGCGGAGACAACCCTTAGTTACAGAAAAATGGGGGTTAACAGAGAATATCGGGGCGGCGGGAGCGATAAAAAAGCGGCGGAGGATATTCCCCCGCCGCTAAGGCACATTCTATTACCCGTCATTCTTCAAGAGGCCTGTGCGTTGGCTGCATCCGCTCACCCCAGTCACTTACCTGAGTAAGCTCCTGGGGATTCTCAGACTTGCCGCCTTCCTGCCACTCGAATTATTTTGGGTATCCTCAGGAACGATTACTTGCCTTTAATCTCATACAGCGGCGTCACGCCTGCTACAACCTGACCCTGCGCCTTAATAACCAGGCCGCTGAAATCGTCGATGTTGCTACACACCACTGGGCTAATCATTGAGCGTGCGTTAGCGTTCAGGAAGTCCAGATCCATTTCCAGGACCGGCTGACCTGCAACCACTTCGGCACCCTCTTCTACCAGACGCGTGAAGCCCTGGCCGTTCAGTGCAACGGTATCGATCCCCATGTGGACAACGATTTCCGCGCCTTTTTCGGTTTCGAGGCAGAACGCGTGGTTGGTATTGAAGATTTTAACAATGGTACCTGCCGCCGGAGAGACAACCGTTTTTTCGGTGGGTTTCACCGCCACACCGTCGCCTACTGCTTTGCTGGCGAAGGCTTCATCAGGAACCTGATCGAGCGCAACCACATCCCCGGTCACTGGGGAAACCAGTGCCGCGATGGTGACCGCGTTTGGCACAGCCTGCGGTTTGACCGCGGCCTGGGCTGGCGCTGCTGCCGGAGCGGCTTCAGCGGCGGCAACGTGACCGGTGGTTTTCATCGCGTTAGCGATTTTTTCTGCCACGAAGCCCACGATAATCTGCACGCTGGTTTTGTTCAGACGAATCACACCAGAGGCACCCAGACGCTTAGCCAGCGCTTCGTTAACCAGCGCGGAATCTTTCACGTTCAGACGCAGACGAGTAATACAGGCATCAATCCCGGTCAGGTTGTCTGAACCGCCGACTGCGGCGATGTACTGGCGTGCCAGCTCGGACGCATCCTGCTCTTTATCACTGCTCACATTCACGTCCTGACCATCGGCTTCGCTACCGGCAACAGCCAGTTCGCGACCCGGAGTCATCAGGTTGAATTTGGTGATAGTGAAGCGGAACACTACGTAGTAGATAACGAAGAACACCAGACCCTGAGGGATCAGCATCCACCAGTGTGTCGCCAGCGGGTTACGCGAGGACAGCACCATATCCACCAGACCGGCGCTGAAGCCGAAGCCCGCAATCCAGTGCATGCTGGCAGCGATGAACACGGAGATACCGGTCAGCACAGCGTGGATGAAGTACAGAACAGGTGCCACGAACATGAAGGAGAATTCCAGCGGTTCGGTGATACCGGTGAAGAAGGCCGCGAATGCGCCCGCCATCATGATACCCAGTACCTTGGCTTTATTTTCTGGACGAGCACAGTGGTAAATCGCCAGTGCCGCACCCGGCAGACCGAACATCATGATCGGGAAGAAGCCCGCCTGATAACGACCGGTGATACCCACCACTGCTTTACCCGCTTCGATAGACTGCGCGCCGCCGAGGAAGTTAGGGATATCGTTAATACCGGCAACGTCAAACCAGAATACGGAGTTCAGCGCGTGGTGCAGACCCACCGGGATCAGCAGACGGTTGAAGAACGCATAGACGCCCGCGCCGACGGAACCCAGTTTCTGGATGTGCTCACCAAAGGCCACCAGACCGTCGAAGATAACCGGCCAGACATACATCAGTACGAAAGCGACGGCGATCATGACGAAGGAGGTCAGGATTGGAACCAGACGGCGACCGCTGAAGAACGACAGCGCTTTTGGCAGCTCAACGCCGCTGAAGCGGTTGTACAGTTCCGCAGAGATAATACCGACAAGGATGCCGACGAACTGGTTGCTGATCTTACCGAATGCCGCCGGAACCTGGTCCGCCGGAATTTGTTGGATCATGGATACCGCTGCCGGAGAGCAGAGGGTTGTTAATACGAGGAAACCAACAAAGCCGGTCAGCGCTGCTGCACCGTCTTTATCTTTAGACATACCGTAAGCCACACCGATTGCGAACAACACGGACATGTTGTCGATAATCGCGGAGCCTGACTTAATGAAGAACGCAGCCAGTGCGTTAGATCCGCCCCAGCCCACCGGGTCAATCCAGTAGCCGACACCCATCAGGATGGCTGCGGCTGGCAGCGTGGCCACTGGCACCATTAGTGCGCGGCCAACTTTTTGTAAATAACCTAGAACACTCACTTTTATTCCCCCTTGAGACCCCGACCGACTGAGTTACAGCCGTTTTTTTATAGTGTGACTATCTTGAAAGCACAGCAATGTATCACTTGCCTTCAGAGTGTGTGAAAAATTAATTCGTCTCGCAAATTAAAAGCGCTTTTTTTGTGATTTTTATCACCAAATATCGTCTTCACCCCCTCATCCGACTGGCTAACAGGGAAAACTTATTTTATCATTCGAAAAATCAGGACGGATTGCCCCCTCTCCTTGCTAATCCAGGTTACTCTTAACAGAGATACGGTGCCAATCCGCCAACATTTATATTAACTATTGAGGTGAACAATGAGACTGATTCCCCTGGCGACAGCTGAACAAGTAGGTAAATGGGCCGCCCGTCATATCGTCAACCGCATCAATGCGTTCAAACCGACCGCGGACCGTCCTTTCGTTCTGGGTCTGCCAACCGGTGGTACTCCGCTCACCGCGTATAAAGCTCTGGTTGAGATGCACAAAGCGGGCCAGGTTAGCTTCCAACATGTTGTGACCTTCAACATGGACGAATATGTAGGCCTGGCAAAAGAGCATCCGGAAAGCTACCACAGCTTTATGCACCGTAACTTCTTCGATCACGTTGATATTCCGGCTGAAAACATTAACCTGTTGGATGGCAACGCGCCAGACATCGATGCAGAATGCCGCCAGTACGAAGAAAAAATCCGCTCTTACGGCAAAATTAACCTGTTCATGGGTGGCGTAGGTAACGACGGTCACATCGCGTTCAACGAACCGGCGTCTTCTCTGTCTTCCCGTACCCGTATTAAAACCCTGACCCATGACACCCGCGTGGCAAACTCCCGTTTCTTCGACGGCGACGTGACTCAGGTGCCAAAATACGCACTGACCGTGGGCGTGGGCACGCTGCTTGACGCAGAAGAAGTGATGATTCTGGTGCTGGGCCATCAGAAAGCACAGGCGCTGCAGGCAGCGGTTGAAGGTAACGTGAACCACATGTGGACCATTAGCTGCCTGCAGCTGCACCCGAAAGCGGTGATGGTGTGCGACGAGCCGTCCACCATGGAACTGAAAGTGAAAACACTGAAGTACTTCAACGAATTAGAAGCCGAAAATATTAAAGGTCTGTAATTGAATCCCCGCCCCTCTTTAAGGGGGCGGATGCTTTTTTGAAACCGGGGGTCGTAATGTATGCATTAACCCATGGCCGAATTTATACCGGCCACGAAATTCTGGATGACCATGCGATTGTTATCGCCAATGGCCTGATTGAACAACTCTGCCCACTGGCCGATTTGCCGTCCGGGATTGAGCAACGCTCGTTAAATGGTGCCATTCTTGCTCCCGGTTTTATCGACGTCCAGCTGAATGGCTGCGGCGGCGTGCAGTTCAACGACAGCCCGGATGCGGTGACCGTTGAAACACTGGAGATCATGCAGAAAGCCAACGAGCGCTCTGGCTGCACTAGCTACCTGCCGACGCTGATCACCTCCAGCGACGATCTAATGAAGCAGGGTATCCGCGTGATGCGTGAATACCTGGCGAAACACCCGAATCAGGCACTGGGCCTGCATCTGGAAGGACCGTGGCTGAATATCGTTAAGAAAGGGACGCATAACCCGGATTACGTGCGTAAGGCTGACGACGATCTGGTCGACTTCCTGTGTGCTAACGCCGATGTGATTACCAAGGTCACTCTGGCACCGGAAATGGTTCCTGCCCAGGTCATTACGCGTCTGGCTAGCGCCGGAATTGTGGTCTCAGCGGGCCACTCCAACGCCACGCTGAAAGAAGCCAAAGTTGGTTTCCGCGCAGGCGTCACCTTCGCAACCCATCTGTACAATGCTATGCCGTACATCACCGGGCGTGAGCCGGGACTTGCAGGCGCTATTTTTGATGAACCGGACGTTTACTGCGGTATTATTGTCGATGGTCTGCACGTTGATTACGCTAACGTTCGTAACGCCAAACGCCTGAAAGGTGACAAACTTTGTCTGGTTACAGACGCCACCGCACCGGCTGGCGCGAATATTGAACAGTTCATTTTTGCTGGTAAAACAATATACTACCGGGATGGGCTGTGCGTGGATGAGAACGGCACCTTAAGCGGTTCCGCATTGACGATGATTGAAGGCGTACGTAACCTGGTGGAACACTGCGGTATCGCACTCGATGAAGTGCTGCGTATGGCCACGCTGTATCCGGCCCGTGCCATCGGCGTCGATAAGCAACTGGGCAGCATCGCCCCTGGCATGGTAGCCAATCTGACCGCGTTCACTCGCGATTATAAAATCACTAAGACCATCGTTAATGGTAACGAGGTCGTTGCTGAGTAAGTAAAGTATGACATCAGGCGGACACGCTCAAATTGGTAATGTTGACCTCGTTAAACAACTTAACAGTGCGGCCGTTTACCGCCTGATTGATCAGCACGGACCAATCTCGCGCATTCAGATTGCCGAACAGAGCCAGCTTGCGCCCGCCAGCGTGACCAAAATCACGCGTCAACTGATTGAACGCGGCCTGATCAAAGAAGTCGATCAGCAGGCCTCCACCGGGGGCCGCCGCGCGATTTCGATTATTACTGAAACCCGCAATTTTCACGCCATCGGCGTGCGTCTGGGCCGTCACGATACCACCCTCACGCTGTATGACCTGAGCAGCAAAGTCGTCGCCGAAGAGCATTATCCGTTGCCGGAACGCACCCAGGAAACCCTGGAGCATGCGCTGCTTAACACCATCGCCACCTTCATTGAAAACTGCCAGCGTAAAATCCGCGAACTGATTGCTATTTCGGTTATCCTGCCGGGGTTGGTTGACCCAGAAAGCGGGGTGATCCGCTATATGCCGCACATTCCAGTGGAAAACTGGGGACTGGTTGGCGCGCTGGAAAAACGTTTTAACGTGACCTGTTTTGTCGGGCACGATATCCGCAGTCTGGCGCTCGCCGAGCACTATTTCGGTGCAACTCAGGACTGCGAAGATTCTATTCTGGTGCGGGTGCATCGCGGCACCGGGGCCGGGATCATCTCCAACGGTCGCATTTTTATTGGCCGAAACGGCAACGTCGGTGAGATTGGCCATATTCAGGTTGATGCGCTTGGCGAACGCTGTCACTGCGGAAATTTCGGCTGTCTGGAAACCGTCGCGGCCAATGCGGCTATCGAGCAGCGGGTACGCCAGCTGCTGGAAAAAGGCTACCAGAGTAAAGTCTCGCTTGATGACTGTAACATCAAAGCCATCTGCAAAGCCGCGAACAAAGGTGATGCCCTGGCCTGCGAAGTGATTGAGCACGTTGGCCGCCATCTCGGCAAAACCATCGCCATCGCCATCAACTTGTTTAACCCGCAGAAAGTGGTTATTGCCGGTGAAATCACCGAAGCGGAGAAAGTGCTGTTGCCCGCCATTCAGGGCTGCATCAATAACCAGGCGCTGAAAGCGTTTCGCCACAACTTGCCGGTAGTGCGATCTGAACTCGATCACCGCTCCGCCATTGGCGCTTTTGCTCTCGTCAAACGGTCAATGCTCAACGGCATGCTGCTCCAGCGCCTGCTGGAAAGCTAAACCGCCCTCCTCCCTCGCCGCAGGCGAACGGGAGGATAATGTGTATAATTACGCCTTTCTTAAATACGACGTCGGACTGTCCATGACCCTTCAGAACATCATTTGCGATATTGACGGCGTGCTGATGCACGATAACGTAGCCGTGCCCGGTGCAGCGGAGTTTTTAACCCGCGTGCTGGAAAAAGGCATGCCGCTGGTATTGCTCACCAACTACCCTTCGCAGACCGGGCAGGACCTGGCCAACCGTTTCGCCACCGCCGGTGTCGACGTGCCGGACAGCGTGTTTTATACCTCTGCGATGGCGACCGCCGATTTTCTGCGTCGTCAGGAAGGCAAGAAAGCCTATGTAGTGGGCGAAGGTGCGCTGATCCACGAATTGTACAAAGCTGGTTTTACTATCACTGATGTGAATCCGGACTTCGTCATCGTGGGCGAGACGCGGTCCTTCAACTGGGAAATGATGCATAAGGCGGCGTTCTTCGTGGCTAACGGGGCGCGGTTTATCGCCACTAACCCGGATACGCACGGTCGCGGTTTTTATCCGGCCTGCGGGGCGTTATGCGCAGGCATCGAGAAAATTTCCGGCCGCAAACCATTTTATGTCGGCAAACCGAGCCCATGGATAATCCGCGCCGCGTTGAATAAAATGCAGGCCCACTCGGAGCAGACGGTGATCGTCGGCGATAACCTACGCACCGACATTCTGGCAGGCTTCCAGGCCGGTCTGGAAACCATTTTGGTACTCTCGGGGGTCTCGACGGTGGATGATATCGATAGCATGCCGTTCAGACCATCGTGGATTTACCCGTCGGTCGCTGAAATCGACGTCATTTAAAGCAGGTGCCCGGCGGCGCTTACCGCGTGCCGGGCCAACATTCCTTCCTCACAGAAATAAAACGCCATCTAATAAAACACGCCAAAAATTGCATAATCGTTAATAACCACGTCTTAATGCTGCGCGTTTTTCACTATTCTCTAATCATCATTGCACTTTTTTCTTTTAGCCCGGTAATTCCCTTGCGCAGGCGGTCGCTTTCCGGCATTTTTTACGTCATGCAACGCCACAACAACACGCAACAGAATTAACGGAGAAGTCGCTATGTGTTCTATTTTCGGTGTACTGGATATCAAAACGGACGCGGTCGAGCTGCGTAAAAAAGCGCTGGAACTCTCCCGCCTGATGCGCCATCGCGGCCCGGATTGGTCAGGTGTGTACGCCAGTGATAAAGCCATCCTCGTCCACGAACGTCTGTCGATTGTCGACGTCAACGCCGGTGCCCAGCCGCTGTACAACGAAAAGAAAACCCACGCGCTGGCCGTGAACGGTGAAATTTACAACCATCAGGCTCTGCGCGCTGAATACGGTGAGTGCTACCCGTTCCAGACCGGATCTGACTGCGAAGTCATCCTCGCGCTGTATCAGGAAAAGGGCCCGGAATTCCTCGACGATTTACAGGGCATGTTCGCGTTTGCGCTATACGACAGTGAAAAAGACGCGTATCTGATTGGCCGCGATCACCTCGGGATCATCCCGCTGTATATGGGCCACGACGAGCACGGCAACCTGTACGTCGCGTCTGAAATGAAAGCCCTGGTACCCGTGTGCCGCAGCATTAAAGAGTTCCCGGCGGGCAGCTATCTGTGGAGCCAGGATGGCGAAATTCGTCCTTATTACCAGCGTGACTGGTTCAGCTACGATGCGGTCAAAGACAACGTGACCGACAAAGCCGAGCTGCGTCAGGCGCTGGAAGAGTCCGTTAAAAGCCACCTGATGTCTGATGTGCCTTACGGCGTTCTGCTCTCCGGCGGTCTGGATTCGTCTGTTATCTCTGCTATCACCAAAAAATATGCCGCACGCCGGGTAGAGGATCAGGAACAGTCTGAAGCCTGGTGGCCGCAGCTGCACTCCTTCGCGGTTGGCCTCGTGGGCTCACCGGACCTGAAAGCGGCGCAGGAAGTCGCCCACCATCTCGGCACCGTACACCACGAAATTCATTTCACCGTGCAGGAAGGTCTGGACGCTATCCGCGACGTGATTTATCACATCGAAACCTACGACGTGACCACTATTCGTGCCTCAACGCCAATGTATCTGATGTCGCGTAAAATCAAAGCGATGGGCATCAAGATGGTGCTGTCGGGTGAGGGTTCTGACGAAGTATTCGGCGGCTACCTGTACTTCCATAAAGCGCCTGACGCGAAGGAGCTGCACGAAGAAACCGTGCGTAAACTGCAGGCGCTGCATATGTTTGACTGTGCGCGTGCCAACAAAGCAATGTCAGCCTGGGGCGTTGAAGCGCGCGTACCGTTCCTCGACAAGAAATTCCTCGACGTGGCGATGCGCATTAACCCGCAGGATAAGATGTGTGGCAATGGCAAAATGGAAAAACACATTCTGCGTGAATGTTTTGAATCCTACCTGCCAGCGAGCGTGGCGTGGCGTCAGAAAGAGCAATTCTCTGACGGCGTAGGCTACAGCTGGATTGATACCCTGAAAGAAGTAGCGGCGAAGCAGGTGACGGATAAACAACTGGAAACTGCCAGCTTCCGCTTCCCGTACAACACCCCGTCGTCTAAAGAAGGGTATCTGTACCGCGAAATTTTTGAAGAGTTGTTCCCGCTGCCAAGCGCTGCGGAGTGCGTGCCGGGTGGCCCGTCCGTCGCCTGTTCGTCTGCTAAAGCTATCGAGTGGGATGAAGCGTTCAAAACCATGAACGATCCATCAGGCCGTGCTGTAGGCGTACACCAGTCCGCCTACAAATAATGTCATGTTTTTGATTCAGGGCCCTCAGGGGCCCTTTTGTCGTTTATAGCGGTAATCCGGCGATAAAAAAGACGTAAGAATCAATTATTGCCGATAAATTCGCCGCGCTGTTCGCAACCTAACCAAACAGTCACATTCCAGCGATTTTCCTTGAAAAAGAAGTTGACGCTTATTGGCTCAATACGCATAATGCGCCCCGCAACGCCGATAAGGTAACGCGAAAAAAAGATGGCTACGTAGCTCAGTTGGTTAGAGCACATCACTCATAATGATGGGGTCACAGGTTCGAATCCCGTCGTAGCCACCATCTTTTTTTGCGGGAGTGGCGAAATTGGTAGACGCACCAGATTTAGGTTCTGGCGCCGCAAGGTGTGCGAGTTCAAGTCTCGCCTCCCGCACCATTTCCAAAAGCGTTGCACGGATGGGGTATCGCCAAGCGGTAAGGCACCGGTTTTTGATACCGGCATTCCCTGGTTC
>NZ_JAWXRD010000036.1:0-126638 GCF_033843265.1 Scandinavium lactucae
AGGTCGACGGGCTGGCGTTTTCATCTGCCGCCGTTTTGCCCTCAGCCTCTGTTTTTCGGGGAGGCACCGTGGCCCCCGGCTCAGCCGCATGCGCCGCGTCTTTTCCCCCACCTTTCGCCATGCCCGTTGCCGCGGCGGCGGCCGTCTCTCTGGCAGCGATTTTACTGAACATACGGGCGAGGCCTTTAACAAGGCCCACACCATCTGCGATGCCCATTCCCAGCTGGATGGCCACATCCCCGGTATGTTCGGCCGGGGTATTCAGCGTCGCCCTGGCGCTGTCAAAATTCACCTCAGCAACATTATCCTGCATGGCCTGCGCGGTCTGCATCATCTCCGCGGCCTGGCCGGGCTGGCCGAGGGCACCGGTGAGGGCGGCTTGCTGCATCATGTCACCCGATGCCTGCAGGGTTGCCCCCTGTGCAAAAAGCCCGGCAACATCCAGCGTCATATTCCACACGCTTTTCCCTGCCCCCAGCGCGGCCATCTCCGGGTGTTCGATGGCATCCGGAATACCGTCCACGCCTTCCCCCACCCAGTCGGTGAATTCGGACCAGATGCCCTGCTCTGCCGCGGTTTCAGGCACCACCGCCGGGTTAGCCTCTTTCGCCACAATATTACGGGCTTTCGGCATCTGCGTGATTTTACCGAGGGTGTTACCGGTGCCGGTGGTGACCGGCCCGGACGCTACCGGCTCCGTCCGCGGCCCGTCTGCCAGTTCGGGTAAATTAAGCCGGGGATGGTCCTGTCTGAACTGTTCGTACCCCTGGGGTGTCCATGCGTCCACCTCGTCTGGCGCACCATTGTTATAGTGGGTAATCACCGAAACATAATCATCAGCCTTCGTGCCCTGCACCGTGCTGGAGGCAATGGAGTGGTAATAAGCCTCTTCCTGAGCCGCCGTCGGGGCCCCGGTGCTGACGTTGATTACATCGTTATCCATGACCATTACCTGATATCGTAGAGGTATACGAACTCCCGGTAATATCAGGCTGCGAATAACCGTTCAGGGCCTTTTTCTTAACCTGCATAAGCACATCTGACTCCTTGTTGGATGTTTAGCAGGGCTGAATAATACCCTCCCTAATGGAAGGGATTTTACCGAAAAAGGCAGGAGGGATTAGGTCAAAAAAGCAGTGTATGCTGTTATAATCTTTGCGAAAAAAGCATGTTTTGCGCTATAGCTTAAAATCGGTTTCAAACCGACTCTTCTCTTTAAATAAAATGCTTACATTCCTGAGAACTTGATCATCAAAACATCCCCAATCCCCCCGAAACTTCCCAAAATCGCCCCTAAAAACCCCTTAAAATGCAATAGATCGAACATTGATTGCCTAAATCGTGTACTCTGCACGCTGAAAGCGTCGATAAATTACACACCGAATACCGGTAAGGTTGCATATGACCGTAGAAAACTACATGAAACGACTGCGCAATGTGAATGAAGAGCAAATGCTTGAGAAACTCGTTGCCCGTATTGAAAACAGCATTGAGCCAGAAGCGCTGGCAGCATTCCAGAAAGCCGCTGATAAGCGCCGCGCAGAACTGTGTGATTATCAGTTCAGCCTGAACGATGATTTCGGTGAAGCAAAATCTCCGCGTAAGTATTAAGTCCAACGCTTCACTCCAGCGCATTTTCTCCAGCGAATCACTGGGGTTGCCCTACACTTACAGAGGTAAGTTTTTAGGGAAACCCGTTCTGTTTGTGTGATTCACAAGAGATAATGCTATGGAATTAAAGGATTATTACGCCATTATGGGCGTGAAGCCGACGGACGATCTCAAGACTATCAAGACCGCCTACCGCCGCCTCGCCCGCAAGTATCACCCTGATGTCAGTAAAGAATCCGATGCTGAAGCCCGCTTTAAAGAAGTGGCGGAAGCATGGGAAGTGTTGAGCGACGACCAGCGTCGCGCCGAATACGACACGCTCTGGCAGCACCGCAACGACCCGCAGTTCCGCCAGCCACCGCCGTCAGGCCAGCAGCAATCCTACAGTCAGGAAGAATTTGACGACATCTTCTCCTCCATCTTCGGCCAGCGTGCCCAACAGTCTCATCAGCGGCATACCGCCCGGGGCCACGACGTGGAAATAGAGGTCGCCGTTTTCCTCGAAGAAACGCTCGAAGCGCATACCCGTCCCATCAACTACAAACTGCCGGTCTACAATGTTTTTGGCCTCGTTGAGCAGGAAATCCCTAAATCGCTCAATGTCAAAATCCCGGCAGGCGTTGGCGACGGGCAGCGTATTCGTCTCAAAGGCCAAGGGACACCCGGCGAGAACGGTGGGCCCGCGGGTGACCTGTGGCTTATCATCCGGATCGCACCGCATCCGCTGTTTGATATCGTTGGGCATAATCTCGAAATCGTGCTGCCGCTCGCCCCGTGGGAAGCCGCTCTGGGGGCCAAAGTCACGGTGCCCACGCTCAAAGAGCCGATTTTGCTGACCATTCCGCCGGGCAGTCAGGCCGGACAACGGCTGCGCATCAAGGGCAAAGGCCTGGTGAATAAGCAGCACACCGGCGATCTGTTCGCGGTAATCAAAATTGTCATGCCGCCGAAAGCGGATGAGAAAACCGCCGCGCTGTGGCAGCAGCTTGCCGATGCCCAGGCGACCTTCGACCCGCGCCAACAGTGGGGGAAAAAACATGGCTAACGTCACCATCACTTTCACCATCACCGAATTTTGTCTGCATACCGGGGTATCCGAAGAGGAACTCGACGAAATCGTCGGCTTGGGTGTGATAGAGCCCAATCGGACCGAGGATGCACACTGGCTGTTCGACGATCGCGCCGTCACTATCATTCACCGCGCGTTGCGTCTGCGCCGTGAGCTGGCGCTCGACTGGCCGGGAATCGCCGTCACCCTGACCCTGCTCGATGAAAACGAACGCCTGAAGCAGGAAAATCGTCTGCTGCTCCAGCGTCTGCAACGCTTTATCAATTAGCCTTATGAACCCGCCTTCCCGGCGGGTTTCTCCCGCCAAATAGCGCTATTAGCCATAAAAATATCCCCTGGGTGGATAAACCCGCCCGTGCCGTTTACGTGACCTCGCCCACGGCGTATTACTTGCCCCGACCCAACTACCTACAGGGGTAAGACCAAATGAAAGTGTTACTCGTTGAAAGTGAATTTCTGCACCAGGATACCTGGGCAGGCGCAGCCATTGCGCGTCTGGCAGAAACGCTACAGGCACAAAATATCGAGGTACTGAAATCCACCTCACTGGATGATGGCTATACCATACTGGCGGCTAACCAAGCCATCGACTGCCTGATGTTCAGTTATCAGATGGAACAGGCCGATGAGCATCATCGCGTGCGCCAACTGCTCGATAAGCTCCACGAACGCCAGCAAAATGTGCCCGTTTTTCTGCTCGCCGAGCGGGAAAAGGCCACCTCGCTGATTAACCGCCAACTGGTGGAGCTTATCGATGAGTTTGCCTGGTTCCTCGAAGACTCTGCGGATTTCATTGCCGGGCGCGCCATTGCCGCCATGCAGCGCTACCACCAACAGTTGTTACCGCCACTGTTTTCCGCGTTGACGAAATACAGCGATATCCATGAATACTCGTGGGCGGCTCCGGGCCATCAGGGCGGCGTGGGCTTTACTAAAACCCCGGCAGGCCGCCTGTATCACGACTTCTACGGTGAAAACCTGTTCCGCACAGATATGGGCATTGAGCGTACATCGCTCGGTTCACTGCTCGACCACACTGGCGCATTTGGCGAAAGCGAAAAAAATGCCGCCCGCGTTTTTGGGGCCGATCGCTCCTGGTCGGTGGTAGTGGGCACCTCCGGATCTAACCGCACCATCATGCAGGCCTGCATGACTGAAAATGATGTGGTGGTGATTGACCGCAACTGTCATAAGTCGATCGAACAAGGGCTGATCCTCACCGGTGCAAAACCGGTGTATATGGTGCCCAGCCGTAACCGTTACGGCATTATCGGCCCCATTTATCCGCAGGAAATGGAGCCGAAAAACCTTGAGGATAAAATCCATACCAGCCCGTTGACCCGCGACTACGCCGGGCACAAACCCGCCTACAGCGTGGTGACCAACTGTACCTATGATGGTGTGTGCTACAACGCCAAAAATGCCCAGGCGCTGTTGGAACATACGACCGACCGCCTGCACTTTGACGAAGCCTGGTATGGCTATGCGCGTTTCAATCCTATTTATGCCGATCACTATGCGATGCGCGGCGAACCGGGCAATCATAACGGCCCGACGGTGTTTGCCACCCACTCCACCCACAAATTGCTGAACGCGCTCTCGCAGGCATCTTATATTCATGTTCGGGAGGGGCGTGGCGCGGTGAATTTCTCGCGCTTCAATCAGGCTTATATGATGCATGCCACCACCTCGCCGCTGTACGCCATTTGCGCCTCCAACGATGTCGCGGTGTCGATGATGGACGGCAACAGCGGGCAGTCGCTAACCCAGGAAGTGATCGACGAAGCGGTTGATTTCCGTCAGGCGATGGCGCGACTCTATCGTGAGTTCAGCGAGAACGGCGACTGGTTCTTCAAACCGTGGAACAAAGAGAGTGTCATCGACCCGATCAGCGGCGCAAAAATTGATTTTGCCGATGCCCCGGCCAAACTACTGACCACCGATCAAAACTGTTGGGTGATGCGTCCGGGTGAATCCTGGCATGGCTTCCACGATTTGCCGGATAACTGGAGCATGCTCGATCCTATCAAAGTCAGCCTGTTGACGCCGGGCATGGGCGATGATGGGGAGCTGTTGTCCAACGGTGTTCCCGCCGCGCTGGTCACCGCCTGGCTTGGCCGCCACGGCATCGTGCCAACCCGCACTACCGATTTCCAGGTCATGTTCCTGTTCTCGATGGGGGTGACGCGCGGTAAATGGGGCACGCTCGTGAATACGCTCTGCGCCTTCAAGCGCCATTATGATGCCAACACGCCGCTGTCGCAGGTGATGCCGGAGCTGGCCGCCCAGTATCCGCATTGTTATGGGGACATGGGGATGCGTGACCTGGGTGACACCCTGTTTGCATGGCTGAAAACAAACAACCCGGGAGCCAGCCTGAATGCGGCCTATGCGACCTTACCGCAGGCGATGATGACTCCGCGCGCCGCGTACCAGGCGATAGTGGCCGATAACGTTGAAATGGTGCCGGTCGATGGGCTGGTCAACCGCGTCGCGGCAAATGCCGTGATCCCTTACCCACCGGGTATTCCAATGCTGCTGTCCGGGGAAAACTTTGGTGATGAAACCAGCCCGCAAATTGCCTATCTGCGCGCGTTGCAGTCCTGGGATCACCAATTCCCGGGTTTCGAACATGAAACCGAGGGAACTGAAATTATCGAAGGTGTTTATCACGTAATGTGTATAAAGGCCTAAGGTAATGCTGTAAGTCTGCATTCTACGTTTGTTTCTGAGTATTTTTTGCGCGGGTGTTGCCCCGCGCTTTTTTATTGCCGTTCCACTCCTGTACAAATTCTTTTACAGCACTCTCAATCTCAACCCGATTGATTTTTTTAATTTGCAGTGTATTTTATGCCTGCCTTTCATTCATCATACAAATGATATTTATTCGCCTCACTCAGTGTTCCTTTTCTCTGAGGCGTTTTTCTGTTCATATTCCAGGAGTGCGAGTATGAGACTTTGCAGCAGTTCCCCTTGTGTGGTGGTGTTATCTGAAAGCAACGTTCAGATAAACATCAACGAGCATGACTCTTTTTTATTACCGGAAAATCATTTAGCCATAATGCCTTGCCACGATAGCTATATTGACTTTACAACGTTAGACACCACGCTGGTGGCTCATATTTCACGGGAAATCGTGAATGATTATTTGCAGTTTTTAAATAAAGATCTCGCGTCGATTACCCCATGGTCGCGACGAAATCCGCCGGTTATCGCCTGTCCTGCGCCAACGCCTGAAGTTTTTCGCCAGGCAGCCCGGCACAGTCAGCTTGAAATACGCACACCTTGTGAAGTTGAGCGCACCCGCTCATTACTCTTTACCGTGCTGTCTAACTTTCTCGACACCCCCGGCTTTCTCTCCTTACTGATGCATATTTTACGCAGCAGTATTAAAGATAGCGTCAGTCGAATTATTCAAAACAATATTCATCACGCCTGGAGTTTACAACAGGTGGCCAGCGCCCTGTGCATCAGCCCCAGTTTGTTAAAGAAAAAACTCAAGAATGAAAATACCCGCTACAGCCAGATCATTACCGAATGTCGAATGCGCTATGCCGCCAGGGAATTATTAACCTCCGACAAAAATATCTCTCAGGTGTCTCAACTCTGTGGATATAGCAGCACCTCATATTTTATTTCCGTCTTCAAACATCACTACGGCGTTACACCGCTGCATTACGTGGCCGAACACCGGCATTTACAGATGACGGACTGACAACGCAACAGATCGGCCATAATAATAGTAATTACGGATATACCGCCCGCCCCTTAGCTAACATCATTGTGGCAAAGCGATATTATCCCCCTGAATAATCTTCAGGAGGAATATGATGTCCAGCGATGCTGATGCCCACAAAGTGGGTTTGATTCCGGTCACGTTGATGGTGTCCGGTAATATTATGGGGTCGGGCGTTTTTCTGCTGCCTGCTAACCTCGCCACTACCGGCGGGATTGCCATCTACGGATGGCTGGTAACCATCATCGGTGCCCTGGCGCTGTCGATGGTGTATGCCAAGATGTCGTCCTTAGACTCCAGTCCCGGCGGCTCTTACGCTTACGCGCGCCGCTGCTTCGGCCCGTTTCTTGGCTACCAGACCAATGTGCTTTACTGGCTCGCCTGCTGGATAGGTAACATCGCGATGGTGGTCATCGGCGTCGGCTATCTGAGCTACTTTTTCCCCGTGCTCAAAGACCCAATGGTCCTGACCCTCACCTGCGTGGTGGTGTTGTGGATTTTTGTACTGCTGAACATCGTCGGGCCGAAAATGATCACCCGCGTCCAGGCGGTAGCCACGGTACTGGCGCTGATCCCGATTGTCGGCATCGCGGTGTTTGGCTGGTTCTGGTTTCACAGTGACACCTACATGGCAGCATGGAACGTCAGCGGAAAGAGCACCTTCAACGCCATTCAGAGCACCCTGAGCGTCACCTTATGGTCATTTATCGGCGTCGAAAGTGCCTCTGTCGCCGCTGGAGTGGTGAAAAATCCAAAACGTAACGTGCCCATCGCCACCCTCGGGGGGGTGCTGATTGCCGCCGTGTGCTACGTGCTGTCCACCACCGCGATCATGGGGATGATCCCGAACACCGCCCTGCGCGTGTCCGCCTCGCCTTTCGGCGATGCCGCTCGCATGGCCCTGGGCAATACCGCGGGCGCAATCGTCTCCTTCTGTGCCGCCGCAGGCTGCCTCGGTTCGCTCGGTGGCTGGACCTTACTCGCCGGACAAACGGCAAAAGCCGCCGCCGACGATGGCCTGTTCCCGCCGATTTTTGCCAAAGTGAATAACGCCGGAACGCCAGTGGCGGGATTGCTGATCGTCGGTGTACTCATGACCCTGTTTCAATTCAGTAGCATTTCGCCGAACGCGGCAAAAGAATTTGGTCTGGTGTCATCGGTATCGGTGATCTTTACCCTCGTGCCTTATCTCTATACCTGCGCCGCGTTGCTGCTGTTAGGTCATGGGCACTTTGGCAGAGCGCGTCCAGCCTATCTGTTGCTGACCTTTATCGCCTTCGTATATTGCATCTGGGCGGTGATTGGTTCCGGCGCACAGGAAGTGATGTGGTCGTTCGTTACCTTAATGGTGATCACCGCGCTGTATGCCCTCAACTACAATCGCATTCACAAAAATCCGTGGCCGCTCGACGTGCCAGCGGCAAAAATTTGACACAAAGCCAGCCTCCGGGCTGGCCCTTTCGTTTACCCCTTCTGCCAGTCGCCCTTATACTAACTGCATGAGTTCTTAGCAGACTGGCTTCCATTATGATCCCCTCTGTTGTTAAACGTGACTGGCGCATCCCTGCCACCCTTGCTTTCGTCGCTCTGCTGCTGGCCTTTGCGTTTCAGCTCCACGCCCACTGGGCGACGTTCCTGCAATGGTGCCTCGCGACACAAATCACCCTGCATCGCTATCTGGTGATGTACCTTTTGCAGCTCAATAATCATCAATACAGCGCGGGAGTGTGGTTGTTGGTCGGGGCGTTTATGTATGGCGTGCTGCACGCTATTGGGCCGGGTCACGGCAAATTTATTGTCACCACGTATCTCAGCACCCACCGGGAGAGCCAGTTAGCGGCTCGGATAGTCCCGTTCCTTGGCAGCCTGATGCAGGGCATCAGCGCTATCCTGTTCGTGTTTATTCTCGCCGTGGGGATGAATCTGGCTTCTGGCGACCTGAGCGAAAGCCGCTGGTACATCGAAAAAATCAGCGCCGTGCTGATCGGCAGCTTCGGCGCACTGGTGATTTGGCAGGCCCTGAAAAGCCTCAAACCCAAGGCGTTCGGATTTTCTCGCCTGACCCCGCAGGATGCGAGCGGACATCAACATGCTGCCGACTGCGGCTGCGGGCATCACGGCGTCAGGGCCGACATCGCTCAGGCAGACTGGAAAACGCGGGTCGGTATCGTTCTGGCGATCGGCGCGCGCCCGTGCAGCGGGGCTATTATGATCATGCTGTTCTCCAACGCGCTGGGCATTGTGAGCTGGGGGATTATCGCAGTGATGGCAATGGCCTTCGGCACGGCGCTGTCGATTCTCGGCTTATCGCTGGCGGTGCGCTACGCGCGCGAACGCGCGGTGGCCTGGTTTGGCGAAGACTCAAGTCAGCTTCACCGGCTGGTGCCCGTGGTAAAAATCATCGGTGGAGTGCTGATTATCTTGTTCGCGTTGGTCCTGTTTATGACCGTCATACCGATCAGTGCCAACGGGGACTACATCGCTGCCGGATGCTGACCGCCAGCGACAGGCATAAAAAAAACGCTTCCGGACAGGAAGCGTTTTTGATGGAAAGTATTGAGAAAAATTACTCGTTAATGCGTGGATGCTGATCCACCAGACGGGTACGTTTTTCCTGTAGCGCTTCAATTTCCGCATCAATATCTTCAATTTTATGTTCGATATTGTCGTGATGCTCGCGCAGAATTTCTTTCGCTTCCTGGATATCAGACGCCGCCGGCGTCGCGCCTTTCAGCGGCTGGTTCGCGGTTTCTTTCATCGTGATACCGGTCATCAGGCCGATAACGGCGATCACCATCAGGTAATACGCAGGCATCATCAGGTCTTGGGTGTATTCCACCAACCACGCCGCCAGCGTCGGGGTCAGACCGGCCACCAGCACCGAAATGTTGAAGGCACTCGCCAACGCGCTATAGCGGATATGGGTCGGGAACATCGCGGGCAGCGATGATGCCATCACCCCGATAAAGCAGTTGAGGATCACCGCCAGCAGCAGCAGCCCGGCAAAAATCAGCGCGACCACATCACTGTTAATCATGATGAAGGCCGGAATTGCGCACAGGAACAGCAGCACGCTACCCACCAGAATGAACGGGCGACGGCCAAAGCGGTCGCTGAGCATCCCGATAATCGGCTGCACAAACAGCATACCCACCATAATAGCGATGATGATCAGCACGCCGTGGTCTTCTGAATAGTGCAGGTTATGCGACAGATAGCTCGGCATGTAGGTCAGCAGCATGTAGTAGGTGACGTTGGTTGAAATCACCATCCCCACGCAGACCAGCAGCGAACGCCAGTGTTTGGTGGCAATCTCTTTAAACGAAACTTTCGGTCCGTCCTGCAGACCCTGACGGTCACCCTGCTCCATCTTCTCAACGTGCTGCTGGAAAGCCGGAGTCTCTTCAAGCGCGTGACGCAGATACAGACCAATAATCCCTAACGGCAAGGCGAGGAAGAACGGCAGACGCCAGCCCCATTCGAGGAAGTTATTTTCCCCGACAATGGTCGAAATCAGTACCACCAATCCTGCACCTAACACGAAGCCCGCAATCGACCCGAAATCGAGCCAACTGCCCATAAAGCCGCGCTTACGGTCCGGCGAGTACTCGGCGACGAAGATAGACGCCCCGGTGTATTCCCCGCCCACAGAGAAGCCCTGAGCCATCTTACACAGCAGCAGCAAGATAGGTGCCCAGATGCCGATAGTGGCATAAGAGGGGATCAGGCCGATACAGAAGGTACTGATCGACATAATGATGATAGTGATGGAGAGAATTTTCTGGCGACCGTACTTATCGCCGAGCATTCCGAAAAACAGGCCGCCAAGCGGGCGGATCAGGAAGGGAACAGAGAAGGTCCCCAGGGCTGCAATCATCTGAACGCTAGGGTTAGCGTCGGGGAAGAAAACCTTACCCAGTGCGTAAGCCACAAAACCGTAAACGCCGAAGTCGAACCATTCCATCGCGTTGCCGAGCGACGCGGCGGTAATCGCCTTGCGCAACTTACTATCGTCGATGATGGTGACATCACCCAGAGTGATCGGCTTAACTTTTTTCCTTTTTAGCATTTTTGTCCTCGTTAACTATCGCCTTGAGCGCACACAGGGGAGGCAAACGCAAGCGCTCGCGTGCGTGCGGTAGTGGAGCGGCGAATTGCTGTGCTCCTCAATTCAAGCGTAGCAGGTTTACTTCCACTGGCTGCTCACAGCCTGTACAACCGAACCTGATGACGCCTGCTCTGGCAGAAAAGATCTGACCAAAATCTCAATGTGTCGTGATATTTTTCGTACTTTCCTTTCTTACCCTAACAGCGTTTATATTTGTGATCAACTTCACGCAAAATAGTGCTGACTGTTAAGTTGATTCATGAAACGTCAATAAGCCCCCCCTCACTTTAAGCCTTTTCTCAATCCGGATTCGCGTACACGGTCGAAAAAACACCTGTTTCACCAGCCTGTTATCTCTTATTAAGCAGCAAAATAATTAATGCGCTAACGGATTATTGCCGACATTTCTTTACATCCAATTCACAGCTAAATCATATAAAAGCCCGACTTAAGAATTTCCTGCAAAATATGTGATCAATACAACTAAAACGCTGTTTTATTTTCATTGAATCAATATTCCATTGATCGCATCATAACCTCAGAACATTGCCAAGCTGTTGAACCCTCTTCTTTTGTGTCGCCCCGGCCTGACGGTGTGGGGAAGTGAGGATAAAAAATGAAAATTAAAGCCACCATTGAACGTATCCCTGGCGGAATGATGTTAGTCCCACTGTTATTGGGTGCCGTATTAAATACGCTGGCACCTGATACCGGTAATTATTTTGGTTCGTTCACCAAAGGTATGATTGGTGGAACGGTTCCTATCCTGGCCGTTTGGTTTTTTTGCATCGGGGCATCCATCGATTTACGTGCCACCGGCACGGTATTACGCAAATCAGGCACCCTGGTGATCACCAAAATTGCCGTTGCGTGGGTAGTGGCGATGATTGCCGCTACGTTTATTCCGGACGGCGGGATTCAGACCGGCTTCTTCGCCGGACTGTCAGTGCTGGCGCTGGTGTCCGCGATGGATATGACCAACGGCGGGCTGTACGCCAGCCTGATGAACCAGTACGGTTCGAAAGAAGAATCCGGCGCGTTCGTGCTGATGTCTCTGGAATCTGGCCCGCTAATGACCATGGTTATCCTCGGTTCCGCCGGACTGGCCTCCTTTGAAGCGCACCACTTCATCGGGGCTGTGCTGCCGTTCCTGATTGGTTTCGCTCTCGGCAACCTTGACCACGACTTCCGCGCCTTCTTTAGCAAAGCGACGCCGGTGCTGATCCCGTTCTTTGGCTTCGCGCTCGGGAATACCATTAACCTTGGCGTGATTATGGATACCGGCCTGCTGGGTATCGTGCTGGGCGTGGCGGTGATTGTGATTACCGGGATCCCGTTGATTATCGCCGACCGCGTACTCGGTGGCGGGAATGGCACGGCGGGAGTGGCGGCCTCGTCGGCGGCGGGTGCGGCGGTAGCGAACCCGGTGATTATTGCGCAGATTAACCCGGCCTTTGAACCGGTGGCGGCATCAGCCACGGCGCTGGTCGCGGCAAGCGTGATTGTTACCGCGATCCTGGTGCCGATTATCACCGCGCTGTATGCCAAACGGTTTGGCACCGTGCAGGCCAAGCAGCCTGAAGCAGTAGTGGCAGAATCGTTACATCACTAACGTTCTGATCCCGGCGGGGCCCTCAGGCCTCGTCGGTAAACAACTCCTCAATCATCGCATCCACCAGACGGGTGGCCGAACACAGGCGCGGCATCCCCAATGCTACCGGCTGCCAGGTTTGGGTCACCGACCAGCACACCGGCTGACGGACTGCATCACAGTCGCTTCCGAGCCAGGCCAGCATCTCTTTGTAATCCATTAAACCTACAGACGTCGGCGATACCAACCATTGATGATAAGAGTGGCGCGTTTCCGTCGCTGCGCCGATACCTTGCGCCAGATACTGGGCCGCCATCCTACGCAAACTGTCTTTCAGCAGGCCGCGCACCTCGCCGTTCGCCAGCCGCCACGCATCGCCGAACGCACCCCAGCGCAGCTCTTCCAGCGCGATAAAACAACGCCCTGCCAGCGACCAGCCGTCGTACTGTCCGGCATGCCAGCGGGTAAACACTTCCTCGCTGTGCGCGCCCGACTCCACCATTAGCCCGCGCTGGGTTAGCGCCCGCTGTTTGTGCTCCGCCCGCTGACTAAACTGCTCGCTGACCAGGCCAAACTGCTCACGTAACTCCGGTGAACTGTGGCTTTTACTCTGAAGAAAGCGCAGATAGTGGCTCATGCGTGTCAGGGCCAAATGACCAGGGTCGAACTGGCTGGCGAGTTTTTCTGTCAATCCGAGACGCATCGCAGGATTGTCGCTAAACAGCCCCGCCATCGACCACGGTCGCAGCTGGGTTTGCGCCATGATTTCATTCATCAGACGTTCGCGAAACTGCTGCTGTTGTGGGGCGAGCGTATGCTGGCGTGGATTTTCAATGCCCAACACCAGACTGACCATAAATCGGGCGTGGAGGGATTCAAGCCAGCGGCCTGGTCCCTCCAGCAATCGCGTATTCATCTCTGTTCAGCCGCAAAAAGGGTTTGAATGTCGTCGCGCAATAACCGCGCGTCCTCTTCAATCCAGCGAACCGTGGCCAGGCACTGTGTAAGCTGCTGACATAAGGTATTTACCGTGGACTGATGCTGCTGGCGTAAGGCCAAACTCTCCTGCAAATTTTTCTGCAGGCCGCTGAGACTCTGTGAAAACTCTGCAAAGAAGGTCACCATCCCCGCCGTCACAGAAACATCGACTTGAAGCGCCAAAGCTTTAAGGATTTGTGCGCAGAAGGTCGACACGCTCTCCACGATCCGCGCCTTAATCGCATTTACATCAATGATGTAACGCGTTTTGGTCAATACGTAATCATCCCAACCCCAGTTGGGATTGTTGAGCCAACGGCTGACCGTTTCTCGCATCCCGCCACGCAGGCTGCCTACCGGCAAATCCTCAGTGGCGACCGCGCCGTTGAACCACTGCGGCAGGGTAATTTGCAGCGATCCGGACTGAAAAACAGGCAGCGTGACCCGGGTGCGGAACCCGGCCCGATGCAGCTCTTCTTTGACGTGGGCTTCAATCGGTTTAAGCGCGTCATCCAGAGTTCGGCTGAGCGATGTTTCGAGCTGACCAAAACGCAGTGACAGCTCGCGGATAATATTTTGCTGGCAGGTAAAAGCCGTGCTTTCGCAATCGGAGCGAATGATGCTGAGCAGTCGGTTGGCCTGCTCTTCATCTTCGAGGATCAGTGCCCCGCTATCATCCTGCTGCGACCAACGCAAATCCGCGCCATGGGCGAGACTCATCGCCTGCAGATTATCGTGGCTAAAGCGGCTGTCGATCAGCGTCAAAATTTCCTGCTGTTGACCGGCGATAAACGCCCCGGCGGCATCCATCGCCTGCTCTACTTCATGATTAATTTCTTCGCTGACCACCCGTTGACGCACCTCAAACTGCGCCATGTCTTCTTCAAGACGAACGATATTGTCCTGCAATTGCCCGGCGGCGACCGTCAGCCCCTGCAAACGAAAGTCGAGAAAATCTCGTGCGTTTTGCGCATAGTTCAGCAGCTTGTGGGAAGCCGAACGCAGCGCGAACAGTGAGGCATTGGCGTGGGCCGCGTGTAGCAGCATATTGATGGGCTTTTCAAACAGCGAGTCTTCCCACAGCAGATCGGCGGCATGACGAATATGGGTCACATCATCGAGATCGGCGGTTCGCCAGCGTCGGCCCAGCGCCGCTTCGGCAAAATCCTGCACCCAGCGCTGTTCCTGGTAGTTGGGCAATTTGCCGTTGCTGTTCAGCTCATGACGGGCGCGATTGGCGAGATAGCCCCACATCGACGACACCGGGAAAATCTGCCCCGGTGTGATAAACCCCTTCATCAGCGTGCCGGAGATCATCGCCCGCACCTGATCTTCATCGTCGCTGTTTCTGTCTTTCTGATCGAATTTGTTCACCAGCGCATACAGCGGCACCGACTTGCTGACTGCCGCAATCGCCTGACGCACTTCCTGATCGGAAATCGATTTGAGCTGGGTGTAATCCATCACCGCCAGTATCGCCGAGGCGCGGGACAGCTGTTCATTGAGCATTTTTTGCAGATGCGGCTGCCCGGCTTCGTTCGGCCCCGGTGTATCCAGCAACGTGAGCTGACCGGCATTTTCACCCAATCCGGCCAAATGCACGAACTCAACTTCGATCACCGGAATATGTTCAAACGCCGCGTAGTCGGCAAACGGGAAATCGACGTCTATTGCTCGGGAAAGCCGTACCAAATCGTTGAGGCTTTTCAGGCACTGGAAAATAGGCTGCGCGCCGAGATAATGTTTTTCAAAGGCGACCCCGCCAATTATACGTTCGAGCAGGGCATTCATGTCCTTATCCATTTCCAGGCGCAAAGCGAGTTTTGCCCGATCGACGTGCCGGAGTTTATCCTGTAATTCATGCATTAAGCGTTCAATAGGCTTAACATGAATAAAATTCAGTCCAGGCTCTTTCTGACCCGGCGTGTGGCGAATAAGCGTTGGCAATGCTGTCATTGGTCGATTACGGTTAGGTAAAACCTCGGTTCCAACGATGGCATTAATGGTGGTGGATTTCCCTGCTTTCATGGTGCCGACTATCGCCAGCACCATTTCCAGCCGGGTGATTTTGCGCAACTCGTTATTCAACGTGCCCTGCTGGGTTCCCAGAGCGTGCGCGCTCCCAGGCTGCGCATACTGTGTTTCAGCGCTGCTCGTCACGTTGCCCGGTAATCCATTAACGGTCTCAAGATGTCGTAAAGCCAATTGCAGCAAGCGCTCAGCTTCCTGACTCAATTCAAATATTGTCTGTGTGTACATGGTTAAAGTATTCCCTTAACGCAAATTTTATAACTTTTATTGGTCAGACTTTTTTAATTTCCCGATTTTATTTCTTATATAATTATCAGTACCGCGCAAAGGAATGCAGCACGTAAGAAATCAGGAGATATACAGATTAGCGCTATATACACCATTCGACAGGATATATTGCATATAAATTTCCCTACGAAAAAACGTAGGTAGAATAGCACTGAGTAATATTAAAAAATGCGTTCCTCACCATAACGCAAACGTCATTACTCGGCAATTTCGAAATATCAAAATGTCTACAAAGGCCCGGAGGCGGTCCAGGGCGACCGGCAAATAGTCCCGACAACCGTAAGGACATGCGGTATAATGAGTCATACTTTTAGCGCTCAGCGGCGGTTTACACGGTCTGTGGCGCGTTTTCAATTATTACGAGGTGACTATGTCTCTGCCACACTGCCCGAAATGCAATTCCGAATATACCTATGAAGACAATGGCATGTTTATCTGCCCTGAGTGCGCCCACGAGTGGAACGACGCCGAGCCTGCACAGGACAACGATGTGCTGACTGTTAAAGATGCCAATGGCAACCTGCTGGCCGACGGCGACAGCGTCACCGTGGTGAAAGACTTAAAAGTTAAAGGCAGCTCTTCAATGTTAAAAATCGGCACCAAAGTGAAGAATATCCGCCTCGTTGAGGGCGATCATAACATTGACTGCAAAATTGATGGTTTTGGCCCGATGAAGCTGAAATCTGAGTTCGTTAAAAAGAACTAAATCCACGCCATACCGCCCGGCAGCGCACGCTTGCCGGGCCTTCAACGCCCATCATTATGGGTTGAACAAAAAACTACCGCCTGGTTACTTTACCTCGCCGTAACTACACTTATCGGGTACTCCTTATCCGAGGTTATGGTTATGCCCTTAAGCCCCTACATCTCTTTCTCCGGTAACTGCGCCGAGGCCCATGCGTTTTATCAGCAGGCGCTCAACGCAGAGCTGGGTTACAAAATGACCTTTGGCGAAATGCCGACAGCCGATCAGAACAGCGAAGACGGTTGCCCTTCCGGTATGGTTTTCCCCCCCGATGCTATCGCCCACTCCAACGTCCGCATCGCGGGCAGCGAAATAATGATGAGCGACGGGATGACCGGCAGCGTCAGCTATTCCGGCTTTACCCTGGTTCTCGATACCCAGGACGTCAACGAAGGGAAAGGCTGGTTCGATGCCCTCGCCGAGGGCGGGAAAGTCGAAATGGACTGGCAGGAAACCTTCTGGGCCCACGGCTTTGGCAAAGTAGTCGATAAATTCGGCGTGCCGTGGATGATCAACGTCGTGAAACAACCGCAGTAATTCCTTCCGGGGCGAGACCACTCGCCCTGTCACACGTCTTACCTCAACTGTTCATCGTTCGTTCACTGTGTCTTAACCGCGCTGTCATATTGCCACGTCACGATGTCGGCAGATTCAGTGGCGCGCACGCCACATGAACCCGATGAGGCCTGAATCATGCACCTGTCCAGACATCCGACCAGTTATCCGACTCGTTACGAGGAAATTGCCGCCCGGCTCGAACAGGAACTGCGTAGCCAGTATCGCTGCGGGGACTATCTTCCTGCCGAACATCAGCTGGCCGCCCGCTTTGACGTCAACCGCCACACCCTGCGCCGCGCCATCGATCAACTGGTGGAGAAAGGCTGGGTGCAGCGTCGGCAGGGGATAGGCGTGCTGGTGCTGATGCGCCCGTTCGACTACCCGCTCAACGCTCAGGCGCGCTTCAGCCAGAATTTACTCGATCAGGGCAGCCACCCCACCAGCGAAAAACTGCTCTCGGTGCTACGCCCGGCCTCCAGCCATGTCGCCGACGCGTTAGGGATTCAGGAAGGCGATAACGTCATTCACCTGCGGACTCTGCGTCGGGTCAATGGCATCGCACTGTGCCTTATCGATCACTATTTCTCGGACATGCGCTTCTGGCCTGCGCTTCAGCGCTTCGACAGCGGCTCGTTGCACGATTTTCTACAACACGAACTGGCTCTGACCCTGAAACGCACGCAAACGCGCATCAGCGCCCGTCGTGCCCAGGCCAAAGAGAGCAAGGTTCTGGAAATCCCCAATATGTCGCCGCTGCTTTGCGTGCGCACCCTGAACCATCGTGATGGCGAGGCCAACGCGACGGAATACTCCGTCAGCCTGACCCGCGCCGACATGATTGAATTCACCATGGAGCACTGAATGCCTTTTGATACCGCCACTCGCCAGCGCTGGATGTCGGCCCTTGCCCACAGCGACCCGGCGCAGCTTGCCGCCCGGATGCAGGCGCTGAAGCTGTCCCCGGAGTATGAAATTCTCCGCGCCCCGGAAAGCGGGCTGGTGCAAATCCAGGCGCGAATGGGGGCCACCGGATCACGTTTCTTCGCCGGAGATGCCACGCTCACCCGCGCCACAGTGCGTTTGAGCGACGGCACCCTGGGCTACAGCTGGGTGTTGGGTCGCGACAAAGCCCACGCCGAACGCTGTGCCGCACTCGATGCGCTGCTGCAAACCCAGAGCCAGTTCCAGGCGCTGATGGAAACTCTCATTGCCCCGCTGGAAGCCGAGCGCGAAGCGCGCCTCGCTGCCCGCCACGCTGAAGTGAACGCCAGCCGGGTCGACTTCTTTACCTTAGTGCGTGGAGACAACGCATGACGCTACAAACCGCTTTCCCGCTTCCGGTGCAGGATGCCCAACACAGTTTCCGTCGTCTGCTCAAAGCCATGAGCGAGCCGGGGGTAATCGTCTCGCTGCATCAGCATAAACACGGCTGGCAGCCGCTCTCCCCGGCCACCACCAGCGTACTGCTAACCCTGGCGGATAACGACACCCCCGTGTGGCTGTCGGCCTCGGTGGATAACGATATTGCCCGCCAGAATCTGCGTTTTCATACTAATGCGCCGTTGGTCAGCCAGCCGCAGCACGCGCTGTTTGCGGTGACCGATGCGTCGATCAGTAGCGAACAGCTTAACGCCCTGTCGACAGGCAGCGCCATCGCCCCGGAAACCAGCGCCACGCTGATTGTCCAGCTCAGCAGTTTGAGCGGTGGCCGGATGCTGCGCCTCACCGGGGCGGGCATCAACGAAGAGCGGATGATCGCCCCGCAACTGCCGGAATGCATCCTTCACGAGCTGACCGAGCGCCCGCACCCGTTCCCGCTGGGCGTGGATCTGCTCCTCACCTGCGGCGATCGCCTGCTGGCTATTCCGCGCACCACGCACGTGGAGGTTTGCTGATGTACGTTGCCGTCAAAGGGGGCGAAAAGGCGATCGCCGCCGCACACGCCCTACAGGATCAGAAACGCCGCGGTGATACGCAGCTTCCCGAGCTGAGCGTGGCACAAATTGAACAGCAGCTGAATCTGGCCGTCGATCGGGTGATGACCGAAGGGGGTATCGCCGACCGCGAACTGGCGGCCCTGGCGCTGAAACAGGCCAGCGGCGATAACGTCGAAGCTATTTTTCTGCTCCGCGCCTACCGCACCACGCTGCCGCGTCTGGCGGTGAGCGAGCCGATTAACACCGCCGACATGCGCCTCGAACGCCGTATCTCAGCGGTGTACAAAGACGTGCCCGGCGGCCAACTGCTCGGCCCAACCTACGATTACACCCACCGCCTGCTCGATTTTACCCTGCTGGCGAACGGCGAAACGCCGAAGGTTGCCACCAGCGTAGAGCCGCCTGCCGTCTCCCCGCACGTGTTCAGCCTGTTGACGCGCCAGGGGCTGGCCAACGTAGAAGAAGATTGCGGTGAAACGCCGGACGATATCACCCGCACCCCGCCGGTTTACCCCTGCTCACGCGCCTCGCGTCTGCAACAGCTGATGCGCGGTGATGAAGGGTATCTGCTGGCACTGGCCTACTCCACGCAGCGTGGCTATGGCCGTAACCACCCGTTCGCCGGGGAGATCCGCAGCGGCCACGTTGAGGTGGAGATTGTGCCGGAAGAGCTTGGATTTGCGGTGAACGTCGGCGAACTGCTGGTGACCGAATGCGAAATGGTGAACGGTTTCGTCGCCCCGGAAGAGGTTGTCCCCCACTTTACGCGCGGCTACGGGCTGGTGTTTGGCCTCAGCGAGCGGAAAGCGATGGCGATGGCGCTGATGGACCGCGCGCTACAGGCCCCAGACTACGACGAACATATCGCAGGCCCGGCGCAGGACCAAGAGTTTGTGCTGGCCCACGCCGATAACGTCGAAGCCGCCGGGTTCGTCTCACACCTCAAGCTTCCGCACTATGTCGATTTCCAGGCCGAACTGGAACTGCTCAAACGCCTGCAACAGGAGCGCAATCGTGGCTAATCTCAGCGGCTATAACTTCGCGTATCTCGACGAACAGACCAAGCGCATGATCCGCCGCGCGATCCTGAAAGCCGTCGCCATTCCGGGCTATCAGGTGCCGTTCGGCGGGCGTGAAATGCCGATGCCTTACGGTTGGGGAACCGGTGGCATTCAGCTCACCGCCAGCGTGATCGGCGAAGCCGACGTGCTGAAAGTGATCGACCAGGGTGCAGATGACACCACCAACGCCGTCTCTATCCGCAACTTTTTCAAACGCGTCACCGGGGTGAATACCACCGATGTGACCTCCGACGCGACGCTGATCCAGACCCGCCACCGGATCCCGGAAACGCCGCTGACCGAAGATCAGATCCTTATCTTCCAGGTGCCGATCCCGGAACCGCTGCGCTTTATCGAACCGCGTGAAACCGAAACACGCACCATGCACGCCCTGGAAGAGTACGGCGTGATGCAGGTGAAACTGTACGAAGACATCGCCCGCTTCGGCCATATCGCCACCACCTACGCCTACCCGGTGAAGGTCAACGATCGCTACGTAATGGATCCCTCACCGATCCCAAAATTCGATAACCCGAAAATGGATCGGATGCCCGCGTTGCAGCTGTTCGGTGCCGGACGCGAAAAACGCATCTATGCCGTGCCGCCGTACACCAAAGTGGAAAGCCTCGATTTCGACGATCACCCGTTTACGGTGCAGGCCTGGGACGACCCCTGCGCCATCTGCGGCTCACGCCACAGCTATCTCGATGAAGTGGTGCTCGATGATACCGGCAAACGGATGTTTGTCTGTTCCGATACCGATTACTGCCGCCAACAGAGCGAGGCGTTAAGTCAATGAATCAGCCGTTACTTTCGGTCAATAACCTGACCCATCTTTATGCGCCGGGCAAAGGCTTCAGCGACGTCTCATTCGAGCTTTATCCGGGTGAAGTGCTGGGAATTGTCGGTGAATCCGGCTCCGGCAAAACGACCCTGCTAAAGTCCATTTCCGCACGACTCGCGCCGCAGCAGGGTGAGGTCGTGTATCAGACTCAGTCCCTGTACGGCATGTCGGAAGGCGAACGCCGCCGTCTGCTGCGCACCGAATGGGGCGTGGTGCATCAGCATCCCATGGACGGCCTGCGGCGTCAGGTGTCGGCGGGAGGCAATATTGGCGAACGCCTGATGGCCACCGGCGCACGCCACTACGGCAACATCCGTGAGACCGCAGCGCAATGGCTGGAGGCGGTCGAAATCCCCTCCTCGCGCATTGATGAGCTACCGACCACCTTCTCCGGCGGGATGCAACAGCGTCTGCAAATCGCCCGCAACCTGGTCACTCATCCGAAGCTGGTATTTATGGACGAGCCGACCGGCGGCCTGGACGTATCGGTTCAGGCACGCTTGCTCGACCTGCTGCGCGGCCTGGTGGTGGAACTGGATCTGGCGGTGGTGATTGTCACCCATGATTTGGGCGTGGCGCGCCTGCTGGCGGACCGCCTGATGGTGATGAAAGCCGGTCAGGTGGTGGAAAGTGGATTAACCGATCGCGTGCTCGACGACCCGCTTCATCCGTACACCCAGCTGCTGGTCTCCTCCGTTTTGCAGAACTGACTGTTGCCTGATGGCGCACATGAGTAGGCCGGATAAGGCATCAGCCGCCATCCGGCAATCATAAATAAGAGGCCAACATGATTCGCGTTGAAAATCTGAGTAAAACCTTCGTCCTGCATCACCAAAACGGGATCCATCTGCCGGTGCTTTACAAAGCCTCGCTAACGGTCAGCGCCGGAGAGTGCGTGGTGCTGCACGGCCATTCGGGCAGCGGAAAATCGACCCTCCTGCGCTCGCTGTATGCCAACTATCTGCCCGATGAAGGCCACATTCACATTAAGCACGGTGATGAATGGGTGGACTTAGTCACCGCCCCGGCGCGCAAAGTGCTGGAAGTGCGCAAAGGCACCATCGGCTGGGTCAGCCAGTTTCTGCGGGTGATCCCGCGCATTTCGGCCCTCGATGTGGTGATGCAGCCACTGCTTGATTTAGGCGTGCCGAAGGAGACGTGCCGCGCGAAAGCCGCCAGCCTGCTCACACGTCTCAACGTGCCGGAGCGACTGTGGCATCTCGCGCCGTCGACCTTTTCCGGCGGCGAACAGCAGCGGGTGAACATCGCCCGTGGCTTCGTGGTCGATTACCCGATTCTGCTGCTGGACGAACCTACCGCCTCGCTGGATGCCAAAAATAGCGCCGCGGTGGTTGAGCTTATCGACGAAGCCAAAGCACGCGGTGCGGCCATCGTCGGCATTTTCCATGATCACGCGGTGCGCACTCGCGTCGCCGACCGTCTACACCCGATGGGAACCGCAGCATGATTATCAACAACGTGAAGTTAGTGCTTGAAGATGAAGTGGTTCACGGTTCGGTCGACGTGCAGGATGGCGTGATCCGCACCTTCGCACAAACCCAGAGCCAAAGCCCGCAGGCAATGGACGGCGAAGGCGGCTGGCTGCTGCCGGGCCTAATCGAGCTGCACACCGATAATCTGGATAAATTCTTCACCCCGCGCCCGAAAGTCGACTGGCCCGCGCATTCGGCGATGAGCAGCCACGACGCGCTGATGGTGGCGAGCGGGATCACTACCGTGCTGGACGCGGTGGCGATTGGTGACGTGCGCGACGGCGGCGACCGGCTGGAAAATTTAGAGAAGATGATCAACGCCATTGAAGACACGCAAAAGCGCGGCCTGAACCGCGCCGAGCACCGGCTGCATCTGCGCTGCGAGCTGCCGCACTTCACCACCCTGCCGCTGTTCGAAAAGCTGGTCGACCGCGAGCTGGTGTCGCTGGTGTCACTGATGGATCATTCGCCGGGCCAGCGTCAATACGCCGACCGTTCCAAATATCGCGAATACTATCAGGGCAAATATCATCTGACCGATGAACAGATGGTACGTTTTGAAGAAGATCAGCTGGCGCTTGCCGCCGAATGGTCACAGCCGAACCGAATGGCGATTTCTGCGGCCTGCCGGGCGCGCGATATCGCGCTCGCCAGCCACGATGATGCCACCCCTGCGCATGTGGTCGAATCCCATCACATTGGCAGCGTGATCGCCGAGTTTCCTACCACCTTCGCCGCGGCAGAGTCCTCACGGGAGCATGGCATGAACGTGCTGATGGGCGCGCCGAACATCGTGCGCGGTGGGTCTCACTCCGGCAACGTGGCAGCGCATGAACTGGCCTCACGCGGACTGCTGGATATTCTCTCCTCCGACTATTATCCCGCCAGCCTGCTCGACGCGGCGTTCCGCATCGCCGACGACGCCCGCAACGCCTACAACCTGCCGCAGGCCATTCATCTGGTGACGCGCAACCCGGCCCGGGCGCTGAATCTGTCCGACCGGGGAACGATTGCCGAAGGTAAACGCGCCGATCTGGTCCTGGCTCATCGCAAAGGTGACCACGTGCATATCGACCACGTTTGGCGTCAGGGCAAGAGGGTCTTCTGATGACGGGACGGCTTATCTGGTTAGTCGGGCCCTCCGGGTCCGGGAAGGACAGTCTGCTGGCGGCGTTACGTCAGCAGGAGCACGCGCAGATGCTGATCGCGCATCGCTACATCACCCGCCCGGCCAGCGCGGGCAGTGAAAACCATATCGCCCTGAGCGAACACGAATTTTTCACCCGCGCCGAGCGCCAACTGTTCGCCCTGAGCTGGCACGCTAACAATCTTTATTACGGGGTGGGGATCGAAATCGACGTCTGGCTGCATGCGGGTTTTGACGTCGTGGTCAACGGCTCACGCGCCCATTTAGCGCAAACCAAAGCCCGCTATGGCGCAGCTTTACTGCCCGTGTGTTTGCAGGTCTCGCCCGACGTGCTGCGCCAACGCCTGCAACAGCGCGGGCGTGAAACGGAGCAGGAGATTGTGCAGCGTCTGGATCGGGCCGCACGCTACACGCTCAACGACTGTTTAACGCTAAACAATGACGGCAGTCTGCTACAGTCTGTGGAGACTTTTTTGCGCCTGATACGCGCCCACGGCAACCAGAAAGAGAGCCAGCATGTCCTGTGAACTTCGCCGCGCCACCCTCGATGACACCGATGCGGTGTACGGCCTTATCTGTGAACTGAAACAGAAAGCGTATGATCGACAGACCTTCGCGACGGGTTTTGCCGCGAACCTTAACAATCCGGCCCAGTGCTATCAACTGGCGTGGGTCAACGGCGAAGTCGTCGGGCTTATCGGTCTGCAAGTCATGTTCCCGCTGAACCAGAACTGCTGGATTGGTGAAATTCAGGAGCTGGTTATTCTGCCGCAGATGCGCGGCCTGAATATCGGCCAGCAGTTATTAAGGTGGGCGGAAGACGAAGCTCGTCGCAGGGGCGCGAGCCTGATGGAGCTGTCGAGCGGTAAAGTCCGCCCCGACGCGCACCGTTTTTACCTGCGCGAAGGTTATCAGCAGAGCCATTTCCGTTTCAAAAAGCCCCTGTAGGCACGGGTTTTGTAGGCCCGGCAAACGCAGTGCCGCCGGGCGTTATCTGAGGAACGCCATATGACCCTGACCCTACGCTTAACCGGCACCGGCGGCGCACAACTGGTGCCGGTCTTTGGCTGCGACTGCGCGGCGTGCCGTCGGGCGCGGCAGGACGGCTCCCATCGCCGCCGTCCGTGCAGTGCAGAGGTGCGTTATAACGATGCGGTCACCCTGCTGGATGCGGGTATTCCCGACCTGATGGACCACTATCCCGCTGGCAGCTTCCGCCAGTTTTTACTCACTCATTATCATATGGATCACGTCCAGGGCCTGTTCCCGTTGCGCTGGGGCATAGGTGAAAAGATCCCGGTTTACGGCCCGCCGGATGAACAGGGCTGCGATGATTTATTCAAACATCCGGGCCTGCTCGATTTCAGCCATACCGTCGAGCCGTTCGTCACCTTCGACCTGCAAGGCCTGCGTGTCACGCCGCTGCCGCTGATCCATTCAAAACTCACCTTCGGCTACCTGCTGGAATCAGCTCATAGCCGGGTGGCGTGGTTGTCGGATACCGCCGGGCTGCCGGAAAAAACGTTGAAATATCTGCTGAACAATCATCCGCAGGTAATGATTATCGACTGTAGTCACCAACCCAAAGCGCAAACCCCGCGTAACCATTGCGATCTGAATGCCGTGCTGGCGATCAACGCGATCGTGCGCTGCCCGCGCATTATCCTGACCCATATCAGCCATCAGTTTGACCTGTGGTTAATGGATAATTCACTGCCGGAAGGTGTTGAAGCGGGGTATGACGGGATGACGGTCATGCTGGATTAACGCCCGGCAACCAACCGGGCGGATAGAATTACTTCGCCAGTTTGGCGATCAGGTCCTGACGAGACGGCGACCAGGCCGTCAGCACCACCCCCGGCGCATCCGGGTGACAGGTAATATTGTGCGGCTGATTGGGCGGGACGCGCATCGCTTCCCCGGCCCGCAGCGTTGTGACCTCGCCATCACACATAAAATCCAGCACACCGCTCACCACATAATTCACTTCTTCGTGGGGATGCTGATGGATGCTCGCCACCGCCCCCGCCTGGATAGCCAACTCTGCCACCGTCAGCTCATCACTATTGCTGAGGATCTGGATTGCCACATCGCCAAATTGCAGCGTATTTTCCTGTTTGCTCATTGTTATACCTTCCTGTTTTGAATGTTGTGACGTTTTGCTTTTGCTTCAGATAGCACCCGCTACTAACCAGATGCCGCAGAGCGCCGAGACGGCACCCAGCAGCCGAAGTACCCGGTCGCCGACGGCCATTTTTTGCAAGGTGTGCGCACCAAGCGCCCCGACGATATGCAGCGCGGCGGTGGTACTCATAAAACCCACGGTATAGAGCGTTTTGTTTTGCAAAACCGGCATTTCGTAGCCGTGCGCGTAGCCGTGGCAAATACCAAACAGCCCGGTGGCACAGGCCGCCAACGCCAGTGGCAGACGTTGTTTAGCAGCGATGGCAAGTCCCAGCAACAGCACTGACAGCGACACGCCGACTTCAGTGGCGGGCAACTCAACATGCTCAAATCCGAGTAACCCGCCGAAAAACATGAAGCAGACAAACGCCAGAGGTACTAACCCTATCGCGCGGCCCCCTAGCTGCACGCTCCATGCACCCACGGCAATCATCGCCAGCAGATGATCGACGCCACTCAACGGATGCCACCAGCCCGCACTGTTCCCGGCATGGGCCCAGGCGCTTTGCGGCAGTAATATCAGGCTTAGCATGACTGCAATCAGACCGTTCATGATGAGCGCCTTTCCCCGATATCGAGGGTCACCGATGCCCACAGACTCTGCCAGTCAGCGTCCGGATTTTCGGCTGGCACCATATCGACTGCGCTAAACAACCACACACCCGGCTCCGGCAGCGCAATCGCCACCTCTCCTTGCGCGTTGCTAACGGCCTTCAGCAGATAGCGTTTCTTACCCTGCAACTGCGCTTTGATTTGCGCACCGACCAACGGCTTCCCATCGCGTAATAACCGCAACCGATAAGGCTGGCCGGGCTGATAGCCGAAGGGTTCCGTGAGCGGGATAACCTCCAGCGGTTGGCCGAGCGGTTGATCGAATCCCGCACTTTTCCCGTCGACCAAAATGATGCTTTTCCCACATCGGGAAAAGAGCTCGGTGGCAGGCTCTGCGGAATCACTCTCCTGCTGACGCTGGTGAATGACCTTCGTTAGCCCCTCCTCCTCGAGATACGCGTTAAACTCCGATGCTGGCAGGGTGATTTTGGCCTCATTGGTCCGCAGTGCCACTACCGTCGCGCCGCTGGCACGTGGCCGCAAATGCCCAATAACCCGCGAGTTATCCCGGCCACTGACCGCGTATTTTCCCCGGGCATCACGGGCGATAAACGTCGATATCAACCCCGGAAATCTAACCGACTGCTTCCCAGGTAAACCGCTTCCGATACGCAGTTCGAACACGACCTGTTCACCGGTGCGACTTTGGGCATTGTGAGGAATCATCCAGAATTCATGGGCCTGTACTGCCGTGACGCTGAACAGACTCAGCGTCACGACCATGACCCCACGTGTTAACGCCATAAAAGGGTGTTTCATCAGGACATCATTCCCTTATTTCAACGTCACAGGGATAACATACGGAAAGTCCTGGCTATAACGTTTCAGGCTAGCAACCGCCTGATCGGTGGGCTGACCAATCAACAGGCTGAGCATGGCGCTCATGGCATCGTCATCCAGACTGCGTCCGTTACGTTTTTCGGCGCTAAAGACCGCTTTTTCACCAACCTGATAGGTCAGGACATCCGGCACCAGCATCTTTGCCACCTTGTCGCCATACACAAAAGGGGCGGCCTGCGAGTGCGCCATGGCGCTGGCCCGCGCCGTGCGTGCAGAGACAAAATTCTTCATATCGTCACTGTTTTGCGGGCGGCTTTCATCGTGTTCACGTTTCAGGGCCGCATTTTCAAACAGCATAATGTGCGAGAACAGCGGGTTAGCGGAATATTGCACCTGTTTCCAGACATTATTACTGTGGAAATCGGTGGTCATGTACACGCTGATTTTGGCTGCCAGCAGCTTATTGGGCACGTCGAGAACAATGGCCCCGCAGTTGCGTGCGGCAAAGATGTTTTTGCCCTGGGTTGATTTCCAGACGGTGGGATCGTATTTCCCTTGCGCCAAATCTTTCCGGAACTGATGCAGCCCCGGCGAATTCCCGGTAAAGGGATCCTGAGCGGCCCCGGTCCAGATTTTTAGGCCATTACCCAGCATGACACCTTGATGCGCCGCCCCTTTACCCAGCATTTCACCTGTCGCCCCTACCGGACTGTCGGCGGTATTTTGCTGATAGACGGTAACATTCCCCTGCTTATCAAACTTGAAGGTAAAGGTTTTCCCCTGTTTATAATCAGCAGATTCGGCGATGTGAATATTATAAAGTGCGTCGGGGTTGAACACGCCACCCGCGCCGATTGTCGGTGCGTTATTTACCGTCATCACCAGCGTGGTATATCCGGCAGTAGATGACGGAAACACGAAATTATCCAGCTGGTTTAATGTCGGCGTTTGAATGGATTGTGCGTTTTCAAAATGATGGCTGGCAACAGCCAGCGGCGATAACACCATGGTTGACAGAATAACGGCCAGGCTGGCCTTTTTTGATATAGACATTGTTTCATCCTTAAAAAGGAACTGTGATAGGGATCACGGGATATATCACAGTCCAAAGATCGCGGTATAAGAGGAATTATTATTTATAGATTACCGCTGTTGCCCTGATGTCGGCGCTCATCCCAGTACGTTCTAAAGAGGTAATATGGTAATGGCCAGCGCCCTTCTGATCGGCTTCTTTGCTCAGTGCAGCCATCGCTTCTTCAAAGGTGCCATTTTTGACATTTACCGAGATGTTGCCGATTTTCTCGTTCATATTCGCCATTTCCGTGTCACGAATTTCGGTTGCCGCAAATGACAGCGTGCTCACAGACATCAACGCTGCAAAAACAATTTTTTTATTGATGATCATGCTTACCTTCCTGTGTTTTCCGTTGTGGCAGAGGCTTCATTACCCGCTGCTCACAATCAACACTAGTTAAGCACTTCGTGTTTTGTATCACCAAAGATTCAACAAACTATAACAAAAATTTTAATGTTTACTTTTAAATAAAATAATAATTGCAGCACCGGCAAGGATGTGAGAGTGATTTAAATTGATGATAGGTAATATCTTTAAAATCCGATCATGACTTCGTCTGCATTGTGTGGAATAGTCACTACAGGAGCACCAGATAAATATAACTACGGATATAAGAACAACGCCTATGATTATTACCGTGCTAATAATACCCTTATCTCTGCCAACATTGTTTTTTACGCTGTTTTATTATGTGTCGCAGTGTCGTTGGTTAATGTCGATAACCCATTTAGCGGCTCTCCGACACTGGCAATACTTTTCTGCGGAAATATGCCTGACACTGCTAATCACACTGGCCGTGATTAGCCTGCTGTCCGCCGCGCTGACCGGGTTACTGGTGATGTTACTCAATCAGAAGATGCCCCCAGCAAGAAGATAGCGGACGTGGGTTACCGTTTTTGTGTGCCCCATTAAAAACGAGCCCCGACGTTCGGGGCCCGCTATGACGGTTACTTCTTCGCTTTATCGATCGCGCGGTTGTTTTCAAAGGCAACCGGATGTTGACGGTAGGCTTTGAGTCGCGGACGCATCCAGCTACTGCTGTTATTGTTGACCGCACTCACCACCCCGGTGGTCGCCCCGCCGCCGACCTGCACGTGGAAAATACCGCGCGCCGGGAAGTCCTGATATTTCGGCTGCGAGAAATCGAACGCGTGCCGGTTAAACAGCTCACGCGCCGTGTGGCCCATCATCGCGGCATGGACATCGAGGAAGTTGAGGTTGAGCAGCTTCTCATTAATGGCCTCGACCGAATCACCAATCTCCGGGTGGCCCATCAGATAGCTGCCGCCGGTGCCCCAGAACTGCGCTTCCATCTCGCCCACCTGCTCGGCCTGAGTTGCCAGACGGCTGGCCGGGATCTGCCACGGCATCACCGGTTTGCGCAAATGGCGACTCAGCGATGCACAGAAATCAAAGGTGCGGTCCCATTCGTTTGGCGAATAGCAATAGCCGTTGTTAAAGGCGCGACCCGTGAAGTCATCGGCTTCATAGCGGTCAGCGGCCATAAAATCAGCGCCTTTTGCGATCGCAGTTTGGCCATTAGCCTGTTGATATTCGGTGTCCTCAAAAACGCCCACCAGCAGCGCGTAATCGGCGCTCAGTTTGCCCGCCAGTTCCGGGGTAATGGTCATTTTTTTATGCTGACCGTCGGTGGCATCGAACACATCATCGTAGCTAAAGTCGTTGTAAACCCACTGCGAACCGCCGACGCTCCAGAGGTTAATCTGCCAGCCGAGCACCACGTCCGGAGCCACCACGCGTACCAGCCAGTTCACCGCTTTGATGTAGCCTTTCAGCGTGTCGGTGATCCCCGCCGGGATCGCTACGTTTACACCGTGATGAGCCATGGCATCAGACAACGGCTTGCGCACCGGAATCGGGTAGGTCGGCGCATAGCCATACTTCTGACATTCGCCCAGATAATCCGGGTTGACGATATAGCCCGCCGGAACCGGGTGGGTCGCATCTTTGGTCGCCTGCGCCATTTTCAGCGACTGGATAAAGTTGGCAAAACTGTACTGATGGCGAACCGGATCTTTAATGATATTCGGCACATCGCCTAGCGACAGGTTACAGGTGTAAGACACCATGAACGGGATCACCGTATCGTCGGTTTTAGCAGAGACATTGCGTGCCATTTCGATAATTTTCGAGGTCGGTTCTTTGGCCGGATCGAGATAACCGCCCGCATCGCCCATGCCATCATCTCCGGAATATTTAAATACCGAGGTTACGCGCGCTTCGGCTAAGTCATCCACGTTGCTCGGCGACATATCCGCGCAGCCACCAAAGGTCAGGTAGTCCGGGAAACCTTTGACCCGCAGGTTGGCCCCTTCGACGATATTCACGTTCAGTTGAACGGGGGTATTGGCCTTCACCACCAGCGGATTTGGGCTGACATCCACATAATATACCGTGCCATTGTTGACGAATGAGCCCGTTTCAATGGTGTAGGTATCCGGGATCAGCGCCACGGTTTGCGGGGAGGTTGCCTGCATCGCCGGAATATTGTCGAACTGATAGCGACGTGGAGTCGCCGCGCCATTGCTGAGGTGTAAATCAAAGGTGGTCGACAGCGCTTTCTCCGCGCTGACGTGCAGGGTGAGCTTCGCCGCCCCGGTTAATGATTCATTAGTCTGATGAACCTGCGCCCGGGTCAGTTTCACCTCATGATATTGACCGTTGAGCTGGCCGGATAATTCATCAAAGGTGTAAGCCACGTTATTCAGTTTGAGCGCACGGGCTTGCAGGGCGAAACGGCCCGTCGCAGGGCGTTGCTCAAGGCGCAGCGTCTCACCGGTGCGCAGGGACAGGCGCTGTGTTTCAACCCCATTTTCCAGATACGACAGCTGCAGGGCTTCGTTTTGCAGGCCTGGAATATCATCCAGACTAATAACAACGTCCAGGGTGGAGCTGTGCTGAACCGCACCAAAGGTGACATTGAGCGGCGTTTGGGCACCTTTGTTAATCACGACCTCATTAAGGTCGACATTAACCGGGGCACGCAGCGTGCCGTCTTCTGTTTTTAAATCGCTGGCCACCACGCTGTACGAGCCCGCAGGCAGCGAAACGGTCGACTGGCCCGGTTTCAGGGTCAGGTACTCGCTTTTTTCACCGCGCGTCAGGATAAGTTCCGCTGAAGACTGCTCCAGACCCGCAGGCAGCTGTGCGCATTTAACCACCAGGGAGCCGGTCACGTTAGGCTCTTCATCCGCCGCCGCCGAGAAGGTGTTACTGAAGGTCGACCAGTCCGGGGCGGTATCAGAAGACTTATTCAGCCCCATATGGATATTGGTGATGGCGCTGCCGATAGGCTGTCCGTCAGTGGGGACCAGCGTAACTTTGATATCAAAAATGCCATTGCTGATTTCGCTGGATTCTACTTGTGAATCGAAGGCATACCACGGATCGGAAGATACTGTAATATCACCAGAAGTCATTTTACCTGGCGCTGTAAATTGTAATACCAGTTTTTTATTGATATTGGCTTTATCGCCAGACAGGGTTTTTAAATCTTTAATTTCGACAGTGGGGTACCAGCTGTCATTATTAACTTGCAGAGTAAAGTTAAGTTGCATGATATACCTTCGTTTAGAGAGTTAGACGTTGGGTGCTACAGCCATTCCGTATTGTCTCCGGCGGCTTGATAGCGAATATCTTATTAACGAAGGTGGGGGATGTAATGTCATTAACTATCAAAAAACACATGTGCGCTATCATGTGTTTTTTTATCTTCAATGAGGGCAATCATTTTTAATGATATTAATAATCATCGTCCAGACGCCGTTCATCATCTTCTAACTGACGGCGATCCTGATCGAGCTGGCGCTGGCGGTCATCAAGCTGTCGGCGACGGTCTTCGAGTTGGCGACGGCGATCGTCATATTGCCGATCGCGGGGACGACTGTCAGCCTCAGCGTCGTCATGTGAATCATGATAAACCCGGTCGCTGTCGGGTTTGTAGGCATCGCCAATCGCCTGCTGGATGTTGCCAATGGCATCATCAATGATATCGGCATGTGCCTGGCCGGTCAGGGAGAGTGCGCCAAAAAGCAGCGCCATTGCGGTACGTTTCATCATGTCAGTCTCTGCGGTGGACTGACGCCAGCGTAATCCCCCCCCGGGGGTGCGGGTAGCGGAGAAATCTCAATTGCGAGCCTGACGCAGCGCCTGGGCAAGCTGAGCCCGGGTAAAGGGTTTGCGCAGCAGTTCGACGTCCGGAAGCTGAGGGTTGTGCAGCGGACGTAAATCCTGACCGCTTACCAGCAGCAGCGCCACCTGTGGGTGATACGTTTGGGCGTGATTCACCACCTCTGCCCCGCTGAGCCTGCCCGGTAGCATCAGGTCGCTTATCAACATGGCGATATCTTCCGACGCCGCCAGCATCGCCATCGCCTGTTCGCCGTCAGTCGCTTCCAGCGTCAGCCAACCCAGTTGGTGCAGCTGTTCGCATAAGGTCTGGCGCACATCGGCTTCGTCTTCCAGCACCAGTGCCAGCCGCTCGGCGGGCGGTGCTTCGACCACCACCTCTTCACGCACCCGCTCCACCGCATTCAGAGTCGAGCGCGGCAGCTGTAGCCGCACGGTGGTGCCCTGCCCCGGTGCACTTTCGATTTCTACCCGCCCGCCGGACTGGCGCACAAAGCCGTACACCATCGACAGGCCCAGCCCGGAGCCGCTGCCGGTCTGTTTGGTGGTGAAGAACGGTTCGAACACCTGCGTTTTTACGTCCTGCGACATGCCGCACCCGTGGTCAATCACCTCCAGCGCCACCATGTCCTGTTTGCGCCCGTCGCTGCGGTTCACCCGCTGATTCCAGGTACGAATTTTGATCACCCCAGCCTGCCCCTCCATCGCATCACGGGCGTTCATCACCAGGTTAATGATCGCGTTTTCGAGCTGGCCGACGTCAATCCATGCTGACCACGCCGGGGTTTGCGCTTCGATTTCCAGGCTCAGGGTGGCGGGCAGCGAGTGGCGCATCAGCTCACCGAGGTTTTCCAGCAGGCCTTTCATCTCTACCGCGTGAGGATGCAGCGACTGCTTTCGCGAGAACGCCAGCAAACGCTGGGTCAACAATGCCCCGCGCTCGGCGGCTTTCAGCGCCCGTGAGATGCGCGGCGCATCGATTTCGTTCGGTTTCACCAGTTCGAGACTGCCGATAATCACCGCCAGCAGATTGTTGAAATCATGTGCCAGACCGCCGGTCAACTGCCCGACTGCTTTCATCTTCTGGCTGTGCAGCAGCGCCTCTTCCAGACCCTGCCGTTCTATCCGGCCTATTTCCATCTGGGTGGTTTTTTCTTTAAGCAGCCGGGTGGTGTGTTCCAGCGAAGCCATATTGCGGGCGAACACGCTGAATGCCCGCGCCAGTTCCCCCAGTTCGTCCCGCCGCTGGAGCGCGGGCACCGATACATCCTGCTCGCCGTGGGCCAGTCGGGTCATCGCCGCCGAAATCGCGGTCAGGTTCGAGCCCAGATTGCGGTAGATATACCAGCCCGCAAAGCCGGTGATGACCAACGCCAACAGGGCAAAACTGAGAATCAAATCAATGATCGAACCCAGCTCACGATGACTCTGCGCCACCCGCAGTTCGGACGACTGCGCCACCTGCGCCACGTACTGATTAATGTCGTCATTGAGGATAGCCCCCAGCGCTTTAATGTGGAACATGTACCAGCTTATCGCCAAATCACTCTGTTCTAACTGCTGGGAAAGAGGGGCGAGTTTGCGCAGTTCGGCGTTAAAATCTGGCAAAATGTAAGCGATCGTCGGATCGGAGCTATGGGTCGGCAGGCTATACATCACCGTATCCAGCTGACGCACCGCCGCGCGCGGCGTCGGCGTCTCAATCGCGGCGGTTAACAGCCGGTCCATCTCCAACAGCAGGCGTCCGTCCAGCGAGCCTGCCCCCTTACGCTGGTTAATTTCGCTTAAATGGTGCAGGTAACTTTGATTCTGATACAGCGCACTGAGCAGCGAGTTACGCTCACGATGGCGCTGCTGACCGCGCTGCAACATGCCCGCCACGCTCTGCTGTAATTCATTGCTACGCTGAATGATTCGCCGCACCAGTTCCGGCTCGCGCTGTGCCAACGGGGCGGTGGCGAGTTGGCCCAGCGAATGCTGTAACGCCTTTTGTGTGGCCTGCAAACGCTCCGCTTCGCTTTTATATTCCAGCGCCCCGACCACCTGCGAGAGCCGCACCGCCGCCGTCGCCACGTTGGCGGTATCACGCGCCAGATTCATGCTGCCGGTCATGTCATTCACGGTCTGCTGCTGCACCTGCTCCTGGATTTGACTGGCATGACGAAACCCCAACACCGCCGCCGCACTGACCATCAACGTCACCGCCACCACCAGCACATTGAAGAACAGCAGGCGGCTGCGGGCGCTGGTCAGGAAGGACGTTCGGCGTAGTGGCATAGTGGCTCCGGCGAATAGTTTTCTCCCTCGACCCTATGGGAGGGGGATGTATTCATCACTATGACAAATATGAATGGCCTCTGACATTTTGCATTTACGTTCCTGTGATGGACTGCTGATATCGACCCATCCCGCAGGAGAATCGCCATGCATCCGACGCCGGTACTGGAGATGCGCAACATCGCCAAAGCCTTTGGCAAATTTTATGCGCTGAAAGGGGTAGACCTGACGGTCTTTCCCGGTGAAATCCACGCGCTGATGGGGGAGAACGGTGCCGGAAAAAGCACGCTGATGAAGATCCTCGCCGGGGCCTACACGGCCACCAGCGGCGAGATCCTGATTGATGGCAAACCCCACGCCATTAAAGGCCCGAAGGATGCGTTAGCCGCAGGCATTACTCTGATTTATCAAGAGATGCAGCTCGCACCGAACCTGACCGTCGCCGAGAACATTTTCCTCGGGAGTGAACTGTCGCGCGGCGGGCTGGTGCAGCGCAAAACCATGGTCGCTCAGGCGCAGGAGGTGATTAACCGCCTCGGGGCCCAGTTCATGGCCACCGATCGGGTGATGAAACTCACCATCGCCGAGCAGCAGCAGGTGGAAATCGCCCGCGCCCTGCACCGCAACAGCCGCATTCTGGTGATGGATGAACCCACCGCCGCCCTCTCCTCACGTGAAACCCATCGCCTGTTCGAACTCATTCTGCGTCTGCGCGATGAAGGGATGGCGATTATCTATATCAGCCATCGCATGGCGGAAGTGTATGAGTTGTCGGACCGCGTCAGCGTCCTGCGCGATGGGCAATACGTCGGCAGCCTGACTCGCGACAAACTCAACGCCTCTGAGCTGGTGCGGATGATGGTAGGCCGCCCTTTAAGCGATCTGTTCAACAAAGAGCGCGATATCCCGCACGGCCAGCCGCGCCTGAACGTCCACCATCTCACCGACGGCGGCAAAGTGCAGCCGTGCAGCCTGCTGGTGCGATCCGGTGAAATCGTCGGCCTCGCGGGGCTGGTCGGTGCCGGGCGCTCCGAACTGGCGCAGCTGATATTTGGCGTGCGCAAAGCCACCGGCGGGGTGATTGAAGTCGATGGTGAACCGGTGCTTATCCATTCCCCGCGCGAAGCCATTGATTTAGGCATCGGTTTTCTCACCGAGAACCGCAAAGAACAGGGGCTGTTCCTCGAGCTGGCGGCGCAGGAAAACATCACCATGGCGACGCTGGAGCGCGATGCGCATTACGGCATGCTCGACCGCAAAAAAGCGCAAACCATTTCCGACGACGCCATCAAACTGCTGAATATCCGCGTGCCGCATGCGCAGGTGCGTGCGGGCGGCTTATCGGGGGGCAATCAGCAAAAGCTGCTGATCTCCCGCTGGGTGGCGATTGGTCCACGCATCCTGATTCTGGATGAACCCACGCGCGGCGTGGATGTCGGCGCGAAAAGCGAAATCTACCGGATCATGAACCAGATGGCGCGTCAGGGCGTGGCGATTCTGATGATCTCCAGCGAGCTGCCGGAAATCGTCGGTATGAGCGATCGGGTGTACGTGATGCGCGAAGGCAGTATCGCTGGTGAGCTGCAACACCATGACATCTCACAGGAAAATATTATGACGCTGGCGACCGGCGTGAACGAATCCCATTCCCAGGCGGTGCAACCATGACCACGCAAAAAGAGAACTCCGTGCCTTCCCCACAACAGGTGGCGAAATCCTCGGCCCGCAAAATGCTGATGGGCGATCTGATGCAAACGGTGGGGATCTTGCCGATCCTGATCCTGATTGTGGCGGTGTTTGGCCTCATCACGCCAAACTTTTTTACCGAGAGTAATCTGCTGAACATTACCCGCCAGGCGTCGATCAACATCGTGCTGGCGGCGGGGATGACCTTCATCATTCTGACCGGTGGGATTGATCTGTCGGTCGGGTCGATCCTCGGCACCACGGCGGTGGCGGCAATGGTGGTGTCACTCATTCCCGAATTCTCCCTGCTGTCGATCCCGGCGGCACTGATGCTCGGCCTGCTGCTGGGTTTATTCAACGGCGCACTGGTGGCCTTTGCCGGGCTTCCCCCCTTTATCGTCACGCTAGGTACTTACACGGCGCTGCGCGGTGCGGCCTACCTGCTGGCGGACGGCACCACGGTGATTAACTCCAATATCAGCTTTGAGTGGATAGGCAATAACTACCTCGGGCCTGTTCCGTGGCTGGTGGTGATTGCTCTGGCGGTGATTGCGGTGTGCTGGTTCATTCTGCGCCGCACCACGCTCGGGGTTCATATCTATGCGGTCGGCGGCAATATGCAGGCGGCACGGCTGACCGGTATCAAAGTGTGGCTGGTGCTGCTGTTTGTCTACGGCATGAGTGGCCTGCTGTCGGGGCTGGGTGGGGTGATGAGCGCCTCGCGGCTGTACAGCGCCAACGGCAACCTCGGCATGGGCTACGAGTTGGACGCCATCGCGGCGGTCATTCTCGGTGGCACCAGTTTTGTCGGCGGAATCGGCACCATCACCGGCACGCTGGTGGGGGCGCTGATCATCGCCACGCTCAACAACGGTATGACGCTGATGGGCGTCTCCTACTTCTGGCAACTGGTGATCAAAGGGGCGGTGATCATCATTGCGGTACTGATCGACAAATACCGTACCCGACACCATCAAAGTGCATAACAACAACACCCTACGACAGAGGAACATAACATGCGTTTAAAGCCACTCGCCATTGCACTCTGTGCTGGCACCCTGCTCGCCGCCGCGCCGTTTGTGCAGGCTAAAGAGCTGAAATCGATCGGCGTGACGGTGGGCGATCTCGCCAACCCGTTCTTTGTACAAATCACCAAAGGGGCAGAGCTTGAGGCCCACAAGCTGGCGGGAGATAACGTCAAAGTAACCCTGGTTTCCAGCGGCTACGATCTCGGCCAGCAGGTGTCACAGATTGATAACTTCATTGCCGCGAAGGTCGATATGATTATCCTCAACGCCGCCGATTCGAAAGGCATCGGCCCAGCGGTGAAGCGGGCCAAAGAGGCCGGAATTGTGGTGGTGGCGGTTGACGTGGCAGCGGAAGGTGCCGATGCGACCATCACTTCGGATAACACCCAGGCGGGGGCGATAGCCTGTAAATACATCACCGACCGCCTGAACGGCAAAGGCAACGTGGTTATCATCAACGGACCACCGGTCTCAGCGGTGCAGAACCGGGTTGAAGGCTGTCAGTCCGAATTCAAAAAATACCCGGATATCAAAGTGCTGTCCGATAACCAGAACGCCAAAGGCAGCCGTGAAGGCGGCCTGGAAGTGATGACCTCGCTGTTGGCGGCTAATCCGAAGATCGACGGTGTGTTCGCGATTAACGATCCGACGGCGATCGGGGCCGATCTGGCAGCAAAACAGGCGCAACGTAAAGAGTTCTTTATCGTGGGCGTGGATGGTTCACCAGATGGAGAAGAAGCGCTGAAACGCGAAAACTCGCTGTTTGTGGCGACCCCGGCGCAGGATCCGCAGGTGATGGCGGCGAAAGCGGTGGAAATCGGCTATGACATTTTGCAGGGCAAACCTGCGCCGAAAGAGCCGGTGCTTATCCCGGTGACGATGATCGATAAGAAAACCGTCGGAACCTATAAGGGCTGGACGGTTAAGTAAGAGCCTGATGGCGCGGCGCTTATCAGACCTACAGGCATTGTAGGTCGGGTAAGCGAAGCGCCACCCGACGATTAAGCCGCTGCGTCTCCCTTCTGGAGGTTTCATGAAACGTTCCGCAATCACCGACACCCTCACCGAACAAATGCGTATTTTCACCAGCGCGGGGAAAGCCTGATGGAACGTCAGGGCATTATCGCTGCCGGCAATATGCTGGTCGATCACGTCCACCGCATTGTGCAATGGCCGGAACGCGGCTGGCTGGCGGAGATCACCCACAGCGAACGTTCCACCGGCGGCGCACCGCTCAACGTATTGCTGACGCTGGCCAAAATGCGCAACCATCTGCCATTGCAGGCGGTCGGGCTGATTGGCGAGGACGCCGATGGCGATTACATCATGGCGATGCTCGACCAGTATCACGTCAATCGCCAACACGTGCAGCGCACCTCTTTCGCGCCGACGTCGATGTCGCAGGTGATGACCGATCCCAGCGGCCAGCGCACCTTTTTCCATTCACCGGGCGCGAATCGCCTGCTGGATCTGCCCGCGTTCGACCGGCTGGAAGGATCGATGCGGATCTTCCATCTCGGCTATTTACTGCTACTCGATAGCCTGGATCTGGCGGATAAAGAGTACGGCACCCGCGCCGCACGGTTGCTGGCCCAGATGCGTGACAAAGGCTACGAAACGTCGCTGGATTTGGTGTCGCGCAAAGGCGATCCGCGCTATCAGCCGTTGGTGCGTCCGGCGTTACAGCATCTGGATTATCTGGTGATCAATGAACTGGAAGCCAAAGCGTTCAGCGAGCTACCGATCCGTCTCAAGGACGACGCGCCAATCATTGAAAATATAGCTCAGGCGGCCACCCTGCTGTTGGCGGCAGGGGTGAAACAACGGGTGGTTATCCATTGCCCGGAAGGCGCGTGGTGCGAAGCGCCCGATGAAGCAGGCCAGTGGGTGCCGTCATGGCAGTTGGCACAAAATGAAATCGTCGGCAGCGTCGGGGCCGGGGATGCCTTTTGCGCCGGGTTCCTGTACGGCTGTCACGAACGCTGGACGCTACGCCAGAGCGTACTGCTGGCCCACGCCTGCGCTCGCGCCAGCCTGCTGTGCACCAATGCGGTAGACGGGGCGAAAACGCTGGAAGAGTTAAAACGCTTTATCACGGAGAATGAGGCATAAATTGCCCGGCGGCGCTGCGCTTGCACGGGTCTACGGCGGTATCCACCACGTCAGCCGCAAACACATAGCCCAGGCCACGCAGGGTTTTGATCAGCGTCGGCTGGTGCGGGTTGATTTCGATTTTGCGACGCAAGCGCATGATTAATACGTCGATGGTGCGGTCAAACACCTCCATGCTTTCGCTGTGGGTCAGCGTCAGCAGCTGCTCCCGGCTCAAAACCCGCCGCGCGTTCTGCGTCAGCGCCAGCAGCAGGCCATATTCACCCTGGGTGAGCGCCACGCTCTGACGGGCCGGATCGAACAGTTCGCAGCGCTGGGTATCCAGCCGCCAGCCGTTAAAGCTGAGACTGCCACCCTGTTCCACCGGGGTATCCCCCGCCAGCGCCCCGCTGCGTCGCAGCACCGCTTTCAGGCGCGCCACCACGATTCGGGGATTAAACGGCTTGCCGATATAGTCATCCGCCCCCATCTCAAGCCCCACCACCACGTCCGATTCACTGCCCATCCCTGTCAACATCACCACCGGCAGCGCAGGCCGCAGCCTTTGCAGTTGGGTCAGCACCTGTAGGCCGTTAATGTCCGGCAGCATCATGTCGAGCAGCACCAGGGCGATGTCCTGACGCTGTGCGACCGTCGCCACTCCCTGCTGGCCCAGATGGCACACCGCCACCTCAAACACATGCTCGGCGAGCACATCGCGAAGCAGTTCGCAGATTGCCGTGTCGTCATCAATCACCAGAATGACCGGTTTCATCGTCAGCCCCTGCCCAGAAGGTTATGCAGTAAGTCTGGATGATTCTGCGGTGCGCTCCAGCCAATTCCAGCGGCGCGTGACGAATCTATAACCGCTGTCACATCCCTGGCGCGTTCGACACGTCAAAACTGTCGAGCCGGGCGGTTTCGTCAGCTTCGTCAGCGCTCAAACCCGCGAATACCCCTACAATTAAGAGTGGCATAAAACCTGCATTAAGGAGCGTTGAACGCATTTATGCGACTGTTTAACTGGAGCGAAACCGATGAAAAAAGTCGTCACGGTTTGCCCTTACTGCGCATCGGGCTGCAAGATAAACCTGGTGGTGGATAACGGCAAAATAATCCGGGCGGAAGCGGCGCAGGGGAAAACCAATCAGGGCACGCTGTGCCTGAAAGGTTACTACGGTTGGGATTTTATCAACGATACCCAAATCCTCACCCCGCGCCTGAAAACCCCGATGATCCGTCGCCAGCGTGGCGGCAAACTGGAATCTGTGTCCTGGGACGAGGCGCTGAACTATGTCGCTGAACGCCTGAGCGCCATCAAAGCCAAATACGGCCCTGACGCCATCCAGACCACCGGCTCTTCGCGCGGGACAGGGAATGAAACCAACTATGTGATGCAAAAATTTGCGCGCGCCGTTATTGGCACCAATAACGTCGACTGCTGCGCTCGCGTCTGACACGGCCCTTCGGTTGCAGGTCTGCACCAATCGGTCGGTAATGGCGCGATGAGCAATGCCATCACAGAAATTGATAACACCGATTTAGTCTTTGTCTTCGGCTATAACCCGGCAGATTCACACCCGATCGTGGCGAATCATGTGATTAACGCCAAACGCAACGGGGCGAAAGTTATCGTCTGCGATCCGCGCAAAATTGAAACCGCGCGCATTGCCGATATGCATCTGGCGTTGAAAAACGGCTCGAACATCGCGCTGTTGAACGCCATTGGTCACGTGATCATTGAAGAAAACCTCTACGACGCGGCGTTTGTCGCCAGCCGTACCGAGGGCTTTGAGGATTACCGTAAAATCGTTGAAGGCTATACGCCGGAATCGGTGGAAGAGATTACCGGGCTTAGCGCTCAGCAGATCCGCGAATGCGCGCGGATGTACGCCGGGGCGAAATCGGCCGCCATCCTGTGGGGCATGGGCGTGACCCAGTTCTATCAGGGCGTGGAAACCGTGCGTTCACTGACCAGCCTCGCGATGCTGACCGGCAATCTGGGCCGCCCGAGCGTGGGTGTTAACCCGGTGCGTGGGCAGAACAACGTGCAGGGCGCGTGCGATATGGGTGCGCTGCCGGATACCTATCCGGGCTATCAGTACGTCAATAACCCGGCACACCGCGAGAAATTCGCCAAAGCCTGGGGCGTGGAGAGCCTGCCTGCGCATACCGGCTATCGTATCAGCGAGCTGCCGCACCGCGCGGCGCATGGCGAAGTGCGCGCGGCGTACATCATGGGTGAAGATCCGCTGCAAACCGATGCCGAACTGTCGGCGGTGCGCAAAGGGTTTGACGATCTCGAACTGGTTATCGTGCAGGACATCTTTATGACCAAAACCGCTCACGCGGCCGACGTCATTTTGCCGTCCACCTCCTGGGGGGAACACGAAGGGGTGTACACCGCCGCCGACCGTGGTTTCCAGCGCTTCTTTAAAGCGGTTGAACCGCAGTGGGATCTGAAAACCGACTGGCAAATCATCAGCGAAATCGCCACCCGGATGGGTTATCCGATGCACTACAACAACACCCAGGAAATCTGGGATGAGTTGCGGCATCTGTGCCCAAGCTTTACCGGCGCGACCTACGAAAAAATGGGTGAGCTGGGCTATGTGATGTGGCCGTGCCGCGATGAGTCCGACGCCGATCAGGGCACCTCGTATCTGTTTGCTGAGAAGTTCGATACCCCGAATGGGTTGGCGCAGTTCTTCACCTGCGATTGGGTCGCACCTATCGATAAGCTCACCGAAGAGTATCCGATGGTGCTGTCCACCGTGCGTGAAGTCGGTCATTACTCGTGTCGTTCGATGACCGGGAACTGTGCCGCGCTCGCCGCGCTGGCAGACGAACCGGGCTATGCGCAGATCAACACCGCTGATGCGGCAAGACTGGGCATCGAAAACGAAGCGCTGGTTTGGGTTCACTCGCGTAAAGGCAAAGTCATCACCCGCGCACAGGTCAGCGACCGTCCCAATAAAGGGGCCGTTTACATGACCTATCAATGGTGGATTGGAGCCTGTAACGAGCTGGTGACCGAGAACTTAAGCCCGATTACCAAGACGCCGGAGTATAAATACTGCGCCGTTCGGGTGGAACGCATCGCCGACCAGCGCAGCGCCGAGCAGTACGTTATCGATGAATATAACGCGCTGAAGTCCCGACTACGTGAGAGTGCTCAGGGCTGACGCGACTGTTTGATTATCAGTTTGGTGAATGAATTAGGGGTGAAGTTTTTCACCCCTTTTTTTGGTACACATTCACCCATTTAATTCTGACTGCTCACCCTTTATACTGCCGCTCCTTTCATGCGGAAGAAAAAATGATGAAACGCAGTGTCTGGTTGCTGTTATTCCCTCTGCTGGCGCACGCCAACGAGATCGGCAGCCAATACAAAGAACAGGCCGAAGCGGGTGACACCCGCGCGCAGTATTATCTGGCCGATACCTATTACAGCTCCGGTGATGAGTCGCACGCCCGATATTGGGCCGAAAAAGCGGCGAAAGCAGGGGAGCCCGATGCTGTCGCCCTACTGGCACAGATGATGATGAAAACCAGCTGGCCGGATGCGCGTAAGCTCGCAGAACAGGCGGTGCTGGCGGGGAGCAGTAACGGGGAGATCACTCTCGCCCACACTCTGGTTAATACCCAGGCGGGTAAAACCGACTATCCCCGCGCCCTGTCACTGCTGCAAAAAGCCGCCGAGAACACCGACAGCGATGCCGCTGTGGATGCGCAAATGCTGCTCGGGCTGATTTACGCCAACGGCGGTGAAGTGGCGGAAGATGACGCTAAAGCCACCTTCTGGTTCAAGCGTAGCTCGACGCTGTCGCGCTCCGGCTATGCCGAATACTGGGCAGGAAAGATGTTCCAGGAAGGGGAAAAAGGCTTTATCGCGCCGAATACGCAAAAGGCGCTGAACTGGTTTAACGTCAGCTGTCTGGAAGGCAATGATTCGGGTTGTGAAGAGCTGGATGCATTGAGCGGGGAGTAAAAAGCCCGGCGGCGCTATGCGCGCCATCGGGCAACGTGTGGTTTAACGGTTAGCGGTCTTATCAAATTTCCCCAGCATTTCGCGCTCGTAGGCCTGCGCTTTCTTGTGGTCAAATTGGTGTTCCCACTTGGCAATCACCAGCACCGCCAGCGCATTCCCCACCACGTTCAGCGCAGTACGCGCCATGTCGAGAATACGATCAACACCGGCGATAAACGCCAGGCCTTCCAGCGGAATACCGACGCTACCGAGCGTGGCCAGCAGTACCACGAACGACACCCCCGGCACGCCCGCAATCCCTTTCGAGGTCACCATCAGGGTCAGCACCAGAATGATTTCCTGACCGAGCGACAGGTCAATGCCGTACAGCTGGGCGATGAAAATCGCCGCAATGCTTTGATACAGCGTTGAGCCATCAAGGTTAAAGGAGTAGCCGGTCGGCACCACAAAACTGGTTATGGACGGTGGCGCACCGTAGGCTTCCATCTTCTCGATAATTCTCGGCAGCACGCTTTCGGAGCTCGCCGTGGAATACGCCAGGATCAGTTCGTCTTTCAGAATACGAATCAAAATCCAGATGCTCAGCCCACAGAGTTTGGCCACTGCCCCCAGTACCACCAGCGCGAAGAACAGAATGGCGACGTACACCAGGATAACCAGCTTGGCGAGCGGCCACAGCGAAGCAAAACCAAAGTTGGCGACGGTCACAGCAATCAGGGCAAACACGCCCACCGGCGCATAGCGCATCACCATGTGCGTCACTTTGAACATTGTTTCGGAGACCGAACGGAACACCGTCACCAGCGGCTCACGGTGCGCCGACGGCAGCGATGACAGGCCCAGACCAAACAGGACCGAGAAGAAGATAATCGGTAGCATTTCGCCCTTCGCCATCGAGGCAAAGATGTTGGTCGGCACCAGCGACAAAATCGTGCCCATCAGGCCATGCGCGTGGCTCTGCACGTCGGTCGCGGTGCTCTGGTATTTCGAGATATCCACCGTCGCCAGGCTCGACATATCGATCCCCGCGCCCGGCTGAAACACATTCGCCAGCGTGATACCCAACACGATGGCGATGGTGGTGATGATTTCGAAATAGAGAATGGTTTTCGCACCGATACGTCCCAGCGCCTTGGCATCGCCCACGCCCGCAATCCCGACCACCAGCGTCGAAATCACAATCGGGACCACAATCATTTTGATCAGATGGATGAAGATATCACCGGCTGGTGACAGCAGGTTGGCTATCAGCCATTCGCGGCTATCACTTTGGTAGTGCAGATAACTGCCCAGAAGAATACCCAGCACTAACGCCAGCAGGATCTGCCAGGCCAGGCTGACTTTCGCTTTTTTCATGACTACAGACTTCCTCAATGCCGGGACTTATTCATGTTACGAATAACTCCCATTGAAAGGGGGATGGTTTGTGTTGCGTATTTAAATGGAGTTTTTTAACGCGGCGTATCAGTACCACCTGCACGGCATTCTGCGCAACCCTTTCAGAACGGGGCTTTTGGCTGGGAAATAGGGGTTTGGTACGGATTAAGTCCGGTTATTCAAATTAACCTTTTGTTATAGCAATCTTTTTTTAGTCTAAAAATCTATAAATTCAATACAGTTATTATTTGCCTTCTAAGCATCATTTGGCGAATTTTCATACTCTGCAATGAATGCGTGATCTGTCGCCCAATTAGTAAACAATGCCTCCCAAAGCTCTGTTATTAACGATTGCTTGACATATTATTAACATTCAACAGGGAGAAAAAAAGCATGAGCCAAATACACAAACACTCTATTCCCGCAAACATTGCGGAAAATTGCCTGATCAACCCGGAACAGTACCAAACCCAGTATCAACAGTCGGTCAGCGACCCTGACGCCTTCTGGGGCGAGCAGGGCAAAATCCTCGACTGGATTAAGCCTTATCAGAAAGTTAAAAACACCTCCTTCGCCCCCGGTAACGTCTCGATTAAATGGTACGAAGACGGCACCCTGAACCTGGCGGCCAACTGTCTGGATCGCCACCTGGCCGAGCGCGGCGACCAGACCGCCATCATCTGGGAAGGCGATGATGCCAGCCTGAGTAAACATATCAGCTATAAAGAACTGCATGCCGACGTGTGCCGTTTCGCCAACGTACTGGCCTCGCTTGGCATCAAGAAAGGCGACGTGGTCGCTATCTATATGCCGATGGTGCCGGAAGCCGCGGTGGCGATGCTGGCCTGTGCGCGCATCGGGGCCGTCCATTCGGTCATTTTCGGCGGCTTCTCGCCGGAAGCGGTGGCCGGACGCATCATTGACTCCAGCTCACGGCTGGTGATCACCGCCGATGAAGGCGTGCGTGCCGGGCGTTCCATCCCGCTGAAGAAAAACGTCGACGACGCGCTGAAAAATCCGAACGTGAAAACCGTGGAACATGTAGTGGTGCTCAAGCGTACCGGCGGCAATATCGCCTGGCAGGAAGGTCGTGACCAGTGGTGGAGTGAACTGACGGAGAAAGCCAGCGACCAACACCAGCCGGTCGAAGTCGGCGCGGAAGATCCGCTGTTTATTCTGTACACCTCCGGTTCAACCGGCAAACCGAAAGGCGTGCTGCACACCACTGGCGGTTACCTGGTGTACGCCGCAACCACCTTCAAATACGTCTTTGATTATCATCCGGGCGATATCTACTGGTGTACCGCCGACGTGGGCTGGGTCACCGGACACAGCTATTTGCTGTATGGCCCGCTGGCCTGCGGCGCGACCACCCTGATGTTTGAAGGCGTACCTAACTGGCCGACCCCGGCGCGAATGAGCCAGGTGGTCGACAAACACCAGGTCAATATTCTCTACACCGCCCCGACCGCAATCCGCGCCCTGATGGCCGAAGGCGATAAGGCGATTCAGGGCACCGACCGTTCTTCTCTGCGTATTCTCGGTTCCGTCGGCGAGCCTATCAACCCGGAAGCCTGGGAGTGGTACTGGAAGAAAATCGGTAACGAAAAATGCCCGGTGATGGACACCTGGTGGCAGACCGAAACTGGCGGATTCATGATAACGCCGCTGCCGGGCGCGACGGAGCTAAAAGCCGGTTCCGCCACCCGTCCGTTCTTCGGCGTCCAGCCTGCGCTGGTCGATAACGAAGGCCACCCGCTGGAAGGGGCAACCGAAGGCAATCTGGTGATCACCGACTCCTGGCCGGGGCAGGCACGAACGCTGTTCGGCGATCACGAGCGCTTCGAGCAGACCTATTTCTCGACCTTTAAAAATATGTACTTCAGCGGCGACGGCGCGCGCCGTGACGAAGACGGTTACTTCTGGATAACGGGCCGCGTCGATGACGTGCTGAACGTGTCCGGTCACCGTCTGGGCACCGCCGAAATTGAATCGGCGCTGGTCTCGCACCCGAAAATCGCCGAAGCGGCGGTGGTCGGGATCCCGCACAGCATCAAAGGCCAGGCAATTTATGCCTACGTCACGCTGAACCACGGCGAAGAGCCAAGCCCGGAGCTGTACGCCGAAGTGCGTAACTGGGTGCGCAAAGAGATTGGCCCACTGGCGACCCCGGACGTGCTGCACTGGACCGACTCGCTGCCAAAAACTCGTTCCGGCAAAATCATGCGTCGCATTCTGCGCAAAATCGCCGCCGGGGACACCAGCAACCTGGGTGATACCTCGACGCTGGCCGATCCAGGCGTGGTGGAAAAACTGCTCGAAGAGAAGCAGTCCATTTCAATGCCTTCCTGACCCTCCTCACCCTCACCCTCTCTCTGACCGGGGAGAGGGATTACAACGATAAGCCTTATACCTCTGGAGACTCTGTGATGAATGAGAATGTTTGTCAGCAGATAGAAAACAACGCGCATTTCAGGGAGCTGGTCGAAAAACGGCAACGGTTTGCCACCCTTCTGTCCATCATCATGCTGGTGGTGTACGTCGGTTTTATTCTGCTGATCGCTTTCGCCCCCGGCTGGCTCGGGACCCCGCTGCATCCGGGCACCAGCGTGACGCGCGGTATTCCGATTGGGATTGGCGTGATTATTATCTCTTTCCTGCTCACCGGCGTGTACGTGTGGCGGGCCAACGGTGAATTTGACCGACTGACCAACGCCCTCTTACGCGAGGTGAAAACATCATGAAAAAGCTCTTAACGGCGCTGACCGCCGCGCTCCCACTGGCCGCCAATGCGGCGGATGCCCTTACCGGCGAGGTACAACGCCAGCCGACTAACTGGCAGGCGATCATCATGTTCCTGATTTTCGTGATGCTGACGCTGTATATCACCTACTGGGCGTCCAAACGCGTGCGGTCACGTAACGATTATTACACCGCGGGCGGCAACATCACCGGTTTCCAGAACGGGTTGGCGATTGCCGGGGACTTTATGTCCGCCGCGTCGTTCCTCGGGATTTCCGCGCTGGTGTACACCTCGGGCTACGACGGGCTGATTTACTCGCTCGGCTTCCTCGTTGGCTGGCCGATTATCCTGTTCCTGATAGCCGAACGCCTGCGTAACCTCGGGCGTTACACCTTTGCCGATGTGGCATCGTATCGCCTGAAGCAGGGACCGATTCGCACCCTTTCCGCCTGCGGCTCGCTGGTGGTGGTGGCGTTATACCTGATTGCGCAAATGGTCGGCGCTGGAAAACTGATTGAGCTGCTGTTTGGCCTCAACTACCACGTCGCGGTGGTGCTGGTTGGCGTCCTGATGGTGATGTACGTGCTGTTCGGCGGCATGTTAGCCACCACCTGGGTACAAATCATCAAGGCAGTGCTGCTGCTGTTCGGGGCCAGCTTTATGGCCTTTATGGTGATGAAGCACGTCGGTTTCAGCTTCAATAATCTGTTCACCGAGGCGATGGCGGTGCATCCGAAAGGGGCGGCGATCATGAGTCCGGGCGGGTTGGTAAAAGATCCAATTTCTGCGCTGTCGCTTGGCCTGGGCCTGATGTTTGGTACCGCCGGGCTACCGCACATTCTGATGCGCTTCTTCACCGTGAGCGACGCCCGCGAAGCCCGTAAAAGCGTGTTCTACGCCACCGGGTTTATGGGCTATTTCTACATCCTGACCTTCATCATCGGCTTCGGGGCGATCATGCTGGTCGGCGCGAACCCGGCGTTTAAAGATGCGGCGGGCCAGCTGATTGGCGGCAACAACATGGCGGCGGTGCATCTGGCAGATGCGGTCGGCGGCAACCTGTTCCTCGGCTTCATTTCCGCCGTGGCCTTTGCCACTATTCTGGCGGTGGTTGCCGGTCTGACCCTGGCGGGCGCGTCGGCGGTGTCGCATGACCTCTACGCCAACGTGTGGCGCAAAGGCGCGACCGAACGTCAGGAGCTGAAGGTATCGAAAATCACAGTGCTGATTTTGGGCGTGGTGGCCATTCTGCTGGGGATTCTGTTCGAGAAGCAGAACATCGCCTTCATGGTCGGCCTGGCATTCTCGATTGCCGCCAGCTGTAACTTCCCGATTATCCTGTTATCGATGTACTGGTCGAAACTGACCACGCGCGGGGCGATGATCGGCGGCTGGCTGGGATTACTGACCGCGATTATCCTGATGGTCCTCGGCCCGACCATTTGGGTGCAGATCCTCGGTCACGAGAAAGCCATCTTCCCGTATGAATATCCGGCGCTGTTCTCCATCGCGGTGGCGTTTATCGGCATCTGGTTCTTCTCCGCGACCGACAAATCTGAATCGGGCGTACGTGAGCGCGAGCAGTTCCGCGCGCAGTTCATCCGTTCTCAAACCGGGATTGGCATCGACCAGGGCCGGGCGCACTAACCTCCCTCTTCCCCGGTCATTTGGCCGGGGATCACATTTCTCTTCCCTGCTTATTTCTATTCTTTCCCGCCGCGTTACTCTATCCACAGACAAATGAAACGCTGTTTTTATTTACTCAATCTGGCAATTCACTTTTGAAGGATCGGGATGGTATGAAAAAGTATGCTCTTGTCGGGACCGGTGGCCGTGCCGGGCTGTACATTTCCGCCATTGGCGGCGCGTGGCGAGAAAACGCGCAGCTGGTAGCGTTTTGTGACAGCAACCAAACGCGAATGGACTATGCCAATCAGCTGCTGAAAAACGAAGGGGCGACGCCCGTCACCACCTGGAAGGCGGCGCAATTCGAAGAGATGATCCGCGAGACGCACCCGGACATCATCATTGTTACCACTCTGGATCGCACCCACGACGATTATATCGTGCGCGCCCTGCATGCGGGGTGCGATGTGATCACCGAAAAACCGATGACCATTGATGAACAGCGCGCGTTGCGCATTCTGGATGCCATCGAACAAACGGGCCGACAGGTGCGCGTCGCGTTTAACTATCGTTATGCCCCGCATCACAGCAAAGTCCGCGAACTGCTGATGCAGGGCGTTATCGGCGAGGTCCATTCCGTGCATTTTGAATGGCTATTGAACACCGAGCACGGTGCCGACTATTTCCGTCGCTGGCACCGTGAAAAGCGCAACTCCGGCGGCCTGCTCGTCCATAAATCGACACATCATTTTGACCTGATGAATTTCTGGCTCGACAGCTATCCGGAGCGGGTTTATGCCGAAGGGGGATTGCGCTTTTACGGTAGGGAAAATGCGGAGAAGCGTGGCGAGACGCAGTTCTACCCGCGTACGCATGGCTACGCTGCGGCAAAAGAGAGCCCGTTTGCGCTGCACATGGCCGACAATCCCCAGCTTAAAGCGCTGTATCTCGATGCCGAGCATGAGGATAACTATTTCCGCGATCAAAGCGTGTTCAGCGACGGGATAACCATCGAAGATACTCTCTCGGTGCTGGTGAAATACCAGAACCAGGTCCAGCTTACCTACTCGCTGAACGCGTATTTACCCTGGGAAGGGCTGAACGTGGTGTTCAACGGCAGCGCCGGACGGCTGGAGATGAAAATCGTCGAGAATTCATATGTGAACGCCGGGGGTCAACGCGACAACGAAGGCAGCCTGGAGCAGTGCGATATCACGGTGCTCCCGATGTTTTCCGCGCCGTGGAAAGCGGAATTCACCCTCGGTGAAGGCGGCCATGGCGGGGGGGATAACGCCATGCTGGCGGACCTGTTTGGCGAACCGGGCAACGATCCGTTGCAGCGCGCCGCCGATCACCGGGCTGGCGCGATGTCGATTCTGACCGGCATCGCAGGTAATCTTTCGATGCAGCAGCAGCGTCCGGTCAGCTTCCGCGAGTTCGAACTGGTGTCGCGTTTAAAACATCACCCACGCCACTAACGGGGCGACCAGCACCATCGTGACCCCGGAAAGCATCATCACCAGACTGGCGACCACCCCTTCCTGCGGCCCGAGTTCGTAGGAACGGGCGGTGCCTGCCCCGTGCGATGCTGCGCCAAATCCTGCGCCTTTCGCCATCCCTTCGCGAATGGCGAGGCGCATAAACAGCACATCGCCAACCGCCATGCCGAATACGCCAGTCACCACCACGAACAGCGCCACCAGCTCCGGCTGCCCGCCGAGCGGTTTCGCCGCCGCCAGCGCAAACGGCGTGGTGACTGAACGCACGGCCAGACTGCGCTGGATCTCATCCGACAGCGTGAACACGCGCGCCAGCCACACGGAGCTGCACACCGCCACCACGTTGGCCGTCACCACGCCTGCGCTGAGCGACATCCAGTGGCGTTTGATCACGGCCAGGTTGTCGTACACCGGCACGGCAAAGGCGATCGTCGCCGGGCCGAGCAGCCACAGCAGCCAGTGCGCTTCCCCCATGTAATTCTGATAAGAGATATGACCGAAGACCAGCATCAGCACCAGCAGCAACGGGGTGAACACCAACGGCATCAACGGCAGTTTACGAAAGCGGCGATAAAGGCGTTTGTTGGCGTAATAGAGACCGAGAGTGATAGCCAGACACAGCAGGCTCAGCGCAAAACTAGTCATGCTTCATCCGGCGCATTTCAAAGCGATACACCTTATCCACCACCCACGCCGTGGTGCCTAATACCAGCAGGGTGCTAAGCGCGATCACCATGAAAATGCGCCAGCCGTCGACCATCAGCAACTGGGCGTAATTCACCACCGCGACCACCGCCGGAACGAAGAACAGCAGCATTTCGGCCAACAGCCAGCGGGAGCCCGCCCGCACCCAGTTGAGCGGCAGGACGCGGCACACAATCAGCGCCAGCATCAGCACCATCCCGACCAGATTGGCGGGCAGTGGAAGATGGCCCCACGCCACCAGATGTTCCGCCAGCACAAAAACACCGGCGTACAACACCACCTGCAGCGGAACCTGAAGACGATGCAGGACAGCGGGCGTTACGCGCCCCAAGGCCACAGCCATGAAAGAAATCCCTAAAAAAAGTGATGGCGCTCAGTATAGTGAGACGCCGACCGCGACAGAAATGAATTAAAATCATTGAAGGTATAGTTTCGAGGAATAATCATGGACATAAGAACGCTGCGCTATTTCGTCGAAGTGGTCCGGCAGCAGAGCTTTACCCGCGCGGCAGAGAAGCTGTTTGTCACGCAGCCCACCATCAGTAAGATGCTGAAAAATCTCGAAGATGAACTCAACTGTACCCTGCTTATCCGCGACGGACGCAAGCTGCTGCTGACCGATACCGGTCGGGTGGTGTTTGAGCGCGGGCTGGCTATCCTCGCCGAGTTTCGCCAACTGGAAGCGGAACTCAGTGATATCAACCACTTGCATAAAGGCCTGTTGCGGCTCGGCATTCCCCCGATGGTCGGGATGTTAATGGCCGGGCCGATCAGCCTGTTTCGCCAGCGCTACCCCGGCGTGGAGCTGAAAATTTCCGAATTCGGCGGTCTGACCGTACAGCAGGCAGTGACCAACGGCGAGCTGGATGTGGCAATGACCGCCCTGCCCGTCGATGAAGACAGTGGCCTGGCGACGCTGCCGCTGTTTAGTCATCCGCTGTGCGTGCTGGTGCCGCGCTCTGGAGACTGGCTGCATATCGACTCCGTCAGCCCGGAACAGCTCGCCGCGCATCCCCTGCTGATTTATAACGAAGATTTCGCCCTCAGCCGTCAGCTGATGCAGCTGTTCACCGAGCACGACGTAAAACCCCGGATTGCCGTACGCAGCGGTCAGTGGGATTTTCTGGCGGCGATGGTGCAGGCGGGTGTGGGGGTGGCTATCCTGCCGGAGCCCATCTGCCAGCGGCTCGATAAAAATACCCTGCGCTGGATCCCGCTCGACAGCAAACTGCACTGGCAACTGGGAATGATCTGGCGCGAAGGCACCTATCTTTCCCATAGCGCTAAGGCATGGCTGCAATGCTGCGAAGGTTTTTGGCCGCCGGAAGGCTAGCGCGATCACAGATCCTGTAAAGGGATAAAATATTACTTCTTGTTGAGATTATTGGAATATATTATTCCAATACTTGAGTACGCACTTCATCGAGGCCGTTATGAAAATTGATTTATCCGCACTGACCACCGAAAGCCGCAACCCGGCAAGCGAGAACATTGACACCCTGTCGACGCTGGAAATGCTGAAGGTCATTAACGCGGAAGACCAGAAGGTCGCGCTGGCGGTGGAAGAACAGCTGCCCGCTATCGCTCAGGCCGTCGATGTGATTACACAGGCTTTTGCCTGCGGCGGACGCCTGATTTACTGCGGGGCGGGCACTTCTGGCCGCCTCGGTATTCTGGATGCCAGCGAATGCCCACCGACTTATGGCACGCCGCGCGAGAGGGTCGTCGGCCTGATCGCCGGGGGCAACACCGCCATCCTTCAGGCGGTGGAAAACGCCGAAGACAGCCCGCAGATGGCGGAGCAGGACCTGCGTGATTTAGCGCTTAACGAGCGCGATATCGTGATTGGCATCGCCGCCAGTGGCCGTACGCCGTATGTGATTGGCGCGCTTAACTACGCCCGAAGCGTAGGTGCGACCACCGGGGCTATCGCCTGCAACCGTGGTAGCGAAATTGGTAAACTGGCCGACATCGCCATCGAACCGCTGGTCGGCCCGGAAGTGGTGACCGGCTCCTCGCGCATGAAGGCAGGCACCGCGCAAAAACTCATTCTGAACATGCTCACCACCGGGGCGATGATCCGCTCCGGCAAAGTGTTCGGCAACCTGATGGTCGACGTGGAGGCCACCAACGCCAAGCTGTTGCAGCGCCAGGTTAACATCGTGGTACAGGCCACAGAGTGCGACCCGGCGACCGCCGAAGCGGCGCTCAACGCCTGTCATCGCCACTGCAAAACCGCCATCGTGATGATTCTGGCTGGCCTGAGCGCTGATGAGGCAAGCGAAGTGCTGACCCGCAACAACGGCTTTATTCGCAGCGCCATCCAGGGCATCGGGAGCAATTAACCATGGCGAAAATCACCGGTCCTATGATTGAGCAGCTGCTGCGCCTGGCGGGCGGCAAAGCGAATATCAGCGTGTGCGGCAACTGCATGACGCGCCTGCGCCTGACGTTAGTCGATCGCGATGCGGCAGACATTGCGCAACTGAAAGCGGTGCCCGGCGTACTCGGCGTGATTAACGGCGACGATCAGCTGCAAATTATTCTCGGACCGGGCAAGGCGCAAACCGCTAGCGAGATGATGAATGACCTGTTGAAAGCGGAGGGCGATGAGCACGCGACTCCGGTCACCCACGTCGACCTGAAATCGCAGGCCAGCCAGAACAAAGCCAAAATGAAGGGCAAGCAGAACAGCGCGGTGCATAACTTTTTGACCAAGTTTGCCACCATCTTTACCCCGCTGATCCCGGGCTTTATCGCCGCCGGGTTGCTGCTTGGGATAGCCACCCTGCTGCAACAGATTTTCGTTGCCGACAGCGTGTCGCAGGCAAGCTGGCTAATGAGCCTGATTGCCTACATGAAAGTGTTCAGCATCGGACTGTTTACCTTCCTGAGCATTCTTATCGGCTACAACACCCAGAAGGCGTTCGGCGGCTCGGGCGTTAACGGGGCCATCATCGCTTCGCTGTTTATTCTGCGCTACGTGCCGGAAGGCAAAGTCGGCTATTACGCCGGAATGCAGGACTTCTTCGGGCTGGTTATCGACCCGCGCGGCAACATTATTGGCGTGCTGCTGGCCTGTATTCTCGGGGCCTGGATTGAGCGCCAGGTGCGCCGTTTTATCCATGATTCGCTGGATATGATCCTCACCTCCGCCATCACGCTGCTCATCACCGGGGCCATCACCTTCACGGTGATTATGCCGATTGGCGGTGAGCTGTTTAAGGGGATGTCATGGCTGTTCCTGCACCTGAACGGTAACCCGTTCGGCACCGCCCTGCTGGCCGGTCTGTTCCTGATTGCGGTGGTGTTCGGCATTCACCAGGGCTTTGTGCCGGTCTATTTCGCACTAATGGACGCCCAGGGCTTCAACTCCCTGTTTCCGATCCTGGCGATGGCCGGGGCTGGACAGGTCGGAGCCTCGCTGGCGCTGTACTTCCGCGCCAAACAGGGATCGCTCCTGCGGACACAGATTAAGGGAGCCATCTTCCCTGGCCTGTTGGGCATTGGCGAACCGCTGATTTACGGCGTGACCTTGCCGCGCCTGAAACCGTTCGTCACCGCCTGTCTGGGCGGCGCGGTCGGCGGCTTCTTCATTGGACTGATTTCGTGGTTGGGATTACCGATTGGTCTGAACACCGTCTTCGGCCCATCTGGCCTGGTGTCGATTCCGTTGATGACCTCTTCGCAGGGGATTTTTGTCGGTATGGCGGTGTACGTGGCGGGGATTTTGATTTCGTATGTTGCAGGCTTTGTTCTGACCTGGCTCTTTGGCAGTAAAAACGTCGACCTGCAATAATGGCCGACGTTCTCCCCCTTTTAGCCGCCTTTCACAGGCGGCTTTTTTTGGGCTGAATTTACTGGTCTTCTATCAGCAGCGCTTCGAGCAAATCGAGATCGTGCAGCAGCTTTTGCAGCGTTTCGTTGCTTATCTGGCGGGTGGCGCGCAGATGATACAGCTCACCGCGCTCAGAACGCAGCGCCGCCAGACGGAAGCGCCGTTCGAGGCTTTCTTCCAGCATTGAGGTTTCCACATCGTTGCGCCCGTCCGCACGACGACGGAGGTTACCAATCACCCGGGAACTGACCTCGGTCAGTAGCTGATTGTCGATGTTCTCTTTGGTGTCCTGCGCCAGACGCTCTTCCATCTTTTGAATGGCGACAATCGCCACATCCGCCGTGGCGGCGCGGGCCAGACGCTCCTCTTTGTGCTGCTGAGAATAGTCCGCCACTTCGATGTGCCGTAACAGGATGGGCAGCATCACCACGCCGACAAACAGTGAGAACAGAATCACGCCCGCCGACAGGAACACCAGCTCATAGCGCGCCGGGAAGACGTTTCCGTCCGGCAGCAATAGCGGAATGGACAACACACCCGCAAGGGTGATGGCCCCGCGCACCCCGGCAAACGAGGCGATCAGCAATTCGCGCGTACTCCAGCTGCCGAACTCCATCGGTTTTTTGTGCAGGAAGCGCTGACTGAAGCGCTGCATGGTCCACAGCCAGCCAAAACGCACCAGCATCAGTGCGACATAAATCAGGACAACATCGGCGAACAGCATCCAGGTCTCGACGTTCGGATCCGCTTCCGCCGCCACCAGCGAGGTCTCCAGGATACCCGGCAGTTGCAGGCCCAACAGCAGGAACACCATGCCGTTAAACACGAACTCCAGCATCGCCCAGGTACTGTTGGCACGCAGACGCATCGCCAGCGGAGCGGTGCGCATCACGCCCGAACGGGTGATAGTCATCCCGGCGGCGACCGCGGCCAGAATGCCGGACACGCCGATATGTTCGGCAATCAGGTAAGAGGCGAACGGCAGCAGGAACAGCAGCACAATCTGCGTGGCCGGTTCATCACCGCCCCAGCGGCTGAGAAAACGCAGCGAGCGCCCATAAGACCAGCTGACGATAAACCCGGCCAGGATACCGCCGGTCGCCACTTTGACGAACTCCAGCGCCGCGCCGCCAACGGTGAACACCATTGTGCCCATCACCACGGCGACGGCAAACTTCAGTGCCACCAGACCAGACGCGTCGTTCATCAGCGCCTCGCCCTGCAATATGCCCATGATTTTTTTCGGGATGCGCCCTTCCCCGACAATGCCCGACAGCGCCACGGCATCGGTAGGCGACAGCACCGCCGCCAGTGCAAATGCCGGGAGGAGCGGAATGCCCGGCACCGCCCAGTAAATCAGGAAGCCAATACCTACAACCGTCACTAACACTAACGCCAGCGCGAGGCCAAAAATCTCTCGTCCATGCTCCAGAAATTCACGGGTCGGCGTTTTCCAGCCATCGGAAAACAGCAGCGGTGGGATAAACAGAACGAGGAACAGTTCCGGGTCAAACTCGACGTGCAAACCGAACGTTGGCCATGCCAGCAGTGCCCCGATGGCGATTTGCATCAACGGCAGTGGAACCTGGAAGGGGAGGACGCGGGTAACGACCCCGGAAAGAGAGACCACAAGGGTCATGATCAGTATCGTGAAGAATATTTCCATGCTATCCCTGTTTGCGAATTCTTATTACTTAACCTCTGATAATACGCCCTAAAGCTTATCGCAAAGAACGGCAGGATGTGCCCTAAAAAAACAAAAAGGGCGACCAGGGGTCGCCCTCAGTGCCCGGCGGCGCTACGCCTGCCTGGCCTACAAAAGTAGGCCCGATAAGCGTTAGCGCCATCGGGCTAAAAGCACTTAGATAGCCCAGCCGCCTGCGTAGAAGGCAACCAGCGCCAGGGCGATAACCACGGTGCCGATGTTCAGCTTGCGCCATTCACCGGATACCACGCGACCAATCACCAGGGTGGCGAAACCAATCATGATGCCGGTCACGATGTTACAGGTCAGGACGATGAATACCGCGGTGATCAGACCGGCCATCGCATCGACGAAATCACCGAAGTCAATTTTCGCCACGTTGCTCAGCATCAGCAGACCGACGTACATCAGCGCCGGAGCGGTTGCGTAAGCCGGAACCAGATAGGAGAGCGGAGAGAGGAACAGGATCAGCAGGAACAGCACGCCGACGGTAATCGCCGTCAGGCCGGTTTTGCCACCTGCCGCCGTACCCGCCGCAGATTCGATGTACACCGCCGCAGGGGCTGCGCCCACCAGGCCTGAGAACACGCTGCTCAGCGAGTCGGTGGTCAACGCTTTGCCGCCGTTGATGATCTGCCCGTCTTTATCCAACAGGTTTGCCTGACCGGCTACCGCCCGGATGGTGCCGGTGGCATCAAATACCGCGGTCATCACCAGCGCCAGCACGCTCGGCAGCACCACCGGATTCAGCGCACCCATAATATCGAGGCTGCCAATCAGGGAGTTGCCGTGCTCGTCGCTCAGGGAAGGCATCGCGAAGATACCGGAGAAATGCACGGTCGGGTCAAAAATCAGGCCGACAACGGACACGCCGATGATGGTCAGCAGAATGCCGCCCGGCACCTTCAGTTTTTCCAGGCCGATAATCACCGCCAGGCCAATCAGCGACATGATAACCGGGAAGCTCGCGAAGTGACCGAGGGTCACCGGCAGGCCGTCCAGCGGATTTTTAATAACCAGACCGACGCCGTTCGCCGCAATCAGCAGCAGGAACAGGCCGATGCCGATGCCGGTGCCGTGCGCAACGCCCTGCGGCAGGTTGCGCAGGATCCAGCTGCGGATACCGGTCGCAGAGATAACGGTGAACAGCACCCCCATCAGGAACACCGCCCCCAGCGCTACCGGAATGCTGATGTGCTGGCCGAGCACCAGGCTAAAGGCGGTGAACGCAGTCAGCGAGATAGCGCAGCCAATCGCCAGCGGCAGGTTTGCCCACAGGCCCATCACCAGTGAACCGACACCGGCCACCAGACAGGTCGCCACGAAAACGGCCGCTGGCGGGAAGCCTGCTTTACCGAGCATGCCCGGGACCACGATGACGGAGTAGACCATTGCCAGGAAGGTGGTTAAACCGGCAAGGATCTCCTGGCGAACGGTGCTGCCACGAGCTGAAATTTTGAACCAGGCGTCCAAACCGCCGGTACGCGCTGAAGGCGTAGACATAGAAAACATCCCCTGAGAATTTATGTGACCTGTTCTCTCGACTCTTTCATCAAAAGCAGTCAACAAAAAGGCAGTCCGAAAGACATCGGTAAAAAAAAGCAAACGATTATCTGGCTTTTATACTGCCCTTTTCAACTGATGTTTACGCCATTTCGCTAAAATTCACTTATGACGGCGAAGAAATAGACAACGTGTGCGCAAACGTTGTCGTCCATGCGCAATCTGCTTACATTTTTGCGAAAATTTTTTTTCATTTCACACAGGCATTGGTTTTTGTGATGGCTCGATCAGCTGCCGGGGAAATCAAGCGGCCCTCCCTGCTGGATAGCACGTTGCCAGGCCGGTCGAATCTCAACGCGCTTTTTCCACGCGCTCAGATGCGGTAACTCCCCTTGCGCTCCTCGCGCCAGCAAAGCAAACGCCGGGTAGCTCATTTGAATATCCGCCATGCTGAGCTGCTCTCCGGCGAACCAGCTGTTTTGTGCCAGGTGCTGCTCGATGAACGCCGCATGGGTCGCCAGTTGTTTGTTGAGATACCCCTTTTGCACGCCCTGCCCCAGTATTTTACCTACCGTGCGCAGGCCAAACGGCACTGGCGGTTTGCCGAGACTGCCAAACACCAGCTTCATCACCAGCGGCGGCATCAGCGAACCTTCGGCGTAATGTAGCCAGAAGCGGTACTGAATACGGTCCTGCGGCAAGAGCGGTTTGAGTATATTGCCCGGATCACGCGTCTCCTGAAGGTATTCCAGGATCGCGCCCGATTCCGCGAGGATAACGCCGTCGTCTTCCAGCACCGGCGATTTGCCCAGCGGATGGATTTTTTTCAGCGCCTCGGGGGCCAGCATCGTCGGTTCGCGCTGGTAACGCACGATTTGGTAGGGCAGTTCCAGTTCTTCTAAGGCCCAAAGCACGCGCTGGGAGCGCGAAAGATTCAAATGATGCACCGTCAGCATGGCGGACTCCTGTGAGTTGTTCAAAATAACTATAGGAACTGTGGCGAAAGACGGGAAAAATTTCGGCGAAATAATCGCCAGCCTCGCTGGCAAAAGTCCGGTTCCGGCATACAATTAAAGTGTCAGTACAAACCGGAACCTCCAACCACTTTTGATCGACAGAGGGGTGCTGATGTCGGGGGAAACCCTCCCGTGAACCAACGGGATAGAGAGAAAGACAAAGACCGGAAAACAACTAAAGCGCCCTCCTGTGGCGCTTTAGTTTTTTCTATTCCTTATCGTCCGGGAAGTGCGCGCCCGGTCCTTTTTCGCCGAGCATATCGCCCGGGTTGCGCAGCGGACAGTCGCGATGCGACAGACAGCCGCATCCGATGCAGCCATCGAGCTGATCGCGCAGCGCCACTAAGGTGTGGATGCGGCTATCCAACTCCTCACGCCATTGCGACGACAGCTGTTTCCACGCCTTGGGGCTGAGGTTATGCCCTTCCGGCAGCACGCCCAGCGCGTCGCTGATGGTCGATAGCGGAATGCCAATCCGTTGGGCAATCTTGATGATCGCCACGTAGCGCAGCACGTCACGACGGTATCGACGCTGGTTGCCTTCGTTACGTGTACTCTCAATTAATCCTTTGCTTTCATAGAAATGCAGCGCCGAAACGGCGACGCCGCTACGCCTTGCCACTTCACCCGGCGTCAGCAGCGTTTTAATGCGGGGAGATTTCTTTTCCATAAAGCGCTTTACCTCAAGTTAACTTGAGGAATTATACTCGCCCGCAGACCTAACGACGAACCGAAATTGTGAAAGAGAGGCCGCTTATGTCCCATCACGACATCATTGAAACGCTGATTGAATGGATTGATGACCATATTGATCAACCGCTTAATATTGACGTGGTCGCCAGAAAATCGGGGTATTCAAAATGGTATTTGCAGCGGATGTTCCGCACGGTGATGCACCAGACGCTGGGCGATTACATCCGTCAACGCCGATTGCTGATGGCAGCCGAAGCGTTGCGCACCACTAAGCGCCCGATTTTTGATATTGCGATGGATTTGGGATACGTCTCGCAGCAGACCTTTTCACGCGTTTTCCGTCGCGAGTTTGATCGCACCCCGAGCGACTACCGTCATCAGATCTCGGCGTGAGAAACGGTGTGGCCTACTACCCACGGCATTGAGCCCTGCTGCCACTGAAAAAATTCGTGCGGCGGCATGGCTTTCGCGAAGTGCCAGCCCTGACAGAACTGCACCCCACGTTTGAGCAACCAGCTCACCTGCTCGGCAGTTTCGACCCCTTCAGCGATGGTTTTTAGCCGCAGGCTTTGCGCCATCTCGATGATGTGCTCGGCAATCAAATGGCTGGTGCTGTTAGTGGTGAGCGTATCAATGAACGATTTATCGATTTTCAGAATATCGACGTTCAGGGAGTAGAGGTTATGCAAGTTGGAATAACCGGTCCCGAAGTCATCAATCGCCACTTCATAACCCGCCTGACGAAACGCCTGGATAACCGGGGTGGTTTTCGGCACATCAATAAATCCGCGTTCGGTGACCTCAATTTTAATCTGCTGCGCACGAACCCGATACGCCTGAGCCTTGTCGGAAATCATCGCAATCAGACGCGATGAGTGAAAATCTGACGCCGACAGGTTGATAGAAACATACAGTTGCGGGTTGTGTTGCAGGAAATGCCCGAGATCGGCAAACACCGATTCCACCACGAAGTCCGTCACCTGTTCGCTCAACCCTTCTTTCTCTGCCAGCGGAATAAACTCCGCGGGGCTCATCACTGGCCCATCAAACCCCGGCCAGCGCAGCAGCGCCTCTGCCCCGACACACTTATTATGTTTGATATCGATAATCGGCTGATAGTGCAGGCGCAGTTGTTGCTTATTCAACGCACGCTGTAACAGACGCTTTGGGGAATTTAAATGCTGACGGGTGCGCGACCAGACTAACAGAATCAAAAGGCTGCAAATTAACCCCAGCGGCAATGTCAGGGTCAGCTGGTGACGGAAGTTCTGGTAATAACGTGAATCTGGTGAGGAAATAATAACGGCAATGGGCCGCTGCTCAGAAAGTGCGATGGTATAAAAACGGTTGTCGTGCTGGAAAGCATACTCCCTGTCGCGGATCAGCGGCATTAAGGTGGTCGGGCTGGTGTTTTCACTGACAGAAAAGAACGCATTGGTTTTGGTATCATAGACCCCAAACGTCAGGCGATCGTCGTCGGAGACAATTTCCCCATAGGACAGAGGATTAATCACCGCAACGTAATTCCCACGCTGCATGTAGGTCATTTTATACCCCGGATAAAAAGGGGTATCGCGATAGTAATAAATAGAAATGTTCGGTTTACGCTGATAATTAGCGGCAGGCATCGACCAGCCATGATCCGGATGCACAGCGGTAGAACAGACAAATTGGTTGCCGCGGGCGTAAATTAAATCGGCAACATACAGACGTCCACGAATGATATTTAACATCTGCTGCTGATGTTCAGGAGAACATATAGCCCCGGAATAGCGTTCGGCGGCATCACGCGCCAGATCAGCCTGACGAATCACCTGCTCCGTTTTATTCAGGGCAATACGCGCGAAGGTATTGAGTTGATTATGGGTTTCAGATTCCGCTCTGAGCTGAGAGAACCAAAGTGCAAGTATCACCGGCAAGAGCACGACGATGACCACTCCCAAGCCCCTCAGCACGTTGCTTCGCGCACTCTGATTCATATTCAGCCTGATATCCCTGCATTTTATGTGCCTGTTATTCAGGCTGGACGCTTTCTGACAGGTGATTACGTTGCATGAATCACTCAACATTAGCAACCGTCTTTTAGCTTCAAAAAACGATTATTGAGTGATGACGATAATATTTTCCCGTAAGGCAAACTAAAAGCGGGGCTGGCGTTTTTATTAAGTCAGCTATTTATTAAACAACCGTTTAAAATTACTGCGTTAATGACGCGACTATCGTTTTTCCACGACCGGTTCTTTTGGCATCATACAGGGCGTTATCCACCAACGTTAATAACACCGCACGTTCATCATGAGGCTGGCAAACAACAAGTACACCGGCGCTGAAGGATAACGTCAGCGAGGCGTCAGCCATCGTAAAAGGTGCGGCAAAAAACTGAGCACGCAGACGGTCGGTAAACGCGATGGCCTCACCAGGGTCGGAAACGGGCAGTAACAGCAGGAACTCTTCACCGCCGAGCCGTCCCAATCGAGGCTGACCTTCACACTGCTCGCGAATACACTGGCAGAAATAAACGAGCGCATCATCACCCGCCGCATGGCCCCATTGGTCATTGATTTTTTTGAAATGATCGAGGTCGATCATTACCAACGCAAAATGCGTCTCGGAGTCTTCTGCCTGACAATTGTCGAGGCTTGTTTGCAGATGATCGAGGATAGCCAGCCGGTTATAACAGCGGGTCAGCGCATCGGTCGTCGCCTGGAAGGCCAGCAAATTTTCAGCACGTTTGCGCTCGGTGATATCCACGCCAATATTCATGATTTCGCCGTCGGACAAGATAATATTGGACCACAGTGTCGCCAGGACAGCGCCGTCACGGCGTTGCGGATACCATTCATGCATCTCAAGCGAAGGCGAGGTATTTATGGATGCGCGCACTCGTTGGCGGACCTCCGGATCGGGATAAAACAACGCCAACGGATCCGCTTCTCGATTAACTTCCTCCAGCGTCCAGCCGAATACTCGCTCGCATTCGCCGTTCCATAAGGTACAGCGATTATGTTTATCAAAACAGTTCATTAATACCGGCGCGCGGTCAAACAAAATACGGTATTGATTGATAATATTTTTAAGCTCAACGGCGGTGCGCTCGCGGGATATTAATTCGGTCATCGCGTCATGCAATTTTTCTGCAATAATCTGCGCCACGCTGCGCAATACTGCAGGCGCTAATAAAGGTTGATCAAACGCCAAAAATAGAAAAGCGCGGGCATCATCCTGCAAGGGGAATATACGGCAAAGTACCCCGCATTTTAATTGCTGTGCCAAAGGATGATCCTCAGGATAGAGCAACCGGCCCACATTTTTGTGCCAGCACTTTACCCGCCACGGTGCCCGATGCTGACGCAGCGCTGCCAGCAGACGTTCAGCGCTATCATTGGGTAGCGAATCGCCCAGCACTTCCAGATGCCGTAACTCGTCAGTTTCCAGCATTATCCAGGACATACGTGCCTCAAACACGCCGTGAATCAGCTGCAAAACGTCGGCCAGCCGTCGGTGTGCCGACAGCCCGGGCATAAGTTTGGCCAGTCGATGCAGACTGAGTTCTGCATCGTTAATTGCTGTGTGTAGTCTCTCTTTTTTCATTTTTTCAATCACAGGTTTGTTAGTGTCAAAACCCGCAATGAATAAATCAGATACTGATCTGCATGATTAAGCACAGGTTAATCATTAAAGTGTAAGCTCAGGGTAACAAAACACACTGTGTTGTCTTAAAAGAATTACAGAAAATAAAATAGTGAATAAAATCAATAGCTGATTAATTGATCGCAAGTAAAAATTATTGTCCACAAAGCATAAGCCAACTATTTCATAATGTAAATATTGTACAAATGCTTAACCGTTGTGACGATTTGCTATCCCACTGAAATACCAGATAACCCTGCCGAAAAGAGGTGGAGAATATATTCTTCCCATCAATGGTTTCAACAAAATGTCTGCTTGCATGCTATGAAAATTTTCATACTGACAGTGGCGAATAAAACAACAAACGTGATATAGTTCACACATTCTTGTGAAACACGAAACAGTGTTTCATTGTATTGGTCGATGCCTGCCGATAGTCAGAGGGTATGTTTCATGGTTTCAGTCACCACCGGCGTGGTTCTTCTTCGCTGGCCAATCGTTAGCGCTGTGCTGATGTTTCTCGCCAGCACCTTAAAAATTCAGCTCCGAAAATCCGATTACGCCGGACTGGCAGTCATTTGCAGTTTACTCGGCGTCATCGCCTCCTGCTGGTTTGCCACCGGCCTGTTGGGGATTAGCCTGCACGATATGTCCGTCGTCTGGAACAACATTAAAGACGTAATGATAGAAGTGATGAGCCAGACCCCGACCCCGTCAGAATGGCCGATGGTCGTGACCTGACAGGCGACATCTGTACTACACTGCTTTCCCGCGAGGGTGAAAGGCCAGTCATGTAAGTGACTGGCCTTTTTTGCATCTTATTGATCTGAAGAAGTGAGAGCATGAACCGGGTTTCATGTAACGCAACAACATGTGAACTGGCTTACATTTTTGACCTCTATCACACTTTATAGTGACTTCACGGTTTAGAGGGCACATTTCATCATCATGGCTTCCATTAAAGATGTCGCAAAAAAAGCAGGAGTATCAACAGCTACCGTATCGCGGGTGCTGAACAATCATCCCAGCGTGGTGCCAGAAACACGTCAGGCGGTGCGGGATGCGATGGATTACCTGTGTTATGTGCCCAGTAAAAGCGCGTTTCAACTGAGCGGTAAACGTTCTGGTCTGGTCGCCGTCGTTCTGCCGAACCTGGTTAACCCGCACTTTTGTGAACTGCTGGCCACCTTTGAGGAAGAAGCGCGATACATCGGCAAGACGGTGATCGTGAAAACACACCAGAACCAACCGCAGCAGGATAAACAGATTATTCATACCCTGATCGGGATGGGAATTGACTGTCTGCTGTGGGTCCCTACAGAAGCGGAAGCGGAACTTGCGGAGTGGCTGGCAGCCACCCACATTCCGGTGGCGGTTGTGACACAGGTTTCTCGGTTTTTTAACTCGGTATCGATTAATCAGAGTAAAGGCGCGGAAAATATTGCCGAGCATTTTATCCAGACCGGACACACCGCCTTAGGTTTTATTGCACAGGAGGGGGTCGACAATCGTAAAGTGTCAGCCTGGAGTAAAAAAATCATTGGCCACGGATTATCCCTTAATCCACAGAACCAATTCTGGATAGCGAAAGGCGAAGGTGAAAAAATATCTGGGCATATCAGTATACTGGATGACATTATCGAAAAATTAGCCAGCCGGGAAACAGTATGCACGTGTCTGATGGTCTATAACGACGTCGCCGCCAGTTATATTATTGATGGGTTAAACAATAAGGGAATCTCCGTTCCACAGGACATTGCCATCGTCAGTTTCGATAACACGTTATTGGCGCAGACGAAAAAAATCACCAGCGTCGCACAACCGATCAATGAGATCGCACACCTGGCGTTCCAGATGGTCAGCAATAACAACAAGCAGGAGAGTATCGAAATGTATGAAATAGTCTCGCGCTTAATTATCCGTGAGAGCAGTATCAATCTTAATATTACTACTCTGTAAGTTTTACCTTTCTGAACACCATGAAATTTGAAGGAGAGATAATACTCCCCTGTATTTTACTACGGCATGGATCGTAATACTCCATGCATTGTATTTATGACATAACAATATTGAGGGATATTTATGTCTGCTACAGTAGCAGAAAAACACAGTGCTTATGAAAAATTGAGCCTCAAAGAAAAGATCGGCTACGGTATGGGTGATGCAGGTTCCTGTATGATTTGGAGCGTGCTGGCGCTCTATTTAACCTGGTTTTATACCGACGTGTATGGCCTTGATCCTGGAATTGTTGGCACCCTCTTTTTGGTGATCCGTGTATTTGACGCCTTTAGCGATCCGGTCATGGGCGCAATTTGCGACCGTACCCGAACCCGCTGGGGTAAATTCCGGCCCTGGCTGCTGTGGATGGCCGTGCCATTTGGCCTCGGCGCAGTGTTAATGTTCACCACGCCCGACCTGAGCATGAACGGAAAAATCATCTATGCCTGGGTCACCTACTTAGTCATGTCATTGATTTATACTGCCATCAATATCCCATATTGCTCGGTAGCAGGCGTCATTACCCTCAACCAAAAAGAACGTCTGGGCTGCCTGTCATGGCGTTTTTTCCTCAACGGCCTGGCAACGCTTATCGTCTCCTCCTCGATTTTACCGTTAACCGACTGGCTGGGTAATGGCAACCGGGCGTCCGGCTTCCAGGGAACGATGATGATCATGGGCGGCGCGGCGACGTTAATGTTCCTGTTCTGTTTCTCCAGTATCAAAGAGCGCGTGGTCTCCATTAAAGCCAATGACACCTTAAGGAAGGATCTCAAAGACATTATCAAAAATGATCAATGGCTGCTGATGATAACGATTACCTTCCTGAACGTTTTTCCGGCTTTTATTCGTGGGGCGGTGACCATCTATTATGCCACCTACGTGATGCAGGCCTCCGTTGGATTCATTACCTTCTTCATGGCCCTCGGCGTGGCCTGCAATATGTTGGGTAGTGTCATTGCAAAACCGCTGACAGATCGTTTTGATAAAATTAAACTGTTCCGTATTATTAATATTATTCTCGGCATCCTTTCTTTCACCCTGTGGTTTGTCGATCCACACTCACTGACACCGCTGCTGGCGCTGTTTATTGTAATTAACATTCTGCATCTTATTCAGTCTGGCCCTATTTTGTGGGCAATGATGTCAGACGTCGATGATTACGGTGACTGGAAATTAGGCAAACGCCTGACCGGTATTTCGTTTGCCGGCAACCTGTTTATGCTGAAAATGGGTCTGGCCGTCGCCGGGGCGATTGTCGCCTGGATATTATCCTATACCGGGTATGTCGCCAATAAGCCACAGCAAAATGAACAGACCCTGCAGGGCATTATTATCATGTTCTCGTTATTACCGATGGTGAGCTATTTCATCAGTGCCTGGATAGTGCGCTACTTCAAATTGAACAACACCTTGCTCGAAACCATTAAAGTCGACCTCGCGAAACGTGAACTGCAAAACAGCTCTGCCCAGACTCAGGAGTATAAAGATGTCCCTGTCGTTTAATGTTAAGCAAGGCCAGCGGATTGATATATGGCTGAAAGAAACAAAGCCCGCCAGCTTCCCTCTTTTTTCCATCCGTATGGAAAATGAGGTGCTATTTAAAATCACCACCGCCCCCCCCTACTACCACTATTTTACCTGGACCGCATGGCAGGACGGAATAGCCTGCCTGGAGTGGTTGCCTGAGCACTGCGAAATCTCGCTGTGCTATACCTGGCATCCGGATACGCTGCCCGAAAACGGGGTCAGCTTTATCGCCACTCAGGACAATGCCCTCCGGTTGTTGAGCGACTGCGATATTGCCAACGGCTATTTGCAGGATCCGTTACGCCCAGCGCTGCATTTTTCTCCACACACTGGCTGGATGAACGATCCCAATGGTCTGCATCGTAAAGGCGACGAATGGCACCTGTTTTATCAGTATCACCCGCACAGCACCGAGTGGGGGCCGATGCACTGGAACCACGCGGTGAGCAAAGACCTTTATCACTGGCGACACTACCCGGTCTTTCTCCAGCCGGAACAAAATCTGGCAGCTCTGGGAGCGACAGGCGGTGCCTTCTCCGGTAGCGCGTTTATTGATGCGCAAGGGCTAACCCGTTTCTGGTATACCGAGCGACTGCCCGCTTACGATTTATACCGTGGCTACCGCGAAATTCAGAAAATGGCCGTACCGCTGGAAAGTTACGACAAACCCGCGTCAGTGAAAACGGTGTTAACTGAACTGCCTCCCGGCGTCGATTGTGATTTCCGCGATCCCAAAGTCTGGTATGAAGAGGCAGATGCCACTTTCTATATGATCCTCGGTGCCGCCTTAAACGGCGACCCGGCGATGCTGCTGTTTCACTCCACAGACAGTGAAAGCTGGGCATTTCATCATGTGCTGTACGTGGCCCCGGCCTACTTTCGCGAAAACGGAGGCCGCTGCGTGGAATGTCCGGACTTTTTCTGTCTGGATGGCGTGTGGGTGTTAATCATCGGCGTCGTGGGTTATACCGAACCTGTAACCGGTCGCCACAACCTGCTGTTTGCCCAAACCGGTGATTTCCGCAACGGCTATTTCACCCCGGCAGCACACCCACTGCAAATACTGGATTTCGGTACCGATTTCTATGCCCTGCAAACCTGGGGCGAAGAAGATGCGCGTACCGGCTTTGCCTGGCTGTATAACTGGGCCACGCAAAAAAGCGTCGACTCCAGCTATTGCGGTGAAATGTCCTTACCGCGCCGCTTTCATCTTAATGCGCAACAGCAGCTCTGCATGACACCTGTTTTACCGCCCGAATCACTGGTCATCGGTCAGAACAGACTGGCTGATAACGTTGCATGGTCGGGGATCAAGGGCAGCAAAGCCTGTGCGATCGCATTTAGCCCGACAGCCGCTTTTTGTCTGACCCTTAGCGGGGAAAGCGGTCAGGAAATTGTTCTCGAATATGACGGCAAATTACTGTCGCTGCGCGAAAAAGGCCAGGATGATGGCCGATATCATGCGCCAGTGGCGAACGTGGAAGATGTCACGCTGTGCTTCGACGCCGGGATCGTTGAAGTCTTTGCCAACGCGGGCAGCATCTGCGGGACGCGACGTTATTATTCATGCAGTACGCTGACGCAAATACACCTCACGGGCACCACGGCCATACTCACCCACTATCGTGCTGCTTATCCGCAGTAATAAACCTCTTTAATTTAATGTCACAGAAGGACTTAATATATGTCGAGTAATAATTATTACGATGTCACGGAATGGGACACAGGTAATCCGTACACGGACATTGGTGAAGTGATTAATAGCATGATTGCCGATATTAAAAGCCGACAAACTGACACCAATGTGAATGAAGGCGGTAAACCCGGCGCGGTAATTTATATTCCACCGGGTGATTATCATCTTCTCACTCAGGTGGTGATAGATATTAGTTATCTGAAAATCATGGGTTCCGGACATGGCTTCACTTCGTCCAGCATCCGTTTCAATACTCCCAAGAGTAATTGGCCAAACTGGCATGAATTATGGCCGGGTGGCAGCCGTATTCTGGTAGATATATCACCGGAAGATGGCGCAGCGGAATCTGCCGGGGCCGCATTCTATATCGCCCGCAGCGGAGATCCGCGAATAAGTTCCGTCGAGTTTGCTGACTTCTGTATTGACGGTTTACACTTTGTCGATGACAACTCTGGCAGCAATGACCCGGAGAACAGCTACCTTAACGGTAAGACCGGCATCTACATTGCCAGCGCACAGGACTCTTTCCGTATCAGCGGCATGGGGCTGGTCTATCTTGAACACGGGGCAACGATTTATAATGCTGACGCCCTGGCGATACATAACAACTTCATCGCTGAATGTGGGAACTGCATCGAGTTACGCGAGTCCGGTCAGGCATCTAAAATAACCGATAACCTGATTGGGGCAGGTTATCGTGGTTATTCTGTATACGCAGAAAACTTCGGTGGCCTGTTAATTACCGCCAACAATATATTCCCGCGAGGAAAAAGCAGCGTTCATTTCTCGAATGTGGTTCGCTCCTCAATCAGCAGCAACCGATTCCATTCATTTTACCCTGGCATGTTGATAATGGAGGAAGGCAGTTCTGAAAACCTGGTATCGTCCAACCATTTCTTCCGCGAGCGTGAACCCTGGGCACCGATGCAGGCCTACAACAATGGGTTAGATGATTTATATGGCCTCCTGTATATCAGTGGCGATAATAACTCGATCGTTGCCAACCATATTTCCGAGACCATTGATACGCAATATATTACGCCAACTGGCGCGACGCCGGTCATTATTCGAGTCGTTTCCGGCAAAGGAAATACGATTTCTAATAACCCTATTGTCGCTACTACCGAAACCTCCACCGTGCAGGAGGCAGCAGACGCCAGCGCCTGTTTCTCGACTCAGGTCAACGCGTTGCTGTCTACTCAGGGTCTTGAAGCGCTGACGGTGACTGCCGTCCAGATAGAACCCGCCTCGCAGCAAAATACGGTGCTGGATTCAGGCACTGACAGCCAGGTGGTGATTGATAAAACCGTGAACGCCTTTAGAGCGACGCCCACTTCCGGCGCAACGGCGGAAGGACAACGTTAATGGGTGGTTATTACATTGCCTGCATTGGTGAACTGTTGATTGATTTTGTCTGCACCGACATTGGACTGGGCCTGAAACAGGGGGCCCGCTTCCTCAAAAAAGCCGGGGGAGCCCCCGCTAACGTTGCCGCAGCCATCAACCGTAGCGGCGGCCACGCGAAGCTGGCGGCGAAAATCGGCCACGATCCCTTCGGCGATTTCCTGCTGCACACCCTGGAATCTGAGGGCATTGAGCGCACTGGCGTGACGCGCTGCGCTACACCCACTACGTTAGCCTTTGTCGGTTTACAGGAAGACGGTGAGCGCGATTTTACCTTTTGCCGTGGTGCCGATGGCGATCTCTCGTGGAGGGATATTCCCGCTGATTTTCTTGATAATGTCGGCATCGTTCATTTTGGGGCCGCCACCGGCCTGCTGGACGGAGAACTGTATGTCACCTACCAGCGTCTCCTGCATGAAGCTAAACAGCGTGGGGTATTGATCTCATTTGATCCCAATTATCGGGACGGTTTGTGGGGGCAGGATCCGAAACGGTTTATCGCCCGTTGCACGCCGTGGTTTCAGCAGGCGGATATCGTCAAAGTCAGTGAGGAGGAACTGCACTTCATCACCGGCGCGAAGACCAACACCGAGGGCTGCAGTAGATTGCATGAGACAGGCGTCAGCTACGTCACCGTCACCTGTGGTCGGCGGGGAACCTGGGTTAGTCATCATTCAGGCGAGCAACACCTTATCCCCTCTGTAGCGATAGAGGCCATTGATTCGACCGGGGCGGGTGATGCATTTATCGGCGCATTGTTAGCTCAAGTTGCCCAATCCGGCTGCCGGTTAGACGACGCATCAGAATTCCTGCATGCGGTGCGCTGGGCCAACGTCTGTGGCGCATTGACCTGCACAAAATTTGGAGCTATTGACGCTATCCCACTCGCCCATGATGTGGATACATTCATAAAAAATAGCGAACGCTAAAAACAAGAAGGCCCCTTAACGGGGCCTTCAACGTATTCAAATGATTATCGCGCAGCGGGATATCAGAACGGGATATCGTCGTCGAAATCCATCGGTGGTTCGTTAGACTGTGCCGGAGCGGAAGACGGCTGCTGCTGCGGACGGGACTGCGCGCCGCCGCTGAACTGGTTGCCACCCTGTGGCTGCTGTGGTTGACCCCAGCTTCCGCCACCCTGCTGCTGACCGCCACCTGCTGGTGCGCCGCCGCCCTGACGGCCACCGAGCATCTGCATGGTGCCGCCCACGTTGACCACCACCTCAGTGGTGTATTTTTCTGCGCCGGACTGATCGGTCCATTTGCGGGTACGCAACTGGCCTTCGATATAGACCTGGGAACCTTTACGCAGATATTCACCGGCCACTTCCGCCAGTTTGCCGAACAGCACGACGCGGTGCCATTCAGTCTGCTCTTTCATTTCGCCGGTTGCTTTATCACGCCAGGATTCAGAAGTAGCCAGCGTAATGTTGGCAACTGCACCACCACTCGGCATATAGCGTACTTCCGGGTCCTGACCCAGATTACCGACGAGAATCACCTTGTTTACGCCTCTGCTGGCCATGATCGTGTCTCCTGAAAACATTTCTTAATAGTGTAAACGGGGGATTGTAGCATTACAAAGTGTCGATTTGATAGTTTGCGAGCTTCATTCCAGCAATCCATTTTGGATACAGTTCGTTGCAGCGAAACGCTGAAGCACGATTCCACTACTGTATATTCATTCAGGTCAAACTGTGTCATAATTAGCCGTTTCCGCCGTTTGTCCTTCAAGCAAACCAGGCATTCCGAGTCTCTACCGGGAAAGGTGAATGGATAAGATCGAAGTTCGGGGCGCCCGCACCCATAATCTCAAAAACATCAACCTCGTCATCCCTCGCGACAAACTGATTGTCGTGACCGGGCTTTCTGGGTCAGGAAAATCTTCGCTGGCGTTTGATACGCTGTATGCCGAAGGGCAGCGGCGCTACGTGGAATCACTCTCCGCCTATGCGCGTCAGTTCCTGTCGCTGATGGAAAAACCCGACGTTGACCATATCGAGGGGCTGTCGCCGGCCATCTCTATTGAGCAAAAATCAACATCGCATAACCCGCGTTCCACCGTCGGGACCATCACCGAAATACACGATTATCTGCGTCTGCTGTTTGCCCGTGTGGGCGAGCCGCGCTGCCCGGATCACGACGTTCCGTTGGCGGCACAAACCGTCAGCCAGATGGTCGACAACGTGCTGTCGCAGCCGGAAGGCAAACGCCTGATGCTGCTGGCACCAGTGATTAAAGAGCGTAAAGGCGAGCACACCAAAACGCTGGAAAACCTGGCGAGCCAGGGCTACATCCGCGCCCGTATTGACGGCGAGGTCTGCGACCTTTCCGATCCGCCGAAGCTCGAGCTGCAAAAGAAACACACCATCGAAGTGGTGATTGACCGCTTCAAGGTGCGCGAAGATCTGGCCCAGCGTCTGGCCGAATCCTTTGAAACAGCGCTGGATCTGTCTGGCGGCACCGCGATTGTCGCCGACATGGACGACCCGAAAGCCGATGAGCTGCTGTTCTCCGCCAACTTTGCCTGTCCGATTTGCGGCTACAGCATGCGGGAACTGGAACCGCGTCTGTTCTCGTTCAACAACCCGGCGGGCGCATGTCCAACCTGTGACGGCCTGGGCGTGCAGCAATATTTCGACCCGGATCGCATCATTCAGAACCCGGAACTTTCGCTGGCAGGCGGCGCTATCCGCGGCTGGGATCGCCGTAACTTCTACTACTTCCAGATGCTGCGCTCGCTGGCGGAGCATTATGAATTCGACGTCGAAGCCCCGTGGGGCAGCCTGAACGCGCATGTGCAGAAAGTGGTGCTGTACGGTTCAGGAAAAGAGTCGATTGAATTCAAATATATGAACGATCGTGGCGATACCTCTGTACGTCGTCATCCGTTCGAAGGCGTGCTGCATAACATGGAGCGCCGTTACAAAGAGACCGAATCTAACGCGGTGCGCGAGGAGCTGGCGAAGTTCATCAGCAACCGTCCGTGTACCAGCTGTGACGGTACCCGTCTGAACCGCGAAGCGCGCCATGTGTTCGTCGAGAATACTCCGCTGCCCACGATTTCAGACATGAGCATCGGCCATGCGATGGAGTTCTTCCAGAACATGAAGCTCAGCGGGCAACGCGCCAAAATTGCTGAGAAAGTGCTGAAAGAGATTGGCGATCGCCTGAGATTCCTGGTCAACGTCGGTCTGAATTATCTTTCACTCTCTCGCTCGGCGGAAACCCTCTCCGGCGGCGAAGCCCAACGTATTCGTCTGGCAAGCCAGATTGGTGCCGGTCTGGTGGGCGTGATGTACGTGCTGGATGAGCCGTCTATCGGGTTGCATCAGCGCGATAACGAACGCCTGCTCGGCACCCTGATTCACCTGCGTAATCTCGGTAATACGGTGATTGTGGTGGAGCATGACGAAGATGCTATCCGCGCGGCTGACCACGTGATTGATATCGGCCCAGGCGCTGGCGTCCACGGCGGTGAAGTGGTCGCCGAAGGCCCGCTGGAAGCCATTATGGCGGTGCCGGAATCATTGACCGGCCAGTACATGAGCGGCAAGCGCAAAATCGAAGTGCCGAAAGAGCGTGTCCCTGCTGACCCGGCCAAAGTGTTGAAACTGACCGGCGCGCGCGGCAACAACCTCAAAGACGTGACGCTGACGGTGCCGGTTGGCCTGTTCACCTGCGTGACCGGAGTGTCCGGTTCCGGTAAATCGACGCTGATCAACGATACGCTGTTCCCGATTGCCCAGCGCCAGCTCAACGGCGCGACCATTGCCGAACCGGCTCCTTATCGCGATGTCGCGGGCCTTGAGCATTTCGACAAAGTGATTGATATCGATCAGAGCCCGATTGGCCGTACGCCGCGCTCTAACCCGGCGACCTACACCGGCATCTTTACCCCAGTGCGTGAACTGTTCGCTGGCGTGCCGGAATCGCGCTCACGCGGTTATACGCCGGGCCGGTTCAGCTTTAACGTGCGCGGTGGTCGCTGCGAAGCCTGTCAGGGCGATGGCGTTATCAAGGTTGAGATGCACTTCCTGCCGGATATCTACGTGCCGTGCGATCAGTGCAAAGGCAAACGCTATAACCGCGAAACGCTGGAGATTAAGTACAAGGGCAAGACCATCCACGAAGTGCTGGATATGACCATTGAAGAAGCGCGTGAGTTCTTTGATGCCGTTCCGGCGCTGGCGCGTAAGCTGCAAACGTTGATGGACGTTGGCCTGACGTACATTCGGTTGGGTCAGTCGGCGACGACGCTTTCCGGCGGTGAAGCCCAGCGCGTGAAGCTGGCGCGTGAGCTGTCGAAACGCGGTACCGGTCAAACGCTATATATCCTCGATGAACCGACCACCGGTCTGCACTTTGCCGATATCCAGCAACTGCTGGACGTGCTGCATAAGCTGCGGGACCAGGGCAACACCATCGTGGTTATCGAGCACAATCTGGACGTGATTAAAACCGCAGACTGGATTGTCGATCTCGGCCCGGAAGGCGGCAGCGGCGGCGGGGAAATTCTCATCTCCGGCACGCCAGAAACGGTCGCGGAATGCGAAGCCTCTCACACGGCACGCTTCCTCAAGCCGTTACTGTAATCACTCTGTAAGATGCTGCCTGACCTGGTCTGGCAGCATCCCCATCGCCTGCTGATAAGAAGCATCCACCAGATAGTAAATCTGCGAATCCGGCAGTGACCCGTCAAGATACACCGTGCTCCAGTGGGCTTTATTGAGATGCTGACTGGGACGCACATCGCTGTGCTGCTGACGTAATAAATCCGCGAGTTCCGGGCTGGTTTTCAGCGAGGTTGCCGGGCGGCCTTCCACCTCTTTCACCATCGCAAATAGCACATCAGACACTTTAATCTGCGTGGCCTTCCAGTCGCTGTGAACGCTCTGTTCGGCACCGGGTTTGTTCATGCAGTATTGCAGCAACTCCGAAATGGTCATCGTGGTTCCCCTCAGCGAAATAAGTCTTTTCTTAGTGTGCAGCAAGACGGGAGAAAGGGGAAACGCTTCTGATTAAAAAAACGGCAACGCTCTCGGTTGCCGTTTTTCATTGTCAATATTCAGAATTGACGATCACTTCTTCACCGTACGCCCCGGCATTCGGCAGCGGCTTGTAGGTAGAGTTTGAGGCCCGCAGGATGCGGATACCCCGGACACCTACGTCGCGAGCGGCGGTAATGTCATTGTCCGAATCACCGTAGAACACTTTGATGTTCTTCTCCTTCAGCCACTGAACCTTGGTGTTCTGCCCGGCCTTATCGCCTGCAAAAATGACCGGATTCATGTTGGTAGCCGGGATCAGGAAATCATCCTGTAGTGTTTTAGACACGGTTTCGGTTTGAGTCTGGCTGCGCCCGGTGACGAAATAGATGCTGTCCCCACGTTTCACGTGCAGGGCGATCAGCGCGCGAGCCACTTCTTTCGGGATGCTGAACGCATCCCAGCCGTTGTTCATCTTTTCCCAGAATTCCGGGTTCTTCAGGTAGTCTTCACTGTCCGGAGAAAAGGTCTTTTTACCACGCCAAAAGCCTGGGCTTGAGAACAGGACAGTATCATCAATATCGAATCCAACAGCCATTGGCGGGCGGCCCATCAGACTGTTTTCAATTTGTGCCACGGAAACCCAATGAATCGGCACCTGTTCGGCGAGCTTCGCGACGTTTGTGCCCATATACAGCGGAGATGGCGACGAGGCATGTGCATCCACCACGGCGCTGTTGATGGTAAACAACAAGCAAATAGCGCTGAGCGCTGATGTGACCTTGCGCATAGGTATCCCTTTAACATCCAATTGTTAATATCTCTCTCCCAGCCGGGAGAGAGAAGGTAAGTGAGCACTTACATTACAGCAGCAAACGCCTGCGCCACGCGTTGAACGTTGCGAGTGTTGAGGCCCGCGACACACATGCGACCACTGGCAATCAGGTACACACCAAACTCTTCACGCAACCGATCGACCTGCTTGGCGCTCAGCCCGGTATAGCTGAACATCCCACGCTGCTTGAGCAGATAGTCAAAATTGCCGTTCGGTATCGCCTGTTTTAGCGCGTTAACCAGTTCCTGACGCATCGCCAGAATACGGGTGCGCATGGCTTCCACTTCCGCCAGCCATGAGGCTTTCAGCGCAGCGTTGTTCAATACGGCCGATACCACCTGCGCACCAAAATTCGGCGGGCTGGAGTAAATGCGACGCACGGTCGCTTTCAGCTGACCGAGCACGCGGCCTGCGGTTTCACTCTCTTCGCAGACGACCGACAGACCGCCCACGCGCTCACCATAGAGCGAGAAAATTTTGGAGAACGAGTTGCTGACCAACACCGGCAGGCCTGCGCCCGCGATGGTGCGGATGGCGTAGGCATCTTCTTCCATGCCCGCGCCAAAGCCCTGATAGGCGATGTCGAGGAAGGGGATCAGATTCCGCGCTTTCAGCACCTCAGTGACCGCATCCCACTGGGCGTTGGTCAGATCTGCACCCGTTGGGTTGTGGCAGCACGGATGCAGCAACACAATGTCTTTTTCAGGCAGGCTATTCAGTTTTTCGAGCAGCGCATCGAAACGCACGCCGTTGGTCTCAGAATCGAACCAAGGGTAAGTGCTTACTTCGAACCCAGCGCCTTCAAATATGGCGATGTGATTTTCCCAGGTGGGATCGCTGACCCACACTTTTGAGTCCGGGAAATAATGTTTGAGGAAATCCGCTCCCACTTTCAGCGCACCGGAACCGCCCAGCGTCTGGATGGTCGCCACGCGGTTTTGCTTCAGCACCGGATGGTCAACGCCAAACAGCAGCGGCGCTACGCCGGTGCGGTAGGTGTTCAGACCTTCCATCGGCAGATACACCGATGCCCCGTGCGGCTGAGCGTTCAGCTGCGCCTCTGCTTCTGCCACGGCCTGCAGCTGCGGGATAATCCCGTCTTCGTTGTAATACAGGCCAATGCTGAGGTTCACTTTGTCGGGGCGAGAGTCTTCTTTAAACCGTTCCATTAAAGAAAGGATGGGGTCGCCTGCATAGGCGTCAACGTTCTGAAACACAGGTGAATTCTCCAGAGTTATGCGGGGCAGGGATAAACACAATAAACTGGATACGGGGGAAGATCGAGCGGATGTTAGGGCGAAACCACTGTTGTCACCCTTTCCGGCCTGAAAAGGGTGACAACGCGGCGATCAGTCGACGTATTTCATCGCTACCCGCGACGTCAGGCGCGTGATAAGTTCGTAAGCACTTACTTTCGTTATTTCAGCAATCCGTTCGACCGGCAGGCCCTCGCCCCACAGTATTACCGGGTCGCCCGCTTTGTCAGCGGCTTGCGGGCCGAGATCGACGCAAATCATGTCCATGGCGACACGACCAACCACCGGCACTTCGCGACCGTTAACCCGCACTGGGGTACCGGATGGCGCAGCCCGCGGGTAACCATCCCCATAGCCCATAGCGACCACGCCGAGACGGGTGTCATGTTCGCTTACCCAGGTGCCGCCGTAGCCTACCGGCTCGCCAGCCTTGTGTTCACGTACCGCGATCAGGCTCGAGGTCAGCGACATCACGGGTTGGAAGCCAAAATCTTCGCCGCACTGTGAGCCTTCCAGCGGTGAGACGCCGTAGAGAATAATGCCCGGGCGCACCCAGTCGAAATGCGACTGGGGCCACAGCAGGATCCCGCCGGACGCGGCGATGGAGCGTTGACCCGGCTTGCCTTCGGTGAAGGTGGTGAAGATATCGAGCTGCTGCTCGGTGGCACCGCAATCAGGCTCGTCCGCCCGGGCAAAGTGGCTCACCACATTCACCGGCTGGCGCACGTTTTTGCACTGACTCAGGCGCTGGTAAAATGCAGTGGCCTCTTCCGGACGCACGCCCAGACGGTGCATCCCCGTGTCTAGTTTCATCCACACCGTTACCGGTTCAGGCAATTCTGCCTGCTCCAGGGCTGCAAGCTGTTCGGGGTTATGCACCGCGGTGTGAAAACCCTGGGCTGATATCAGCGGCAGATCGCTGGCATTGAAAAAACCTTCCAGCAGCAGAACAGGCTGGCGGATGCCACCCTCTCGCAGGCGCAGCGCCTCTTCCAGGCGAGCGACGCCAAAGGCATCGGCGTCAGGGAGCATGCGCGCGGTCTCCAGAAGACCGTGTCCGTAGGCGTTCGCTTTCACGACCGCAACGAGCTTACTGGCCGGGGCCAGTTCACGCAGGCGTTGCAGATTGTGTCGCAGAGCGCGGCGGTTAATGACTACAGTTGCCGCTTGCATTTGAATTCCTTAGATATCACTCATCATCATATTGCGGGCCCGCATAATTATCAAAACGCGACCATTGTCCGTTGAACGTCAGACGTACCGTACCGATCGGGCCGTTACGCTGCTTACCAATAATGATTTCGGCAATGCCTTTCAGATCACTGTTCTCGTGATAAACCTCATCACGGTAGATGAACATGATTAAGTCGGCATCCTGCTCGATGGAGCCGGATTCACGCAGGTCGGAGTTGACCGGGCGCTTGTCGGCACGTTGTTCCAGGGAGCGGTTCAGCTGCGACAGCGCCACCACCGGCACCTGCAACTCTTTGGCTAACGCTTTTAGAGAACGCGAGATTTCGGCGATTTCAAGGGTACGGTTATCCGACAATGACGGCACGCGCATCAGCTGCAGGTAGTCGATCATGATCAGGCCGATGCCACCGTGCTCACGGGCGATACGGCGCGCGCGGGAGCGCACTTCCGTTGGCGTCAGGCCGGAGGAGTCATCGATGTAGATGTTACGTTTTTCCAGCAGAATGCCCATGGTGCCCGAAATGCGCGCCCAGTCTTCATCATCGAGCTGACCGGTACGGATTCGGGTCTGATCGACGCGCGACAGCGAGGCCAGAGAACGCATCATTATCTGTTCTGAGGGCATTTCAAGACTGAAGATAAGTACCGGCTTATCCTGCAACATCGCCGCGTTTTCGACGAGGTTCATCGCAAAGGTGGTTTTACCCATCGACGGACGCGCGGCGACGATAATCAAATCCGACGGCTGCAAACCGGCGGTTTTCTTATTCAGATCGTCATAGCCGGTGTTGACCCCGGTGACGCCGTCATGCGGTTGCTGGAACAACTGTTCGATACGCGCCACGGTGGCGTCGAGCACTTCGGCGATATTTTTCGGGCCTTCGTCTTTGTTGGCCCGACTTTCCGCGATTTTGAATACCCGGGATTCGGCTAAATCCAGCAGGTCTTCACTGGTGCGCCCCTGGGGATCAAATCCCGCTTCGGCGATTTCATTCGCCACGGAGATCATGTCACGCACGACCGCACGTTCACGCACGATATCTGCATAGGCGCTAATGTTCGCCGCACTTGGCGTGTTTTTCGACAATTCTGCCAAATAGGCAAAACCACCGACGCTGTCTAATTGCCCTTCCCGCTCCAGCGATTCCGCGAGCGTAATCAGGTCAATCGGACTGCCCGATTCATGCAATTTCGCCATCTCGGTAAAGATGTGGCGATGCGGACGGGTATAGAAATCTTCAGACACGACGCGTTCTGCCACGTCGTCCCAGCGCTCGTTATCCAGCATCAAACCGCCCAACACCGACTGTTCCGCTTCAATCGAGTGCGGCGGTACTTTCAGCCCGGCGACCATCGGATCGCGCTCACGTGGCTCAGTCTGTTGTTTGTTGAAGGGTTTATTTCCTGCCATAGTGAATGGAGTTACCGGGTTAAAGAGTGGGCCGTAAGATTATCATATCTGATGCCCCCGCTAAACGATATGTACGGAGGAAGCATGGCAACGCGCATTGAATTTCATCAACACGGTGGACCTGACGTACTCAACGCCGTGGAATTTACCCCAGCGGATCCGAAAGAAAACGAGGTCCAGGTGGAGAACAAGGCCATTGGCATTAACTATATCGATATCTATATCCGCAGCGGACTGTATCCACCGCCCGCTTTGCCGAGCGGTCTGGGAACGGAAGGCGCAGGCGTGGTCAGCAAAGTAGGCAGCGGCGTGCAGCACATCAAGGCGGGCGATCGCGTGGTGTATGCGCAATCTGGGCTTGGCGCGTACAGTTCGGTGCATAACGTTCCGGCAGACAAAGTCGCCATTCTGCCTGCCGCCATCTCTTACGAACAGGCCGCCGCCTCGTTCCTCAAAGGGCTAACGGTGTTTTATCTGCTGCGTAAAACCTGGGAAATCAAACCCAACGAACCGTTCCTGTTCCATGCGGCGGCGGGCGGCGTAGGGCTGATTGCCTGCCAGTGGGCTAAAGCGCTCGGGGCGCAGCTGATTGGCACCGTGGGTTCGGCGCAAAAGGCGCAGCGCGCGCTTCAGGCCGGGGCCTGGCAGGTGATTAACTATCGTGAAGAAAATTTGGTCGAACGGGTGAAAGAAATAACCCACGGCAAAAAACTGCGTGTGGTGTATGACTCAGTGGGGAAAGACACCTGGGAAGCCTCGCTGGACTGTCTGCAACGCCGTGGCCTGATGGTCAGCTTTGGTAATTCCTCCGGCGCGGTCACCGGCGTGAATCTCGGGATCCTGAATCAAAAAGGATCCCTGTATGTCACGCGCCCTTCCCTTCAGGGCTACATCACTAACCGGGAAGAGCTGGAAGAGGCCAGCAATGAGCTATTTTCTCTGATCGCCAGCGGGGTGATTAAAGTGGATGTGGCCGACAGCCAGAAATTTGCGTTGCACGATGCGCAGAAGGCGCACGAAACGCTGGAGAGCCGGGCAACAGAAGGTTCAAGCTTGTTGATTCCCTAACGGGGCACTGGCAGAAATAATGAGGGCTTCCCGTGGGAAGCCCTTCTTTTTTTATCGTTCGCTGTATGTAGGGTACAGCGCGATGAATTCATTATCGCGCTAACAATGACAGATTTATGACGCGCTGCCTACGCTGCCCTTCTCAGGTTGTGACGCATCCCGCAATCATTAATAACGGCGACGGTACTGCGGCACTTTCGGCGCTTTGACGGCGCGGATAATCCACACCACGGCGACGGCAAGCAGCAACCACGGCAGCAGTTTGATCATCAGCGCAAACAGGCCGCCGACAAACATCAGTACGGTGGCAACCACAATCGCCGCCAGAATACCCAGCATCGATACCCCGGTGATCAGCAGCATGACAAAGAATCCGATGATAAATAACAGTTCCAGCATGGCTTTTTCCCCTTATGAAATTATCCTCTGCCTTTACTATGACAAATACAAAAATCATGCCAACACGTAATCCATTGATTAAAAATGAAAACGCCCCGCAGCACTGTGCGAGGCGTGGTCAATCAGACTAACTTTTAGCGTAAAATTAACGTTTATTCGCCACCAGTTGCAGCGCCTGTTCTAAAACCTCAATGTCCGCACCGGCCTTATGGGCGTTCTCGCTGAGGTAGCGACGCCACTGGCGCGCGCCCGGAATGCCCTGGAACAGGCCAAGCATGTGCCGCGTAACGTGGCCTAAATAGGTGCCATTACTCAGCTCGCGCTCGATGTATGGGTACATGGCACGCACCACCGCCACCGGATCAGGGTCAACCCCATCAACGCCGTAAATCTCACGATCGACCGAGGCCAGAATACCCGGGTTTTGATACGCCTCGCGGCCCACCATCACGCCATCCATATGCTGCAAATGCTCGTGGGCTTCCGCCAGCGATTTGATGCCGCCGTTAATCGACATTGTCAGATGCGGGAAGTCACGCTTGAGCTGATAGACACGCGGATAATCCAGCGGGGGAATTTCACGGTTTTCTTTCGGGCTCAGGCCGGAAAGCCAGGCTTTACGCGCGTGGATGATAAACATCTCGCATTCGCCATTGCCGGAAACGGTGTTAATAAAATCACAGAGGAATTCGTAGCTGTCCTGGTCATCAATGCCGATCCGGGTTTTGACCGTCACCGGAATGGACACCACGTCGCGCATCGCTTTGACGCAATCGGCCACCAGCTGGGCGTTGCCCATCAGGCAGGCACCGAACATACCGTTCTGTACGCGGTCAGACGGGCAGCCAACGTTGAGATTGATCTCATCGTAACCCCGCTCTTGCGCAAGCTTAGCGCAGTGCGCTAGCGCTGCCGGGTCACTGCCACCGAGCTGCAATGCCAACGGATGTTCTTCCTCGCTGTAGGCCAGGTAGTCGCCTTTGCCGTGAATGATCGCCCCAGTGGTCACCATTTCAGTGTACAACAGCGTGTGGCGAGACAGCTGGCGCAGGAAGTAACGACAATGCCGGTCCGTCCAGTCGAGCATCGGTGCGATGGAGAAGCGGTGAGCAGGATAAGCGGTGGATTGTGTTTCTGGCAGCATGGCGAATTTATGAGCATCCGGTGGAAATGGGGCGCTACTATAGCATAAAGAAAATGCGGAGGCGCATGGCCTCCGCTTCATCCTGTTAACCAACGCGACTCAGAAGGTCAGGCCCAACTGCACGCCCGCGCCCCAGGTTTGATCTTCGCCATACAGCCCGGTTAAATCGACGTGTACGGTGTTCAACGGCGCGAAGCCTACCCCGGCAGTGAAGACATTGCTGTCGTTACCCTTCACATCTGCACGGTAACCGCCCCGCACCGCAAGCCAGCTCAGCGGCGTCACCTCGGCCCCTACGCCGACATACTGTGAGTCGTCCTCGCTCTTGAAGCCTTTGGTTTCCGTCAGGTCACCGTCGGCGCTCAGAGTCACAAAATCGGTATGCCACGCCACGCCAGCCGTCACCAGCGGACGGATCTGATAAGTATCTTTGTAGTTGGTGGTCACCCCGGTGGCCCCGTTGGTGATGCGCACGTCTTTGGTGTCGATATCACGCGACATCAGGTTTTGACCGCTCAGGCCCAGAGTCCAGTTTTCACCGAAATCCGCCGCGATACCGGCATCGACGTTAAAACCGGTGTCGTCAGTGCGGTATTTGTCCTTTTTCCAGTCGTCACTGTGATAGTCATCGATAGAGGTGGTGTAGTTGTAGAGCCAGGTTTGCTGCAGTTTTGGCGTCACACCCAACGACACCGGCACGCCGCCGATATCGAATTGGCGCGCAATCGCTATCCCGTAATCGGAAACAATTGCCCCTTTACCGGACGCCGTTGAGTTGAGGTTGTTGGTGATTTCGTCGCTGCCGTTGATCACCGCATTGGCGGCCTGGGTGGCAGCGAACGCGTCGGAGTTCTGAATGTTCCGCAGGTAGTCGATATCGTTCTGATCGATACTGGAGCTGGCACGCGCGTGGGCATAGGCTTTGGCGACAAAGGCCAGGGATACCGCCGAGGTTGGTACGCTGACGGCGATCCCTGCCCCGGCGGTCGCGCGGGCAGTTTTTCCTTTCAGATCTTCCAACTGTCCGGCCAGATCCCCCGCCGCACTCTGGAATTCGTTTAACGTGCCGCCAGGGTTCAACAGGATATCTTGTGGCGTCAGGTTATCGAGTACCTTTTTGTAGTGGTCGATTTCATCGCTGATATCGTCAATTTGATCGCGAAGATTGTCTTTGTCGGTAATCTGCGCCCCTACAGATGGAATAACGACAGAGACATCATCGTCCGGTTGTGACTTCGCCAGTAACGCGGGGTTAATCAGCACCGCGCTGCCATAATTAGCCGACGCCACCCCGGTTCCCCCCATTGCATCGTTTCTTGCCTCGGACCAGGTATTGGCCGCTCCCGCCTGATTTGCCATAAACAGGGAGACGGCCGCTGACACCACAGAATATTTAATATTTTTTTTCACAGTATGCTCGTTATATGCAGGTGAACGTTTTTCCCCGTTCAGTTATCCGCTGAAAAGGGCCGAACTATTGCTGTGAATAACGATGTAAAAAGCAGCCAATTAGGATGATTTGCCTTAAGGCTCACTGTGTTAAGGTTGAATTGTGTGATGCCCCTCAATATTTATAGAAGAGATTGTTATTTTCGCGAAGGTTTCCCGTCGTGCGGACCAAAAAACTGTGGCGGATGGTCGACCCAGCGATCCTGGCGGGTGGCGGCATATTCCGGATTCAGCGGGTAATAAATACGGTTATGCTTTTTATTGGCCTCTCCGACCACCAATAATTCTACGTCTGCCGCTGTATTGTTGATAAAAGTGTGGCAGATGCCAGTACCCGATGGAAAACCCACGCTGTCACCCGGCTCAAGCTGCCAAAGGTAGCCGTTGATCCACGCCTGAGGGCGACCACTCACCACATAGATAAACTCTTCTTCATCGCTTTCGGCATGGGGATACGAGGTGCGGCGGCCCGGCGGCAGGCGTTCGTGATGAATACCCAGGCGCATCAGCCCGAGCTTACGCGCCAGCGGTGCGCCGATGGAAAACAGCTCGCTGCTGTCGGGATAGGTTGAATTATCGGGTTCTTCCAGCTCGCGCCAGTGTCGAATACAGTCAGGTCTTTTCATTTTGTCCCTCCTGGGTACGTTGGGTCATGTATAGCACACTCGGCAGGTTATCGGCGTTTGAGCCTAAACATGGTAAAGTAGGCGTTTACTTTACACCCGATTCGAGGCACCTATGGACGACTCCACTCCACAAGACATGCTCGTGCAGGCCGAAAGGCTTTGCGCTCAACGTGGCGTGCGACTGACCCCCCAACGCCTTGAAGTGCTCCGCCTGATGACGCTGCAACCGGGCGCAATCAGCGCTTATGATCTGCTGGACCTGCTGAAAGTCAGCGAGCCGCAGGCCAAGCCGCCGACCGTGTATCGGGCGCTGGAATTCTTACTCGAGCAGGGATTTGTGCATAAAGTGGAGTCCACCAATAGCTATGTGATGTGCCATCTGTTCGATAAACCCTCGCATACGTCGGCGATGTTTATCTGCGATCGTTGTGGCGTGGTGAAGGAAGAAGCGGCTGACGGCGTGGAAGACATTATGCATGCATTGGCGGCGCGGATGGGCTTTGCGCTACGTCATAACGTGATTGAAGCCCATGGGCTGTGTTCAGGGTGTGTCGAGGTGGAAGCTTGCCGCACACAGGACTGCTGCGGTCACGATCATACGATCCTCATCAAACGCAAACCGGGTCAGAAATAAGCGCCAGAAAAATATCGGGCGGCCTTTAAGCCGCCCTGAGGGTTGTACATCCGTGTACGCACGGGTAGTGCATTTATTTACCAGCGGTAATCGTTGCGGGTTTCCCAGTCTTTCACTTCGTTCTCGGCCTGATCTTTCTCATAGCCGTAACGTTCCTGGATTTTCCCGACCAGCTGGTCGCGCTTACCTTCAATGACGGTGAAGTCATCATCGGTCAGCTTACCCCATTTCTCTTTCACTTTACCTTTGAGCTGTTTCCAGTTACCGCCGACTTCGTCTTTATTCATGATCCATTCCTCTTAGTTCGGTGGAGAGAGTGAAATAACATCGTCCGTAAAACACTGTTTTCTGCTGGACGTGGTAATCAGTATAGGTAAGGATTTTGCCTGCTGAAGATTATTCAGAATCTTTAACCATCGACTAAAAACGAAGCAGCTACGAAAACCAGGTTCCGTGTTGCCCGTGACGCCGCCAAATCCACGCCAGCGCCAGGCCGCGCAGGGCGAGGAATACCGCCAGCGCCAACCATAATCCGTGATTGCCGAGAACGGGCACAGTGAACAGAGTCAGGGCAAAACCCGCCGCCGCCACCGCCATGCTGTTACGCATCTCCGCCCCACGCGTGGCACCAATAAACATGCCGTCGAGCAGATAACACCACACGCCGATCACCGGCAGAACCACCTGCCAGATAACGTAGCGATCGGCCAGTTCCCGCAGCTCAGTGATGGACGTCAGCATGGCAACAATCTGTTCTCCCGCTAGCGCATAAATTAGCGCGAACGCCAGGGCGACAATGCCGGATTGACGGCACGCCGCTTTCCAGACCTGCAACAGTTGGCTGTCATCACGCGCACCATACGCCTGCCCGGAGTGGGCTTCCACCGCGTAGGCAAAGCCGTCCAGCGCGTAGGCGGTAAAGGTCAACATGGTCATCAGCACCGCGTTGACCGCGACGATGTCACTCCCAAGCCGGGCACCTAATACCGTCAGCGCGCCAAAGCATAGCTGCAGCAGCAGCGAACGCAGCATGATGTCGCGGTTGAGCGCCAACAGGCGGCGAATATTACCGCGCCAGGCATCTTTCATTAGCGCCCACGAAATGCCGCGCAGGTGTAACACCCGACGCACCATCAGCAGGCCGATGAAAAAAGTCACGTATTCGGCGCAGACCGTGGCCAGCGCGGCTCCCTGCACGTTCATGTGCAGGCCCATCACCAGCCATAAATCGAGCGCGATGTTCAGCACATTGCCGACCACCAGCAAAATTACCGGGGCCCGCGCATATTGAACCCCAAGCAGCCAGCCCAGCAGCACCAGGTTAGCCAGCGATGCAGGCGCGCTCAGCCAGCGAATCTCGAGGAAGCGGCGGGCCTGTTCGAGTACCGCCTCGCTGCCGCCAACAATATGCAGCGCCAGGTCAATCAACGGGGTGCGCAGCAGCACGATGGCTGCTCCAGCGCCAATCGCCAGAAGCAACGGCTGCACCAGCGCTCTGGCGAGGCGAACGGGGTCTTTTGCGCCGAAGGCTTGCGCGGTCAGGCCGGTAGTGCTCATCCGCAGGAACAGCAGCAGCATAAACAGGAAGCTGGTCGCCATTGAGCCGACCGCTACGCCGCCGAGATACACCGGGCTATCGAGATGGCCGATAACCGCCGTGTCCACCAGGCCAAGCAGTGGCACGGTGATGTTGGAGAAAATCATGGGTAGCGCAAGACGCCACAATGCCTTGTCCGCAGCGCTGAAGAGCGACATGAGAAAACCTGTACGAGTGAATGAGGTAAAAAAGATAACAAAATGGCACCAGAACGGTGCCACTGAAAATACTTAATTCCGGCCTGACGAGACGGTTACTGCCATTCGCCATTGCGGATAACGCCAACCGCCAGCCCTTCGATGGAGAAGTTCTGCTGGCGCAGATCGACCACAATCGGGGAAAACTCGCTGTTTTCCGGCAGCAGTTCAACGGTGCTGCCCTGCTTTTTCAGGCGTTTCACGGTCACTTCGTCATCAATACGGGCGACAACCACCTGGCCGTTACGCACGTCCTGGGTTTTATGCACCGCCAGCAGATCGCCGTCAAGAATACCGATATCACGCATCGACATACCGCTGACGCGCAGCAGGAAATCGGCGCTCGGCTTAAACATCGCCGGATCGACCTGGTAATGTGCTTCGATATGTTGCTGTGCCAGCAGGGGTTCACCCGCTGCGACGCGGCCAATCAGCGGAATGCCTGATTCTTCTTCAATCAGCAGACGAATACCGCGGGATGCGCCGGAAACAATCTCGATGACGCCTTTACGTGCCAGCGCTTTCAGATGCTCTTCAGCCGCGTTCGGGGAACGGAACCCCAAGCGCTGCGCGATTTCCGCACGCGTTGGCGGCATGCCGGTTTGGCTGATGTGATCCCGAATAAGATCGAACACCTCTTGCTGCCTGGTCGTTAACGCTTTCATTCCGCCCCCTGGGTGTATATACAGTTATGCTGTGAGTATATACAGCTAATGGCGATTTTGGAACCGCAAAACGCACAAAAAACCAGACGTTTGCGTAATTATGCGAGCGTTAGCGAAAATGCGTCCACAGCAGCGACACCCAGGTGAAGACAGCGACCATAATCGACAGCAGCACCGCGGCGGAGCCCATGTCTTTCGCTCGCCCGGACAGCTCGTGACGTTCTGTGCCGATGCGATCGACCACGGCTTCGATCGCGCTGTTGAGAATTTCCACTATCATCACCAACAGGACCGAGCCAATCAGTAGCACCCGAGTGATCGCATCCACGTCTAACCAACAGGCGATGATGACGGCGATAATGGCGGCGGTTCCCTCCTGGCGAAAGGCCGCTTCGTTTTGCCATGCGGCGCGGAAACCCTTCCAGGAATAGCCTGCCGCTTTGAAGATTCGGGTGAACCCGGTGGTATCATTTGCCATCAAAAGAACCTTTTGCATTATTAGCGTCAATGTCGGTGTGCGCCGCGCGTGGTAGAACAGATATTCTGTGTACTTTCTGTTATCCTTGCGGCGCATTTGCATGATTAACCAGAGGCTTTACATCGTTTATGTCTGGCTGGCCACGAATTTACTATAAATTACTGAATTTACCATTAAGCGTGCTGGTAAAAAGCAAGTCTATCCCGGCAAATCCTGCCGAGGAACTGGGACTCGATACCTCACGCCCAATTATGTATGTTCTGCCGTATAACTCGAAAGCAGACCTGCTGACGTTACGCGCCCAATGTCTGGCGCATGACCTCCCGGATCCGCTGGAACCGCTGGAGATCGACGGCACCGTGCTGCCGCGCTACGTGTTCATTCACGGCGGGCCGCGCGCGTTTACGTATTACACGCCGAAAGAAGAGTCTATCAAGCTCTTCCATCATTATCTGGATTTGCATCGCAGCAATCCAGAACTCGATGTGCAAATGGTTCCAGTGTCGGTGATGTTTGGTCGCTCACCGGGCCGTGAAAAAGGCGAAGCCAATCCGCCTCTGCGCATGATGAACGGCTTCCAGAAATTCTTCGCCGTGACCTGGCTTGGTCGCGACAGCTTCGTGCGTTTCTCGCCGTCCGTGTCGCTGCGCCGCATGGCCACCGAGCACGGCACCGATAAAATTATCGCTCAGAAGCTGGCCCGCGTGGCGCGTACCCATTTTGCCCGTCAGCGTCTGGCTGCCGTCGGCCCGCGTCTGCCTGCCCGTCAGGACTTGTTCAATAAGCTGCTGGCATCCAAAGCGATTGCCCGTGCGGTAGAAGACGAAGCGCGCAGCAAGAAAATCTCCCATGAAAAAGCACAGCAGAACGCCATTGCGCTGATGGAAGAGATTGCCGCCAACTTCTCTTACGAGATGATTCGTCTCACCGACCGCGTACTCGGCTTCACCTGGAACCGTTTGTACCAGGGGATCAACGTCAATAACGCCGAGCGCGTGCGTCAGCTGGCGCACGACGGCCATGAGATTGTCTATGTGCCCTGCCACCGCAGCCACATGGACTATATGCTGCTCTCTTACGTGCTTTATCACCAGGGGCTGGTGCCGCCGCATATCGCCGCAGGCATCAACCTGAATTTCTGGCCCGCGGGCCCGATTTTCCGCCGCCTGGGCGCGTTCTTTATTCGTCGTACCTTCAAAGGTAACAAGCTGTATTCCACCGTATTCCGCGAATACTTAGGCGAGCTGTTCAGCCGCGGCTATTCCGTTGAATACTTCGTGGAAGGCGGGCGTTCCCGTACCGGTCGTCTGCTGGATCCGAAAACCGGCACCTTGTCGATGACCATTCAGGCGATGCTGCGTGGCGGCACCCGTCCAATCACTCTCGTGCCTATTTACATCGGCTACGAGCACGTGATGGAAGTGGGCACCTACGCCAAAGAGCTGCGTGGGGCGACCAAAGAGAAAGAGAGTCTGCCGCAGATGCTGCGCGGCCTGAGCAAACTGCGTAATCTCGGTCAGGGCTACGTCAACTTTGGCGAACCGATGCCGCTGATGACCTATCTCAACCAGCACGTGCCGGAGTGGCGGGAGTCCATCGACCCGATTGAATCCATTCGTCCGGCCTGGCTGACGCCAACGGTGAACAACATCGCCGAAGACCTGATGGTGCGCATTAACAACGCCGGGGCGGCCAACGCCATGAACCTGTGTGTGACCGCGCTGCTGGCCTCGCGTCAGCGCTCGCTGACCCGCGAGCAGTTAACCGAGCAGCTCGAATGCTATCTACAGCTGATGCGCAACGTGCCGTACTCCTCGGATTCCACCGTACCGTCTGCCACCGCCAGCGAGCTTATCGATCATGCGTTGCAGATGAACAAGTTCGAAGTCGAGAAAGACACCATCGGCGATATCATCATCCTGCCGCGCGAGCAGGCGGTGTTGATGACCTACTATCGCAACAACATTACCCACATGCTGATGATCCCGTCGCTGCTGGCCGCGATTGTGACCCAGCATCGCAAAATCTCCCGCGCGGAGATGGTGCGACATGTGGAAGTGCTGTACCCGATGCTGAAAGCCGAGCTGTTCCTGCGCTGGGAAAAAGACGAGCTGGCGGGCGTTATCGACCTGCTGCTGGCCGAAATGCAGCGTCAGGCGCTGATCACGGTTGAGAATGACGACGTTAGCGTCAACCCGTCGCACTCCCGTACCCTGCAACTGCTGGCTGCTGGAGCCCGTGAAACGCTGCAACGCTACGCCATTACCTTCTGGCTGCTGAGTGCGAATCCGTCCATCAACCGCAGTACGCTGGAGAAAGAGAGCCGCACCGTGGCACAACGTCTGTCAGTGCTGCATGGCATCAACGCGCCGGAGTTCTTCGATAAAGCGGTGTTCAGTACCCTGGTGCTGACCCTGCGTGACGAAGGTTACATCAGTGATACCGGCGATGCCGAACCGGCGGAAACGCTGAAGGTGTATCAGATGCTGGCTGAGCTGATTGCGTCCGATGTGCGTCTGACCGTCGAGAGCGCCAATCAGGACGCGTGACCTTAGCGCGTAAAAAAGCCGGAGCAATGTGAGTTGCTCCGGCTTTTTTGTTTTTGCCCGGCAAGCCTTGCGCCGCCGGGAAGAGGTTAAAGCATATAACTCATCGCCAGACCGATAAACAACACCAGCCCCACGTAGTTGTTGTTCATAAACGCTTTAAAGCAGGCATCACGATCGCGGTTTTTAATCAGCTTCTGCTGATAAATAAACAGCGCCCCGGCGATGAAAATCGACCAGTAGAATTCCCAGTTAAGATGGCTCAGCCAGCCGACCGCCACCATCAATCCTAGCGATAAGACCTGCAAAATCCCGATGATCAGCTTGTCGTGTTTGCCAAACAGAATCGCGGTAGATTTGACGCCAATCTTTAAATCGTCATCCCGGTCAACCATCGCATATTCGGTATCGTAGGCCACCGTCCAGCAGATATTCGCCAGGAACATCAGCCAGCAGCTCAGCGGTAACGATTCACTGACCGCGGCATAGGCCATCGGGATAGACCAGCCAAACGCCGCGCCCAGCACCACCTGTGGCAGATGGGTGTAGCGTTTCATAAACGGATACACCCACGCCAGCGCCAGACCGGCCACCGACAGCAGAATAGTCATGGTGTTGAGCGTCAGTACCAGCAGGAACGAGAGCACCACCAGCACCACAAACAGGATGCGCGCCTCTTTCTCGCTGATATCGCCGCTCGGTAACGGGCGATGGGCGGTGCGTTTGACGTGACCATCAATTTTACGGTCGGCGTAGTCGTTCACCACGCAGCCCGCGGCACGCATCATCCACACCCCCGCCACGAACACCGCGAGGATCCACAGCGGCGGTACGCCAGGCATGGCTACCCACAGCGCCCACAGCGTCGGCCAGAGCAGCAGCAGCGAGCCTATCGGCTTATCAATACGCATCAGACGGCTATAAGCCTGGAGCTTATTTTGCGTCAGACTCCTCTCCATAATTCTCTTCCTCTCAGTACAGCGGCGACGCAGGCAGAAACAGCTCGGTTAACAGCAGCGGTTTTCCGCTCAGCCGAAGGCGGGAACGACGCCCCCACAGCTCTGCATCTTTACCAATTTCAATAAAATCACGGGTTAAGGTGGATGAGGTAAACAGGTAGCGCCCCAGCGGGGTTTTGCCGAGCTGTTGCAGCGCCAGCTCCGGTCCAGACAGGGTAGATTCCGGCACCACCGTTCGGCCGGCAAGCCAGGATTCGCCGTCGGCGCAGAGCAAAATCTCACGCAGCCAGTAGCGCGGCTCGGCGGGCAGCAGCGCCAGTTCTTCGGCGACCTCATCCTGACCCACGAAATCTTCACGCACCAGCGTCACGGTGACGCGCTTGCCCTGCTGTTCAAAACGTTTGGTCATGGAATCTTCCAGCAGCAGCCAGTCGAGCAGCGCCGCATCGAGTTCCGGAAGGGTGGTGTAATAGCGTAGTGCACGCAGCTGCGCCAGCGCAGGGTGTGACATGCCAGACTCTCCGATACAAAACTTATCGGCATTGTATCGTAGAAAAGGGTTAGCGGGAGGAAGAAACGTCAATATCCGCGCGGTAGCGCAACAGGGATGCAACATCCGCCGTTGCGTCAGAAAAAACGGTGCGTCGAGGGAGACGCACCGAATGGCCAGGGCCTAAACATCAGCAATGTGGGGAGATGTTTTTACCCCTTGCCTTTTACACTACTGATAAAGGTGGAACGGGCTGAAGTCGAACCGAGGCGCTCGGCTTCGTTTAACAGTTTCAGGGCTTTATCGATATTGCCCTCTTTCACAGCCTGTTTAATCGCGTTGTTGAAATAGCTTTCGGTGTCATTGAGAACCGGTTCGCTCTTCGCTGCCGGTGCTGATGCTGCGGTGGCTGACGCTGCCACTGCCGCCGTTGACGGTGCTGCCGCAGGTGCGCTGTAAACCGGTGCCGCCGTGTTGCCCACGGTGACCGGGCCAGGGCCTGAAGAACCAAACAGTGGGCCAACCAGCACACTGGAGGCGGATGAGGTTTTCACTTTCAGCTTCAGCGTGCCTTCGGTCACGTGCCGGGCAATCGGGTCCGGAATATCCGGCACCGCATTACCGGTGCCTTTAGCGTAGGCTTTTGCCGGGTCAATCAGGGTAGTGGTTTGCTGCAAATCTTGCGGGGTGGTGAACACCAGCACATAAATTTTCTGCTGGCCCAGCGCTGGGGTCAGACGCATGACACCTTCCAGTCGGTCGGCGCTCATTACGCCTGGCTCCTGGTAGGTAAAGTAGCTGCTCGGGAAGAACGCCGATGGCGTCATGTTCTGATCCAGAATCAGCACGTTCGGCGCATACACGCTGGTTTGTTTGTTCACTTCACTGGTGAGGGTAATGTTCAACTCACCAATATTTGCCGGGACGCTATACGCCGCCACCGGGCCAGAAATCCCCGGCACGTTTAGCGACTGACCGCCACCGGAGAGAGAAGTGGTTTGGGTTTTAGCTTGATCAACGGGCGTCCAGACCAACTGCTGTAGCGCAGTTGCCGGGATAGCCGGTGCGGCAGTGGTGTTCTGCGGCACGAAATTCACCTCAGCAAAACTGACGGCAGGGACGCTTGCCAGCAGACCAGCAGAGAGGCACAGCGCGATGAGACTTTTGTTCATTTTCATTTTTATCACCTCAAAGACAGGGCTCAGCGGTAGCCAGGCAATAGCGCGCTGAGTCTAAAATAGAGGGACTTTCGTCCCTCTTTGTGTGGCATAACAGTGGGTTAACTTAACTGCGAATTACCACCAGATTTCCATCTGGGCACCGAAGCTCCACTCGTCGTTGTCGCCACGGCCAAGGCCAGCGGTCTGCATACCGAAGTTGGAGTTGTAGTTTCCGTTGTTGGTCGCTGGGCTGCCGGAAGTGTCGTAGCCCCATTTCTCATCCCACTTGGCGTAGGTGGCGAACACACGGATAGCCGGACGGGACCAGATGCTGTCGCCAGCCTGCCATTGTTGTGCGAGGGTAATTTTGTACTGGTTGTTGGTGTCGCCGGTGTTCTGGGATTTGACGTTGTCGTAGCCCACTTCCAGCAAGGTGCTCATGATAGGCGTCCATTTGTACATTGGACGAACACCGACGGTATACCATTTGGTGCCGTTGTTGTTATCCCAGTTGATGTCCTGGTACATACCGACGTACATCAGGTCCCAGCTGTCGCCCAGGGAAATTGCACCGTGGTCGAGGATACGCAGCAGGTGGCCGTCGTTGTTAATGCCGTACGCGTACAGTTTGCCACTCTCGTCATTGCCGAGACCAACACCCGCACCCTGCGCCTGGCCTTTGCCCTGAGAGGTCATGGAGTCGGTGGCGTACTGCACCACAAACTTGTTAAAGCCTTTCAGCATGCTCTGGGTATGTTCCGCGGTGAACATCCAGCCATCTTTCGATGCCTGTGGCTGCAAGTAGTAATCGTCATTTACGTTAGTGTGACCGTAGTCCACACCCAGCTCCAGGGTACCGCCTGGGTTGATTTCCATCTGGCCCAAACGCACGTCAAACACGTCATTGGCAGTTGAAGAGGTGTAATCACGAATATTGTCGCTGGCGAAAGCATTGGAGCCGCCTGCTTCGGTCGAACGGGTTGCTGCGAAGGAGAGTTTACCGATGCCCACATCCACGTTTTCCAGACCTGCACCCGGACCGGAGATATCCCAGTAGTAGAAGTCGATCATGTGAACGTCGTGACGTTGATAGAAGCGCTTACCGGCCCAGATAGTGGAACCTGGCAGGGCGTCGATCAGGTTTTTACCCTGCACGTTGGCTTCACGGAACGCCGGACTGGTGGCTTCCCAGTCGTTCTGCTGTGCGACGGAGTAAGCGACGTTGGTGTCGAAGTAGAAGCTCTTATCGCCCTCTTTCCACACTTCCTGACCAAATTTCAGTTCGGCGTACGTTTCACATTCGTTACCGAGACGGTATTTACTTTGAGCACCAGTCGCCTGGAAGCACTGTTGCGCGCCGCCGCTACCGGTCCAGCCGATACCCGAACGGGCGTAACCTTTAAAATCTACAGCGCCCGCGTGCGCAGACAAAATGCCTGCTGTCACGGCGAGTGCCACTGGAAGTTTGCGCAGAGTAATCATCATTCTATCTCCTGAGACCATTGCTTTTCTTTTGTTATGGGATTTAAACGCCCGGTTCTTTGTGCAGCCGACGACATGCGGAACCATCTTCACGGAACAGATGGCAACGCTCTGGCGGCAGACCGATAGCGAATGTGGCTCCCTCTTCTACCAACACCACGTCATTCTGGCGGTACACCAGATTCTGACGGATGGCGGGGATCTGGATATGAATTTGCGTTTCGTGACCCAGTTGCTCGACGACCTGCACGTCACCTTCGAGGGTGACATCAGCGATATCACTCGGTAGAAGATGCTCAGGACGAATGCCTAATGACATGTTTGCGCCAACCTGCACGCCGGTACTTTCCACCGGCAGCCAGATTTGCTGACGGTTTGGCAGTTCCACCTGCACCTGCTCAATGGCGGTGGCGGTGACTTTCACCGGCAGGAAGTTCATCTTCGGCGAGCCGATAAAGCCCGCGACGAACCGATCTGCCGGATAGTGATAAAGTTCGAGAGGCTTGCCGATTTGCGCCACGCGCCCGGCATCCAGCACCACGATTTTGTCGGCCAGGGTCATCGCTTCGACCTGATCGTGGGTGACGTAAATCATCGTGCGACCCAGACGCTTATGCAGTCGGGAAATCTCAATACGCATCTGCACACGCAGTGCGGCATCAAGGTTTGAAAGCGGTTCATCAAGCAGGAACACCCGCGGCTCAGCCACCAGCGTACGGCCAATCGCCACGCGCTGACGCTGCCCGCCGGACAGTGCTTTCGGTTTACGCTCCAGAAGGTGAGCCAGCTGCAGCACTTCGGCCACCTGGGTCACGCGCTGGGCGATCACCTCTTTTTTCGCCCCGGCAAGTTTGAGGCCAAACGACATGTTCTCTGCCACCGAGAGATGGGGGTAAAGCGCATAAGACTGGAACACCATGCCGATACCACGCTCGGCGGGCGGCGTGTCGTTCATTCGCTTGTCACCAATCAGCAAGTCCCCACTGGTGATGGTTTCCAGCCCGGCGATCATGCGCAGCAGCGTGGATTTACCGCAGCCTGATGGCCCGACAAACACCACGAACTCCCCCTCATGGATGTCGAGATTGATGTCTTTCGACACCACCACGTCACCCCAGGCTTTCGTTACATTACGCAGCTGTACGCTCGCCATCCCCTTCTCCCTTGATTACTACCTGTCACGAAAAGAAATATTTATTCTGGCGCTGACTATGCGCGACCAATAACTTTCGTGAATCCTCCGCCCCCTGGTTTTTGATGGGGGAGGAGACGGGAGGATGAGGAGAGCTGCTCTGCCCCCACGTCCGGCGTGGCCTGGTGAAATTCGTGATGCACACGGCAAAATTCGGCGTCGTTTTGTGTGCGCCAGGACTCATAACTAAAATTTATGCAACAGAGATCACAGAAAGGAGCGGTGGGGCGTAGGGTTGGGGAGGATGGAAAGAGGTTGCTAAGAAAGGAAACTCAGCGTTGTAAAAGCCACCAGGCGTATCCACGAGCACATCACCAAATAGGACGGGATATATGAAAATCAAAACTGGCGCTCGCATCCTCGCGCTGTCTGCACTGACCACGATGATGTTTTCCGCCTCTGCCTTCGCGAAAATTGAAGAAGGCAAGCTGGTTATCTGGATCAACGGCGATAAGGGCTATAACGGCCTTGCTGAAGTCGGTAAGAAATTCGAGAAAGATACCGGCATTAAAGTGACCATTGAGCACCCGGATAAACTGGAAGAGAAATACCCGCAGGTGGCCGCCACTGGCGATGGCCCGGACATTATCTTCTGGGCGCACGACCGTTTTGGTGGCTACGCGCAGTCCGGCCTGCTGGCTGAAGTGACCCCAGACAAAGCGTTCCAGGACAAACTGTATCCGTTCACCTGGGATGCCGTACGCTACAACGGCAAACTTATCGCCTACCCAATCGCGGTCGAAGCGCTGTCGCTCATCTATAACAAAGACCTGGTGCCGAACCCGCCGAAAACCTGGGAAGAGATCCCGGCGCTGGATAAAACGCTGAAGGCGAAGGGCAAATCCGCGCTGATGTTCAACCTGCAAGAACCGTACTTCACCTGGCCGCTGATCGCTGCCGACGGCGGGTATGCCTTTAAGTTTGAAAACGGCAAATACGACGTGAAAGACGTGGGCGTAGACAGCGCAGGGGCAAAAGCGGGCCTGACCTTCCTGGTTGATCTTATCAAGAACAAACACATGAACGCGGATACCGATTACTCCATCGCGGAAGCGGCGTTCAACAAGGGCGAAACCGCGATGACCATCAACGGTCCGTGGGCGTGGTCCAACATCGACAAGAGCAAAATCAACTACGGCGTAACGCTGCTGCCAACCTTCAAAGGCAAAGCGTCTAAACCGTTTGTGGGCGTGCTGAGCGCGGGCATCAACGCCGCCAGCCCGAACAAAGAGCTGGCGAAAGAGTTCCTCGAAAACTATCTGCTGACTAACGACGGTCTGGCGGACGTGAACAAGGACAAACCGCTGGGTGCCGTAGCGCTGAAATCTTACCAGGAACAGCTGGAAAAAGATCCGCGTATCGCCGCCACCATGGCCAACGCCCAGAAAGGCGAAATTATGCCTAACATCCCGCAGATGGCCGCCTTCTGGTACGCCACCCGCACCGCGGTTATCAACGCCGCCAGCGGACGTCAGACCGTGGATGCAGCGCTGAAAGATGCTCAGGGTCGTATCACTAAGTAAGTCATAAGGCACGAAATGTAGGCCTGATAAGCGAAGCGTCATCAGGTGCTGTTGCCGGATGGCGACGCTAAGCGTCTTATCCGGCCTACACGTTTTCACAGCTGTAGAGGAAATTACCCCATGGATGTCGTTAAAAAGAGTCACTGGTGGCAAAGCGAAACGCTGAAGTGGTCCGTGGTCGGGCTACTGGGCCTGCTGGTGGGTTACCTTGTTGTTTTAATGTACGCCCAGGGGGAATACCTGTTCGCCATCATGACGCTGATTTTAAGCTCTGCTGGCCTGTATATCTTCGCCAACCGCAAAGCCTATGCGTGGCGCTATGTTTATCCTGGCATGGCCGGGATGGGACTGTTCGTCCTGTTCCCACTGGTGTGTACCATCGCCATCGCCTTCACCAACTACAGCAGCACCAACCAGCTAACGCAGGAGCGTGCGCAGCAGGTGTTAATGGACCGCTCTTATCAGGCGGGCAAAACCTATAACTTCGGCTTATACCCGGCGGGCAGTGAGTGGAAGCTGGCCCTGACCGACGGCGAGAGCGGTAAAAATTATGTCTCCGACGCCTTTAAATTTGGCGGTGAGCAAAAGATTACGTTGAAAGAGGCCGACGCGCTGCCGGAAGGCGAACGCGGTAACCTGCGGGTGATCACTCAGAATCGCCAGGCGCTGAATCAGCTGACCGCCATTTTGCCGGATGACAGCAAAGTCATTATGAGTTCTCTGCGCCAGTTCTCCGGCACCCGCCCGCTGTATACCGAGGGCGAAAAAGGTGAGCTGACCAACAACCAGAGCGGCGTGAAATACCGTCCGAATAATCAGATTGGTTTTTATCAGTCGGTTAACGCCGACGGCAACTGGGGCGATGAGAAACTCAGCCCGGGTTATACCGTTAGCATCGGCTGGGACAACTTCACCCGGGTATTCACCGACGAAGGCATTCAGAAACCGTTCTTCGCTATCTTCGTCTGGACGGTGGTGTTCTCGGTGCTGACCGTGCTGTTGACCGTCGCCGTAGGCATGGTGCTGGCGTGCGTGGTGCAGTGGGAATCGCTGAAAGGCAAAGCCATTTACCGCGTGCTGTTAATCCTGCCGTATGCCGTGCCGTCGTTCATCTCGATCCTCATCTTCAAAGGGCTGTTCAACCAGAGCTTTGGTGAAATCAACATGATGCTGAGCGCGCTGTTTGGCATCAAACCGGCGTGGTTTAGCGACCCGACCACTGCCCGCTCGATGATCATTATCGTCAACACCTGGCTCGGCTATCCGTACATGATGATCCTGTGCATGGGGCTGCTGAAGGCGATTCCGGAAGATCTGTACGAAGCCTCGGCGATGGACGGCGCAGGCCCGTTCCAGAACTTCTTTAAGATTACGCTGCCGCTGCTTATCAAGCCGCTGACGCCGCTGATGATTGCCAGCTTCGCCTTTAACTTTAACAACTTTGTGCTTATCCAGCTGCTGACCAACGGGGGCCCGGACCGTCTTGGCACCACCACCCCGGCGGGGTATACCGACCTGCTGGTGAGCTACACCTACCGTATTGCCTTTGAAGGCGGCGGCGGTCAGGACTTCGGCCTGGCGGCGGCGATTGCGACGCTGATCTTCCTGCTGGTCGGGGCGCTGGCGATTATTAACCTCAAAGCCACACGCATGAAATTCGATTAAGGGAGATATCGACAATGGCCATGGTTCAACCGAAATCTCAAAAGCTGCGCCTCCTGGTGACGCACTTAGGGCTGCTGATGTTTATCGCCGCGATCATGTTCCCGCTGCTGATGGTTATCGCTATCTCGCTGCGTGAAGGTAACTTTGCAACCGGCAGCCTCATCCCGGATCAAATCTCCTGGGAGCACTGGAAGCTGGCGCTGGGCTTTAGCGTCGAACATGCCGATGGCCGGGTCACTCCGCCACCGTTCCCAGTACTGTTATGGCTGTGGAACTCGATCAAAATCGCCGGGATCACCGCGGTGGGTATCGTGGCGCTGTCCACCACCTGCGCCTACGCTTTCGCCCGCATGAAGTTCCCGGGCAAGGCCACGCTGCTGAAAAGTATGCTGATTTTCCAGATGTTCCCGGCGGTGCTGTCGCTGGTGGCGCTGTATGCGTTGTTTGACCGCCTCGGACAGTACATTCCGTTCATCGGCCTGAACACTCACGGCGGGGTCATCTTCGCCTATATGGGGGGGATAGCCCTGCACGTCTGGACGATAAAAGGCTATTTCGAAACCATCGACGGCTCGCTGGAAGAAGCCGCCGCGCTGGACGGTGCTACGCCGTGGCAGGCGTTCCGCCTGGTGCTGCTCCCACTGTCAGTGCCGATTTTGGCGGTAGTCTTTATTCTGTCATTCATCGCCGCCATCACCGAAGTGCCGGTCGCCTCGTTGCTGCTTCGCGACGTGAACAGCTACACCCTCGCCGTCGGGATGCAGCAATACCTCAACCCGCAAAACTACCTGTGGGGCGACTTTGCCGCTGCGGCTGTGCTGTCCGCCATTCCGATCACCCTGGTGTTTCTGCTGGCCCAGCGCTGGCTGGTTAACGGCCTGACCTCAGGCGGGGTGAAAGGTTAAGTTTCATTGTTCTATGCCACTGTAATGCCGCTGTAATCGTTATCCCTCATACTTGTGACTGTTGTTTGGCGCTCCCTGGAGCGCCATTTTTTTATTCACGTTTCAGGCGCTTCGAGTTACACAGCCACAGAGTGACCACCAGCAACAGGATCGCCGCGGAATAGATCAACACATCAAGCGGGGATTTATGATCGACGATGATCAGCCGCACAATGGCGGTGATCCCGATATAGACGAAGTAACGCAGCGGGAAGTGAAAGCCAGACTGGAAGTACTTCACGATCAACGCGATAAATTCAAAATAGAGAAAATAGACCACCAGCCCTTCAACCAGCGCGTACTTGCTGGTTTGTTCAGGGGCGAACAGCACATCCGCCAGGTGGAGCGTTTCTTTGCCGAGGAATACGACTAATATCAGGCCAAGACTGAGCAAACCCAGGTTCAACACGGTCTGCAAAACGATGGAGATAAACTCTACGCGTGGACGAATAAGCGGCGTCATTCTGCATCTCCTTCTCAAGGGCGAGATCCCTGTATAACGTAAAAATGTGACGTAGATCTACATTTTTTGTTTATGTTTTGTGCAATGCAGACCCCTCTCCCCGAAGGGAGAGGGGTAGAACGAGAGAAAACCTAGCGGAAGTTCTGACTGCGATCGCTGGTCATGTCGTACAGCTGGAACTTACGGCCCAGCTGCTGACCGCCGTCACGCGTCAGCGGCGTCCAGCCAATCGCCGCCCGGCTGCGGGTCGGGCCAGACGAGAACAGGTCCAACGGGACAGAAACATATACACCTTTGGTGAAATCGCCTTCGCCGTATTCATCTGCCGACACGTTGGTGATGGTCGCGTAGGCCCCGACAACCACGCCGCTGTCGAAGTGTTTTGATACTTCCAGCGTGCCGCCTTTATCGCCCGCCAGATACTGCCCGACGCTGGCTTTAATCAGCACGTCCTGAGCAAACGGCGGGGTCCAGTAAGCGGCCAGGTTACCCACTTTGGCGCTGTAATCGGTGAACTTCATCATGTTCAGCGAACTGGTCCAGTCACGCTGTTTCACGTAGTTGGCATCCACGCCGAACGCCCAGTTGCTGTCGACCGGTCGCCACAGCACTTCGGCACCCACGCCGCCGTACATGGTTTCCAGATAGCCACCGTACACCTGGCCATAAAAATCATTGCCGAGATATTGCAGATAGTTGGCCTGCAGGTTGTTCACGTAGACGTCGTTCTCGACGTATTCGCGCACGTGGGTACGGACGCGCGGCAGCGTCGAATCGGTTGGCGGATTGGTGTAGTTGAACTTGTCGTAGTTGTTGGCAATGTTGCCAAACAGGCTGCCGGTAGTCAGCAGGTGGTCAGTCACCCACCAGTCGGCGGTTGCCATAACACCCAGCTGGTACATGTAGAAACTTTCCGGGCCGCCGATTGACTGGCTCAACACCGGATCGATATGGAAATCAAAGTTCGATTTGTCGATGTACCAACCCTGTTCGGTTTTAACCGGCACGATCGGCGCTTCGCGTTTCTGCACCAGCGGCGTTTCCTGGCCCAGCGGCTCGCCTTCCAGATGACGCTTCAGGCTGGCAACGTTGGTTTCGGTGGTCACCTGCGGCATGTTAAGACGATTTTCGGTGACCCGGATAGTACTGATGCCGTCCGGCAAATCATTCATGATGATGCGGTTCGCCCGCTCGATACCTTCCCGCGAGTCACGGTATTTCACCTGCTCGCCGGTCACATACAGGGTATCGCCTTTGACCTGAATTTTCGGATCTGCAAAACCGGCGTTGTATTTCAGCAGCGTCAACTGATTCGCCACCACGGAGTGTTGCAGGATCGCATCCTGCGGCTGCGGCTGATATTTGGGCCGCGAATTATCGTTATACGACGGGCGTAAATCATTAAAGTTGGTGCGCACGGTCACACCGAACATGAAGGTGTTGCCCCGCTCGTAGCTCAGGTTAACGTCGGCCCAATCGGTTACGCGATAAATGGCCCCGACGTTAAACTTGCTTTTCTGGTCGAGCTTCCCGGCAAAGTCCTGGCTGTAATCATTCCCTTCATACTCCAGCTTCAGGCGCAGCGGCTGCCACGGCGTCTGGTATTCCACGCCGCCAAACAGCGAGGCCGGGCCGTGGAACATTTGGCTGCTGTCCACTGAACCCGCCTGGCGATAGCTGTTATCGCGAGAACAATACTTGTCGCTGTAGCTACAGAACGGGTTCTTGACGTTACCGCTGGTGCCGAGATATCCCCAGCCCAGGCCGAGACTGAAATCGAACGGTCCCCAGGCCTTGTTCGCCACCAAATATTCGGCGTCAAACAGCCCGGTCCCGCCGATATCCCGCGCCCCCACCGACACCTGCGGCAACCAGTAGCTCTCTTCCCACAGGCGTAATTTCAGGTCGAACGCTTTGTCTTTGTAGGTCTGATCCCCGGAGAAGGATTCCACGCTGCTGTACGATTTGGTGCGCACGTCGGTGTAGCGCAGGGTTGTTTCCAGCCACGGGAACAGTTGTACCGAGGCCGAGTAATAGCGGTACTGATCGTTATCGCGATAGTTGAGGCTCATCTCGCCTTCACGCGCCATGCGGGCGGTCGGGGTTTGCAGCAGGCCCACGCCGCCAAAGTCAGACTGCGACGGGCCAATCGGCGACGGATACGTTTCCGCATGACAGGCCGCGCTGACACCCAGCGCCAGCAGGCTGTAGAGAAATCTGTTTTTCATTATTCCGGGATCCGCTGTGCAAGGGCGCGAAGAAGGGCGGCGTTCAGGTCGGCATATTTCTTCGTCCAAAGTGAGTCGGCGAAACCGACAAAAATGATGCTGCCGGGCATAGGTTCGACGTGACGCTTATTCCAGTAGGCAACCGGGGCTTTTTCTGTGCGTCCATCGGGATAGACAATCCAGGCATCGCTGCGGTCGGCCCCGCTAAGCACGCTCATCTCGTCCAGGTAATCGGCAACCGGTTTACCCGGTGTGAACGCCACGCTGCCCGGACGGCTGACGAGGCCGAAAACGCGTACCGTCGACGGTGGCTTGCCGACCCACAGGCTGTAGTGTCCTTCCAGCGGCGGGTTCGCGCGACGCCCCAAACGCACGCGGTCCGGGTCGAGGCTGACAAACTGCCGTCCGGTAACGTTCAGCGCCTGCAGCTGTTGCTGGACGGCGTTAATCGCCGCCGCGTCGTCACCGTCTTCCTCTGCCGCCAGGGCGGCAAGCTGCGCCAGTAATTCTTTTTTCTGCTGCTGCGCCACGACGGTGGCCTGTTTTTCAGCGATGACTGCGGCTGGCCACCAGCTGTTTGCCAGCCGCGGCTGCCCGACGAGATCCGCCAGATGGGCAGCATCAGTCAGGGTTTTCGCTTGTGTCGCACCATTGATATAAACATCAACGGTGCCTGCGGCCAGAGCCAGCGGGGAGATGAACAGCGCCATTACGGCGGCAAGGGTGCGTATGGTCATTGCTTCGCCGCCTTGATCAGAATGGTTTTCACCGGGAAGAAATTCGCGCCGAGATACTGCTCGGACTGACGAATTTGCCCATCGCTGTCGACCCAAAAACGGTTCTGCCAGCTCGCCCGATCGGTACTGGCCTCTTCCACCAGCACGCGAACGGCGGTGGCATCTCCCGCCAACGTCAGCGTATCGGTGCCTTCCCAGTGGAACTGCGAGCGAGCGGTGGCATAGCGCACCTGTTTGTGTTCCGTCCAGCCGATTGTCCGGGTCCAGCTTGCGCCATCGACAATCTGGTTGGGCTTCACCAGCGGATCGGCGTCGATATTCGTGACGCTGAGCAGATTGTCACCGCCGAGCAACGTTTTCACGATGCGCCCGTGCTGGGTGACGACCGTCGCCTGATCCTGGGTGACCCATTTCTGTTGGCCGTTTTCGGCAAAGGCGAGAACCACAAACAGCTGCGGACCGTTGTTGAGCTGCATGTACTGACTGGCGTAAGGCATGTTCTGGATATCGTCGGCGGTCAACTGCACGCCAGGGGTGCCAAACAGGCTGTGCCAAAGCGATTTGCCCAGCCCTTCCGTGCTGGCGGAACAGGCCTGAAGCAGCAGGCAAAGGGTAACAATAATAGGTCGCTTCACGACTCTTCTCCGAGGGGGCAAAATAACCACACCGAAGTGTGGTTAGGGTTAATGACCCGTGAGACTTAGCGGGTACTTGTGGTTGTCGTGGTCGTGGTTCCGGTATTGGAGCCATCACCACCACCGGTCGCCGCCAGTGCGACCCCCACGGCCGAACTTACGGCGCTGGCGCTGGTTGCGGCAGAACTGCCCGCAGACACAGACGTCGCTGCCGACCCTGCCGCTTCACCGGTTTCCACCGGTGCCGCAAAGGCAGACGTCGCCGCAAGCGCAGAAATGGCAAAAATGCCATAGAGAGCTTTTTTCATTGCTATTTCCCTTCATTGGTTGAATGAATGGAGGTTCACCTGAGATATTCAGGCGTCATCGAGTATACACAACTCAAGTAGCCGGATTACGGCACAGGAAATAAGCAGACGGGTTTTAGGACTATGGGAAGAAATCTTTATTCCGGGAATAATGAAAATAGATAAAACCTTTAAAATCATGAACATGTAAATTTAACAACATCAAGAAAATCCTAAAAAATAAAATATGCTTTGGCGATCACAACCGTTTTTAGGATTAACCTGAACACGACAAGCAGAATAGATATCGGTCACCTGTGCATTATTCCCTGCAGTTTTAGGGGGAAATTAATCTTGGTTCACGAACGGAATAACTATTATGCGATCCGTCTAAGGCTTTCCTCGGCGGTATTGCCACGCCCTACTTTTCGCTGTCCATCAGCGACAGGTTTTCGCCCACGCCCCTGCGTAAAGTAACCCCATTGCCTCGCACTTTTCCCAGGAACGTCTCATGAAAACATTCACCGTTGGTTTGTTCGGCATTGGTCTGGACACCTACTGGCCGCAGTTTGATGGCCTTCGCGAGCAGCTCGTCGGCTATCTCGGGCGGGTCGATAGCCAGTTGCAACAGCGGGAGGTCGCGGTGGTCAACGCCGGGCTGGTTGATAATCCGCAAAGCATGGATAACGCCGTCGAGGTATTTGCCCGTCAAAACGTCGATGCACTGGTGCTGTACATCACCACCTACGCCCTGAGTTCGACGGTGCTGCCGCTGGTACAGCAGCTCAAGGTGCCGGTGCTGATTCTGGCGTTGCAGCCAGAGAAAAAAGTGCCATGCGCCACCATCAATCAGCGCGACGATCGCGGGGAGCGTACCGGGCAATGGCTGGCGCACTGCCAGGCCTGTAGCGCCCCGGAGCTGGTGAACGTGTTTCAGCGCGCTAACATCGATTACACGCTGGTGCCAGGGTATCTCGACGATCCGCAGGCGTGGCAGGAAATCGCCAACTGGCTCGACGCAGCCAGAACCGTTAAGGCGCTGAAAACCACCCACATCGGCGTGCTCGGGCACTACTACAACGGCATGGTTGATGTCTATTCCAACATGACCAACCTGTCGGCCAAATTCGGCGTGCGCTTCAAGGTACTGGAAGTGTGTGAGCTGGCCGCTTCACAGAGCACAGACCCCGAGCGCCAGCATAAGCGCGAGCAGGTTTTCGCAACGCTCGACGTCGACCCGGCCTGTGAAGAATTTGAGCTACAGCGCGCCATTAACACCTCGGTGGCGCTGGATAAACTGGTGGCCCGCCATCAACTCGGCGCGATGGCGTATTACTACGAAGGCGCATCCGGTTCGCCGCAGGAAAAGAGTATGACCTCGGTGATCCTCGGCAATACGCTCCTCACCGCACGAGATATACCGGTCGCGGGCGAGTGCGAAATCAAGAATGTGATCGCCATGAAAATCCTCAGTCTGTTAAAAGCGGGCGGATCGTTCTCGGAGCCGTACGGCATTGATTTTGAGGGCGATACCGTGCAATGGGGTCACGATGGACCCGCGCATCCGCTGATGTCGACGGAGAAAGTGCGGCTGGTGCCGTTGCCGGTGTATCACGGTAAACCGGGCAAAGGGGTGTCGATTCAAATGACGGTCGCCCCGGGGCCAGTGACCTTTTTATCAGTGGTAGAACATCGAGATGGTAGCGTGACGCTGCAATATGCCGAAGGAGAAGCGGTGCCGGGCGAGGTGCTGGATATCGGCAACACCAACAGCCACTATCGGTTTGCGCTGTCTGCCCGGGAGTTCACCCGTCGCTGGTGCGAAGGCGGCCCGGCGCATCATTGCGCGATTGGGATGGGTCACGTCGGGGAAAAAATAGCGGCTATCGCAAAACTGCTGGGAATAAGGAGTCTGCGGATAGCCTGAGTTATCGCCCGGTGGCGCTTCGCTTACCGTGCCTACGATCTTGTAGGCCCGTGCAAACGCAGTGCCGCCGGGCAAGTCGTGACGGTTTGTTTAAGCGCGCCAGGACTTATAACGGTTAATCAAACCATTCGTCGAGCTGTCATGGCTGCTGACATCTTTGCCGTCGGCCAGTTCTGGCAGGATACGGTTCGCCAGCTGTTTGCCCAATTCAACGCCCCACTGGTCAAAGGTGAAGATGTTGAGGATCGCGCCCTGGGTAAAGATTTTGTGCTCATACAGCGCAATCAGCGCGCCGAGGCTGAACGGGGTAATCTCACGCAGCAGGATGGAGTTGGTTGGGCGGTTGCCTTCGAATACTTTGAACGGCACCACGTGATCCAGGCTGGCCGGATCTTTACCCTGATCGCGATATTCCTGCTCAACCACGTCACGCGCTTTACCAAACGCCAGCGCTTCGGTCTGAGCAAAGAAGTTAGACAGCAGCTTCGGATGATGGTCAGACAGCGGATTGTGGGTGATAGCCGGGGCGATGAAATCGCACGGCACCATTTTAGTGCCCTGGTGAATCAGCTGATAGAACGCGTGCTGACCGTTAGTGCCCGGTTCGCCCCAGATGATTGGCCCGGTCTGGTAATCCACCGCGTTGCCGTTACGGTCAACGTATTTACCGTTGGATTCCATGTTGCCCTGCTGGAAGTACGCCGCGAAGCGGTGCATGTACTGGTCATACGGCAGGATAGCTTCGGTTTCAGCCCCGAAGAAGTTGTTGTACCAGATACCGATCAGCGCCAACAGCACCGGCAGGTTTTTCTCAGCCGGGGTGGTGGAGAAGTGTTTATCCATCGCGTGCGCGCCGGACAGCAGCTCAACGAAGTTGTCGTAGCCGACGGACAGGATGATCGACAGACCAATCGCCGACCACAGGGAATAACGCCCCCCGACCCAGTCCCAGAACTCGAACATGTTGGCAGTGTCGATGCCGAACTCGCCAACCGCTTTACCGTTAGTGGAGAGCGCTGCGAAGTGTTTCGCTACGTGTTTTTCATCACCGGCGGTTTTCAGGAACCAGTCGCGCGCACTGTGGGCGTTGGTCATGGTTTCCTGGGTAGTGAAGGTTTTAGAAGCGACCAGGAACAGGGTCGTTTCTGGATTCACGCCCTTCAGCACTTCAGCGATGTGGGTGCCATCGACGTTAGACACGAAGTGCATGTTCAGATGATTTTTGTACGGGCGCAGCGCCTCGGTCACCATGAACGGACCTAAATCAGAGCCGCCGATGCCGATGTTCACCACATCGGTGATGGCTTTGCCGGTGTAACCTTTCCAGTTACCGGAGATGATCGCTTCTGAGAAATGCTTCATCTTTTCCAGCACCGCGTTCACTTCCGGCATCACATCTTTGCCGTCAACGATAATCGGGGTGTTGCTGCGGTTACGCAGCGCGACGTGCAGCACCGCACGGTCTTCGGTGCGGTTGATCTTCTCGCCAGAGAACATCGACTGAATGGCACCGGCCAGGTCGGTCTCTTTCGCCAGCGCCTGCAGCTTGCTTAACGTCTCTTCGGTGATGCGGTTTTTGGAGAAATCCACCAGCATCAGATCGTCGAACGTCGCGGAGAATTTAGCGAAACGGTCGCCATCTTTCGCGAACAGGTCGGCAATCGACACGTCCTTCATTTCATCATAATGTTTCTGTAATGCCTGCCAGGCAGAGGTCTGCGTTGGATTGATGTTTTTCATAGCAATACTCTTCTGATTTGAAAAATGTGACTTCGGTCGATTGTAGCGCCTGCGACGGTTTTTGTGATGATTTTTGTGTCATTCAGCGATTTCTTACGCACCGGGAGGGCTCTGTTACCAACAGCCTTGTTTATACTCTGAACATACTGCCGTTAGGCGGGTTCAACCGCCCACGTTATTGAGGATAAAAAGAAAAAATGGAACTGCCTGTCCCGTTTCTGCTGGTGATCATTGCTATCGCCTCTCTGCTGGCCCAGTGGCTGGCCTGGGGTTTACGCATCCCCGCGATTTTGCCGCTGCTGCTGATTGGCGTCGGACTTGGTCCGGGGCTGCACATTCTGCAACCCGACCTGCTATTCGGCTCGCTGCTGTTTCCGCTGGTGTCGCTATCGGTGGCGATCATTTTGTTCGAGGGCGCACTGACGCTACGCTTTGACGAAATTCGCGGGCTCGGCGGCGTGGTGCGTAATCTGGTCACCGTCGGGATGCTGATTACCTTTGCCGTCATTTCACTGGCATGCTGGGGCATTCTCGGCCTGACCCCGCAGATTTCCGCCCTGATTGGTGCGGTGACGGTGGTCACCGGCCCGACGGTGATCGCCCCGCTGATGCGCGTGGTACGCCCGTCCTCGTCCATTAACCAGGTGCTGCGCTGGGAAGGCATCGTCATCGATCCGGTTGGCGCGATCTTCACCCTGATGGTGTTCGAATTTATCACCCTCAAGGATGTCTCCGGTGGTGGCCTCCACCTGCTGCTGATGCTGGCGCAGACGCTGGTCGTCGGGCTGGCAAGCGGCGGGATATTCGGTTTTCTGCTCGGCAATGCGCTAAAGCGCGGCTGGCTGCCGGGCTATCTGCAAAACTTTGCGGTGCTGGCGATTGTGCTGCTGACCTTCGGGCTGTCTAACACGCTCGCTGATGAATCTGGCCTGCTGGCGGTGACGGTGCTCGGTATTTGGCTCGCCAATATGAAAGAAGTCGAAACCACGGATATCGTCGAGTTCAAAGAAGAACTCTCCGCCATTCTGCTGTCGGCGTTGTTTATCATTCTGGCCGCACGGCTGGATATTCACGCCCTGTGGGCAATGGGCTGGCCGCTGTTGGGGCTGTTACTGGTGGTGCAGTTCATCGCCCGCCCACTGTGTATTCTGGCCTCGACCTACCGCTCCTCTTTGCACTGGCGTGAAAAGCTGCTGCTGTGCTGGATTGCCCCGCGCGGGATTGTTGCCGCGGCGGTCAGCTCACTGTTCGCCCTGACGCTGCAACAAAAGGGTTATGACGGTGCCGACCAACTGGTGACGGTGGTGTTTGCCATTATCATCGGCACCGTAGTGCTGCAAAGCCTGACCAGCGGCTGGCTGGCGCGTCTGCTCGGGGTGCAGCAGCGTAAACCGCGCGGCATCTTGATTGTTGGGGCGAATACCGTGGCCAGGACCCTGGCGCAAGCGCTGATAAAGCTTGATATTCCGGTCCAGCTCAGTGACAACAGCTGGGAATATTATCGCCTGGCGCGCATGGAAGGGCTGCCGACCTATTACGGCAACGTCTGGTCGGAACATGCAGAGAACTTCCTCAATCTGAGCGAGACGCGGCAGGTGATCGCCCTGTCGCCGAACCGCCATCAAAATGCGCTCGCGGTGCTGCATTTCAAACACATCTTCGGCGAAAACCGGGTGTTCTCGATTCGCACTGGTCCGGCGACGAAAGGCCGCAGCGAAACCGAAACGCGTCATGAACGATTGTTTGATAAAGAGCTGACCTGGGCGCGGCTTAGCAGCCTGCTGGCCAAAGGGGCGGTGGTGAAGGTTACGCGGCTGAATGAGAATTTTGGCTGGGAGGATTATCGCAGCGCGAACCCCGGCGCGACACCGCTGTTTGCCCGTAAAGAGGACGGGGTGTTGATGACGATGAACAGCCACCAGGCTCCGCCGTTGCCGTGTACGTTAGTGGCGATTGTTGAAAATGAAAAATCGCCATCATCGTAACGTTGACAACACCCCCCGGAACCCTTTATTTATTAACCCCTACCTGCGCACCCGTGCGCAGGCCAGAAGAGGAGCATCGCCCAGGCGAAGTGTTCGAGGAGCCAGTCCTGCGAAAACACTTTATGGGGAGCGATGCCGAGATAGCAGAGCATCTGGCAGTGTTCACTATCGGCTACAGAGGCTGAATCCTCTGGGCTGTCACCGGAAGCGACCCGCAGTCGGGCGCTTCACAAGGTGGAGCGCTTCTGGGTGAACTGTAGCTTTCTCTACGTCTACCCTTCCGCTCTTTCCTTGTGCCAAGGCTGAGAACTTAATTCCCTGACACGAGGTTTTTACCATTATGACACTTGCCGCTTCCCCGCTCGTCGTCGCCAAATTTGGCGGAACCAGCGTAGCCGATTACGAAGCCATGAACCGCAGCGCCGATGTGGTGCTCTCCGATTCCGGCGCACGCCTGGTCGTCCTTTCCGCCTCGGCGGGGGTCACAAATCTGCTGGTTGCTCTGGCGGAAGGTCTCGAATCCACGGAACGTTTCGTTAAACTCGACGCGCTGCGTAAAATTCAGTTCGATATTCTGGACCGTTTGCAGAACCCGAACGTGATCCGCGAAGAAGTGGAACGCCTGCTGGAGAACATTACCACCCTGGCAGAAGCCGCTTCGCTGGCCCACTCAACGGCGCTGACCGATGAGCTGGTGAGCCACGGCGAATTGATGTCTACCCTGCTGTTCGTAGAAATCCTGCGCGAGCGTCAAATCCCGGCGCAGTGGTTTGACGTGCGTAAAGTGATGCGCACCAGCGATCGCTTTGGTCGCGCCGAGCCGGACGTTGCTGCCCTGGCGGAACTCTCTGCTCAACAACTCGCCCCGCGTCTGGCGGAAGGTCTGGTGATCACCCAGGGCTTTATCGGCAGTGAAGCCAAAGGGCGCACCACCACGCTTGGCCGCGGCGGCAGCGACTACACCGCCGCCCTGCTGGGCGAAGCGCTGCACGCGTCCCGGGTCGATATCTGGACCGATGTACCGGGCATCTACACCACCGACCCGCGCGTGGTGCCTGCCGCGCACCGCATCGACGAAATTGCCTTTGAAGAAGCCGCCGAACTGGCGACCTTCGGCGCGAAAGTGCTGCATCCGGCGACACTGTTGCCTGCCGTGCGCAGCGACATTCCGGTGTTTGTCGGCTCAAGCAAAGATCCGAAAGCGGGCGGCACGCTGGTGTGCAATAAAACCGTTAATCCGCCGCTGTTCCGCGCGCTGGCCCTACGCCGCAAACAAACCTTGGTGACCCTGCACAGCCTGAACATGCTGCACTCCCGCGGCTTCCTGGCTGAGGTCTTTGGTATTCTGGCGCGCCATAATATTTCGGTCGATCTGATAACCACCTCCGAAGTGAGCATCGCCCTGACTCTCGACACCACCGGTTCGACCGCCACCAGCGAAACCCTGCTGACGCAGTCGCTGCTGATTGAGCTGTCTGCGCTGTGCCGCGTGGAAGTGGAAGAGAATCTGGCCCTGGTGGCGCTGATTGGTAATGACCTGTCGAAAGCCTGTGGCGTCGGCAAAGAGGTGTTTGGCGTGCTCGACCCGTTCAACATCCGCATGATTTGCTACGGCGCATCCAGCCATAACCTGTGCTTCCTGGTACCGGGCGCTGAAGCGGAAGAAGTCGTGCGAAAACTTCATCATAATTTGTTTGAATAATCATCCTGAGCAGGATAAACAATACCTATAGCCGGGCTCGAACCCGGCTTTTTTATACCTATAAATTCAACACAACACTATCGCAAGGAAACCATCATGCTCGCTATCCTCACGCGGCTATTCCCGCTCTGGGCGGTGCTGCTCTCTGTACTCGCCTATAAAACACCCACTACCTTTACGTCGATTGGCCCGTGGGTCACTACCCTGCTGATGCTTATCATGTTTGGCATGGGTGTCCATCTGAGACTCGACGACTTCAAACGCGTGCTGTCGCGCCCGGCCCCGGTTGCGGCGGGAATTTTCCTGCACTATCTGGTGATGCCGCTCGCGGCATGGCTGCTGGCGATGCTGTTCCACATGCCGCCGGAGCTGTCTGCCGGAATGGTGCTGGTCGGCAGCGTGGCCAGCGGCACGGCGTCGAACGTGATGATTTTTCTGGCGAAGGGAGATGTGGCGCTGTCGGTGACCATTTCGTCGGTCTCCACCCTGGTGGGCGTGATTGCGACCCCACTGCTGACGCGGCTGTACGTTGATACCCATATTCAGGTGGATGTGATGGGGATGCTGCTCAGCATTCTGCAAATTGTGGTGATCCCGATTGCGCTGGGCCTAGTGGTTCATCACCTGCTGCCGCGCGTGGTCAAAGCGGTGGAGCCGTATCTGCCCGCGTTCTCAATGGTGTGTATTCTAGCCATTATCAGCGCCGTGGTGGCGGGTTCCGCGTCACATATCGCGTCGGTCGGTTTTGTAGTGATTGTGGCGGTTATCCTGCATAACACCCTTGGCCTGCTCGGCGGCTACTGGGGTGGACGCCTGTTCGGCTTCGACGAATCGACCTGCCGTACGCTGGCGATTGAAGTCGGAATGCAGAACTCCGGCCTTGCCGCCGCGCTGGGTAAAATCTACTTTGGCCCACTCGCCGCCCTGCCGGGTGCGCTGTTCTCTGTTTGGCACAACCTGTCTGGCTCGCTGCTGGCGGGGTACTGGTCGGGAAAACCGGTCGAAAAAGAGAAGATTGCGGTAGCGAAAGAGAGTTAAAGATGCCAGGGCATGGCGACTAATATCGTCATGCACGAATAAGACGAAGGCGCATCGTCCGGTTGTGCGGTACACTCAGGGCACAATTCTTTGGAGGTTTCATCATGGCAATTTCACGTCTGACCCAGCAGGACATGACCGAGAAAGAACAACGCGAGCTGAAAACCCTCCTCGATCGCGCCCGTATCGCCCACGGGCGTGTACTGACTAACGCGGAAAACAACAGTATCAAAAAAGAGTACATCGACAAACTGATGGTCGAGCGTGAAGCTGCGGCCAAGAAAGCCCGCCAGTTAAAGAAAAATCAGGCTTACAAAGTCGATAAAGAAGCGACCTTCACCTGGACCGCCAGCACCGGGCCACGCGGCAGACGCTAAACGCTCTAAAGTCTATCGAATAACGAAAAATGCCGGGATTTCCCCGGCATTTCTGTCTGTGCTCCGGAAAGGATTAACGCCCTTTTTTCTTACGTCCTGGTGACGCAAAGCGTTTACGGTTCGCCAGTTCCGCTGGGGTTTTCGCCATGTTTTTACCCGCGCTGCTGGCAGGTTTCTTCGCGGGCGTAGCCGCCGTTTTCGGTTTGGCTTTGGCTTTTGCCGGTTTGGCTTCCGAGGACGAGTTCTCAATCAGCTTAAACAGCTCAATCAATTCATCGTCGGTAAGGTCACGCCATTCCCCCAGCGGTAAGCCTTTCAGGCTGACGTTCATAATGCGCGTACGTTCCAGCTTGGTGACGTCAAAGCCAAAATGTTCGCACATACGGCGGATCTGACGGTTCAGGCCCTGAACCAGCGTGATGCGGAAAGTGAACGGCCCTTCTTTCTTGACCTTACACTTTTTCGTCACCGTCCCGAGGATCGGCACACCCTTGCCCATTCCCAGAATGAAATCATCGGTCACCGGTTTGTTCACCGTCACCAGATATTCTTTTTCATGATCGTTGCCTGCACGCAGGATTTTGTTCACCAGGTCGCCATCGTTGGTGAGGAAAATCAGGCCCTGCGAGTCTTTGTCCAGGCGGCCAATCGGGAACACGCGGCTGCTGTGGTTGACGAAATCAACGATGTTGTCCTTTTCGCCGTTCTCAGTAGTGCTGACGATGCCGACCGGTTTATTCAATGCGATTAACACCAAATCGTCTTCCTGACGCGGCTCGATAAGCTGACCGTTGACCTTCACGACGTCACCTGCCACCACCTGATCGCCAATGGCGGCACGTTTACCGTTGATGAACACGTTTCCCTGTTCGATGTAGCGGTCGGCGTCACGACGTGAGCAGATGCCACTTTCGCTGATGTATTTATTTAATCGGATGGATTGAGTCGGCAGCATAGTTTCTCCTGTATGCGCGAACTATACCAAAGGCCGATAGCCTTAGAAAACAGCGCGTCAATAATCGTCGCGGTCATCATCTTCATCCGGCTGCTCCATGACGCTGTAGGCCACAGCGCAGAACAGCGAGTTCAGACGTTTCATGTCGCCGAGCAGCCCCAAGTGCAGCGAACTGGTCTCGATACTCTGTACGTTTTGCTGATGCAGCCTGTCGACGTGTGCGTGCGAAAAGCGTCGGTTCATGATGCGGAAACGGTGCTTGTTTCGACGCAGGCGGCGGGCGCTGTCGAGGTCGCCGGAGAAAAATACCGACATCGCCAGCTGCAGGTTACTGAGCAGTTGATCGTACAACGCATCCAGCTCTTTCAGCCCTTCCAGCGAAAACGCCCGGCGTGCGGCCAGCGATTTGTCGGCAATTTCACTGCCCATGCGTTCGATAATGTCGGAGGCCTGCTCGAGGTTGAGCGACATCTCGATGATTTCCGCCCAACGACGTGACTCTTCCTCCGCCAGTTCGTCCTTCGGCATTCGCGCCAGATACAGCTTGATGGCGGTATACAACACGTTGACGTCATCGGCGATTTTACGCAGCTCTTTATCTTCGCGCGGCTCACCGTGGATAACCTTGTGCAGGCCGGTCATCATGTTTTCCATCGCATCACCAATGCGCAGCGTTTCGCGGGCGGCGTTGGCCAGCGCCAGGGTCGGCGTGTCCAGTGCGGTCGGATCGAGATGTTTCGGTTTAAGCCGTGCATCCAGCTCCGGCACCTCCACAATAATACGCTTGCAGAAGCGGGCCATCGGCTCGGCGAACGGCACCATCGCCAGACAGCGGAGCAGGTTGTAGAACACGTGGAAATAGATAACCAGTTCAGATTTCGCCACCGGCAGACGGGCCATTACATCGGCCAGGATATGCACAAACGGCAGCACGATTAAACTGCCCACCAGCTTGAACAGCAGACTGCCGAGGGCTACCCGACGGGCGGCGGCATTGGCGGTGCTGTTGTTGAGCATCGCCAGCAGGCCGGACCCGAGGTTGGCACCGATAACCAGACACAGCGCCACCGGGAAGGAAATCACGCCGGTAGCCGTTAAGGTCGCGGTCAGCAGCACGGCGGCCAGGCTTGAGTAGGTGATAACGGCAAACAGTGCGCCGATCAGCGCATCGAGCATGATGTCGCCGGTCAGCGAGGCGAAAATGACCTGCACGCCATTGGCTTGCGTTATCGGATGGACGGCCTGAACAATCAGCTCCAGCGCCAGTAGGATCAGGCCGAGGCCAATCCCCACGCGCCCTAACTGTCCGGCTCTCGTTTGCTTACGTCCGAGGAAGAAAATCACCCCGACAAAAATCAGCAGTGGTGAAAGCCAGGAGAGATCAAAGGTCAGCACACGCGCCATCAGTGCGGTACCGACGTCTGCGCCGAGCACGATGACCAACGCGGGCGTCAGCGCCACTAAGTCTTGCGCGACGAAGGAGGTAACCAGCATGGTGGTGGCATTACTGCTCTGCACCAGCGCGGTCACGCCAATGCCCGCACAGAAGGCGAGCGGTTTCTTTTCAACGCTGCGGCTGAGTACGGTGCGCAAACGTGCGCCGAAAACGCGCATTACGCCGGTACGTACGATGTGTGTGCCCCAGACCAGGAGCGCCACGGCGGAAAGCAGGTGTAACAAAGTCAGCACGGGTTTGTTATCTCCTTATCGTTATACGTTTTTACGGGACAGGTGTCCTCACCCACTTTCAGTATAAGGGTTTCACTTCAATAAAGAGACAAGGCACCCTCTGGGTGCCTCGTTTGTTGTAAGGAAAGATGACAGTTTTATGAATCAGTCGGCGTCATAGCCCAGGTTCGGGGCCAGCCAGCGCTCAGCTTCTGCGACGCTCATGCCTTTACGTAAGGCGTAGTCCTCAACCTGATCGCGCTGGATTTGCGCCACGGCATAGTACTTGCTGTCCGGATGGCTGAAGTACCAGCCGGAGACTGAGGCTCCAGGCCACATGGCGTACGATTCTGTGAGTTTCATACCGGTGTGCGTTTCGGTGTCCAGTAGCTGCCAGATGGTCGCTTTTTCAGTGTGCTCCGGGCACGCCGGATAACCTGGTGCCGGGCGAATCCCCTGGTAGTTCTCGCGAATGAGTTCCTCATTGCTGAGGTTTTCATTGGCCGCATAACCCCAGTACACCTTACGCACCCGCTCATGCAGATATTCAGCGAAGGCTTCCGCCAGACGGTCGGCAATCGCTTTGATCATAATCTTGTTGTAGTCGTCGTGCTGCGCATCGAACGCCTCCGCCAGCGCGTCTTCCTCCAGCCCACCGGTAACCGCGAACGCGCCAATATAATCCGCTTTTCCGGACAGTTTCGGTGCCACGAAATCAGATAGACAGTAGTTAGCGAAGCCGACTTTTTCGGTCTGCTGGCGCAGATGACGGCTGACCGCCTGCACATGCGTGCGGGTTTCATCGCGATAGATTTCGATGTCGTCACCCACGCGGTTGGCCGGGAAAAGCCCCACGACACCGCGTGGGTTCAGCGATTTTTCCGCACTGAGTTTATCGAGCATCTCGTTGGCATCGGCAAACAGGCGTTTGGCCTCTTCGCCAACAACCTCGTCTTCGAGGATGCGCGGATATTTGCCCGCCAGCGACCAGGTCATGAAGAACGGCGTCCAGTCGATGTAGTTGCGCAGCGTTTCGATGCTGGCCGTCACAGCCTGTACGCCAAGACGATGCGCTACCGGCGGCGTGTAGCTGGCCCAGTCGAAGGCCAGATCGTTGTCGCGCGCCGCCTGTAATGACACCGGCGGCGTGCGCGGTTTTTTACGCGCGTGCTGGATGCGTACCGTTTCGTATTCCTGACGGGTGCGGGCGACAAAATCATCGCGCTGGGTCGCGGAAAGCAACGCCGACACCACGCCCACGGTACGCGAGGCGTTCTGCACATACACCGTCGGGCCGCTGTAGTTCTGCTCGATTTTCACCGCAGTATGCGCTTTCGAGGTCGTTGCGCCACCGATTAGCAGCGGAATGGTGAAGCCCTGGCGTTCCATCTCTTTTGCCACGTTAACCATTTCGTCGAGCGACGGTGTGATCAACCCGGACAGGCCAATCAGGTCGGCATTCACTTCACGCGCGGTTTTGAGGATTTTGTCGGTTGGCACCATCACGCCAAGATCGATAATCTCGTAGTTATTGCACTGCAACACCACGCCGACGATATTTTTGCCGATGTCATGCACGTCGCCCTTCACGGTAGCGATGACCATTTTGCCGTTGGTCGACCCTTTCTCTTTGCTGGCTTCGATGTACGGTTCCAGATAAGCCACCGCCTGCTTCATCACGCGGGCCGATTTCACCACCTGAGGCAGGAACATTTTGCCCTCGCCGAACAGGTCGCCAACCACGTTCATGCCGTCCATCAAAGGACCTTCGATAACCTCAATCGGACGTGCCGCCTGCTGGCGAGCTTCTTCCGTATCGAGTTCGATAAATTCGGTGATGCCTTTCACCAGCGAGTATTCAAGGCGCTTTTTCACATCCCAGCTGCGCCATTCGGCCAGCTGGGTGTTAACGGCGTCATCAGATTTACTTCCCCGGTATTTCTCGGCCAGATCCAGCAGACGCTCGGTGCTGTCATCGCGACGGTTGAGGATGACATCCTCCACCGCATCGCGCAGCTCGGCGGGCAAGTCGTCATAAATAGCCAGTTGTCCGGCGTTGACGATCCCCATGTCCATCCCATTTCGGATGGCGTAGTAGAGGAATACCGCGTGTATGGCTTCACGTACCGGGTCGTTACCGCGGAACGAGAACGACACGTTGGAGACCCCACCGGAAATCAGCGCGTGCGGCAGCTCGCGTTTGATGTCCTCACAAGCACCGATGAAGTCCTGCGCGTAGTTGTTGTGCTCTTCGATGCCGGTGGCAACGGCGAAAATGTTGGGGTCGAAAATGATGTCTTCCGGCGGGAAGCCCACCTCTTCGGTGAGGATCTTATAGGCGCGACGGCAAATTTCGATTTTGCGCGCGCGGGTGTCGGCCTGGCCCACTTCATCAAACGCCATGACCACCACGGCGGCACCGTAGCGACGGACTTTTTTAGCGTGATGGATGAAAGCCTCGACACCCTCTTTCATCGAGATAGAGTTCACGATGCCTTTGCCCTGAATGCACTTCAGGCCTTTCTCGATAACATCCCATTTCGAGGAGTCGATCATGATAGGTACCCGGGCAATATCGGGCTCACCGGCAATCAGGTTCAGGAAACGCACCATCGCCGCTTCGGCATCGAGCATCCCTTCGTCCATGTTGATGTCGATGATTTGTGCGCCGCTTTGCACCTGCTGAAGGGCCACTTCCAGCGCATCGGCGTATTTCTCTTCTTTAATCAGACGCTTGAATTTAGCGGAACCGGTGACGTTAGTCCGTTCGCCGACGTTCACAAACAGGCTCTCGGCACCGATATTCAACGGCTCAAGGCCCGCCAGACGACAGGCAACCGGCAGTTCAGGCAGTTGGCGAGGCGCAAGGCCTTCCACCGCGCGGCTCATAGCGGCGATGTGTTCCGGCGTGGTGCCGCAGCAGCCACCAACAATATTCAGGAAGCCAGACTCCGCCCATTCGCGAATTTGCCCCGCCATGGTATCGGCATCGAGATCGTATTCACCAAAGGCATTCGGCAGCCCGGCATTCGGGTGCGCGGTGACGTAGCATTCGGCGATGCGCGACAGCTCCTGTACGTACTGACGCAGCTCGTCAGGCCCTAATGCACAGTTCAGACCAAATGACAGCGCATCGGCGTGGCGCAGCGAGTTATAAAATGCTTCGGTGGTTTGTCCGGACAGCGTGCGACCCGAGGCATCGGTAATGGTGCCGGAAATCATCACTGGCAGGTCGACGCCCAGCGCTTCCATCTCTTCTTTCACCGCGTAGATGGCCGCTTTGGCGTTGAGCGTGTCGAAAACGGTTTCAATAAGGATCAGGTCGGAACCGCCTTCCACCAGCGCTTTGGTCGATTCACGATAGGCGGCCACCAGCTGATCGAAGGTTACGTTACGGAACGCCGGATCGTTGACGTCAGGGGAAATTGACGCCGTGCGGTTAGTCGGGCCGAGTACCCCGGCAACGTAGCGTGGTTTGTGCGGTGTGCGAGCGGTCCATTCGTCGGCGCAGGCACGGGCCAGTTTCGCCGCCACGACGTTAATTTCCGCCGACAGCGATTCCATCTGGTAGTCAGCCATGGCAATCGTCGTCGAGTTAAAGGTGTTGGTCTCGACGATGTCTGCCCCGGCCTCGAAATAGGCGTTGTGGATGGCGGCAATCACCTCTGGTTTGCTCAGCACCAACAGGTCGTTGTTGCCCTTGAGATCGCAGGGCCAATCAGCGAAGCGTTCGCCACGGTAGTCTTCTTCGTTCAGGCGATAGCTCTGGATCATGGTGCCCATGCCCCCGTCCAGAACCAGGATTCGGTCTTTTAATTGCTGCTTTAGCTGTTCAACGATGGTGCTCACGCGGACTCCCGACAACGCTCTAATCAACAAGCCATAGTGGCATAATCAACCAGCGCGGAAAAGAGAGCCACACGGAACATGAGAGATGTTCACTACCACTGCTCCGATCAGTTCTGATAACGGTTGCATTATAATCAAATAAAACGAAAATGATTTCCACGATACAGAAAATGGAGACTGTCATGGTTGCACCTGTTCCCGCGAAACGCGGTAAAAAACCGCGCGCTGCTGCCACTGCAGCGGCCCCTCAGCCCACCGGCCAGGTTCAGTCGCTGACCCGCGGTCTCAAATTACTGGAATCGATTGCTGAGTCGCACGGCAGCGTGGCCCTGACCGAACTGGCACAGCAGGCGGGCCTGCCGAACTCCACCACCCACCGCTTATTGACGACCATGCAGCAGTTGGGATTTGTTCGCCAGACCGGGGATTTGGGACACTGGACGGTAGGGGCACATGCCTTCATCGTCGGCAGCAGTTTCCTGCAAAGCCGCAACTTGCTGGCAATTGTTCATCCTATTCTGCGCAAGCTGATGGAAGACTCGGGTGAAACCGTCAATCTGGCGGTGCTCGATCAGGGCGATCATCAGGCCATCATCATCGACCAGGTACAGTGTACCCAGCTGATGCGCATGTCTGCGCCGATTGGCGGTAAACTGCCGATGCATGCGTCCGGCGCGGGTAAGGCTTTTTTATCCCAGTTGAATGACGAGCAGGTGAGTGGGCTACTGCACCGTAAAGGTCTGAATGCGTATACCCATGCGACGCTGGTATCGCCGGTGCATCTGAAGGAAGATTTGGCGCAGATCCGCAAGCGTGGCTACTCCTTTGACGACGAAGAGCACGCTCTCGGCCTGCGCTGCGTGGCGGCCTGCATCTACGATGAGCACCACGAACCGTTCGCGGCGATCTCCATTTCCGGACCGATTTCCCGGGTGACCGACGACCGGGTGACCGAGCTGGGGGCGCTGGTGATTAAGGCGGCGAAAGAAGTGACGCTGGCGTTTGGTGGCACACGCTAAAACGTTGACGTTTACGATACGCAAAAACATCTTCCACATGACCATCCCGGATGCGGCTTTGTAAGCCGCGCCAGTAATCGGCGCGCAGCAGGTCGGCGTGCATCTCCTCAAACAGCGGCCCAATGCGGGCATCAGCGCACAGCCAGTGACGAAACTCTTCCGGGAACACATCCCCTGGAGAAACGCTGTACCACGGCTCGCTGGCCAGCTCATCTTCGGGATAACGCGGCAGCGGAATATCGCGGAAATTCACTTCCGTCATGTAGCAAATTTCATCGTAGTCGTAGAACACCACCCGTCCGTGGCGGGTCACGCCAAAGTTTTTGAACAGCATATCGCCGGGGAAGATATTGGCCGCCGCCAGTTGGCGAATCGCGTTACCGTACTCTTCCACCGCATCGCGCAACTGCTGGCCGCTCACCTGCTCCAGCCATAGATTCAATGGCACCATGCGCCGTTCGATATAAAGATGGCTGATGGCAATCCGATCACCGAGATCGGTTATTTTCTGCGGCGCTTCCTGCCACAGCAAGGCCAGTAACGCCGGGGAAATCTGCCACTTTTCGAGAACGAAGTTCTCAAACTCCTGAGTGTCCGCCATTCGGCCCACGCGGTCGTGCTCTTTGACCAACTGGTAGCAGGCACGTACATGCGCCTCGCTCATCTCTTTTTGCGGTGCGAAACGGTCTTTGATCACCTTAAATACCCGGTCGAATCCGGGCAGCGTGAACACCAGCATCACCATCCCACGAATGCCCGGCGCTTCGATAAACTGTTCATCGGCCTGGCGGATATAGGTCAGATATTCCCGGTAGCTTTCCGTTTTGCCGTGCTTCTGGCAGCCAATGGCCATGTACAGCTCGGCGGTGGTTTTGCCCGGTAGAATTTCCCGCAGCCATTCGACCAGCGCCGCGGGCAGCGGGGCATACACCATAAAATAGGAACGGGCGAAGCCAAAAACGATGCTGGCCTCGGCGCTGGTGGTCAGGCACGTATCGACGAACAGTTCACCTTCATCGCTGCGGTGAATCGGCAGCAGCAGGGGCACCACACCCTGCGGTGTATGCAGTTTGGCGACCAGCCAGGCAGCTTTATTGCGATAAAATAATTCGTTAGCAACCTGCAGGTGCGATTCGCGCAGTACCTCACAGCCGAACGTGTCAGTCAGATGCGCCAGGATGTAGCCCACGTCGCGAGCTTTATCCTGCCACGACAGACGCAGCGGTAGATCGCTGAGCATTCGGGTAAGCAGCGTTTGCCAGCCTTTTTCAGGCCAAAAATCTTTCGCCAGCGGGCGCGGAATAGTGCGAAAGCGGCGCTCTGGCTGAGAGCTGAAAATAAAAAGCCGCTCGGGAGTCAGCGAGCGGTGGTCAAATAACCGACAATACACAGAGTTAAAAAAGCTTTCGGCAATTTCAAAGCGAGGGTAATCAGGCAGCAGAGCGGTGTAATGCTCTTTTACCCGCAGTAAAAACTCAGCCGCCGGACTTTTGCCCTCGGTGATGCAGCGCAGCTGTTCCACCACCAGGCCGACGTGATGATCGTAAAGATGGATGCGCTGCTTCATCGCCAGCTGAACCGCATGCCAGTCTGCTTGCTCAAAACGCTGCTGCGCCCCGGACGTCACTTCCAGAAAGCGGCCATACTGCGCATCAAAGCCTTGCAGGATGGTTTGGGCGATTAACAATTCGAGACCACGCGTCATTTTCCCCTCCCATGCCCTCTCCTTGCCGAGAGGGGAAAAAAATCAGAACTGTGATTCTTCCGTTGAGCCGGTCAGTGCGGTAACTGAAGAGGTGCCGCCCTGAATGATGGTCGTGACCTTGTCGAAGTAACCGGTGCCCACTTCCTGCTGGTGCGAGGCAAAGGTGTAGCCTTCTTTGGCAGATTCGAATTCCGGCTGCTGCACTTTTTCAACATAGTGACGCATGCCTTCACCCTGCGCATACGCATGGGCCAGGTCAAACATGTTGAACCACATGCTATGAATCCCCGCGAGGGTGATGAACTGGTATTTGTAGCCCATTTCCGACAGCTGCTGCTGGAAGCTGGCGATGGTTTTATCATCCAAATTTTTCTTCCAGTTAAACGATGGCGAACAGTTATAGGCCAGCAGTTTGCCCGGATATTTCGCATGGATAGCCTCGGCGAAGCGACGCGCCAGGTCGATGTCCGGCGTTGAGGTTTCGCACCAGACCAAATCGGCATACGGTGCGTAGGCCAGGCCACGGCTGATCGCCTGCTCAATACCGGCGCGAGTGCGGTAGAAGCCTTCGCTGGTCCGCTCTCCGGTAATAAATTCGCTGTCGTATGAGTCGCAGTCAGAGGTAATCAAATCCGCGGCATCCGCGTCAGTACGGGCAATAAGCAGCGTCGGCACGCCCAGAACGTCAGCAGCCAAACGTGCTGCCACCAGTTTCTGAATGGCTTCCTGCGTCGGCACCAGCACTTTGCCGCCCATATGACCACATTTCTTCACCGAGGCCAGTTGGTCTTCAAAGTGAACCGCTGCCGCCCCCGCTTCAATCATCGACTTCATCAGCTCAAATGCGTTGAGCACGCCACCAAAACCGGCTTCCGCATCCGCCACGATCGGCAGGAAGTAGTCGATAAAGCGCGGATCGTTGGGCTCAATGCCCGACGCCCATTGGATCTGATCCGCGCGACGGAAAGTATTGTTGATCCTGTCCACCACTGACGGCACCGAGTTCGCCGGGTAAAGGGATTGATCCGGGTACATGCTGGACGCCAGGTTGGCATCTGCCGCGACCTGCCAGCCGGAGAGATACACCGCTTCGATACCCGCTTTCGCCTGCTGTAACGCCTGACCGCCGGTCAGCGCGCCGAGGCTATTCACGTAGCCTTTTTTCGATTCGCCATGCAGCAAGCGCCACATTTTCGCCGCCCCGCGCTGCGCCAGCGTGCATTCCGGATTCACCGAGCCGCGTAATTTCACCACCTCTTCCGCGCTGTACGGGCGGCTAATGCCTTCCCAGCGTGGATTCGTCCATTCCTGTTTTACGTCTTCGATTTGTTGGGTACGGGTTTTCATTGGCAGATGCTCCATTTTTATTATCGGGTGGTTTAGGCCAGCAGGCGATAGCCGGGCAACGTTAAGAAATCGACGAGTTCATCGGCGGTGGTGATTTGCTCCATCAGGCGTGCAGCTTCCTCGAAGCGACCGCTGCTGAAGCGGTGCTCGCCGAGTTCGTCCTGCACTACCCGCAATTCTTCTCCCAGCATCTGACGGAACAGCGCTTTAGTGACCGGCTTGCCGTTGCTGAGCGTTTTCTGGTGGTGGATCCATTGCCAGATTGAGGTGCGGGAGATTTCCGCCGTAGCGGCATCTTCCATCAGGCCATAAATCGGCACACAGCCGTTGCCGGAGATCCACGCTTCGATGTATTGCACCGCTACGCGAATATTGGCGCGCATGCCTTCTTCGGTGCGCTCCCCTTCACATGGGGCCAACAGCTGCTCGGCGGTAATCGGCGCATCGTCATCGCGGGTCACAAACAGCTGGTTAGGGTTATCGCCCAGTACCTCGTTGAATACCGCCATCGCCGTATCTGCCAGGCCCGGATGCGCAATCCACGTGCCATCGTGACCATTATTGGCTTCCAGTGCTTTGTCCGCTTTTACCTTGTTCAGTACCTGCGCGTTGCGGGTTGCGTCTTTGCTCGGAATGAACGCCGCCATGCCACCCATCGCGAACGCGCCACGTTTATGGCAGGTTTTGATCAGCAGACGCGAATAGGCGCTGAGGAACGGTTTATCCATCGTGACCACTTGTCGGTCTGGCAGGACGCGATCGGGATGGTTCTTCAACGTTTTGATATAGCTGAAAATGTAATCCCAGCGGCCGCAGTTCAGACCGACGATATGGTCACGTAACGCGTGCAGGATTTCATCCATCTGGAACACGGCCGGAAGGGTTTCAATCAGTAGCGTGGCTTTGATGGTCCCGCGCGGCAGACTGAACCGGTCCTCGGTGTAGCTGAACACTTCGCTCCACCAGGCCGCTTCCTGCCAGGCCTGCGTTTTCGGTAAGTAAAAATAAGGGCCGCTGCCTTTAGCCAGCAGGTTTTTATGGTTGTGGAAAAAGTAGAGTGCGAAATCAAACAGGCTGCCCGGGATGGATTCGCCGCGCCAGGTCACGTGTTTCTCTGGCAGATGGAGACCACGCACCCGGCAGACCAGTACCGCCGGATCGGGCTTGAGCTGATAAATCTTTCCGGCCTCATTGGTATGGCTGATGGTGCCGTTCACCGCATCGCGCAGGTTAATTTGCCCGTCGATGACCTTCTCCCAGTTAGGAGCCAGCGAGTCTTCAAAATCAGCCATGAACACTTTAACGTTGGCATTCAGCGCGTTAATCACCATTTTGCGTTCGACCGGCCCGGTGATCTCCACCCGACGGTCGAGAAGATCCTGAGGGATACCGCGGATTTTCCACTCCGAATTTCGAATGGAATCCGTTTCCGAAATAAAGCCAGGAAGATTACCGCGATCGATTTCCTGCTGTTGCTGAATGCGAGCGGCCAGGAGCTTGTTCCGCTGAGAGGTAAAGTGCGTCGCCAGTTCGCTCAGAAACTCGATCGCTTCCGGGGTCAGGATCTGTTGCTCCTGCTCGCCAAACGGCTGGCTAAAGGCCAGTTCTTCAGTAGTTGTTGCCTGTTGGGTCATTGCGCGGCTCCTCGTCGTTTTCCAAAGTCATTTCCCAAAGCGAACGAAGATCGTTGAATAGTTTTCGTTCAGCTCAGTTAAGCCTACGCAATAATTTTCTAAAATCAAAAACAATTTCCATTTTCAATTTAAACATCAATTAACTTATTGATAACATTAAGATTAAAGTTTGATCACGATATGGTTCCGTTTTCGGAAATAAAAAAGGCACCCGAAGGTGCCTGATTTGGAGAGCTGAATCGCTTTACGATCGCCTGCGCGGGAGATTACTCCAGCGTTGGATTCATATGGCGCAGATCGTATGGTGTGATCTGGTAGACGTAATAGTTCAGCCAGTTGATGAATAGCAGGTTGCCATGACTACGCCAGGTTGCCCGAGGTTTATTTTGCGGATCGTTTTTCGGGAAATAGTTGTACGGTACGTCAGGGCTAAGCCCGGCTTCCTGATCGCGGAAAAATTCACCGGCTAGCGTATGCGCATCGTATTCCGGATGCCCCGTTACGAAGGCGATGCGTTTGTCTTTGCTGGCAAACAGATAAGCGTCACCGTCTTCCGTTTCTGCCAGGATATCGAGATCGGTGTAGTCGCGGATAATGGCGGCCGGGAAGTCAGCGTAACGTGAATGAGGGGCGAGGAACGAATCATCAAAGCCGCGAGTCAGTAACGCGTGCGGGTACAAAATGTGATGTTCATAGACACCAGACAGCTTTTCCGTGCGGGTTTGCTTCGGGATGCCGTACAGAATATTCAGTGCCGCTTGTACCGCCCAACAGACAAACAGCGTCGAGGTCACGTGATCTTTTGCCCAGTCCAGCACCTGTTTTATCTGCGGCCAGTAGGCCACATCGTTGAATTCCACCAGGCCGAGCGGCGCACCGGTGACAATCAGGCCATCATAATTGTCGTTGCAGATGTCTTCGAAATTACAGTAGAAATTGTTGAGGTGCTCTGTGGGGGTGTTACGCGATTCTCGGGCATCGATGCGCAGCAGCTGGACATCAACCTGCAGCGGTGAGTTCGACAGCAAGCGAAGAAACTGATTTTCCGTTTCGATTTTTTTCGGCATCAGGTTGAGGATCAGCACCTTCAGCGGACGAATTTCCTGATTTGTGGCACGCGAGGCCGTCATCACAAAGACGTTTTCATCACGCAAGAAATTGACGGCTGGCAGCTCGTCCTGCACCCGAATCGGCATAACCTTATTACCTCACAGCATACGTTTACACGTTTAGACATCCAGATAGCTGAAGATAACCAGAATTTAGCAAAAAGTCGAGTCTGCAAGTGGAAGGTGAGAAAGTTTCACGACATGAAGAGAGTAGGCAGGGCTTTTATGAGAAGTGTAGAAACGCAAAAAGCCCAGTCTTTCGACTGGGCTTCTTACTTATTTGATGCCTGGCAGT
>NZ_JAWXRD010000037.1:0-120348 GCF_033843265.1 Scandinavium lactucae
GACCTTCGGGTTATGAGCCCGACGAGCTACCAGGCTGCTCCATCCCGCGTCCGTGGAAGCGCACTATACGCTGGTCGCGATTTGATGCAACCCTTTTTTGCATTAATATCAAAGAGTGGCTAAAAACGAATCGCATAGATTATTTTTTGTCCGGAATGGGGCGTGTGGCACGTTATCACATTTCAATACCCCTGGCGGTTTGTTATCTTCACCCCGCATTCAGCTGATGAAAGAAGACGAGATACCATGAAAGGACGTTGGGCCAAAATTCTGGTGACAGGCACATTAATGACGATGCTCGCTGCCTGTTCCTCCAAACCGACCGATCGCGGTCAGCAATATAAAGACGGCACTTTTAACCAGCCATTCTCGCTGGTGAACCAGCCGGAAGCGGTTGGCGCGCCGATCAACGGCGGTGACTTTGCCCAGCAGGTCAATGAAATCCGTAACGCTTCGCCACGCCTGTATGGCAGCCAGAGCAATGTCTTCTCTGCGGTGCAACAATGGCTGCAGTCCGGGGGCGATACCCGCACCCTGAAACAGTACGGGCTGGATGCGTGGCAGATGCAGGGCGCAGACAACTACGGCAACGTGCAGTTCACCGGTTACTACACGCCGGTAATATCAGCCCGCCACACGCGTCAGGGCGAGTTCCAGTATCCGATTTACCGCATGCCGCCGAAACGCGGCAAACTGCCGTCACGCGCCGATATCTATGCCGGGGCGCTGAGCGACAACTATATTCTGGCCTACAGCAATTCCCTGATGGATAACTTCATCATGGACGTGCAGGGCAGCGGATACATTGATTATGGTGATGGCTCCCCGCTTAACTTCTTTAGCTACGCCGGGAAAAACGGCTGGCCGTACCGCAGCATCGGCAAGGTGCTTATCGATCGCGGTGAAGTAAAGAAAGAAGATATGTCGATGCAGGCCATTCGCCATTGGGGGGAAACCCACAGCGAAGCCGAGGTGCGCTCCCTGCTGGAAGCGAACCCATCGTTTGTCTTCTTTAAACCGCAGTCCTTCGCGCCGGTGAAAGGGGCGAGTGCGGTGCCGCTGATTGGCCGCGCGTCCGTCGCGTCCGATCGCAGCATTATCCCGCCGGGCACCACCCTGTTGGCGGAAGTGCCGCAGCTGGATAACAACGGTAAGTTTAACGGTCACTACGAGCTGCGTCTGATGGTTGCGCTCGATGTGGGTGGGGCAATTAAAGGCCAGCACTTCGACATCTATCAGGGCATCGGCCCGGATGCCGGCCACCGTGCGGGCTGGTACAATCATTACGGTCGCGTTTGGGTCCTGCGTGGCGCACCCGGGGCCGGTAACGGCGGCAATGTCTTTAGCGGTTAACAGAGCAGTTTGAGGTTTTATGTCAGTCGTTCTTAGCGATGCGTACCGCCAGCGTTTTGGTGGCACGGCACGTTTATATGGTGAAAAAGCGCTGCAGGTCTTTGCCGGGGCGCACGTCTGTGTGGTCGGCATTGGCGGCGTAGGCTCGTGGGCGGCGGAAGCGCTGGCCCGTACCGGGATTGGCGCTATCACGCTGATTGATATGGACGACGTGTGCGTCACCAATACCAATCGGCAAATCCATGCGCTCGGCGGTAACGTCGGGTTGGCGAAAGCTGAGGTGATGGCCGAGCGACTCCGCCAGATCAATCCGGAATGCCGCGTCACGGTGGTGGATGATTTTGTCACCCCGGACAACGTGGCAGAGTACATGGGCGGTGGGTTCAGCTATGTCATTGATGCCATCGACAGCGTGCGACCAAAAGCGGCGCTTATCTCGTACTGCCGTCGCTACAAAGTGCCGCTGGTGACCACCGGTGGCGCAGGCGGGCAAATCGATCCGACGCAGATCCAGGTCGCCGATCTGGCGAAAACTATTCAGGATCCGCTGGCGGCGAAACTGCGCGAACGCTTAAAAAGTGATTTTGGCGTAGTGAAGAACGGCAAAGGTAAGCTTGGCGTGGACTGTGTGTTTTCTACTGAGGCGCTGGTTTACCCGCAGTCTGACGGATCAGTGTGTGCGATGAAAAGCACCGCGGAAGGGCCGAAGCGAATGGATTGTGCGTCCGGCTTTGGTGCCGCAACGATGGTGACCGCGACGTTTGGCTTTGTCGCGGTGTCCCATGCGCTGAAGAAGATGCTGGCGAAAGCCGAGCGTCAGGCTTAAGCCCTGCGCGCGGCGTGAAGTACCGCGTCGCGTAGCGCGTTCAGTCCCTGATTACGGGACGCGCTCAACTGGGCCCGCAGGCCAAGTTCATCAAAGACATTGAGCGGATCGCTGGCGAGCAGCTGGTCCGCGCTTTTGCCTTCAATCGCGGTCAGTAGCACGGCTAATAATCCCCGCACGATCCGCCCCTCGCTGTCGCCATAGAAGTGTAGCGAGCCCTGCGCCAGAGGCGTGTATCCAAGCCAGACGCGGTTTTCGCAACCTGCGATTTCCTCCGCTTCGGCTTTCCATTCCTCCGGCAGCGCAGGCAGCTGTTTCCCCAGCAGAATGAGCTGGCGATATTTATCTTCCCACTGAGTCAGCGGGCCAAAAATCTGTCGCAACGTTTCGGGCGTCACGGTGGTGCCGAACGGGTGTCCGGCGAGAGCAGGGCTTGTCATTTAATCCACCAGTAATTCAAGGGCGCGGTCAACGGCGCTCACCAGCGCCCGAACATCATCCTGAGTATTATACGGCGCAAAGGAGGCGCGCAATGTCCCGCTGACGCCCATCGCCGCCAGCAGAGGCTGAGCGCAGTGCTGTCCGGCGCGCAGTGCGATGCCGTATTCCGCCAGTAGCGTCACCATGTCACTGTGATGCACCCCGGCGAAATCGAAGGCCAGCAGGCTGGAGTCCTGGCAGCGGAACGAGCGAAAGCCCGGTCGGCGCGAAAGTTCTTCTTCGGCAAGCGTCGCCAGCCCACGGCTCCAGGTTTCCGCCTGCACGATATCCGTGTCGCTCAACCATTCGAGCACGGCGCTCAGGCCAATCACCCCGGCAACGTTCGGCGTACCTGCTTCCAGGCGATAGGGAACCGGCTGCGTTTTAAAGCCGTCGAAGCTGACGTTGGTGATCATCTTGCCGCCGCCGAGCCACGGCGACATGTCATTTAACAGCTCCTGCTTACCGTACAGCACCCCGATGCCGGTCGGGCCATACAGCTTGTGGCCGGAAAAGGCGTAAAAGTCGATATCCAGCGCCTGAACGTCAGCCGGGAAGTGCACCACGCCCTGTGCGCCATCGACCATTACCACCATATTGGCGGCATGGGCGAGTTGGATGGCGCGAGCGAGATCCGGGCAGCCGCCGGTAACGTTAGACATCTGCCCCAGTGCCAGAATGCGGCTGCTGGCATTAATCAATGAGGGAAGCTGCGAGATATCGGGCAAATAGTCGGCACCCATCGGCAGTTTGACGACGCGAGCGCCGGTCTGCTCCGCCACCATCAGCCACGGAACGAGATTGGCATGGTGCTCAGCCTCGCTGACGATAATCTCATCCCCACGCTGTAAGCGCGGGCGCGCATAGCATTGCGCCACCATATTAATTGCTTCGGTGGTGCCCCGGGTCCAGACAATATTTTTGCCTTCAGGGGCGTGAATCAGCTCAGCCACAAGCTCGCGGGCGGCTTCGTAGCGTGCGGTCAGCTTCTGGGCGGCGGCGAACTGACTGCGGTGCACATTGCCCGCGCTCAGGCTATAGAACTGCTGTGTAGCGTCGATCACCGCCTGCGGTTTTAGGGCGGTGGCGGCGCTGTCGAGATACACCCCGGCATCGCTCAGCGCCGGAAACTGGGCGCGAAACTGCGCCGGGTTGAATGCGTTCATGGATTTCCTCATACCTGTACAACGATCGTCGCGCAAAATGCGCAACAGGGCAAGGACAGGTATAACCTTCAGAATTTTCCGGTAATTGTGGCAAAGCGGGAGTAGTGCGTTATGCTGAATAAGGTTAGGTTACAGCTGTGACCTGGTATATGAAACGCCAATTAATGGCATGAAATGCTACAAGGAGAAAAACATGAAAAAGACTGCCGCAATTATCTCTGCCTGTATGCTGACTTTCGCCCTGAGCGCATGTTCTGGTAACAACTACGTGATGCACACCACTGATGGACGCACCATTGTCTCCGATGGTAAACCGCAGACCGATAACGATACCGGGATGATTTCATACAAAGACGCCAACGGTAACAAACAGCAAATCAACCGTAGTGACGTGAAAGAAATGGTCGAAATGAAAAACTAACGACTGAATTTTACGTAAAAAAAAGCACCGCAATTAGGCGGTGCTACATTAATCACTATGGACAGACAGGGTAAATGTACAGGAAGTGAAAAGGGGGTAGTCTCGCTACCGAGGTCTGAACTCCAGACCAATTGCAAACACAACAACACAACATCACAACCGTAAGCCAAAAGCCCATCAGAACACGCATTCCGAAAAAAGCTTCTCGTTCCGGCTCAGGAAGTGCCGCCACTATAGGTATTTGCTGGTAGAAGCTCAACGGACAAATTATAATGGCTCAGATAAAAAAAACTAATAGGTTACATGATGTAATCTAATTGTTAAAACACGTTAACATCTAAGCCAAAACAATCATGTCGAAGCGTTTACCACCTCTGAATGCATTACGTGTATTTGATGCCGCCGCCCGCCATCTCAGCTTCACTCGCGCCGCCGATGAACTCTTTGTCACCCAGGCCGCTGTAAGCCATCAAATCAAGTCACTCGAGGATTTCCTGGGCCTGAAGCTCTTCCGTCGCCGCAATCGTTCGCTATTGTTGACCGAAGAAGGACAGAGCTATTTTCAGGACATCAAAGAGATCTTTTCGCAATTAACCGAAGCAACGCGTAAACTGCAGGCCCGCAGCGCCAAAGGGGCTCTGACGGTCAGCATGTTGCCGAGTTTTGCCATTCAATGGCTGGTGCCTCGCCTTACAAGCTTTAACTCAGCTTATCCGGGAATCGACGTCAGGATCCAGGCGGTTGACCGTCAGGAAGACAAGCTGGCGGACGATGTTGACGTGGCGATTTTCTATGGTCGCGGTAACTGGCCGGGGCTGCGTGTAGAAAAACTGTACGCCGAATATCTGTTGCCCGTATGTTCCCCGTTGTTGCTCACCGGTGAGAAGGCGTTGAAAACGCCTGCGGATCTGGCGCAACATACACTGTTGCATGATGCATCCCGCCGTGACTGGCAAACGTACACGCGTCAGTTGGGGTTAAACCATATCAACGTCCAACAGGGACCGATTTTCAGCCACAGCGCCATGGTGCTGCAGGCGGCTATCCACGGACAGGGTGTCGCACTGGCCAACAATGTAATGGCACAGTCCGAAATTGAGGCCGGCCGTTTGGTCTGCCCGTTTAATGATGTTCTGGTCAGCAAGAATGCGTTTTACCTCGTTTGCCATGACAGCCAGGCGGAACTGGGTAAAATAGCCGCCTTCCGGCAGTGGATCCTGGCGAAAGCGGCAAGCGAGCAAGAAAAATTTCGCTTCCGTTACGAACAATAAATGAATGTAGGGTAATGACATGACCAGTCGCTTCATGCTGATTTTTGCCGCTATCAGTGGCTTTGTTTTTGTTGCCTTGGGTGCGTTTGGCGCACACGTATTAAGTAAATCGCTCGGCGTAGTTGAGATGGGCTGGATCCAGACCGGTCTTGAGTATCAGGCGTTCCATACGCTGGCGATTTTTGGTCTGGCGGTCGCTATGCAGCGCCGGATCAGTATCTGGTTCTACTGGAGCAGCGTGTTTATGGCGCTGGGGACCGTATTATTCAGCGGCAGCCTTTATTGTCTGGCGCTGTCGCATTTACGCCTGTGGGCATTTGTTACCCCGGTGGGAGGCGTAAGCTTCCTGGCTGGTTGGGTGCTGATGCTGATTGGTGCTATTCGTTTAAAGCGTAAAGGTGTCGCGCATGAATAAGGTTGTCCTCTACAGCCGTCAGGGTTTTGAAAAAGAGTGCGCAGCAGAGATCTCTGACAAGGCGTCTCGCCTTGGCGTATACGGTTTTGCCCGAGTCAAAGAAAACTCAGGCTATGTTATTTTCGAGTGCTATCAGCCGGATGAAGCCGAAAAAATCATTCGTGAGCTGCCGTTTGCCTCGCTGATTTTTGCCCGCCAGATGTTTGTGGCCTGCGAGCTGTTGACCGACCTTCCGCCGGAAGACCGTATCACGCCGGTGGTGGGCATGTTGCAGGGTGTGGTTGAGAAGGGCGGCGATCTGCGGGTTGAAGTCGCCGATACCAACGAAAGCAAAGAGCTGATGAAGTTCTGTCGTAAATTCACCGTACCGCTGCGCGCCGCGCTGCGCGAGGCGAAGGTACTGGCACCCTATGAAACGACCAAGCGTCCGGTGGTGCACGTGTTCTTTATTGCGCCGGGCTGCTGTTATGTCGGCTACTCGCTGACCACTAATAACTCGCCGTTCTACATGGGCATTCCGCGTCTCAAGTTTCCGTCGGATGCGCCGAGCCGCTCTACGCTCAAGCTGGAAGAAGCGTTCCACGTCTTCATTCCTGCTGATGAATGGGATGAGCGTCTGGCGAATGGTATGTATGCGGTGGATTTAGGCGCTTGCCCGGGGGGCTGGACCTATCAGCTGGTTCAACGCAACATGTGGGTGTCGTCGGTCGATAACGGCCCGATGGCGCCGAGCCTGATGGATACCGGCCAGGTGACCTGGCTGCGTGAAGATGGTTTCCGCTATCGTCCAACTCGCAGCAACATCTCGTGGATGGTGTGCGATATGGTTGAGAAGCCCGCAAAAGTGGCGGCGCTGATGGCGCAGTGGTTGGTTAACGGCTGGTGTCGTGAAACCATTTTCAACCTCAAGCTGCCAATGAAAAAGCGCTACGAGGAAGTGTCACAGAACCTGGCCTACATTCAGGCGCAGCTGGATGAACATGGGATCAATGCCCACATTCAGGCGCGTCAGCTGTATCACGATCGCGAAGAGGTGACCGTACATGTGCGTCGCCTGTGGGCCGCCGTGGGTGGTCGTCGCGACGAGCGGAAATAGTTCTCTTCTTTCCTTGCCCCAATGGGGCAAGGAAGCCTTACTTCACCAACCGCAACTGCTGTAAATTCCCGTCCAGCTGTAAATCCGTTTGTAACGTGGCCACTTCACGGCAGATAAACGCCATCTCCCGATGTTCACTCAGCTTTTTACGCCATTTCTCCGGCACCTCGTCCAGATGCTGGTATATCGTTTCCAGAGTCGGAAACTGCGCCAACAGTTCGGTGGCACTTTTCGGGCCAATCCCCGCGACACCGGGCACTTTTGAGCTGCTAATCCCCGCCAGGCCCCAATAGTGAGGCAACTGCTGCGGCGTGACGCCGAATTCCTGGGCGATAAACGGCGCGTCGAGCCAGCGTTTCTGGAAGTAATCGCGGATGCGAATGGTCGGCGACAGTAGCTGGCAGTAGCCTTTATCCGTCGACACGATGGTGGCCTGATGCCCGGCTCCGGCAATTTTCACCGCCAGCGTGGCTGCCAGATCGTCGGCTTCGTTTCCGGCGGAGCCCCAGCAGCGTACGCCGTGCTGCTCGAAGACGCGGCGAATGTTATCCATCTCCGCATGTAACTCTTCCGGCATCGGCGAGCGTCCGGCTTTGTAGTCCGGAAGGCGCTGGTGTCGCCAGCCCTGATTGCGGGCTTCATCATCAAACACGGCGACGGCGTGGGTCGGTTGGCTGTGCACAATGAGCTGCTGCAACGCATGCAGGCAGGTATCAGCGCAGGGCGAACCCTGAACCGCATGAATGCGGCGGATCAGATTCAGCGCATCAACAATAAGCAGATGAACGGCCACGGTTTACCCTCCTTGATAGCAATGCGGGTAGGGTAACATTGTGAGGATTATCAGGCTATGCAGCGGGGAGAAATCAGGAAGACGCCTCGCAAAACGAGGCGTCTGGTGCGAGCTTAGTCGCAGGTTACAATTTTCATCGCCAGACCGCCGCGAGAGGTTTCGCGGTATTTGGCGTTCATGTCTTTGCCTGTTTCGTACATGGTTTCGATGACTTTATCGAGGCAGACGCGCGGATCGCTGGTCCGACGCAGTGCCATACGTGCGGCGTTAACCGTTTTGACGGCTGCAATCGCGTTACGCTCAATGCAGGGGACCTGAACCTGTCCCGCGACCGGGTCGCAGGTTAAGCCGAGGTTATGCTCCATGCCGATTTCCGCCGCGATACAGACCTGCGTCGGGCTGCCGCCCAGCAGTTCTGCCAGACCTGCGGCCGCCATCGAGCACGCCACGCCGACTTCACCCTGACAGCCCACTTCCGCTCCGGAGATAGAGGCGTTCATCTTGTACAGCGAACCAATCGCACTGGTCACCAGCAGGTAACGCGCCAGTGAGTTAGCGTTCACTTCACGGATGAATTTGTCGTAGTACGCCAGCACCGCCGGGACAATGCCACAGGCACCGTTGGTTGGCGCAGTGACCACGCGCCCACCGGCGGCGTTCTCTTCGTTTACCGCCAGGGCAAACATATTAATCCAGTCGACTACGGCCATCGGATCGCTGGTGGTTTTGTCCTGGCTGACCAGCATCCGGCGCAGGGCCGCCGCCCGGCGCGGAACACGCAGTCTGCCCGGCAGCACGCCTTCGGTGGTGATACCTCGTTCGATACCGCCACGCATGACGTCCCACACCGCAGCAAAGTGCTGTTCCAGCTCTTCTTTGCTGTGCAGGGCCAGCTCGTTTTGCATCATCAGACCGGAAAGTGACAGACCACTTTCCTGGCAGTGACGCTGCAGGTCCGCGGCGTTTTTGTACGGATACGGAACCTCTACCGGCGCGCTGTTGCTCTGGCCGAAGTGATCCTCATCGACGATAAAGCCTCCGCCGATGGAGTAATAGGTTTGGCTGTAAACGGCGTTGTCACCCGCCAGCGCAGTGATGCGCATCCCGTTCTCATGCAGGGAAAGATTGTCCGCATGGAAGTTCATGCACTGGTCTACCGGGAACTCAACTTCATGTTCGCCGTTCGCCAGCAGCAGGCGGCCATGGGTGTTCACATCCTGAATAAAGCCCGGAATCGCATCAATATCCACGGTGTCCGGCAGATTACCCGCCAGGCCCATAATAATGGCGATATCAGTATGGTGGCCCTTTCCTGTCAGGGAGAGTGAACCGTAAACGTCGACCACCACGCGGGTGATGTCAGTGAGAATGCCGCGCGCAATCAGGTCATCCGTGAATTGCTTGCCCGCTTTCATTGGGCCTACGGTGTGAGAGCTGGAAGGACCAATGCCGATTTTGAAAATATCGAATACGCTGATCATGATGCGTCCATTGCTATAAAGAAGAGCGCCGCCCTGAGGCGGCGCGGGGGATTAACCGAACAGGGAGTAGAAAATCGCGGAGATGGCGATGAGGCCCATGATGACCACAAATACGTTGCTGATGTGGCCGCTGTATTTGCGCATTGCAGGCACTTTCTGAATCGCATACATCGGCATCAGGAACAGGATCATCGCGATAATCGGACCACCCAGGGTCTCAATCATGCCAAGGATGCTTGGGTTCAGGGTCGCCACAATCCAGGTAGTGACCAGCATGAACACCGCAGTCATCTTGTTCAGACGGTTTACTTCAATGGTTTTACCACGGCTACGCAGAGACTTAATCACCATCCCGTTAAAGCCTTCACGTGCGCCCAGGTAGTGGCCGAGGAAGGACTTGGTGATAGCGATGATGGCGATAATCGGGGCCATCCAGGCAATCAGCGGCGCGTTAAAGTGGTTCGCCAGGTAAGACAGAATCGAAATGTTCTGCTCTTTCGCGGAAGCCAGGTCAGCCGGAGACAGGCTCAGCACGCAGCTGAACACGAAGAACATCACGGTCAGCACCATCATGATGTGAGCGAAGGCCAGAATTTTGGAGCACTTCTTCTCAGCGTCTGCGCCGTACTCTTCACGTTTTGCTACCGCAAAGGAAGAGATGATCGGCGAGTGGTTAAAGGAGAACACCATCACTGGGATCGCCAGCCACAAGGTCATCCACAGGCCTTTACCGGTTGGCGCGGTGCTCAGGGACAGGGTCTCCAGCGCAGCACCGTTCCACTGTGGGATCAGGTAGCAGGCCAGCAGCATCAGCGCGATGACAAACGGGAACACCAGGATGCTCATCGCTTTAACGATCATCTGCTCGCCGAAGCGCACGATGGTCATCATTCCAACGATAAGGATCAGCGACAGAATGGCGCGTGGCGGCGGCGTCATGTGCAACTGGTGAGTCATGAAGCTTTCAACGGTGTTGGTGATAGCCACGCTATACACCAGCAGGATTGGGTAGATAGCGAAGAAGTAGAGCAGGGTAATCAGTTTACCTGCGCCAATACCAAAGTGTTCTTCAACTACTTCAGTGATGTCTTCGCCCGGATTTTTACCTGACAGTACGAAGCGAGTCAGGCCACGGTGGGCGAAGTAAGTCATTGGGAACGCGAGGATTGCCATGATAATCAGCGGGATCATCCCGCCCACACCGGCGTTGATCGGCAGGAACAGCACGCCCGCACCGATCGCCGTGCCATAAAGGCCCAGCATCCACATCGTATCCGTCTTACGCCATCCGCTACGACTTTCTGCCGAGGCAATGGTGCTGGTTTGAATGGTTTCCATCTGTATCTCCTGGAGGAAGCAATTTGTCAGTTTTTTAGTCAATTCGAATGAATAAGTGACTGACGGTAAAATAATTTAGTGTAAAACGGGATTTTCTTATGATTTTTGCCCGTTATTGTTTTCGGCCGGAAAGATACATTTAAGTAATCAATGTATCAGTGATCGCGATCCCAAATGCAATAAAACACTTAATGAATGAGGGTTTTTAGACCATCAGACTGCTTTTTTAATCTAATTGGGGATTTATGCGCGCGAAGGCTACCATCGGCAGCGTAGAGGAGGAAAGAACGCCGCGGCTAAAACGTATCTATTGCTGAAAAAGATGACAAAAATAGGCGTTTAACACGCTTTAACATAATTTGAGTGAATATTTTACGCTTTGGGCGCGGGGGCAATCGTTTGGTGCGAGGCAAAAGAAAAGGGCGGCTTCAGCGCCGCCCTTGGGTCAACTCTTGGGTCAGGAACAGATTTCGTAGCAAGGAATGTAGGCAGAGCCCGGCAGTTTCATACGGTGCTGTGCGACGAAACTCTGTAGCAGTTTATCCATCCGGCGCATCATTTCGCCATCACCGTGGATTTTGTACGGCCCGTGCTCTTCAATGGCGCGAATGCCCACTTCTTTCACGTTACCCGCCACAATGCCTGAGAAGGCACGGCGCAGGTCGGCGGCCAGCACTTCCACCGGCTGATCCGGATACAGCTTCAGGTTAGCCATATTTTCATGCGTCGGTTCGAACGGTTGTTGCAGGTCCGGCGTGATGCGCATTGACCAGTTAAAGCTGTAGGCATCGCCGGTATCGCGACGGTTCTCTTTCACCAGCGGCATCGCTTTCTTCATCTGACGCGCCACCTCGGCGGCATCGTCGATAATGATGCGGTAGTGACGACGCGCGGCTTCACCCAGCGTATGCACGATGAAATCGTCCAGCACGCGGAAGTAGTCTTCGCTCTCTTTCGGTCCGGTCAGGATCAGCGGCAGCACCTGGTTTTTGTTGGCAGGATTCATCAGGATCCCCAGCAGGTACAGCAGTTCCTCCGCAGTGCCCACGCCGCCCGGGAAAATGATAATCCCATGGGCGATACGCACGAACGCTTCCAGACGCTTTTCGATATCCGGCATGATAATGAGTTCATTCACCAGCGGGTTTGGCGGTTCGGCAGCGATGATCGACGGTTCGGTCATGCCGATAAAACGACCTTCTTTATAGCGCTGCTGTGCCTGGCCGACGGCGGCCCCTTTCATTGGCGCTTCCATCGCGCCCGGTCCACAGCCGGTGCAGATGTTCAGTTCACGCAGACCGAGCTGCGTTCCCACGCGGCGGGCATACAGATACTCGTTTTCATTAATAGAGTGACCGCCCCAACAAACCACCATGCTCGGGGCTTCACCGACGTGCAGCGCACGTGCGTTACGCAGAATGGAGAACACCAGGTTGGTGATGTGGGTTGAGCTTTCCAGATCGAGATTCGGGAAACGAACGGTGTTATGAATTTGACCGTAAACAAACAGAATATCGCGCAAGACGGCAAACAGGTTGGCCTGCAGGGAGCGGATGATGCGCCCGTCAACGAAGGCATCTTCCGGCGGGTTAATCAGTTCCAGCTTCACACCGCGTTCGCGGCGCAGCACGTTGATATCAAAACTTTCAAAGCGGGACAGCAGTTCCTTGCTGTTGTCGGTCAGACTGCCTGAATTGAGCACTGCCAGTGAACAGTTACGGAACAACTGGTACAAATCGCTGCTGGCGTTGCTTTTCAGCATATCGACTTCAAGCTGCGACAGCATATCCATTGAGCCAAGCGGGCTAACATGTGTAATCAAGTGAACTCCTTACGGGACGAAAATCGTCTTCCCTATTGATTACAATAGCCTCGCCGGTCAGATTTTAACAAGAAAAAGCGCGACCGAAGCCGCGTTATATTTTGCAATCGTTTATGTCACTGGCGAACCAGGCGACCAATGGCAGGAACAAAGTCGGTATTGCTGCGCCACGGGTTGATATCCAGCCCGCCGCGACGTGTGTAACGCGCGTAGACACTCAGGCTTTCGGGTTTGCAGAAACGCTGGATATCAGTGAAGATACGTTCTACGCACTGCTCATGGAATTCGTTGTGATGGCGGAACGAGACCAGGTAGCGGAGCAGTTTTTCGCGGTCGATTTTCGCCCCACGATATTGAATCTGTACCGACCCCCAGTCTGGCTGATGGGTTATCAGGCAGTTGGATTTCAGCACATGGCTGACCAGCGTCTCTTCCACGACTTTGCCGCTGGCCGCGTCCTGGAGGTGATCGGCGCTAAATTCGTAGCTGTCGATTTCAATATCCTGCTCGTCGATGCAGGTCCCGTGCAAATGGGCAATTGGCTGACCTTCCATTTCATCAAGACGATACAGCGCGACGCTGACCTCACCCTGCGCACAGTGGCGCAGATCGCGCTCCAGCGTGGCACGTACCTCTTCCCAACTGGCGAAGCGCGTCTGGTTGAAACTGTTGAGATACAGCTTAAAACTTTTCGATTCCACCAGATTCACGCTGGTATCGCTCAGCTCAACGTGGCCGACCGCGACCTGCGGCAGCCCTTTGGCGTTCAGCCAGGAAAGCTCATACAGCGTCCAGATATCGCCCCCGTGGAAGGGCAGATTATCGGCGTGCAGGCCGAGCGGATCGCGGTTCAGGCTGCGTGGCACCGGCTGTAATAGGCTGGCGTCGTAAATATCCCGGTAATCTGTTGATTTGCCGAGCGTCAGGCCCGTAAGTGCCTGGTGGTTTTCATAAGAAGACATGTTTCACCGTCATAAAGCAGGTAGACTATCGGCTGAGTTTATCCTGGTTGACCTGGAGAGAGAAAGCAGTGGATCAGCAGACCGCGACAGCCTTACAAGCGTTTACCCAACGCTATTGCGATGCCTGGCAGCAACGCCACGGCACCGCGCCGCGCAGCGAAGAGTTGCACGGGATTGCTTCACCCTGTGTGACGGCATCGGATGATGACGCGGTATTTTGGCTGCCTCAGCCGTTCACCCTTGAGCCAACCCTGCAAGCGGTTGAAAGGGCGATGGACATTGTGGTACAACACCCGCTTCAAACTTATTATACCAGCCAGTTTGCCGGTGATATGTCCGCCACCTTTGGCGAGCGTGAATTGACGTTGTTGCAGGTCTGGAGTGCGGATGATTTTCAGCGAGTGCAGGAAAATCTGATTGGTCACCTGGTTACGCAAAAACGCCTGAAGCTATCACCGACGTTATTTATCGGCACGCTCGATAGCGAACTGGATGTGGTTTCCGTCTGCAATCTGACGGGCGAAGTGGTCCTTGAGACCCTCGGCACCCGTAATCGCACCACGCTTTCTGCTTCTGTTGCGAGTTTCCTCACGCATGCAGAGCCTCTCGTGTAATCCATATGCCTGGCCTTCTTGTGAGAGATCTCTTACATAGCGTGTGAGAGATCGCATGCACGTAAGCGAGACATTGCCGCTCCGCTTTAACGCGATTCTATTTTAATCAATAGGTTATAACGAAGGTGGGCCACTTTCATATGAAAACGGTCTCTGAGGAATACCTAAAAGAGGCTTGTAAGAGAGCCCGTAATAGAGGATTCTATACATGTCGACAGGGAGTCTGACAACGAAACGAACATTAGGATGATGACGTTTCAGCAGGATACACCAGGACGGTGCTGCAAGGACAGGCTTCAGGATCGAAGCAAAAGGATTACGCAGGACGCGTAGAAGGACACCTCCAGGATGGAGAAAGAGAGCCGGTCAGGATGCCCGGTGGATCAGGAAGATCAGGACAACTTACGGATGAGTCAAATCGCATCGGGGTGGTGCGAGCAGGATGCAACGGTTTATGGATGAACAGGTCAGGAGACCACAGGAAAAGTTGTCAAGGATGAGCAGGGAGCACCAAAAGTAGCTGGACTGCTGCGAAACGAACCGGGAGCACTGTGAAAACAGTGCTCCCTTTTTTTATTTCCCTCGCCACCGATGGTATCCTGCGCCGCAGATTTTCATTTCGACGTTTCTTCCGAGGTTTCCATGACCCATCACGACCGCGTGCGTCAGCGCCTGCACGCCATTGAAGCGCAGCTGCGCGAACATCAGCACTGGCAGGATAACGCTCCCGAGGCCCACGTTTTCGAGAGTACGCAACCTTTCTTTATGGACACGATGGAGCCGCTGGAGTGGCTGCAGTGGGTGCTGCTGCCGCGGATGCATCAGCTTATTGACGCCCAGCAGCCGCTACCGCAGAACTTTGCCGTCGCGCCGTATTATGAAATGGCCCTCGACGCCAGCCATCCGTTCCGCGTGATTATCATGCCGGAACTTGAGCAGCTCGACGCGCTGTTTGCCGGCGATGACGCCTGATGCTGGAGATCCTCTATCAGGACCCATGGCTGGTTGCCGTCAATAAACCTTCCGGCTGGCTGGTACACCGTAGCTGGCTGGATCGCGATGAGAAAGTGGTGGTGATGCAGACCGTGCGTGACCAGATTGGCCAGCACGTTTTTACCGTCCACCGTCTCGACAGGCCGACATCCGGCGTGCTGCTGATGGGCTTGTCGAGTGAAGCGGGCCGCCTTCTTTCCCAGCAGTTTGAGCAGCATCAGATCCAAAAACGCTACCACGCTATTGTGCGTGGCTGGCTGATGGACGATGACGTGCTTGACTATCCGCTGGTGGAAGAGCTGGACAAAATCGCCGATAAGTTTTCACGCGACGATAAAGAAGCCCAACCAGCCGTAACCCACTATCGCGGGCTGGCAACGGTTGAAATGCCGGTGGCGACCGGGCGCTACCCGACCACCCGTTACGGGCTGGTTGAGCTTGAACCGAAAACCGGGCGCAAGCATCAGCTGCGCCGCCACATGAGCCATCTTCGCCATCCGATCCTCGGCGACAGCAAACACGGCGATCTGCGCCAGAATCGCAGCGCGGCAGAGCACTTCGGCTGCGACCGGCTAATGCTGCACGCAAGTGAGCTGCACCTGACTCATCCGTTTACCGGCGAGCCGCTGATTATTCGCGCCAGCCTTGATGACGTCTGGATGCAGGCAATGTCACATTTTGGCTGGCGTGGACTTCTCCCCGATGTTGAAAGGGTTGAGTTTACGCCGGACAACGGTCAGGATGACGACATAACTGAATGATTCAGGGAGATAAGTAATGGCGGAAGTTGGCATTTTTGTCGGCACCATGTACGGAAACGCGCTGCTGGTGGCGGAAGAAGCGCAGACCATACTCGCGGCCCACGGTCACAAAGCAGAAGTTTTTGAAGATCCTGAAGTTGACGACTGGGCGTCTTATCAGGGCAAATATGCGCTGGTGGTGACCTCAACCACCGGGCAGGGCGACCTGCCGGACAGCATTGTACCGCTGTTTCAGGGGATTCAGGATATGTACCAGCCGCATCTGCGTTACGGCATTATCGCGCTGGGCGACAGCACCTACTCGCACTTCTGCGGCGGCGGTAAGCGCTTCGATGCGCTATTACAGGAGCAAGGCGCGCAGCGCATCGGCGACATGCTGATGATTGATGCCAGCGAAGATCCTGAACCGGAAACAGTGTCTAACCCGTGGGTTGAACACTGGGCCACACTGCTCAGCTGATTAGCATTCGACAGCCCTTCAGCCGAAGGGCTCGTTATCCTAAAATCTTCCGCGCTTCGCGGGCCACGTTGTCCATCTCGTCCAGCAGTTCCAGTAACTCCGGTTCCAGCTCATCGGGCGAGATCCCGTTGCGCAGCTGGCCTTCAATCAAATGGCACAGATTTTTCAGACGTGGGACGCCGCTGTAGCCACAGCTTCCATGCAGTTTGTGGATGGCGTTGACTAACTCTTCTGGCTGCTCGCCCACCAGCTGTTCCTCGACCTTATTGCGGATTTCTGGCAAAAATTCCACCAGCATTTGCAGCATGTCGCGGGCCAGATTTTGCTTGTTGGCCGCCTGACGTAGCGCCAGCTGCCAGTCGAGAGTGGTATTGAGGTTGATCGGCGGATGCGGCTCGGTTACCTCTGCCTGGGGTAGGTTCAGACCCGGCTTGTAGCGCAGCAGCAGATTCCGCAGCTTGCTCTCTTCAATCGGCTTCGCCAGATAGTCGTTCATCCCGGCGCTGAGCAACTTCTCTTTCTGACCGGCCATCGCGTGCGCGGTCACCGCAATCACCGGGGTTTGCTGCTGGTGTGGCAGTTGGTGAATCAATTCGCAGGCGCGGATCCCATCCATATCCGGCATCTGAATATCCATCAGGATCAGGTCGAACTGCATCTGCTTCGCGCGGTTAATCGCTTCCTGGCCGCTGTCGCACAGTTCAACGTTTTGCACCTGATCTTCCAGCAGGGCCCCGATAAGCTTCAGGTTCGCCGGGTTATCGTCTACCGCCATCACCGTCATATTCAGTCGTGAATCGTCGACGTTTAGCGTGACGGGCGTTTGATTGATACGGCAGTATTCCGTTAAGGCAGGCAGTAAGCGCGTTGAGGTCAGCGGTTTAAGCAGACAGGCGGCGGCCCCGTTTTGCTTAAGCTCCTCGGCGTTGACCTGCACGTGGCATGGCAAAGCCAGCAGAAGGAAATCGGTCATTGCACGGGCGCGTTCGAGTTTATCTGCGTGGATGCTTAAATCGCGCATCGACACCGGCACGGCGACCAGCAGAATGTCGTAATGATCGTCAGGCAGCGCCGAGAAGGTCGGGCTGTAGACCACCTCCAGCGGCGTGGTTGCCAGCAGGTCCAGAGTGCACTGCGCGGCGGCGGCATTCGCTTCAACGTAGGCCAGACGCTTGCCTGCCAGGCAGGTGGTGGCCAGGCTTTCGGACACCACGTTAGGATTGAGATCCAGGCTGATGTGGAACCAGAATGTGGAGCCGCGATTAGGCTGGCTGTGGAACGAAATATCCCCGCCCATCTCTTTGACCAGTTTCTGAGTGATCACAAGGCCAAGCCCGGTGCCACCGTGACGTCGCGAAATACTCGCATCCGCCTGACGGAACGCCTGGAACAGCCGCGACTGATCGCGCTCGGGAATGCCAATCCCGGTGTCACGGATTTGCACTTCAATCTGCACTTTGTTGTTGCTCAGGGCGCGCTTCTCCACCAGCACGTCAATATTGCCATTTTCGGTAAATTTAATCGCGTTGCCGACCAGGTTGGTGATCACCTGCTGAAGACGCAGCGGATCACCGATAACGTTGTCCGGCACATCGTTCTTAAAGTTCAGGGTCAGCTCCAGTCCCTTGTCATGGGCGGAGTGGGCCAGAAGCGTGACTACTTCATCCAGCGAATTACGTAGCGGGAACGGAATACTTTCCAGCACCAGCTTACCCGCTTCCAGTTTGGAGAAGTCCAGCACGTCGTTGATGATCGCCAGCAGATTGTTTGCCGAGCGTTCGATGGTGCTGAGGTGGTCGCGCTGGGTTGGATTAAGATCGGTTTTCAGCGTCAGGCGCGTGAAGCCAATCACCCCGTTGAGCGGGGTACGCAGTTCGTGCGACATATTGGCAAGGAATTCAGATTTGATACGCGCCGCTTCCTGGGCGCGCTTCTTCGCCAGATCCAGCTCAACGTTCTGGATTTCCATCTGCTCCAGGGTTTCGCGCAGGTCAGAGGTGGCCTGGTCAACGTTATGCTGCATCTCTTCGTGGTAGGCCGCCAGCGACATGGCCATCGAGTTGATGCCGTTTTTCAGCATATCGAGTTCGCCAAGCATAAACCCTTCAACCCGGCTGTCGAGCTGGCCGCGACGGATGCGGTCAACGGTATTCACCATATTTCGAATCGGTCCGGTGACGTCGCGCATCAGCCGCCAACCGAAGATCAGCGCAATGCCGATACAGAACAGCATCATCACGCTGGAAATAAAAATCTCTTTATACTGCTGCAGGCGCACCGAACGTAAATCAAGCTCCAGCGCCACATAGCCGAGCATATTAACCGGCGTTTTGGCATCCGAGGTGGGAGATTCATCCGGTGAATAGGTTTCCGAGACAATCGGTGTGCGCAGGATCATCACATCCCCGCTGCGATGGACGCTTAACCTGCGCGGCAACGGCGAGCCGTTTGGCAGCTTTAATTCGCTGGGGTCGAGATGATAATTCGAGGTGACAAACAGCCGGTTGTGTTCGTCGTAAACCGAAATCGCCCGCACAATGTCAGAATGGCGGCGATGCAGGACGCTGATCAGCTGTCCGATTGACTCACGGTTTTGCAAGTTCATGCCATATTCACTGGAGACCGCGAGCGGCTCAATGATGCTGGCCCCGGCGTCTTCCAGCTGACGCTGCAGGTCATGATAGCGGTGAACGACAAAGAAGATGCTGAGCAGCAGACCGATAAGGACGGTCGGGGCCAGGATCAGAATCATCATGCGCGCGCGCAGGCTGTAGTTGGTCATGGAGGTCCGTTATGGGAGAATCAGGGTTAACACACTACGTTTGAGAAAAATCTCTGAATGGCGCAATTCTACTCTGCAAAACGCCGCGTGACGACGCGCGAGATCATAACCGTGACGGTGAGCGACCTTGACCCCTTCGGCCAGGGCGTGGCGCGCCATAACGGGAAAACACTGTTTATCAACGGGTTGTTGCCAGATGAACGTGCCGAAGTTCGCATCACCGAAGATAAAAAACAGTATGCGCGAGCCCAGGTAAAACGTCGACTTAACGACAGTCCGGAGCGTGAGCAACCGCGATGTCCGCATTTTGGCGTCTGCGGCGGCTGCCAGCAGCAACATGCCAGCGTGGCGCTTCAGCAGCGCAGTAAACAGGCGGCGCTGGCGCGTCTGATGAAACATGAAGTTGAAGACGTTCTCTCTGCTTCGCCGTGGGGCTATCGCCGTCGGGCGCGTCTGAGCTTGAATTATCAGCCAAAAAATCAACAATTGCAGATGGGTTTTCGCAAGGCAGGATCGAACGATATCGTCGACGTGACGCAATGCCCCGTGCTGGTGCCCACTCTTGAGGCATTGCTGCCTGCGATGCGTGACTGCCTGACGGCGCTAACCGGTGTACGCCATCTTGGCCATGTAGAGCTGGTGCTGGCGGATAACGGTCCGCTGATGGTGCTGCGCCATACCGCGCCGTTATCTGCGGAAGATAAGGCAAAACTGGAACAGTTTTCGCATTTACACCAGCTTGCACTGTGGCTGGCACCACAAAGTGATAGCGTTGAACAGGTTAGCGGTGCATTACCCTGGTACAATTCTGACGGGCTACGCTTAACGTTCAGCCCAAGGGATTTTATCCAGGTCAACGACGGGGTGAATCAGCGGATGGTCGAGACGGCGCTGGCATGGCTCGACGTGCAGCCAGAAGACCGCGTCCTGGACCTGTTCTGCGGCATGGGTAACTTCACGCTGCCGCTGGCGAAACGTGCCGCCAGCGTAGTGGGAGTAGAAGGCGTCCCGGCGTTGGTCGAAAAGGGCCAGCAGAATGCGGCGCAAAACGGGCTGCACAACGTGACTTTCTTCCACGAAAATCTCGAAGAGGATGTCACCCGTCAGGCTTGGGCCAAAAATGGTTTTGACAAAATTTTACTCGATCCTGCGCGCGCGGGCGCACCGGGCGTGATGCAGCATATCGTAAAATTAGCCCCCTCGCGGGTAGTGTATGTATCCTGTAATCCTGCGACGTTGGCGCGTGATAGTGAGGTGCTTTTGGCGGTGGGCTATCAAATTCAGCGTCTGGCAATGCTGGACATGTTCCCGCACACTGGGCACCTGGAGTCGATGGTGCTGTTTGAGCACAAATAATGAATCAAGGCTTGTCGAATCCGACAGGCCCGTTCTCTAAAGGAGAGGATAATGGTCGCGGTACGCAGTGCACATCTTAATATCGCTGGGGAGTTTGATCCGCTTAAATGGATAGCAAGCCTGGGAATTTCCAGCCAGCAGTCATGTGAGCGCTTAGCCGAAACGTGGACCTATTGTCGGGAACAAACCCTCGGTCATCCTGATGCGGAGCTGCTGCTGTGGCGCGGCGTTGAGATGGTTGAAATTCTCTCCATGCTGAATATGGATATTGATTCATTGCGGGCGGCGCTGTTATTCCCGCTGGTCGTGGGTGAGGTGGTGAGTGAAGAAACGCTGGAAGAAAGCGCCGGTAAATCTATCGTCACGCTTATCCACGGCGTGCGCGACATGGCCGCCATTCGCCAGCTGAAAGCCACCCATAATGATTCCGTCTCATCCGAACAGGTCGATAACGTTCGCCGCATGTTGCTGGCGATGGTCGACGATTTCCGCTGCGTGGTCATCAAGCTGGCGGAGCGGATTGCCCATCTGCGAGAAGTGAAGGATGCGCCAGAAGATGAACGCGTGCTGGCGGCGAAGGAATGTACCAACATCTACGCCCCGCTGGCCAATCGTCTCGGCATCGGTCAGCTGAAATGGGAGCTGGAAGATTACTGCTTCCGCTACCTGCATCCGGCGGAATACAAGCGCATAGCCAAACTGCTGCACGAACGCCGTATCGACCGTGAACACTACATCGACGAGTTCGTCGGCACCCTGCGCGCCTCTATCAAAGAAGAGGGCGTGAAGGCGGAAGTGTATGGCCGACCAAAACACATCTACAGCATCTGGCGCAAAATGCAGAAGAAGCATCTGGCGTTTGATGAACTGTTTGACGTGCGTGCGGTGCGCATCGTCGCCGAGCGTTTGCAGGACTGCTATGCCGCACTCGGCATAGTCCACACCCATTTCCGCCATTTGCCGGACGAGTTCGACGATTACGTTGCCAACCCGAAACCGAACGGCTATCAGTCGATTCACACCGTGGTGCTCGGCCCCGGCGGTAAAACGGTAGAGATTCAGATTCGTACCCGCCAGATGCACGAAGAGTCAGAGCTTGGCGTGGCGGCGCACTGGAAATACAAAGAGGGCGCGGCGTCCAGCGGCGCGCGCGGCCATGAAGACCGCATCGCCTGGCTGCGTAAACTGATTGCGTGGCAGGAAGAGATGGCGGATTCGGGCGAAATGCTCGACGAAGTTCGCAGCCAGGTATTCGACGATCGGGTGTACGTGTTTACCCCGAAAGGCGACGTGGTGGATTTACCGGCGGGCTCCACGCCGCTCGACTTTGCCTACCATATCCACAGCGACGTGGGGCATCGCTGCATCGGGGCGAAAATCGGTGGACGTATCGTGCCGTTTACCTACCAGTTGCAGATGGGCGATCAGATTGAAATCATCACTCAAAAGCAGCCGAACCCAAGCCGCGACTGGCTGAATCCGAATCTCGGCTACGTCACCACCAGCCGTGGACGCTCGAAAATTCACGCCTGGTTCCGCAAACAGGATCGCGATAAAAACATTCTTGCCGGGCGTCAGATCCTCGACGACGAGCTGGCGCATCTCGGCATCAGCCTGAAGGAAGCGGAAAAACACCTGCTGCCGCGCTACAACTTTAACGAACTCGACGAACTGCTGGCGGCGATTGGCGGGGGCGATATTCGTCTCAACCAGATGGTGAACTTCCTGCAAGCACAGTTCAATAAGCCGAGCGCTGCCGAGCAGGATGCCGCCGCGCTGAAGCAGCTGCAGCAGAAAACCTATAACCCGCAGCAGAATCGCAAGAAAGACGACGGGCGCGTGGTGGTGGAAGGCGTGGGTAATCTGATGCACCACATTGCGCGTTGCTGCCAGCCGATTCCGGGGGATGAGATCGTCGGCTTTATCACCCAAGGGCGCGGAATTTCCGTCCACCGGGCTGACTGCGATCAACTGGTGGAACTGCAATCGCATGCCCCGGAGCGCATCGTCGATGCCGTCTGGGGCGAAAGCTACTCGGCGGGTTACTCGCTGGTGGTTCGCGTGCAGGCCAACGATCGCAGCGGATTACTGCGCGATATCACTACCATCCTCGCCAACGAGAAGGTCAACGTGCTGGGCGTGGCGAGCCGCAGTGACACCAAACAGCAGCTCGCGACCATCGACATGACCATAGAAATCTACAACCTGCAGGTGCTGGGCCGGGTGCTCGGTAAGCTGAATCAGGTGCCGGATGTGATAGACGCCCGACGTCTGCACGGCGGTTAATTTTGCAAGGAAAAACCATGACTCAAATCGACCGCCTGCTCGGCATTATGCAGCGTCTGCGTGACCCGCAGCGCGGCTGTCCGTGGGACAAAGAGCAGACCTTCGCCACCATCGCCCCCTACACCCTGGAAGAGACCTATGAGGTGCTCGACGCCATTAACCGCGAGGATTTTGAAGATCTGCGCGGTGAACTTGGTGACCTGTTATTCCAGGTGGTGTTCTTTGCGCAGATGGCCCATGAAGAAGGGCGCTTTGATTTCAACGATATCTGTGCCGCCATCAGTGACAAGCTCGAGCGCCGCCATCCGCACATTTTCGGCGATGCCAGCGCCAGCAACAGCACTGAAGTGCTGGCGCGTTGGGAGCAAATCAAAAGCGCTGAACGGGCTGAAAAGGCGCAGCACTCTGCACTGGACGATATTCCGCACAGTTTCCCGGCGCTGATGCGTTCCCATAAAATCCAGAAACGCGTTGCTGCGGTCGGTTTCGACTGGACCACGCTGGGCCCGGTGCTCGACAAAGTCTATGAAGAAATCGACGAGGTGATGCACGAGGCCAAACAGGCGGTGGTCGATGAGCAAAAGCTGGAAGAGGAGATGGGTGACCTGCTGTTTGCGACGGTCAATTTATCGCGTCATTTAGGTGTGAAAGCCGAGTCCGCTTTGCAAAAAGCGAACCTCAAATTCGAGCGCCGTTTCCGCGAAGTGGAGCGTATCGTTGCCGAGCGAGGCCTTGAAATGACCGGGATTGACCTCGAAACCATGGAAGGCGTGTGGCAAGAGGTAAAACGGCAGGAATCTGATCTCTAACAGTTTTTTGCGATCAAGCGCTATTTGTGTGATTTTTAAAATGACAAGCGCTTGATTTGCGTCAAAAACATTTAGCCAAAAGGGGCTATTTTCTCACTCCTTATGTTTGTCTGAGCCTGGAATGGAGACGGAGAATGAATGTTTGTGGCGCTCGCCGTGTTCGGGTATACTACTTTCCCGTCCTGGTTATTCCATCATTCCAACCTAACTTCTCAGGTTCAGCATGACAACGAACTATATTTTTGTGACCGGCGGGGTCGTATCCTCTCTGGGTAAAGGCATTGCAGCCGCCTCCCTTGCAGCCATTCTCGAAGCCCGTGGCCTCAACGTGACCATGATGAAACTGGATCCGTATATCAACGTCGATCCGGGCACCATGAGCCCTATCCAACACGGGGAAGTGTTCGTTACTGAAGACGGCGCTGAAACCGACCTGGACCTGGGTCACTATGAGCGTTTCATCCGTACCAAAATGACACGCCGCAATAACTTCACCACGGGTCGTATCTACTCTGACGTTCTGCGTAAAGAACGCCGTGGCGACTATCTGGGCGCAACCGTTCAGGTTATCCCGCACATCACCAACGCTATCAAAGAACGTGTCATTGCGGGTGGTGAAGGCCACGACGTGGTGCTGGTTGAAATCGGTGGTACCGTGGGTGATATCGAATCCCTGCCGTTCCTCGAAGCGATTCGCCAACTGGCGGTAGATATTGGCCGTGAACACGCGCTGTTTATGCACCTGACCCTGGTGCCTTACATGGCCGCTGCGGGTGAAGTCAAAACCAAGCCGACTCAGCACTCCGTTAAAGAGCTGCTGTCCATCGGTATTCAGCCAGATATTCTGATTTGCCGTTCCGATCGTGCCGTTCCGGCTAACGAACGTGCGAAAATCGCATTGTTCTGTAACGTTCCAGAAAAGGCTGTCATTTCTCTGAAAGATGTCGATTCCATTTATAAAATCCCGGGCCTGTTGAAATCTCAGGGTCTGGACGATTATATTTGTAAACGATTCAGCTTGAACTGTCCGGAAGCTAATCTGTCTGAATGGGAACAGGTTATCTACGAAGAAGCGAACCCGGCAGGTGAAGTGACTATTGGTATGGTCGGCAAGTACATTGAACTGCCGGATGCCTATAAGTCGGTTATCGAAGCGCTGAAACACGGTGGCCTGAAGAACCGCGTAACCGTCAACATCAAACTGATCGATTCGCAAGATGTTGAAACACGTGGTGTCGAAATTCTGAAAGGTCTTGATGCTATTCTGATCCCTGGCGGCTTCGGCTACCGTGGTGTTGAAGGCAAAATCGCCACCGCACGCTTTGCGCGTGAAAACAATATTCCGTATCTGGGCATCTGCCTGGGTATGCAGGTTGCGTTGATCGAGTTCGCTCGTAACGTAGTCGGGATGGAAAACGCCAACTCAACGGAATTTGTGCCAGACTGTAAGTATCCGGTTGTGGCCCTTATCACTGAATGGCGTGATGAAAACGGGAATGTCGAAGTGCGTACTGAGAAAAGCGATCTCGGCGGCACCATGCGTCTGGGGGCTCAGGCCTGCCAGCTCAGCGACGACAGCCTGGTTCGCAAGATGTACGGCGAAGAGACTATCACCGAGCGTCACCGTCACCGCTATGAAGTCAACAATATGCTGTTGAAACAGATTGAAGCTGCGGGCCTGCGTATTGCAGGCCGTTCCGGGGATGATCAGTTGGTCGAGATCATCGAGGTTCCGAATCACCCATGGTTCGTTGCCTGTCAGTTCCATCCGGAGTTTACTTCTACGCCGCGTGATGGGCATCCGCTGTTTGCAGGCTTCGTGAAAGCCGCCAGCGAGTTCCAGAAGCGTCAGGCGAAGTAAAAAAGTTAGAACGGCAGCGCCCCTTGTTGGGGCGTTGTTTGTCTGGAGTTTTAGTTTAACTTGTACTGAGGAAAACCTAATGTCCAAAATCGTTAAAGTCATCGGTCGTGAAATCATCGACTCCCGTGGTAACCCGACTGTTGAAGCCGAAGTACACCTGGAAGGTGGTTTCGTCGGTATGGCAGCAGCACCATCAGGTGCTTCTACTGGTTCCCGCGAAGCTCTGGAGCTGCGCGATGGCGACAAATCCCGTTTCATGGGTAAAGGCGTACTGAAAGCTGTTGGCGCTGTAAACGGCCCAATCGCTCAGGCTATCCTTGGCAAAGATGCCAAAGATCAGGCTGGCATCGACAAGATCATGATCGATCTGGACGGTACTGAAAACAAATCCAACTTCGGCGCTAACGCGATCCTGGCTGTGTCTCTGGCTAACGCCAAAGCTGCTGCAGCTTCTAAAGGTCAGCCGCTGTTCGAACACATTGCTGAACTGAACGGTACTCCGGGCAAATACTCCATGCCGGTTCCGATGATGAACATCATCAACGGTGGTGAGCACGCAGACAACAACGTTGATATTCAGGAATTCATGATTCAGCCTGTTGGCGCGAAAACCCTGAAAGAAGCGGTACGTATGGGTTCTGAAGTGTTCCACAACCTGGCTAAAGTTCTGAAAGCTAAAGGCATGAACACTGCAGTTGGTGACGAAGGTGGCTATGCGCCAAACCTGGGTTCCAACGCTGAAGCTCTGGCTGTTATCGCTGAAGCGGTTAAAGCAGCTGGCTACGAGCTGGGCAAAGACATCACTCTGGCGATGGACTGTGCAGCTTCTGAATTCTACAAAGACGGTAAATACGTTCTGGCTGGCGAAGGCAACAAAGCGTTCACCTCTGAAGAATTCACCCACTTCCTGGAAGATCTGACCAAGCAGTATCCGATCGTTTCCATCGAAGATGGTCTGGACGAATCTGATTGGGATGGTTTCGCATACCAGACCAAAGTGCTGGGCGACAAAATCCAGCTGGTTGGTGACGATCTGTTCGTAACCAACACCAAGATCCTGAAAGAAGGCATCGACAAAGGCATCGTTAACTCCATCCTGATCAAATTCAACCAGATCGGTTCTCTGACCGAAACTCTGGCTGCAATCAAGATGGCAAAAGACGCTGGCTACACTGCAGTCATCTCTCACCGTTCTGGTGAAACTGAAGATGCAACTATCGCTGACCTGGCGGTAGGTACTGCTGCAGGCCAGATCAAAACCGGTTCCATGAGCCGTTCTGACCGCGTTGCTAAATACAACCAGCTGATTCGTATCGAAGAAGCACTGGGCGAAAAAGCACCGTACAACGGTCTGAAAGAGATCAAAGGTCAGTAATTCATTACTGTCGCTTTACGCTATAAAAACCCGCTTCGGCGGGTTTTTTATTGCCTGGAAAACGCGGCGGGGCAGCTGCTTGTCTCGCCGTGGCGCGCCAAATCTGCGATACTTACACTTTACTCCCTTCACAGAGATGACTATGCAGTACCCGATTAACGAAATGTTCCAGACCCTGCAAGGCGAGGGTTACTTCACCGGCGTTCCCGCCATTTTTATTCGACTACAGGGATGCCCGGTTGGCTGTGCGTGGTGCGATACCAAACATACCTGGGACATGCTGGAAGATCGGGAAGTGTCTCTGTTCAGCATTCTGGCGAAAACCAAAGAAAGCGACAAATGGGGCGCGGGCACGCCGGAAGATCTGCTGACGGCGATCGGCCGTCAGGGCTGGACCGCGCGCCATGTGGTCATCACCGGCGGCGAACCCTGCATTCACGATTTAACCCCGCTGACCACGCTGCTGGAACAAAACGGTTACAGCTGCCAGATTGAAACCAGCGGTACCCACGAAGTCCGCTGCTCTCACGCCACCTGGGTGACCGTGTCGCCGAAGGTGAACATGCGCGGCGGATATGAAGTCCTGCCTCAGGCCCTACAGCGTGCCGACGAGATTAAACATCCGGTAGGACGGATGCGTGACATTGAAGCGCTGGATGAACTGTTAGAGACGCTGACCGACGATAAACAGCGTGTCATCGCCTTGCAGCCCATCAGCCAGAAAGACGATGCCACCCGCCTGTGCATTGAGACCTGTATCGCCCGCAACTGGCGTTTGTCGATGCAGACGCACAAATACCTGAATATCGCCTGATAAATACGCCGGGTATTCGCCCGGCATATTCTCCCCGCGTTACGCGTTCGACCAGCTCTGAATGGCATCCACGTTATCCAGATTGCCATGGAAAACTTCATACGATTTTTTCAGAATCGGATCGGTATGGCGGGTCAGCTCTTTGAAGATCCCTGTGTTCATCGCCTCATAGCGCGCCGCATGGCTTGCCACTGGGGTAAATACATCTTTGACCCGCACCATGTTATCTACCGCTTGCTGATATGACGAATAGAGGCCTAACCCAACCGCCGTATTGATCGCCGCACCCAGGCTCGCACAGCCATTAATGGCATTGCGTCTGGCGGGTAGGTTAAAGACATCAGCGAAAATCTGCATAAACAAATCGCTGTTTGACCCTCCGCCGGTGATGATGATCTGTTTGGCAAAATGCTGCATTTCGCCGCACATGTTGTCGTAGTTATTTTTCAGGGTCAGAGCAATGCTTTCCAGAATTGAGCGGTAAATCCACGCGTAGTTCATGGTGGCGTTAAACCCAATCATTATCCCGCGCTTGTACGGTTCCCACGGATTCGTCAACCAGTCGAGCACGGTCATCAGGCCGTCGCACCCCGGCGGTACGTGGCTGGCTTTTTGGTTAAGTAAATCTTCCGGCGAAATCCCCAGCGCATTGGCATCCTGAATCAGCGATTCGCCGAGCATGTCGCGCAGCCAGCTCACGGTCCACATGCCCTTACGAATGCCGTAGCCTTCGTAGAGCAATGTTTCAGGAATTGAGGACATGATCGGCCAGTAGGCCTGTGGATCTTTCGGTAATGCCTTACCGTTCATCATCAAGGCAATATAAGTGCCTAATGAAATCACCGCCGTGTCGTCATCCAGCAGCCCGGCTCCGAGTGCCTCGACCGCTTTGTCGCTGGTGCTGCAAACAACCGGCAGCCCTTGCGGGAAGCCCGTAGCGTTCGCGGCGTCATGGGTGATATGACCCAGCACGGTGCCCGGCATCTGCACACCGAACAGCATTTCACGCGGAATATTGAATTTCTTAAATACCGCCTCGTCGTCGCTCCAGTTCCAGGTCTTATAATCCACCGGCCACTGGCCGAAATAGTTGGCAATGTTGTCTTTGCGTTCGCCGGTTAAGCGGTGCGAGAGATAGCCGGAAAACGACGTGACGTACGCCACGTCTTGTTGCGAATGTTCATAAGGACGCGTCACACGGGCATCCTGCCAGCTGATCAGCTGTGCGGCGGGCGTGCCATCGGCTTTTAACAGCGCACGGCAGCAGCGAATCGACCCCAGGCCAATGCCGACAATATCCTCCGGCTGGCCGGTAAACTGACGCATCAGGTCTTGCCCGGCGGCACACAGTGAGGTCCAGAGATCGTCATCAGGATGCTCCACGGTATCGGCATCCGGGGTGTGCATCGGCTGTAGCATACCTTTTCCTTCGCACACCACGTTTCCTTTCAGGTCGTACATCACCACTTTGGTGCTCTGACTTCCGCCATCGATTCCAATGATGTATTGATTAGACATTGTCCTTCTCCTTTAAAGAATCCCCGTCACTGGCCCAAGCTTTCCGTCGCCATTGACGCTACATTTTCTGTTTCCCGGCTGACGGCGCGAATTTTGCGAAACAGCAGGAAGGTAAAGACGATAACCATGCACACCGCGCCAAGCCCCATCAGCCACATATTGCGATACGCCTCTTCAGCAGGGAGTGTGTCCTGCCAGTGGCCGACAATCGGGTAAACGAAGACATCTGGCAGGAAGCCAATTACCGAGCAGATGCCCACGGTGGTGCCCATGATAAAGGTTGGCGTTCTCGCTTCTCCAGGGCAGGCGAAATAGAGTCCACGCGAGGCATAACAGGTAAAGGCCAGCAGCAAAATGAGGCCAATCCCGACGGCAACCGACTGCGGATGATTGTTGGTTGCCAACAGTGCCATCAGCGTCAGGGCGCTCACCACCGACAGGATCTGGATAACGCGCGTGGGTGACTTCACCCGGCTATAGGTGGTGATTATTCCGCCCAGCGGGCCACAGAATGCGCGGAAGATTTTGTTGATGACGATCCCCATATAGCTCGCCGCTACCAGCGACATGCCGTACATCTCGGTCAGATAGTTGGTGGAATAGCTGAGGATCGCATAGATGGTATACACGCCGAAAATAATCAGACTGCAATACCAGGTGGTGCTGATGCGTAGTACCGAAAGAATGTCGCTGAACTGGAATGCTTTTTTCTCGCTCGGCTTGCTCGCGTCACTTGGATTAACTCCGTCGGCGACAAAGAACCAACACAGGATCCCCAGCAGAATGTAGACCACGCTGTAGATCAGAATCACCGTTTTCAGGCTGTTCGGATCCTCAGGGTCAAAGCGCGAAAAGGCCCACATGGTGAATACCGCCAGCGACATCACTCCCACGCCGCGCAATCCCTCCATCCAGCCCATAATCTTGCCTTGCTCGCTGCTGTCACCGAGCATCGAGGCGGCTTTGATCGACACCGACCACAGCATCAGAATCGTGGTCATTGCGAACGCCACCTGAATCAGCAACATCACCCACAGCGGCGGATAGGTGGCCATCACCAATCCGAGCAAACCCGTGATAATCATTGCCGAGGTAATCATTTTGCGATGGGAAAATTTATCGGCTATAACCCCGCTGGGGGCATACAGAATAATTGCGGTTATTCCGAAAGTACTCATGATCAAGCCTATTTCGGTATTGCTAAAACCCATGAATTTTGCCATGGGAATTTGGTAGATATAGCGTAAATAAGCTAAATCAAAGCTCACGCCACCGCTAAAGCTAATAATTGCGAGGGTTATCCAGCGGTGCCAGGGGGAATGTTGCATAGCAATTTCTCGAGTTAGTGGAGCATGTTAAGGGACGAAAAAAAGACAAAAAAAAGAGAAAAGTAAGCCGCCTTTGCAGGTGGATTACTTTTCTCAGGGTCTCCAGTAATTGCCATTACAAATATCACGAGAGATTTTTCTCAAGTGTGAGAATAATCACGATTCTTACCATTGATTATTCTAGGGTGGTGAAAATCATCTCTGTGAGTGTCATCACATTAGCGCGTCAAACGCTGTGCTACAAATTGGACACAGTTACCAGAGAATATGAGAAAGGTGACTTCCCTCTTACCGGGGGAAGTTGCCTTTCTTTTTTTTTGCCTAAAGGATTTTGGAGCCAAATTATGTCTATCGAGTCGCTTAACGCATTTTCAATGGATTTCTTCTCCCTGAAGGGGAAAACCGCCATCGTTACCGGTGGCAACAGCGGTCTGGGTCAGGCGTTTGCGATGGCGCTGGCGAAAGCCGGGGCTAACCTGTTCATTCCGAGCTTCATCAAAGATAACGGCGAAACCCGTGAAATGATTGAGCAACAGGGCGTCCAGGTTGATTTCATGGCAGTGGATATCACCGCCGAAGGCGCGCCGCGTAAGATTATCGCCGCCTGTTGTGAACGCTTCGGAACCGTGGATATTCTGGTCAATAACGCCGGAATTTGTAAGCTGAACAAGGTGCTGGATTTTGGCCGTGCTGACTGGGACCCCATGATTGATGTCAACCTGACCGCCGCATTTGAATTAAGCCACGAGGCGGCCAAAATTATGATCCCGCAAAAAAGCGGTAAAATTATTAATATTTGCTCGCTATTTTCTTATTTAGGTGGCCAGTGGTCACCTGCCTATTCCGCCACTAAACACGCCCTCGCAGGTTTTACTAAAGCTTATTGTGATGAATTGGGTCAGTACAATATTCAGGTTAATGGGATTGCGCCGGGGTATTACGCCACGGAAATCACCACCGCTACCCGGAGTAATCCTGAAACCAATCAGCGCGTCCTGGATCATATTCCAGCCAACCGTTGGGGCGATACCCAGGATTTAATGGGAGCGATGGTGTATCTCTCCAGTCGGGCTTCTGATTATGTCAATGGTCATTTGTTGGTGGTTGATGGCGGATATTTGGTCCGTTAAGTGTGATACCCGTTTGATTTGGTGGTTTCTGCTGTTTATTAACGTTTAAATCAGAAAGGAAATATTATGTCGTTATCCCGCGAAGCAATAGTTGAACAGATAAAAGAGATCGTCGGCCCCGAACGTGTAGTCACCGATGAGAATGTGCTGAAGAAAAATAGCGTCGATCGATTCAGAAAATACGCTGATATTCACGGGGTGTTCACCCTGCCGCTGCCTGCCGCAGTGGTTAAGCTCGGCTCGACCCAGCAGGTGTCGCAGGTACTCTCGTTTATGAATCAGCACAAAATCAACGGGGTACCGCGCACCGGGGCTTCCGCGACGGAAGGCGGCCTGGAGACGGTGGTGAAAAACTCGCTGGTGCTCGATGGCTCCGGGATGAACAAAATTATCGATATTGATATCGAGAATATGCAGGCCACCGCGCAGTGCGGTGTCCCGCTGGAAGTGCTGGAAAATGCCCTGCGCACTAAGGGCTACACTACCGGCCACTCACCCCAGTCTAAGCCATTGGCGCAGATGGGTGGCCTGGTGGCGACCCGCAGTATCGGCCAGTTCTCCACGCTGTATGGTGCGATCGAAGATATGGTGGTTGGGCTTGAAGCCGTGCTGGCGGATGGCACCATTACCCGCATCAAAAACGTGCCGCGCCGCGCCGCCGGGCCGGACATTCGCCACATCATCATCGGTAACGAAGGCGCGCTGTGCTACATCACTGAAGTAACAGTGAAAATTTTCAAATTCACCCCAGAAAATAATCTGTTCTACGGCTACATTCTGGATGAGATGAAAACCGGCTTTGAGATCCTGCGCGAAGTGATGGTGGAAGGTTATCGTCCGTCGATTGCCCGCCTGTACGACGCCGAAGATGGCACCCAGCACTTCACCCATTTCGCCGAAGGCAAATGCGTGATGATCTTTATGGCGGAAGGCAACCCGCGCATGGCTCGCGCCACCGGGGAAGGTATCGCCGAGATTGTGGCCCGTTATCCGCAGTGCAAGCGCGTGGACAGTAAGCTCATCGAAAACTGGTTCAACAATCTCAACTGGGGTCCGGATAAAGTCGCCGCCGAACGGGTGCACATCCTCAAAACGGGCAACATGGGCTTTACCACTGAAGTCTCCGGTGACTGGAGCAGCATCAATCAGATTTACGAGCGCGTGATTCACCGCATCCGCACCGAGTTCCCGCATGCCGAAGACATCACCATGCTCGGTGGTCACTCGTCGCACAGCTACATCAACGGCACCAACATGTACTTCGTCTATGACTACAACGTGGTGGACTGCAAGCCGGAAGATGAAATCGATAAGTACCATAATCCGCTGAATAAAATTATCTGCGAAGAGACCATTCGTCTCGGCGGATCAATGGTGCATCACCACGGGATCGGTAAGCACCGTGTGCACTGGAGTAAAGCGGAGCACGGTACCGCCTGGGCGCTGTTGGAAGGGCTGAAAAAGCAGTTCGATCCGAACGGCATCATGAACGCCGGAACAATTTATCCGCTTGAAAAATAATATCTATAACGGCTTCTCCCGTGGGGAAGCCGTACTTATTATCTCAGGGGGAGCCATGAGCGCGTCACCCGTACGTATGGACGATCTGCCGCTAACCCGCTTTCACTGGCGCATTGCCGGACTCACCTTTGGCGCACATTTGACCGATGGCTATGTGCTCGGCGTGATTGGCTATGCCATTATCCCGCTGCAAACCCAAATGAACCTGACGACATGGCAGGAAGGCCTCATCGGTGGTTCGGCGCTGTTTGGCCTGTTTCTCGGGAGCCTGATCCTTGGCTGGATCTCCGATCACATTGGTCGTCAGCGTATCTTCACCTTCAGCTTTTTGCTGATCACCATAGCCTCTTTTTTGCAGTTTTTTGTCACCTCTGCGGAACAGCTGATTTTTCTTCGTGTACTGATTGGCTTTGGCCTCGGCGGTGACTATTCGGTGGGCCACACTCTACTTGCCGAGTTCTCGCCGAAGCGCTATCGCGGCATGTTACTGGGTGCCTTTAGCGTCGTATGGACACTGGGATACGTGCTGGCGAGCGTGGCCGGACATCACTGGATAAACAGTGAACCCGACGCCTGGCGATGGTTGCTGGCCTCGGCTTCCCTTCCGGCACTGGCGATAACGTTATTGCGAATGGGTACCCCGGAATCGCCCCGCTGGCTGATGCGCCAGGGCCGAATAGCCGAAGCGCACGCGGTAGTCCGGCGTTTTCTCGGGGCGAACGTTCTGCCCGGGGATGAAATTTCCGGGATCACTACTCGGCGCATCAGCACCTTATTTTCCCCCCGCTACTGGCGGCGTACCGCGTTCAACAGCCTGTTCTTTATCTGTCTGGTGGTGCCGTGGTTTGTGATCTACACCTGGCTGCCCACCATCGCTCAGACCATCGGGCTGGAGGATGCCCTCACTGCCAGCCTGTTACTCAACGCGCTGCTGATTGTTGGCGCACTGCTTGGTCTGGTGCTGACGTGGGCGTTATCGCGCCGCCAGTTTTTAATCAGCAGTTTTCTGCTGCTGGCGCTGGTGCTAACCGCGCTGGCCTTCACGCCAGCCAGCAACGGTCCGCTGATTTTGCTGCTGTTTGTGCTGTTCAGTACCGCTATTTCGGCGGCCAGCAATCTGGTGGGGATATTGCCCGCCGAGAGTTTCCCGACCGACATCCGCTCGCTGGGCGTCGGTTTTGCGATAGCGATGAGCCGTCTGGGGGCGGCAATTGCCACCGGTTTTCTGCCGGTCGCGCTCCTGTCGTGGGGTATGCGCTACACGCTGCTGGCGCTGGTTGCGGTGCTGGTAGTGGGGCTCATCGTGTCAATTTTATGGGCACCGGAAACCAAAAATTTATCGCTGGTGGAGGCGGCGGATCTGCCACCAAAGCCGCAGGGAAAGGGCAATGAACATTCTGTTGGCGTTTAAAGCGGAGCCAGATTTATCGATGCTGGCGGAAGCCGACTGGCAAGCGGCAGCTCAGAAGTCCATCGGGCCTGACCCAGCACTGATGCGGGTAACGATGGGCACTGACGAACAGGGCGCAGCGGAGCTAATGCTGCTGGCGAAGGAGGCCAATCCGGCGCTGAATCTGCATGCGGTCACCCTCGGCGACGAACGTGCGTTGCCTGCGTTGCGCCATCTGGCGGCGCTGGGATTTGCCCGGCAAACGCTATTGCACAGCCACGCCGATACACGATTTCATCCGGCTTACATCGCCGAGTTGCTGGCCGCGCAGGTGAGGGCGCAAAACGCCGGGCTGGTGCTGCTGGGCAGTCAAAGCAGCGAAGGCCAGAACGGCCAGACCGGCTGGCTGCTGGCGGAGATGCTCGGCTGGCCCTGTTTGTCTCAGGTTAATGCGCTGCACGTCGACGGTGAGGGTTTTTTGGTACAGAGCGAAAACCCGCAGCGACGTAGCCAGTGGCGCGTGCAACAGCCTGTGGTGCTCCGGGTACAAAATCGTGGGCAACTGGCACTGCGGGGGCCGGGCATGCGGGCGAGGCTGGCTTCCGCGAAAGCGGAAGTCACCCGGATACCCTGCAACTCGCCGGGAGCGGATGTGGTTTCCTGCATGTCGCTGGAACGCCATCTCGTACGTCGTTGCGGTATTATCCTGGATGGGACAATCGAGCAGGCGGCGCAGCGCCTGTGGCGAGAGCATCTGGCACAGAGGATGAAATGATGAAGATTGCCGTCGTGCTGTTGAATGCTGAAGACGAAGGTCCGCTGGCGGATTTTCTGTCACGCAATGGCCTACGGGCGCAGACGTGCTGGCGAGTGAATGAGGAAATGACGACGGCAGAAGCGGTGCTGCCCGCGCTGGAAGCCGCGTATTGGGCGATGCCCGTCGAGATGCTACTGTTTCCCGCCTCGCCGGAAGGGGATGAACTGGCTACGCGGCTGGCGTGGCGATTAAATGGCAGCGCCATCTGTCAGGCTCTGGATTATGACAACGAGAATGACACGGTCAGCAAAGCGGTGTACGGAAACGCGCTCACGGCGAGGCTGCGACCCGAGAACCGCCCGGTGTGCCTGTCCCTGTCTGGAACAGAGGCGCGACACAGCGCCAGGTTGCCTGCCAGTCTTGCGGAAACCCACATCGTGCCTGTCGCATTCGCGGAAGGATTATCGGCCCCGAACATTCTCAGCCAATTAGCCCATCCGCTGCAATCGGCCCGGATCGTGCTGGCAGTCGGGCAGGGCGCGGTGGGGGGCGTGTTTGGAGAGTTAGCCGAGGCGCTAAACGCAGAACTGGGGTTTACCCGCCAAAGAGTGATGGCTGGAGGCTGCGATGAACAGCGGATGTTGGGCATCTCCGGGCAACGCGTTGCGCCAGAGGTGTGCCTGATAGCGGGGGCGTCCGGTGCGTCGGCGTTTATGGCAGGCGTCAGCCAAAGCCGATTTATCGTAGCCATCAATACCGATGCCGCCGCGCCGGTGTTTGCCGCAGCGGACGTCGGGATTGTCGGGGATGCGCAGGGGGTATTGCAGATTCTGGCAGAATGCGCGAGTGCAAATTAATTCAATGATTTCGCCAGCTTCCACACCTCGGTATTGGTCGTCGACAGCGCCAGCACGCCCGCGGCGATAGCGTTGCGGGCATCTTCTTCATCGCACACCAGACCTCCGGCAATCAGTGGTTGGCGCACTTTCTCGGTCACCCAGTTCAGCACCTTCGGCATACAGCCCGGCAGGATTTCGATGCAGTCGGCATTGGACTGCGCCACCTGTTTATCAATGTTATGAAACGAAATGGAGTCGACAATAAACAGCCGATGAATGCAGAAATAGCCCTCCGCCCGCGCGGCCTTCAGCATATTTGGCTTGGTGCTGATAATGCCGTCGGCCTGCGTCACCAGTTTCAGAAACTGAATAACCACCTCTTTATTGGAGGCTCCTTCCAGTAAATCGACATGAATAAAGGCCATTTTTCCAGCCTGTTTGATCTTCTGCACGATCCCGGTGATGGTGCAAATGTTGCCGTACAGCACCGAAATAAACTGGCAGTCGGAGGCGATCGCTAACTGCAAACTGGCGTTATCTTTGACCGCGGCGATAACCGGGTTTTGTCTGAGCAGGTGAATCAGGGGCACACGAATATCCTTTATCTAATTAGCCAAAACGCAGGGTAATTCCAGCACCGGTTGGCGGATAACGCCACGCCTTCAACGTGGTGTCGCCCGCCACGAGTCGACAGCATCCGCACTCCAGGCAACCCTGAAAATGCACATTGACCCGGCCAGCGGCATCGCGGCTAAACAATCCGGCGGGGCATATCTTTTCCAACAGCACCCGTTGTTGTTCGCTAAGTGAGGCCTGCAAAACAATGTGGTTGGTGTCGGCGGGATGATAGCAATTACGGGAAAGGCTTTCGTTTACAGACATCGCAGACTCCTCAAAATATCGCGCGCCAGACGCGCGGGACCAAAACGCCTGGAATGACGCAGCAGCGAGCGCCACAGAGGAAGATTCACATTGGCTTCGACCCGGGTCAGATCGCGCCAAACGGCGTGGCTGAATTCCGGCCACTGACGATACGGGCTCTCACTCCGGAGCAGGGCCGGAACCTCACGATAACGCTGGAGTTGCTGCCAGAGCGCATGGCGCTGTAACGCCCGGTCGTACAGGGTTTGCAGCGGTTGAGCGGGCTGCTGACAATGCGCCACCAGCGCCTGAGTCGCCGCCTGCGCACTGAGCATCGCCGTGTCCATACCTCTGATCGTCATCCCGGTATTGATGCAGGTGCGTAAGGTATCGCCGACCAGCAGCCAGCCGTTGCCCGCGCGTTGTAACGGCACGCTGTTCAGGCCGCCTTCCGGCACCAGATGCGCGGCATATTCGAGCGTTTCAGCCCCCCGTACAAGCGGGCGCAGAGTGGGATGCATTTTCAGTTTTGCCAGCAGCGAAGAGGCGGCCCCGGGCCCATCGCGTAGCGAGGCCAGCGGGGCGACAATGCCCAGAGATAGCGACTGCTGGTTGGTATAGAGGAACGCCCCGGCCGGTTTTGTACCGCAGATTTGCCCGCTGAATAGCCAGGCCGCGCCGCCGTCATCTTCTAGATGGAAGCGCTCCTGTAACAACGTTTTGTCCAGAGACAGTGTTTCTTTGATCCCCAGCGCCATGGTCTGCATCGATGGGCGCGCAATCAGGCCATGCTGCTCGGCGAGCAGGCTGTTCGCCCCTTCCGCCAGCACCACGACCTTTGCCCGCAGCCGTTCGCCTTCGCACAGTACCCCCGCAATTCGGCCATTTTCCTGAAACAGCGCCTCGACCATCACGCCGCACAGCAATTGGGCACCAGCGGCCTCTGCCTGCGCCGCCAACCACGGATCGAACCGGGCGCGCAACACGCTCCACGACGCGCTGGCTGGTTGTTGTCCGCATAGGGTCGTGCCCCCATCGGCGGTCAGCAGGGAAACGTGTTCGTGAGTAATACGACGCTCAAGCGGCGCATGGGAGTGAAAATCAGGGAGGATATCGGCGAGCGCGTAGCCATACAGCCTGCCGCCAGAGAGATTTTTGCTGCCGGGTTGTTCGCCGCGTTCAATACACAGAACCGACAGCCCGGCACGGGCACTGAGCAAGGCGCAGGTTGAGCCTGCTATTCCTGCGCCAATAATAATAAGGTCAAAATCGTCCGCCACCTTGCGCTCCTTTTCCTCAGAACGCACAACCCTAACATGCCGGAATTAAAGGGAATTTGACCGCTGCCGCAAAGGCAGAAATCACTCGCCGCGATAGACGCAGCCTGCGGTGCAGGTTTCTTTGATCATTACCGCGCTCAGCAGCGGCACCAGCGGCTTCATCTGATCCCAAATCCATTTCGACAGCACTTCGCTGGTCGGGTTTTCGAGGCCAGGAATATCGTTCAGATAGTAGTGATCGAGTCGATCGTAAGTCGGTTTGAACGCCGCTTTCAGCTCGGCAAAGTCCATAATCCAGCCCGTATGGGGATCGACATCGCCAGTAATCTCCAGACGAACCATAAAGGAGTGGCCATGCAGACGACCGCACTTATGACCTTCCGGCACATGCGGCAGGTGGTGAGCGGCTTCGAAGGTAAAATCTTTAAACAGGGTGGTGGACATCATTGACTCTCAGAATGCGGAAAAAACCGGCGAATCTTACAGCAACGCGCCTTTTTTCGCATTAACTAAAACCGCCGTTTAGGCAGAGGGTAATGCTATCGGGGATGATCTTCAAAAAAGTATTTATCTTTCAAAGTGTTAATTAATCTGTTTTGCCGATAGTAATGACAACTAAAACAGGTTAGTCCATTTGGTTATTTATTATTTCCAACCCTTATTTAGTTGTTATTATCGCCGCCGTTACCCTAATCCTCTGTTCTGTTTTTACGATGAAAAACAGCTTTGCTACTGGAACATAACGACGCATGACGACACAGGCCCCACCTTCCGCTTTGCTTCCGCTGAACCCGGAGCAACTGGCACGCCTGCAGGCGGCCACCACCGATCTTTCACCGACCCAGCTGGCCTGGGTTTCAGGCTATTTCTGGGGCATGTTGAATCAGCAGCCGGGCAGCGTGATGAGCGCCGCGCCTGCCGCTGTTGAAGCGCCAGCGATTACCTTAATCTCCGCCTCACAAACCGGCAATGCACGCCGCGTGGCTGAACAGCTGCGCGACGATCTGCTGGCGGCGAAGCTGAACGTTAAACTGGTGAACGCGGGCGACTATAAATTCAAACAAATAGCCCAGGAAAAACTGCTGGTGGTGGTGACCTCCACGCAAGGGGAAGGTGAACCGCCGGAAGAAGCTGTCGCGCTGCACAAGTTCCTGTTCTCGAAAAAAGCGCCGAAGCTCAACGGTACCGCCTTTGCGGTGTTTGGCCTCGGGGATACCTCTTATGAATTCTTCTGCCAGTCAGGCAAAGATTTTGACAGCAAGCTGGCTGAGCTTGGCGGGGAACGCCTGCTGGACCGCGTCGACACCGACGTGGAGTACCAGGCCGCCGCCGCCCAATGGCGCGAGCGCATCGTCGACGTGCTGAAAGCCCGTGCGCCGAAAGAGACTCCCGCCCAGGCGGCTGCGACGGCGACCGGCATCGTCAACGACGTGCATTCCAGCCCGTACACCAAAGAAGCGCCGCTGATCGCGACCCTGGCGGTGAATCAGAAAATCACCGGGCGCGATTCTGAAAAAGACGTGCGTCATATTGAAATCGATCTGTCGGATTCCGGGCTGCGTTATCAGCCGGGCGATGCGCTGGGCGTGTGGTATCAGAACGATCCGGCGCTGGTGAAAGAGCTGGTCGAACTGCTGTGGCTGAAGGGGGATGAGTCGGTGACCGTCAACGGTCAGACGCTGCCGCTCAGCGATGCGCTGCAATGGCATTTCGAACTGACGGTGAACACCGCCAATATCGTTGAAAACTATGCCACTCTGACGCGCAGTGAATCACTGCTGCCGCTGGTGGGCGACAAAGCGAAGTTGCAGCATTATGCGGCGACCACCCCGATTGTCGACATGGTGCGCTTCTCTCCGGCTCAGTTAGACGCCGAAGCCTTGACTGGCCTACTGCGTCCGCTGACGCCGCGCCTGTATTCGATTGCCTCGTCGCAAGCGGAAGTGGAAACCGAAGTCCACATCACCGTGGGTGCCGTACGCTTTGATATTGAGGGCCGGGCCCGCACCGGGGGCGCATCCGGTTTCCTCGCCGACCGCGTGGAAGAGGATGGTGAAATCCGCGTCTTCATTGAACATAACGATAATTTCCGTCTGCCTGCCAACCCGGAGACCCCGGTTATCATGATTGGCCCAGGCACCGGTATTGCCCCATTCCGTGCCTTCATGCAGCAGCGTGCGGCAGACGGCGCGACGGGCAAAAACTGGCTGTTCTTTGGCAACCCGCATTTTACCGAAGACTTCCTGTATCAGGTGGAATGGCAGCGCTATGTGAAAGAAGGCGTCCTGACCCATATCGACCTGGCCTGGTCGCGCGATCAAAAAGAAAAAGTCTACGTACAGGACAAACTGCGCCAGCAGGGCGCGGAGCTGTGGCGCTGGATCAATGACGGTGCCCATATTTATGTCTGCGGCGACGCCAATCGCATGGCGAAAGACGTTGAGCAGGCATTGCTGGAAGTGATTGCCGAATTCGGTGCGATGGATACCGAAACGGCGGACGACTATTTGAGTGAGCTGCGCGTTGAGCGCCGTTATCAGCGAGATGTCTACTAATGAGCGAAAAACATCCCGGCCCTTTAGTGGTCGAAGGCAAGCTGGCTGACGCCGAGCGCCTGAAAAAAGAGAGCAATTATCTGCGCGGCACCATCGCAGAAGATTTGCATGACGGTCTCACCGGCGGCTTCAACGGCGATAACTTCCTGCTGATCCGTTTTCACGGCATGTACCAGCAGGATGACCGCGATATTCGCGCCGAACGCGCCGAGCAGAAGCTCGAACCGCGCCACGCGATGATGCTGCGCTGTCGTCTGCCAGGGGGGATCATCACCACCAAACAGTGGCAGGCGATCGACGCGTTCGCGGAAAACAACACAATCTACGGCAGCATTCGTCTGACCAACCGCCAGACCTTCCAGTTTCACGGCATTCTGAAAAAGAACGTTAAACCGGCGCACCAGATGCTGCACGAAGTCGGGCTCGACGCGCTGGCCACCGCCAACGACGTGAACCGGAACGTGTTATGCACCTCGAACCCGATTGAGTCTGAGCTGCACGCCGAAGCGTACGAGTGGGCGAAAAAACTGTCTGAACATCTGCTGCCGCGCACCCGCGCCTATGCGGAGATCTGGCACGATCAGGAAAAAGTCGCCACGACCGACGAAGAGCCGATCCTTGGCGAGACCTATCTGCCGCGTAAATTCAAAACCACGGTAGTGATCCCGCCGCAGAACGATGTCGATCTGCACGCCAATGACATGAATTTTGTCGCGGTGGCGGAGAACGGCAAGCTGGTGGGCTTCAACCTGCTGGTCGGCGGGGGGCTGTCTATCGATCATGGCAATAAAAAAACCTACGCCCGCACTGCCAGCGAGTTTGGGTTCCTGCCGCTGGAACACACTCTGGCAGTGGCTGAAGCGGTGGTGACCACCCAGCGCGACTGGGGTAATCGTACCGACAGGAAAAACGCCAAAACCAAATACACCCTTGAGCGCGTCGGCGTGGACGTGTTCAAGGCGGAAGTGGAACGTCGCGCGGGCATAACCTTCGCGCCGGTTCGTCCGTATGAATTTACTGGCCGTGGCGACCGTATCGGCTGGGTGAAAGGCATCGACCATAAATGGCACCTGACGCTGTTTATCGAAAATGGCCGTATTCTGGATTACCCGGACAGACCGCTGAAAACGGGTCTTCTGGAAATTGCTAAGATCCATAAAGGTGATTTCCGCCTGACCGCCAACCAGAACCTGATCGTGGCGGGCGTGCCGGAAAGCGAGAAGGCGAAGATCGAGAAACTTGCGCAGGACCACGGCCTGATGAATGCCGTCAAGCCGCAGCGTGAAAACTCCATGGCCTGCGTGTCGTTCCCGACCTGTCCGCTGGCGATGGCAGAAGCCGAACGTTTCCTGCCATCGTTCGTCGATAAAGTAGAAGCGGTGATGGAACGCCATGGCGTGGGCGAGGAACATATCGTACTGCGGGTCACTGGCTGTCCGAACGGCTGTGGCCGCGCGCTGCTGGCCGAGCTGGGGCTGGTGGGTAAAGCGCCGGGTCGCTATAACCTGCACCTCGGCGGTAACCGGATGGGGACGCGTATCCCGCGGATGTATCGCGAGAACATCACCGAATCGGAAATCCTCGATACCGTGGATGAGCTGGTTGGCCGCTGGTCGGAAGAGCGCGAAGCCGATGAAGGCTTTGGCGATTTCACGGTACGTGTCGGGATCGTCCGTCCGGTGCTCGATCCGGCGCGAGATTTCTGGGAATAAGGTTTCACCGCCCGGTGGCGCTTCACTTACCGGGCCAACAGGTTTTGTAGGCCGGGCATATGCAGTACCGCCCGGCAAAACAGCCAAATGAGGTGTCTATGTCCATACTGGATCTGAATGCGCTTAATGCACTGCCGAAAGTCGAGCGGGTACTCGCGCTGGCGGAAACCAACAGCCAACTGGAAAAACTCAGCGCCGAAGAACGCGTCGCCTGGGCGCTGGAAAATCTGCCGGGTGATTACGTGTTGTCGTCCAGCTTCGGTATTCAGGCGGCGGTAAGCCTGCATCTGGTCAATCAGCTGCGCCCGGACATCCCGGTGATTCTCACCGATACCGGTTATCTGTTCCCGGAAACCTACCAGTTTATCGACGAGCTGACCGACAAGCTGAAGCTTAATCTGAAGATTTACCGTGCCGAACAGAGCCCCGCGTGGCAGGAAGCACGCTACGGCAAACTGTGGGAGCAGGGCGTTGAGGGCATTGAGAAATACAATGAAATCAACAAAGTTGAGCCGATGAACCGGGCGTTGCAAGAGCTGAATGCCCAGACCTGGTTTGCCGGTCTGCGCCGCGAACAGTCGGGCAGTCGCGCCAATTTACCGGTGCTGGCTATCCAGCGCGGTGTCTTTAAAATCCTGCCGATCATCGACTGGGATAACCGCACGGTGTACCAGTATCTGCAAAAACACGGCCTGAAATATCACCCGCTATGGGATCAGGGCTACCTGTCCGTCGGCGACACCCATACCACCCGTAAATGGGAACCGGGGATGGCAGAAGAAGAAACCCGCTTCTTTGGGCTTAAACGTGAGTGCGGTTTGCACGAAGGGTAATAATTAAAATAATCGCCATGAATATGAAATAAATATTGATGGCGGTTATTTCCTGCTGTTGTTTATATTTATAGCCAATTGTTTTCCCCAAGTTATTTTATTTCGCTTTGTGCGATGTGACCGCGATCGCCTTTATTATTCCTCAGTCTGTAATCCTTAATAGATGTTTGTTTACGGACTCTGTAGGGCAAATGGACAATTGCGCGTCGTATTTTAGGTATTGGGGTAAAGCCCGTAAAAAGGAAGATGTTCAGGGTCACGGCGATGACTACCACCTTCTGCCTTATCACTGCCTGGATGTCGCTGCAGTCGGGTATGAGATGGTTATCAACAATAGCTGGCGTATCGCAGACTATTTCGCATCCATCGGATTGAATGATCGCCGCAAAGCAGCGAATTTCTTTTCCTGGCTTTTATGCTGGCACGATGTGGGTAAATTTTCACACGCCTTTCAGCAGCGTTACAACCACCCGCAATTATCGACGTACAACGAACACGTAATACCTTACGAAAAAGCACATCACAGTGACCTGGGTTATTGGCTGTGGATTAATCATTTTCGTGATGAATACTCATTATTACCCGAAGGTGGATTGTCGTCGATAAAACTGTCGCAAATACTTACCCGCTGGATGTCTATTTCAACCGCGCACCACGGCAAACCGCCTGTATTACTCCGCGCGTGTAATCATTTCCGTCCGCAGGATCGCGAAGCCGTTGGGCATTTTTTGACCGAGGTTAAAGCCCTTATTGACCCGCCAGACATCCCCGCAAGCTGGGGGGGCGACGTCTGCAAAACACAGTTCGCATCACTGTCGTGGTTATTTTCTGCGGTTACCGTGCTGGCGGACTGGACGGGGTCGGACACCCGCTTTTTCCACTGGCAGGCGCACCCCGAGCCTCTGAGTGACTACTGGCCTCGGGCACTGGAAAAAGCGCAGCGCGCGGTATCCTCTCAGCCTGTTTCTGTGCAAGTGGCTCCGTTTGCAGGCATTGATGCCCTGTTTCCGTTTATTCAGCAACCCACGCCGTTACAACAAAAAATGCAGGGCATAGATATCAATGCGGCCGGCCCGCAGTTGTTCATTCTGGAAGATGTTACCGGCGCGGGGAAAACTGAAGCGGCGCTGATTTTGGCGCACCGTCTGATGTCGGCGGGTAAGGCACAGGGCCTGTTTATCGGTTTACCTACAATGGCGACGGCCAACGCGATGTACGAACGGATGGCTAAAACCTGGACCGCATTTTATCAGCCTGATGCCCGGCCCAGTCTGGTGTTGGCGCACAGTGCTCGCCATCTTTCAGACAGCTTCAGCCAGTCTGTTTGGCTGGCAGACACGCCTCTTTCTCCAGAAGCGGATGAATTACATCCTCATGCCCAAGGTTGTGCAGCCTGGTTTTCCGACAGTAACAAGAAAGCGCTGCTGGCTGAGATTGGGGTTGGCACGCTCGATCAGGCACTGATGGCAGTGATGCCCTTTAAACATCACAATCTGCGGTTGCTGGGCCTTCACGGCAAAATCGTGATCGCCGATGAGGTCCATGCTTGCGATGCGTATATGGGCATGATCCTCGAAAAGCTGCTGGAAACTCAGGCGCGTCTCGGCAACAGCATGATTTTACTGTCTGCCACACTGTCGCAGTTCCAGCGCGAGAAGCTGGTTTCAGCATTTTCGCGTGGGACGATGAGCCACCACGATGCGCCATTGTTGGGGAAAAATGATTATCCGTGGGTCACGCATGTCACTCGTGAAGCCGTTCATTCCTGCTATGTTGAAACCCGGCCTGAGGTGCAGCGCTGCGTGGCGGTGGGATGGCATCACAGCGAGCAGGAATGCGTAGATACCGTTCTACGCGCGGTGCAGCAGGGCGAATGTATTGCGTGGATCCGTAACTCGGTGGATGACGCCATCGGTACATACCGACAGCTTGTCGACCGCCATGCGGTGGCAGAAAAAGACATTCTGTTATTCCACAGCCGCTACGCCTTTGGCGATCGCCAGCGAATTGAGAATCAAACGCTGGCCTGGTTTGGCAAGCAAGCCAGCACTGAACGGGCCGGAAAGGTGCTGATCGGCACCCAGGTATTAGAACAATCCCTCGATATCGATCTGGATCAGATGATAAGCGATTTGGCCCCGGTCGATTTATTGATTCAACGCGCAGGACGCCTGCAACGCCATATTCGCGACAGTCACGGGCAGTTTAAAACGGCAGGGCAGGATGAACGTGCCGCCCCCGTGCTGAAAATTCTCTCACCTGAATGGCGCGATGAGCCACTCGCCGACTGGCTTTCCGCCAGTATGCGCAACAGCGCGTACGTTTACCCCGAACATGGCCGAATGTGGTTAACGCAGCGGGTATTGCAAGAACAGGGCGAAATTCGTATGCCGCAGTCTGCGCGGCTTCTCATTGAGTCGGTCTATGCCGAAGACCTGCAGCTGCCAGCGGGTTTAATGAAATCCGCTCAGGAGCAGGAGGGTAAATATTACTGCGATCGAGCCTTTGCCGATCACCAGTTGGTGAATTTCGCCGCAGGCTATAGCTGTGGCAGCGACGATTACCTGCCTGACAAACTCTCAACCCGATTAGCAGAAGAATCCATCACGCTGTGGCTGGCCTGTAACCATCAGGGTGAAATTCGTCCCTATGCACAGGGGGTTCATGCCTGGGAAATGAGTTCTCTGCGGGTGCGCCTCAGCTGGTGGAATAAACATCGCCTGGATTTTGCATTACTGGAGGGCGCGGCCTTGCAGCACTGGTGCGTGTCACAGAGAAAAGAGGATGCAATCGTGATTGTACTGCCGGTTGCTGGCCCAAGCGGCTATTCGTCGAGGGAAGGTCTGACAGGATGGATGGAATGAAAAAGGAAAGGGATATGGAAGCATTTTCGCTACTAACCACGCCCTGGCTTCCCGTGCGCTATAAGGGCGGGTCAACGGGTAAACTTGCGCCAGTCGATTTGGCTAATGAGAACGTCGTAGATCTTACTGCCTCTCGAGCCGACTTACAGGGTGCAGGCTGGCAGTTTCTGATTGGGTTGCTGCAAACCGCCTGCGCGCCCAAGGATATCGAGGAGTGGGAAGAAATCTGGGAGGATGGCCTGACGGCAGAATACGTGCGTAACGCTCTGCTGCCGCTGGAGACGGCTTTCCAGTTCGGCTCGGTAACGCCCTCTTTTATGCAGGATTTTTCACCCCTTGTCGGGGACGCTATTTCAATTGCCACTCTGTTGCCAGAGACACCAGGCGGGCAGACCACAAAGCTGAATAAAGACCACTTCGTTAAGCGGGGTGTGTCGGAAAGGTTTTGCCCACATTGCGCGGCATTGGCGCTATTTTCCTTGCAACTGAATGCCCCTTCTGGCGGTAAAGGCTATCGCACCGGATTACGCGGTGGCGGGCCGATGACCACGCTTATCGAACTTCAGCGCTATAAAGGCGAACGACAAACGCCACTGTGGCGCAAGCTGTGGCTCAACGTGATGCCGCAGGACGCTGCCGGGCTTCCAATCCCATCGAACTTTGCGGCAGATATTTTCCCCTGGCTGGCTGAAACACGCACCAGTGAACAGGCGAATGGCATCACCACCGAGCAGCAGGTAAATCCGCTCCAGGCTTATTGGGGTATGCCACGGCGGATCCGACTCAATTTCTCCACGTTGAGTTCCGGCCAGTGCGATATTTGCGGTGACACCTCCGAGGCGTTGCTCAGTGAAATGACGGTCAAAAACTATGGCGTCAACTATATCGGCTGGGTGCATCCCCTGACTCCGCACCGCCTCGGTCTCAAAGAGGGCAGTGAGTTGTTCTCGGTGAAGGGCCAGCCTGGCGGGCTTATCTGGCGAGACTGGCTAGGTCTGAACGTTCGTGGGCAGAGTGAGCACAATCACGAATACCCTGCACGAGTGGTCAGCCTTTTCGGAGCCTATCCGGTGAAGGAGAGGGATGTGGTGACGGGTCTGTGGGGCTTTGGCTATGACTTCGACAATATGAAAGTCCGTAACTGGTATGAACATCATTTTCCGCTACTGCTGCTGGTAGACACGGAGCGCGAAACGCTGCACTCATTCCTGCGTCAAGCGGCGCAAAGTGCATCCCGCGGGCTAAGCCAACTGCGTGGTGCCCTGAAAGATGCCTGGTTTGGAGAGGGCAGCAGTGCCCGGGGCGATTTCGGCTTCATTGATGTTGATTTTTGGCAACTCACGCAGCCGCTGTTCCTGCGTTTTATCCAGGATCTTGAGGCGGGTGAAGATCCTGCCGCCCGATTCAGCCAGTGGCAGAGGGATATTCGAGGCTTTGTCCGTCAGTATTTCGACGATCGCGTGTTCACCTCTCCTGAAATGAAAAGTGACCTGAAGCAGGTCATGAAGGCGCGTAACAAACATTTCTCATCTTTAGAAAAGAAATCAAAGGCTAAAACCACCCGGACGGCAAAACCGCAGGAGGCAAATTGAATGGATATTGTCAAAAACGAGCACGGTACAGTGTTATGCAAATGGCACCATGATTTACAGGATAGACGCGGGTTACGCGCCAGTCTGCGACGTAGCACCACCATCACTGAAGCCTGTCTGGCAGATGGCTTTCGTTTGCTGCTGCTGCAAACTCACACCCTGTGGAATATCGAGCGGCAGGAATGGCGTTTTACCGCACTGGCGCTGGTGGCGGCGGTGGCGGCCCACATTAAGTCGATTGATGAGCGTAAGACGTTTGCCGCTCAGCTTGGGCAAAAAATGAACAGCCGCCAGGCCATGTCAGAGCTGCGTTTTCGGCGCTTATGTGAGGTGAAAAAGCCAGATGACCTGCTGCGCCAACTACGCCGGGCGGTGCAGTTACTCAATGGCACAGTCAATCTGTCTTCGCTGGCCGACGACATTTTTCGCTGGTGTCGCGAGGCAGATGATTTACATCAGCATCATCGCCGCCAGCAGCCACATACCGAATTTATCCGCATCCGTTGGGCGATGGATTATTACCAGGCCGAACATCAGGACGAAAAAAATCCCTCTGTCTCCGCAGAACAAGAATAAGGACTATCACATGAGCACATTTATTCAGCTTCATCTACTCACTGCTTACCCGGCCTCCAATCTGAACCGTGACGATACTGGCGCGCCCAAAACCGTCGTGCTGGGTGGGGCAACGCGCCTGCGCATTTCCTCGCAAAGCCTGAAACGTGCCTGGCGTACCTCTGCGCTGTTTGAAGAAGCGCTTGACGGGCATATCGGCGTGCGCAGCGGGCGCATTGGCCGGGAAGCGGCAGGTATCCTCGTAGCGTCAGGTATCAAGGAGAAAACGGCAGTCGAGTGGGGGGAGAAAATTGCGGCTCGTTTTGGAAAGCCGAAAGGCAAAAAAGAAAAAGCGGATGCGTTCATTACGACTGAAACCGAACAGCTTGCGCATATCAGCCCGGCAGAGTTTGAGGCGGTAAAAAAACTGGCAAATACGCTGGCACAGGAAAACCGTCCACCGACAGAAGATGACCTTAGTCTGCTACGCCATGACCGTATGGCAGTCGATATCGCCTTGTTTGGACGCATGCTGGCCTCTTCTCCGGCGTATAACGTAGAGGCGGCCTGCCAGGTGGCTCATGCATTTGGTGTAGGCGAAACGCTGGTTGAGGATGATTTTTTCACCGCCGTGGATGATCTTCGTGCCATATCTGATGATGCGGGTGCCGGGCACCTGGGCGAAACCGGTTTTGGTGCCGCGCTGTTTTATACCTACATCTGCATCGATCGAGACCTGCTGGTGAACAATCTCAATGGTGACGAAACGTTGGTCAGTCGCACTTTGCAGGCGCTGACCGAAGCGGTTTTGAAAGTGTCTCCTTCAGGTAAGCAAAACAGTTTTGCCAGCCGTGCCTATGTCTCTTGGGCGCTGGCGGAGAAAGGTGAGGATCAGCCGCGCTCGCTGGCGGCGGCGTTCTACAATCCGATCAACGGCACCGATCAGCTTGCTCAGGCGGTGAAGCGCATTACCGAACTGCGGGACAACATGAACAGCGTTTACGGTCAGCATACCGCGGCCAAGGGCTTCGACGTGATGCAGGCACAGGGCAGCGTGGCGGAAGTGCTCGAATTTATCAGCGCATAGGGATCGGATATGAGCCAGTATTTGGTTTTTCAGCTTCATGGGCCGATGGCCTCATGGGGCTGCGATGCGCCGGGTGAAGTGCGACACACGCACGACTTGCCAACGCGCTCGTCCTTATTAGGGCTTCTGGCCGCGGCGTTAGGTATCAAACGCGAAGAGGAGCAACGCCTTGCGCAGTTCAATCAGCACTATCAGTTTATTCTCTGCGCCAGTCAGCATCCGCGCTGGGCGCGGGATTACCATACCGTGCAAATGCCCAGAGAAACGCGTAAGACGCGCTACTTCACCCGGCGCGATGAACTGCGAGATGTTGAGCTACGAGAAACGCTGATTTCCCGACGTGACTACTTTACCGATGCCTGGTGGATGGTCGCCGTTGCGATGACAGAAGGTGCGCCGGTCACGCTGGAGGCGTTACGTGAAGCGCTTGTGCAGCCTGCATTCCCGCTGTATCTGGGGCGAAAAAGTCACCCTTTGGCGTTACCGTTGGCACCGCTTATTTTGCAAGGCACGGCTCGGGCGATCCTGTCCCAGGCGCAGGAGTATTATCAGCAACAGTTGAGTGCGCTCACCCTGCGCGTGAATTGGCCGAAACTTCAGCCAGATATGTGCTGGTGGGAAGGCGAGCATGAAGGGCTGACGGCGCAAAAAAGTTTGCAACGACGTGACCAGCCGCTAAACCGACGCCAATGGTTGTTCTGCACCCGTGAAGTTTTCCAGGGCACGCTGGACAAGGAGGAATCGTGTACCTGTCAAAAATAACCTTACACACCAGCGAGCTTGCGCCCGCACAGCTTTTGCAGATGGTTGAGCGCGGCGAATACGCCATGCATCAATGGTTATGGGAATTATTCCCAGGCATGGCGGAACGCACATTCTTGTACCGCCGAGAAGAGTTGCAGGGCGCATTTCGATTTTATGTCCTGTCGCAAAGTGAGCCGAAGTCACACACGTTTTTTATTCTGGAAACGCGTCTATTTCAGCCGCAACTTAGGGTGGGTCAGCGACTTAGCTTTAACCTTCGCGCCAATCCAGTCGTCTGCAAGGGCGGTAAACGCCATGATTTACTGATGGATGTTAAACAACAGTTGCGTGACCAGCTTGATCCGCGGGCCATTTGGCCTCATCAGGCGCAGGCCGCATGCGACTGGCTGACGCGTCAGGGAGAACAGAGTGGGTTTTCGCTGGAGGGCGTCGAAGTGGGCGTATACCGACAGCAACAAATGGTCGGCGGAAAATCAAAGTCGTACATTCGCTTTAGCAGTGTGGATTACACCGGCGTGCTGGTGGTCACCGATCCGGTTGGTCTGATCGCCCGTTTGGCTCAGGGTTTTGGTAAAAGCCGAGCTTTTGGTTGCGGACTGATGCTGATTAAACCGGAAACTGAACGGTGAGCTTTCTTCCCTTGAGCCCGATCCCGCTAAAAGATCGAACATCAATGATTTTCCTCCAGTATGGTCATCTTGACGTACTCGATGGAGCATTCGTGCTTATCGATAAAACAGGGATCCGCACGCACATTCCGCTGGGATCGATAGCCTGCATCATGTTGGAGCCCGGCACCCGCATATCTCACGCCGCCGTCCGGCTAGCGTCTACCGTGGGAACGCTGCTGGTCTGGGTGGGAGAAGCGGGCGTGCGGTTGTATGCCTCGGGTCAGCCTGGAGGGGCCAGAGCCGATAAACTGCTGTACCAGGCGAAGCTGGCATTGGATGACGATCTGCGTCTGAAGGTGGTGCGAAAAATGTATGAGCTACGTTTTCGTGAACCGCCGCCGGCCCGCCGCTCTGTCGAACAACTTCGCGGTATTGAAGGCGCGCGGGTTCGTCAGACTTACGCGCTATTAGCGAAGCGTTATGGCGTGAAGTGGCACGGGAGAAATTACGATCCCAAAGCCTGGGAAAAAGGGGACACCGTCAATCAATGTATCAGCGCGGCGACATCTTGCCTTTACGGCATCACAGAAGCTGCGGTATTGGCTGCGGGATATGCCCCTGCTATTGGTTTTATTCACAGCGGTAAGCCGCTTTCGTTTGTATATGACATGGCCGATATTATTAAATTCGAGACCGTTGTTCCAAAGGCATTTGAAATTGCCGCGCGTGCTCCGTCAGCACCCGATCGTGAGGTTAGATTAGCGTGCCGGGATATTTTTCGTAGTGAAAAACTGACCGCTAAACTAATCCCATTGATTGAGGAAGTACTGGCAGCTGGTGAAATTGAGCCACCTAGACCTGCAGCGGATATGCTGCCTCCCGCCATTCCCGAACCCAAGACGATGAGCGATGAAGGCCATCGAGGACGCAGTGAATGAGTATGGTGGTTGTGGTAACAGAAAATGTTCCGCCGCGCCTGCGGGGGCGATTGGCTCTCTGGTTGCTGGAGATCCGTGCGGGTGTTTACGTCGGCAATTTATCAAAGCGGATCAGGGAGATGATTTGGCACCAGATCTCGCAATTGGCAGAAACAGGGAATGTGGTTATGGCTTGGGCAACCAATAACGAATCAGGTTTTGAATTTCAAACTTGGGGAGAAAATCGCCGTATCCCGGTAGATTTGGATGGTTTACGGTTGGTTTCATTTCTTCCTATTCAAAATCAATGACCTGCAAGTTCTTTAATAATGCGAAAATGTGAATGAAACGTTGGTAGATTGTTTGTGCTGCATAAAAGTCTTTATTAACAGTCATCTATGTTTAGAGTGTTCCCCGCGCCAGCGGGGATAAACCGAGAATATGGCAGAAATCTCTAAGCTGGTAAGCGTGTTCCCCGCGCCAGCGGGGATAAACCGGAGCATGGCATTATCGGAAAGTCTCCGCTCAAGTGTTCCCCGCGCCAGCGGGGATAAACCGGCAGGTTTAATTGCTCGCTCAGGCTTATGTTTGTGTTCCCCGCGCCAGCGGGGATAAACCGGTTATCAGGGCTTAGGTTTTTCAAATCGGAATGTGTTCCCCGCGCCAGCGGGGATAAACCGCACGCTCTTGCTGCAACGTAAACTTCCATGAGGTGTTCCCCGCGCCAGCGGGGATAAACCGCACATACGCCATATTCGTGGTGTAATTCTTAAGTGTTCCCCGCGCCAGCGGGGATAAACCGAATTTTAGAGAGCGTTCGTTGACCTGGAGCTGCGTGTTCCCCGCGCCAGCGGGGATAAACCGGCTCTACAGTAAATGCCTCTGGCGGCATTAAAGTGTTCCCCGCGCCAGCGGGGATAAACCGATAACTGCCTCCCACCTGGGCCGTATACGTTTGTGTTCCCCGCGCCAGCGGGGATAAACCGTAATATCCCAATTAATTTATCAGACCGTCTTCGTGTTCCCCGCGCCAGCGGGGATAAACCGGCTAACGAAGCGTTAGACTGTCGTGTTTATGCGTGTTCCCCGCGCCAGCGGGGATAAACCGAAATTGCAGTCATTCCTCTCAAACCCGGTCAGGTGTTCCCCGCGCCAGCGGGGATAAACCGGGAAGATGATGGTCCAGTTGCACGGCGCGCCAGAGCGACTGGTTAAAGAGATCGAGCGGTTGGTTGAAAAACATAAGCGTGCTCAGGTAGCTTCTGACATCGACCTCAGCCTGAGCGCACTAGAGGACGTTTTAGCCGTGATTAAAGCAGTCGCTCTCGTCCGGGGCTATACGTTGACGTCTAACGAAAAACTCTGCTTATTATCGATACATGCCGCGTCATGGCCGACACCCCCAGACAAAGTTGACCAGATCAATCAGCTCGGCAAACTCATTGCAAAGACGTTCGCAAAATAAACTAAGTGGGCCCGCGGGCCCACTCTAAAAAACCACAACATAATGATTCAAAAGAAATTATTCATCTAATCTATAGCACGATCCGCCTTGAATACTCCTTTGAAAAACATGTCTATTAGTTCGCGATAAAACATATTCAACTAATAAGATAAGGATTGAAATAATGGCGATACCGGCTTATCTATGGCTTAAAGACGACGGCGGCGCAGACATCAAAGGTTCTGTTGACGTGCGGGATCGGGAAAATAGCATCGAGATTCACGGCTTCGGGCATGGGCTGCATTTGCCGACCGACAACAACACTGGGAAAATAACCGGCACCCGTGTTCACTCTGCCCTGACGCTTGAAAAAGAGTTCGACTCATCCAGTCCCTATCTCTATAAAGCAGTGGCTCAGGGACAGACGCTAAAGAGCGCCGAATTTCAGTGGTATAGAATCAACGACGCAGGGCAGGAAGTTGAATACTTTAACATGCTGCTGGAGAACGTTAAGGTCGTTTCAATTTGTCCTCACATGCTCGATGTTAAAAATCCGGCCACTGAAAAACACAACCATCTCGAAAGCGTTTCAATGCGCTATGAAAAAATCACATGGAAATATTGTGATGGTAACGTGCAATTCTCTGATGCGTGGAACGACCGATGATGTGCTGTACGTTTCACTTGAACGGTGGCCAATTATCAACGTTGAGCTGCCCAGGCGTAGGTTTTTTTGCAGCTTATTCTGGGACAAAAGGACCTCACAGAAACAACCCTGATTCAATGGCAATTAAGGATAAAGGCCCGATACCGCCAGGGAGATACTACATTGTCACACGACCACGCGGCGGTCTTAAATCGCACTGGAACGACATGATACGCAGCCTTGAAAGTGGCTCTGATCGGGATTTGTGGTTTGCTCTCTATCGCGACGACGGGAGTATAGACGATTACTCATTTATCAATGATGTAAAGCGTGGATTCTTTCGTTTACACCCGGCAGGCCAGTCCGGAATAAGTAAAGGCTGTATTACTCTGCCAAGCCATTCGGACTATGCCATCCTTTTACAGGCGCTTTTGATACAGCCGAGTATATTAGTATCAGCCCAATTAAAAGCATTTGGAACCATACAGGTTTATTAATGAGATGAAACTCCTAACTCATATAATTATATGGCTTCTTAATCTTCTGTCACTTTACGTAATTTACAGCCTCCTCATTTACTTTGTATCAGATGAGAAAACCTATTCATGGTATGTAGATAGATACGGCGTGATCATGGAAAATCAATGGTATGGTCGATACATGATGATCATAATGCTGGTAGCCATTTTCATAAGCTGCGCCCTCATTTGGGTTATTGTCTCCGTGTACAATGCGCAAGCATACCGCGTTATGAAACCCATTAATCATATAATTACATGGCTTCTTGAACTTCTGTCACTTTCCATAATTTTTACCTTCCTCAGTTTCTTAGTACCTGATGAAAAAATCTTTTCATGGTATCAAGATAAATATGGGATGATGGCGGAAAATGAATGGTATGACGGATACACTACGATCCTAATGCTAGTGGCAATTTTTATAAACTGCTTGCTCATTTGGATTTTAACCTCTCTATGCAAAAAAAATCACTCCGCTTGATTTTTTAAGTGGGCACGCGGGCCCACTTTCTTATCCACCCGCCAACCCAAAAAAAGCCAGTGATTTCTCACCAGCCCTTAACTCTAGGCGGATCGCGAGCGGTTATTTCCCCGCCTTCGCCAGTTCTTTCATCAGCGGCAGCATGATGTTCACCACGTCACGACCGCGATGTTCGATGCGGCCCGGCAGGGCTTTGTCGATGTATTGCAGGTTGTCGAGACGCACGTTATGCCAGCTGGTCCCGTCCGGGAAAGAGCGCGTTTTGGCACGTTGCTGGAAACCGTCTTTTTTGCCCAGCGACCAGTTGGTGGCTTCGACGGACAACACCGGAATACCCGCGTTATCAAACACCTCAGCATCGTTACAGCAGGCGGTGCCTTTCGGGTAATTGGCGTTCAGGCCCGGGTTGATGGCGGCCTGAATCCCGTGACGGTGGGCAATCTTTAACGCCCGGTCGCGGGTTAACTTACGCACCGAGGCGGGCGTCGATTTGCCGCTGTTAAAGTAGAGTTTGTCGCCGACCACCAGGTTATCGAGGTTGATAACCAGCAGCGTGTTCTTTTTCTCTTCTGCGCTCATGCGCTTGAGCAGGTTATCTGCGCCCAGCTTGCCTTCCTCTTCACCACTGGTCGCGATAAAGCGGATGCTGTATTCGGTCGGGATATTCTTTAAGCGTTCTGCCAGTTCCAGCATCACGCCTACGCCCATCGCGTTGTCGTCGATGCCCTGCAGCGTCAGGCCACCAAGGTTATTTTCCGTATCGGCGTCGCTGTGCGGCGCGTAGGTGTCGAGATGCGCCATGACGATAATCTGCTGGCTGGCTTTGCCTTCATGCGCCGCGATAACCGTGCTGCCGGTGACTTTATGCCAGTTCTGACGCTTGTCCTTGCTGGTATAAATGTAGCGACTGTTAAAGGTGCGAATATCGCTTTCGTAGCCCATCAGCGCAAATTGCTGGCGAACGTAATCCGCCGACAGCATTTCAGCCGGGCTGCCGGTCATGCGGCCAGGAAAGTAGGTGGCGATATAACGTGCTTGCTGGTTGGCAATGGCTCCAGCGGGAACCGATGCGGCAAAAGACGAGGCCGTAAAACATGCACCCAACGCCAGAGGTAGCAGGCGACGGCACAAGGCGGAGAACATAACGTATCCTTACTTGAAAACTAACGGGTATCGGAATAATTGGCGATACAGTATGAAACTGTGACCGATTTAACACAATTTCATTTCTTCCTAAACTGGCGAAATATCACGCGTTAAGCACTTTTTGGCATTTGCTTTTCTGCGCTGTTATTCCTTTGCGGAACTACTCATTCCATTTCGTAATTTCATTTGCTCATAGCCTCCCCCTATAGTCCCCCTATGCTGAATGTGAATGAGTTGTAACCCCGTGGACTATTTGCCTGTTTTTGCCGCTGTGAAAGGCCGCCCGGTACTGGTTATCGGCGGTGGCGACGTTGCCGCCAGAAAAATCGTCCTGTTAATACGGGCGGGGGCAAGGGTGCGCATTGTGGCCCGGCAGCTCTGTGCTGAACTGGCCGAACTCGCCGAACGGCAACTGATTGAGTGGCTGGCGACGGAGTTTGACGAAGCCCAGATTGACCCGGTGTTTCTGGTGATTGCCGCCACCGATGACGGCGAACTGAACCAGCGCGTTTTCGCGGCGGCGGATGCCCGTCAGCGGCTGGTCAACGTGGTGGATAACCAACCGCTGTGCTCGTTTATCTTCCCGTCGATCGTCGATCGTTCTCCGCTGATGGTGGCTATCTCCTCCAGCGGCACCGCGCCGGTGCTGGCACGCTTGCTGCGTGAAAAAATTGAAGCGTTACTGCCGACCCATCTCGGGCGGATGGCGGTCACGGCCAGCTACTGGCGACATCATATTCAGACCCGTTTACGCACCATCGAAGAGCGTCGTCGCTTTTGGGAGCGGGTGTTTACCGGGCGCTTTGCCAGCCTGATGGGCGCGGGGAACGAAGCCGCCGCACAGCAGGCGCTGGAAGATGAACTAAATACGCCGCAGCGCCTGATGGGTGAAATCACTCTGGTAGGTGCTGGGCCGGGGGATGCCGGGCTTCTGACGCTGCGCGGCCTACAGGTTATCCAGCAGGCCGACGTGGTGTTTTACGATCATCTGGTGAGTGAGGGCGTGCGTGAACTGGTGCGCCGCGATGCGGAGATGATCTGCGTCGGTAAACGCGCGGGCACCCACAGCGTGCCGCAGCACGAAACCAACCGCCTGCTGGTGGAAGCCGCGCTGGCCGGGAAAAACGTGGTGCGCCTGAAAGGCGGTGACCCGTTCATTTTTGGTCGCGGCGGCGAAGAGTTACAGGCCGCCGCCGAAGCGGGCGTGCCGTTCCAGGTGGTGCCGGGTGTGACCGCCGCGGCGGGCGCGACGGCCTACGCGGGCATTCCGCTGACCCATCGGGATCACGCCCAGAGCGTGACCTTTGTTACCGGACATTACAAAGCCGACAGCTCGCCGTTTGACTGGGCGCATCTGGCCCAGAGCGGGCAAACGCTGGCGATTTATATGGGCACCATGAAGGCCGCAGAAATCAGCCAGCAGCTGATTGCTCACGGTCGCGACAGCCAAACGCCGGTGGCGGTGATCAGTCGCGGCACGCGCGCCGATCAGCAGGTGACCGTTGGCACATTACAACAACTCGAAAGCCTCGCGAAAGACGCCCCGATGCCAGCCCTGCTGGTGGTGGGGGAAGTGGTGCAGCTGCATCACCAGCTCGCCTGGTTTCAACACAATCAACAGCAGGAGGGGTTTAACTCTTCTGTGGTGAATCTGGCTTAGCCCAGGCCCTAAAAGGAACGGTTATGGACCAAAAACGACTCACTCACCTGCGCCAGCTGGAGGCGGAAAGCATCCATATTATCCGCGAGGTGGCGGCAGAATTTTCCAATCCGGTGATGATGTACTCCATCGGCAAAGATTCCAGCGTGATGCTGCACCTGGCGCGTAAAGCGTTCTATCCGGGCACGCTGCCGTTCCCGCTGCTGCACGTGGATACCGGCTGGAAATTCCGTGAGATGTACGAGTTCCGTGACCGCACTGCGAAGGCTTACGGCTGCGAATTGCTGGTGCATAAAAACCCGGAAGGCGTGGCGATGGGGATTAACCCGTTCGTCCACGGTAGCGCCAAACATACCGACATCATGAAAACGGAAGGTCTGAAGCAGGCCCTGAACAAGTACGGTTTCGATGCGGCATTCGGCGGGGCACGTCGTGATGAAGAGAAGTCGCGCGCCAAAGAGCGAATCTACTCCTTCCGCGACCGTTTCCACCGCTGGGATCCGAAAAACCAGCGTCCGGAACTGTGGCACAACTACAACGGCCAGATTAACAAAGGCGAAAGCATCCGCGTGTTCCCGCTCTCCAACTGGACCGAGTTGGATATCTGGCAGTACATCTATCTGGAAAATATTGAAATCGTTCCGCTGTATCTGGCCGCGCCGCGCCCGGTACTGGAGCGCGACGGTATGTTGATGATGATCGACGACGATCGGATCAATCTGCAGCCTGGTGAAGTCATCAAGCAGCAGATGGTGCGCTTCCGTACCCTCGGCTGCTGGCCGTTGACTGGCGCGGTGGAATCGAACGCGCAGACGTTACCGGAAATTATTGAAGAGATGCTGGTGTCGACCACCAGTGAACGCCAGGGCCGCATGATTGACCGCGACCAGGCAGGCTCCATGGAGCTGAAGAAACGCCAGGGTTATTTCTAAGGAGCCGCCATGAACACAACGATTGCACAACAGATTGCCGATGAAGGCGGTGTGGAAGCGTACCTGCACGCTCAGCAGCATAAAAGCCTGCTGCGTTTCCTGACCTGCGGCAGCGTGGATGACGGCAAAAGTACCCTGATTGGTCGCCTGCTGCACGACACTCGCCAGATTTATGAAGATCAGCTCTCTTCCCTGCACAATGACAGCAAACGTCACGGCACCCAGGGCGAGAAGCTTGACCTGGCGCTGCTGGTGGATGGCCTGCAGGCCGAACGCGAGCAGGGCATTACCATCGACGTGGCGTACCGCTATTTCTCCACCGAGAAGCGCAAATTTATTATCGCCGACACCCCGGGCCACGAGCAGTACACCCGCAACATGGCGACCGGGGCATCGACCTGTGACCTGGCGATCCTGCTGATGGATGCACGTAAAGGCGTGCTCGATCAGACCCGTCGCCACAGCTTTATCTCCACGCTGCTGGGCATCAAACACCTGGTGGTGGCGGTGAACAAAATGGACCTGGTGGACTACAGCGAAGAGACCTTTAATGCGATCCGCGATGCCTATCTGACTTTTGCCGGGCAACTGCCGGGCGAACTGGATATCCGCTTCGTGCCGCTGTCGGCGCTGGAAGGGGATAACGTCGCCAGCCAGAGCGATAAAATGCCGTGGTATAGCGGCCCGACGCTGCTCGAAGTGCTGGAAACCGTGGAGATCAAACGGGTGGTCGAAAACCAGCCGCTGCGCTTCCCGGTGCAGTATGTCAATCGTCCAAACCTTGATTTCCGTGGCTATGCGGGCACGCTGGCCTCCGGCTCCGTGAAAGTGGGGCAGCGCCTGAAAGTGCTACCGTCCGGTGTGGAATCCACCGTGGCGCGTATCGTCACGTTTGACGGTGACCTACAGGAAGCCGCCGCCGGGGAAGCCATAACCCTGGTGCTGAAAGATGAGATTGATATCAGCCGGGGTGATCTGCTGGTCGATGTGAGTGAAACGCTGCCCGCGGTGCAACGTGCCAGCGTGGACGTGGTATGGATGGCGGAGCAGCCTGTCCAGCCGGGGCAAAGCTATGAAATCAAAATCGCGGGCAAGAAAACCCGGGCGCGCGTCGACGCGATTCAATATCAGGTAGACATCAACAACCTGACGCAGCGAGAAGTGACCAGCCTGCCGCTAAACGGCATTGGACTGGTGGAGTTGACCTTTGATGAACCGCTGGTGCTCGACAAATATCAGCATAACCCGGTTACCGGGGGGCTTATCTTTATCGACCGTTTAACCAACGTCACGGTCGGGGCTGGAATGGTTCGCGAGCCGCAGCAGGACGCCATTGCCGCGGTTAACGGGGATTTCAGCGCGTTCGAACTGGAGCTTAACGCCCTGGTTCGCAAGCACTTCCCGCACTGGGGCGCGCGTGACCTGCTGGGAGGTAAGTGATGGCCCAGCATGACGAAAACGTCGTCTGGCACGCGCATCCTGTGACGCAACAACAGCGCGAACAGCTCCACGGTCACCGTGGGGTTGTGCTGTGGTTTACCGGGCTTTCGGGCTCGGGAAAATCCACCGTGGCGGGGGCGCTGGAGGAAGCGCTGCATCGCCTCGGCGTCAGCACCTACCTGCTGGATGGGGACAATGTGCGCCACGGGCTGTGCAGCGATTTAGGCTTTAGTGACGATGATCGCAAAGAGAACATCCGTCGGGTCGGGGAAGTGGCGAAGCTGATGGTCGATGCGGGGTTGGTGGTGCTGACGGCCTTCATTTCACCTCATCGCGCTGAGCGACAGATGGTGCGCGATCGTGTCGGAGCTGAGCGTTTCGTGGAAGTCTTCGTCGACACGCCGCTGGCGGTGTGCGAAACGCGCGATCCGAAAGGGTTATACAAAAAAGCGCGCGCCGGAGAACTGCATAATTTCACCGGAATTGACGCGGTGTACGAAGCCCCGGAAACGGCAGAAATTCACCTCGATGGCGAACAATTGGTAACAAATTTGGTTAACCAATTATTAGACCTGCTGAGACAGGGCGATATTATCAGATCCTGAGACCGGGCCGGTTTTCCGGCCTGTCAGGAGACAGGATTTGATATGCGCCATACCCAAAACATCACCATTACTCGCACAGAGCCCATGACTACCGATACCGAAGAGACCACCTGGTCTCTGCCCGGTGCGGTCGTGGGTTTTGTCGCGTGGCTGTTAGCGCTGGGTATTCCCTTTCTGCTTTACGGTAGCAACACGCTGTTCTTCTTCCTCTACACCTGGCCCTTCTTTCTGGCACTGCTGCCCGTTTCGGTGGTGATTGGCATTGCGCTGCATTCACTGATGAACGGCAAACTCCTCTACAGTATTGTGGTGACGCTGATAACTGTCGGGGCGCTCTTTGGCCTGCTGTTTCTGTGGCTGTTGGGCTAAGCGCCCACGGATGTGTATTCGTTTCTATTGAGACCTACGACTCGACGGGTAAAATGTGGTACATTCCCCGCGATACGCGGCATCGTCCGCAGGCCGGGGTAGAGCACGTCGGCACGATATGGGATGATGATGCCGTTTTTCAGGGGGCAGGATGGGTAAATTAACACTGCTATTGCTGGCCTTGCTGGTCTGGCTACAGTACTCGCTGTGGTTCGGCAAGAATGGTCTTCATGACTACAGTCGCGTCAATGAAGACGTGGCCGCTCAGCAGGCAACGAACGCCAAACTTAAAGCGCGCAACGATCAGCTTTTCGCCGAAATTGACGACCTCAACGGCGGCCAGGAAGCTATCGAAGAACGTGCTCGCAACGAACTCAGCATGACTCGCCCAGGCGAAACCTTCTATCGTTTGGTGCCGGATGCGTCTAAACGCAATCAGGCTCAGGGTTCGGGGCAGAACAATCGATAAACATAAGCCAGGATAACCGCATGGCAACCACTTTTCCGGGCGTTTGTGCCGTGGTGCCGGCAGCCGGTTTTGGCCGCCGTATGCAAACGGAATGCCCGAAGCAATATCTCTCAATCGGTAACAAAACGATTCTCGAACACGCGGTCGCCGCTCTGCTGGCGCACCCGCGTGTTGATCGCGTCATTATCGCCATCAGCGACGGTGACATGCGTTTTCAGCAGCTCCCGCTCGCCAATCATCCGCAGGTCACCGTCGTTGAAGGGGGTGCCGAACGCGCCGATTCTGTCCTGGCCGGGTTGCGGGCTGCGGGTGATGCGCCATGGGTGCTGGTCCACGATGCCGCGCGTCCGTGCCTGCATCAGGAGGATTTGGCGAACTTACTGGCGCTGAGCGACACCAGCCGCGTCGGCGGGATCCTCGCCGCCCCGGTACGCGATACCATGAAACGTGCCGAGCCCGGTAAAGAGGCGATCGCCCATACCGTCGACCGAATCGACCTTTGGCACGCGTTAACCCCGCAGTTTTTCCCCCGAGAACTCCTTTTTGACTGCCTCACGCGCGCGCTCAACGAAGGCGCGACGATCACCGATGAGGCCTCGGCGCTGGAATATTGTGGCTTCCACCCCCAGCTGGTCCCAGGCCGGGCTGATAATATTAAAGTGACCCGCCCGGAAGACCTGGCGCTAGCAGAATTTTACCTTTCCCGTTGCGGACTTCAGGAGCAGGCATAATGCGAATTGGACACGGTTTTGACGTACACGCCTTCGGTGGCGAGGGCCCGATTATCATTGGCGGCGTGCGCGTGCCATACGAAAAAGGCCTGCTGGCCCATTCCGATGGCGACGTGGCGCTGCATGCGCTGACCGATGCGCTGCTCGGCGCGGCGGCGTTGGGCGATATCGGCAAGCTGTTTCCGGATACCGACCCGGCGTTCAAGGGCGCGGACAGCCGCGAACTGCTGCGTGAAGCCTGGCGTCGAATCCAGGCCAAAGGCTACACACTCGGTAACGTTGACGTCACCATCATCGCCCAGGCACCTAAAATGCTGCCGCATATCCCACAGATGCGCGTGTTTATCGCCGAAGATTTAGGTTGCCACATGGACGATGTCAACGTGAAGGCGACCACCACTGAGAAGCTTGGCTTTACCGGACGCGGGGAAGGCATCGCCTGCGAAGCGGTGGCCCTGCTGCACAAGGCGCGCCCATGATTGGTTTTGATGAGCTGACGTACCTGCACGGTAAACCGCAGGGGCAGGGGCTGCTGAAGGCCAACCCGGAAGACTTTCTGGTGGTCGAAGATTTAGGTTTTGCGCCGGACGGTGAGGGCGAACATCTGCTGGTGCGCGTCCTCAAAAATGGCTGTAATACCCGTTTTGTGGCTGATGCGCTGGCGAAATTCCTTAAAGTCCATGCCCGTGAAGTGAGCTTTGCCGGGCAGAAAGACAAACATGCGGTTACTGAACAGTGGCTGTGCGTCCGTCTGCCGGGCAAAGAGATGCCGGATTTAAGCAACTTTGAGCTTGAGGGCTGCCAGGTGCTGGAATATGCCCGCCACAAGCGCAAGCTGCGCCTCGGGGCATTGAAAGGTAACGCGTTTACCCTGGTGCTGCGCGAAGTCAGCAACCGCGAGGACGTGGAAGCGCGCTTACACGCGATTGTCGACCAGGGCGTGCCGAACTATTTCGGCGCACAGCGATTTGGCCTCGGCGGCAGCAACTTGCAGGGGGCGCTGCGCTGGGCACAGAGCGATGCGCCGGTACGCGATCGTAATAAACGCAGTTTTTGGTTGTCGGCGGCCCGCAGCGCGTTGTTTAATCAGTTGGTCAGCGAGCGTTTAAAAAAACCGGACTTTAATCAAGTTGTTGACGGCGATGCGCTACAATTAGCGGGACGCGGGAGCTGGTTTGTGGCAACGGATGAAGAAATGCCCGAACTTCAGTCCCGGGTTGATAATCGCGAGCTGATGATTACCGCCTCGCTGCCCGGTAGCGGCGAGTGGGGAACGCAGCGTGCGGCACTGGAATTTGAGCAACACACGCTGGCGGAAGAATCGCTGTTGCAGTCGTTATTGCTGCGCGAAAAAGTCGATGCAGCGCGGCGAGCCATGCTGCTCTACCCGCAACAGCTGAGCTGGAACTGGTGGGATGACGTAACCGTTGAGGTGCGTTTCTGGCTGCCGGCAGGTAGTTTTGCCACCAGTGTGGTAAGGGAACTTATCAACACAACAGGTGATTATGCGAATATTGCTGAGTAACGATGATGGGATCCATGCGCCGGGGATCCAGACCCTGGCGAAGGCCTTGCGCGAGTTCGCCGAGGTCCAGGTTGTTGCACCCGATCGTAACCGCAGTGGGGCGTCTAATTCGCTGACCCTGGAATCCTCTCTTCGTACCTTCACTTTTGACAACGGTGATATCGCCGTGCAGATGGGCACCCCAACGGACTGCGTGTTTCTTGGGGTCAATACCCTGATGCGTCCGCGTCCGGATGTCGTGGTCTCCGGGATCAACGCCGGGCCCAATCTGGGCGATGACGTTATCTATTCCGGTACGGTGGCGGCAGCGATGGAAGGCCGACATCTCGGTTTCCCGGCGCTGGCCGTTTCGCTGAACGGTTATACCCATTACGACACGGCGGCGGCGGTGACCTGTTCCATCCTGCGTGCATTAGCGCGTGAACCACTGCGCACCGGGCGTATTCTTAATATCAACGTCCCGGACCTGCCGCTGTCAGAAATCAAAGGCATTCGCGTGACCCGCTGTGGCAGCCGCCATCCGGCGGATAAAGTGATCCCGCAGCAGGATCCGCGCGGCAACACGCTCTACTGGATAGGGCCGCCGGGCGAAAAATGCGATGCGGGGCCGGATACTGATTTTGCCGCCGTCGATGAAGGCTACGTTTCCGTCACGCCTTTGCACGTTGATTTGACCGCTCACAGCGCCCAGGAGGTGGTCTCCGGCTGGCTGGATCGTGTGGGAGTTGATGTGCAATGGTAAGCAAACGCGTACAAAGTCTTCTCAATCAGTTACGTAATCAGGGGATTATGGACGAGCGCGTGCTCGACGCCATTGCCCATGTGCCACGCGAAAAATTTATTGATGAAGCCTTTGAACACAAAGCGTGGGAAAACGTCGCGCTGCCAATCGGTCAGGGGCAAACCATCTCGCAGCCTTATATGGTGGCGCGGATGACCGAACTGCTTGAATTGACACCGGAATCCCGGGTACTGGAAATCGGCACGGGCTCGGGCTACCAGACGGCGATTCTGGCGCATCTGGTCCACCATGTGTGTTCCGTTGAGCGGATTAAGAGCCTGCAATGGCACGCCCGGCGTCGCCTCAAGCAGCTCGATTTACATAACGTTTCAACTCGCCACGGTGATGGATGGCAGGGATGGCACGCCAGAGCGCCATTTGATGCCATTATTGTCACCGCGGCACCGCTGGAAATTCCAGCCGCATTGATGTCGCAATTGGATGAGGGCGGTATTCTCGTTCTACCTGTCGGAGAGGAACATCAGGTTCTTAAACGTGTTGTTCGACGCGGAGACGAATTTATCATCGACACCGTGGAAACGGTTCGCTTTGTGCCTTTAGTGAAAGGCGAGCTGGCGTAATACAGGAGTTTTCTTGTTTCTTTTGACACGCATTTTGGCGTAGGGTGAGCGCACTTTTTTTGTGTGATTACCGTCACTTTTCACGGTTTATACGACACTGACAGTTAACACATTCCTGGGGGATAAATGAGCACGGGAAGCCCAAAATTCACCGTTGGTCGCATTGCGGCTTTATCACTGGTTTCACTTTGGCTGGCAGGATGCACCTCGTCCAACAATGCGCCTGCTCCGGTCAGTTCTGTGGGCGGCTCTTCGTCCAGCACCGACTCCGGAATGTTGATTACGCCGCCATCAACTATGGGCACCGCGCCACAGCCTCAGCCGGTTCAAACCGCGCCGGCTCAGCCGCAGATCCAGTCCGCGCAGCCGGTTGCGACCGCACAGCCAACCGCTGCCGAAACATCCGTTCAGATAGTGAATGGCCATGCGGTTTATAACCGTAAATACGGTGACATTCCGAAAGGCAGCTACGCGGGTGGCAGCACCTATACCGTGAAGCGCGGCGATACCCTGTTCTATATTGCCTGGGTTACCGGCAATGATTTCCGCGACCTGGCGCAGCGCAACAACGTAGCCGCGCCTTATGCGCTGAACGTAGGGCAGGTGCTGCAAGTGGGCAACGCTTCAGGCCAGCCGATCACCGGAAATAACGCCGTAGCACAGGCTAGCGAACAGGCCAGCACCGCCTCGACCGGATTAGTCTCAAAACCTGCACAAAATTCCTCCGCAGTGGTTGCGTCGCAACCAACAATTACGTATTCTGAGGATTCAGGTGAACAAAGTGCTAACAAAATGTTGCCTAACAATCAGCCTGCGACTACGGTCACAGCGCCTGTTACGGCTCCAGCTGTCAGCACAACCCAACCGACTGCAAGCAGTACGTCTACCAGTTCGCCGATCTCTTCCTGGCGCTGGCCGACTGACGGCAAAATCATCGAAAACTTTAGTGGCGGCGACGGCGGCAACAAAGGTATCGATATTGCAGGCAGTAAAGGACAGGCTATCGTCGCGACCGCTGATGGGCGCGTCGTCTATGCCGGTAACGCACTGCGCGGTTACGGTAATCTTATTATCATCAAACACAACGATGATTACCTGAGCGCCTACGCCCATAACGATACGATGCTGGTCCGGGAACAACAAGAAGTGAAGGCGGGGCAGAAGATAGCTACCATGGGTAGCACCGGAACCAGTTCAACACGCTTGCATTTTGAAATTCGTTACAAGGGGAAATCCGTCAACCCGCTGCAGTATTTGCCGCAGCGATAATTTGGCGAAACAACCGTGAGGTGTGTTTCGTCCAGGGATCACGGGTAGGAGCCACCTTATGAGTCAGAATACGCTGAAAGTTCATGATCTAAATGAAGACGCGGAATTTGATGAGAATGGAGCAGAGGTTTTCGACGAGAAAACCTTAGTAGAAGAGGAACCCAGTGATAACGATCTTGCTGAGGAAGAACTGTTATCTCAGGGCGCCACACAGCGTGTGCTGGATGCGACTCAGCTTTACCTTGGGGAGATTGGTTACTCCCCACTGCTAACGGCCGAAGAAGAAGTTTATTTCGCACGACGTGCGTTGCGTGGTGACGTTGCTTCCCGCCGCCGGATGATTGAAAGTAACCTGCGTCTGGTGGTGAAAATTGCTCGTCGCTACAGCAATCGAGGTCTGGCTTTGCTGGACCTGATTGAAGAGGGCAATCTGGGGCTGATTCGCGCGGTCGAGAAATTCGACCCGGAACGCGGATTCCGTTTCTCGACGTATGCTACCTGGTGGATTCGTCAGACCATCGAACGGGCAATTATGAACCAAACCCGTACGATTCGCCTGCCAATCCACATTGTCAAAGAGCTCAACGTTTATCTGCGTACCGCACGTGAGTTATCCCACAAGCTGGATCACGAGCCGAGTGCAGAAGAGATTGCTGAGCAGCTGGACAAACCGGTTGATGACGTAAGCCGTATGCTTCGTCTCAACGAGCGCATTACCTCGGTCGACACCCCGCTGGGTGGCGATTCTGAAAAAGCGCTGCTGGACATCCTGGCCGATGAAAAAGACAACGGCCCGGAAGACACCACGCAGGACGATGACATGAAGCAAAGCATCGTCAAATGGCTGTTCGAACTGAACGCCAAACAGCGTGAAGTGCTGGCACGTCGTTTCGGTTTACTGGGGTATGAAGCTGCAACGCTGGAAGATGTTGGCCGCGAAATTGGCCTGACTCGTGAACGCGTTCGTCAGATTCAGGTTGAAGGTCTGCGTCGCCTGCGTGAAATCCTGCAGGGCCAAGGACTGAATATCGAAGCGCTGTTCCGCGAATAATATCCGCGAGTAAAGAGTTTCCAACCAGAAAGGCCTGTCATTGCGACAGGCCTTTTTCTTTTGTCTCCTCAGACAACTACATCTGCGCGGTTTCGTGCAGGTGACGCCACAGAATCTTGCCTTCCGCCTGTTGAAATATCACCGTCGACCAACGCAATGAGGCCGGTTGCTGAGGCAGGATTTGTTTTTCGCTATAGCGCAGCGCGGCACCGCCTGGCCACTCAGCCAGCAGCGCAATATTGTCTACCGTAATCTGCAATCCGCTACGCGACCCGCCCTGAGCGCGAAAGAACTGACACAGCGCGGCATGATCGAGGCTGCTCCCGCCGGGCGTGACCATCGTAAAGTCGGGGCTAAAACGGGCGAGCAGGGCATCAATATTACCCTCGCCGCGGCCCAGCCAGTTTTCGATAGCAATATGGGCGTCAATGATTTCAATCGTCCAGCGAGTCATGGTTTTTCCTTTTGCAGGTTAAAAATAACGGTTTGATTATCGATCCGTAGCGCACTGACTAATGGCAGCAGGGTAATGGCGGCGGCAACAATAAAAGTCCATCGCCAGGCGTCCGCTGACGGAAGGGCTGCCTGTAACGCGCTTAATAGCCCGGCCAGCAGGGTCGCGCCGAGCAAGAAACTCATCTGCCGATTGATATTCCACAGCGCGCTGGCATCCGGCATATCGTGCCGGGTGATATTCAGAAAGGCACTGCTTTGCGCGGTACTACTGCACAGGCTGCCGCCCGCCCCCATCAGGGCAAAAATAGCGACCAGCACTGCGTGTGGCGTAGCGGGTGTCACGACAGTCAGACAGAATATCCCCATCGCCTGCAGCACGCCGCCGACCATAATCAGCGATCGCGGTCCGAGGCGGTTGAAGTATTTCCCGGTAAAGGAGATAGCCAAAAACGAGGCTATCGACCACGGCAGCATTAACCCGCCTGCTGTAGCAGGGGTCATGTGGGCGACGGTCTGCAAATAAAACATACCGATGATGCTGACCCCGATAAACATGCCCGGCACACAAAGATAGACCCCCATCGCAAAGCGTAACAACGGATCGCGCAGTAACGAGAGATGCAGAAAACGGCCTGATTGCGCCGGAGCCGGTTCGTCTTTCAGCCACAGCCAGGCGAGCACGAGCGTCACCAGGGCCACGGGCAGCGTCGCGAAGAAAATCCATCGCCAGCTGAGCGACTGCACCAGCATCCCACCCACCGCCGGGGAAAATGCCGGGGCCAGCAGCGCCACGAGCATCACGGCGGCAGAAATTTTGGCCCGCTCATGAGGCTTAAACTGCTGCCAGGTCAGCGCCTGGCCGACAGGAATCAACAGACCTCCTCCCAGGCCCTGAACCACTCGCCAGGCTATCAATCCGGCTAGCGACTGCGAAAAACCTGCCGCCGTTGCGGCAAAAGCGAAAATGACCAGTGACACAATGAATAACCGCCGAGCGCCGAGCGCCCGGGTCAGCCTGGCGCTGAACGGGATAACCAGCGTCAACCCGACGATGTAGCCATTGCTGACCCATGCCAGCGCCGATGCCGAGGTGTGTAAGGTTAATGCCATCGCCGGGAAAGCGACGCTGGCAATAAACATGTTGATGAGGTCGAGAAAAAAGCCCAGCAGGTACACAGTGGCTACTTTGTTGCGATACGTCATTCGTTATCCTCCAGAAGGAGCGCTACTGTATCTTCCTCCAACAGGCGGATAAACGGCGCAAACGGCGATATACTGTCAAAATAATTTTGACAGTCCTGCGGGTTTTTATGCTCAATTTACAACGCGTCACGCTGTTTGCTGCGGTGGTCGATACCGGGAGTTTTACCGCCGCAGCCGCCGCGTTGGGGCTGACCAAAGCGGTGGTCAGCTTCAATGTTCGCCAGCTGGAAAACGAGCTTGGCGTTACCCTCCTGTTGCGCTCAACCCGACGTCTGACGCTCACGGAAGCGGGTAACGTCTTTTATCAGCGCGGCGTTGAGCTGCTGAAAGCGGCGGAAAATTTACAGGACGATGTCCGGGGCAGCCATCTGGGATTAAGTGGGGAGTTGCGCCTTACCAGCACCCCGGAATATGGCGCGCGGGTGGTTATTCCGCTGCTGGCGCAGTTCAGCCAGTTGCATCCGGCTCTGCGGGTGCGTCATGTGGCGTCGTCCTACCATGCAGATTTAATTTCAGAGCGTTTTGATGTCGCCATCCGCCTGGGCGCGCTGGCAGATTCGCGATATCACGCGGCATTGATTTCCCGATTTGCGATAGTGCCCGTTGCGGCCCCGGCGTGGCTGGCGAAGCACCCGGTTGGTTCTCTGAAAGAGCTTGCGCAGGCTGAGTGGATTATTCATGAGCGTTTGCAGAATGCACTTTCATGGCAGCTGACGGATGCCCAGGGCGAAAATGTGTCGCTGGAAATAAAAAAGAGTGCCCGACTGTCTGCTGACAGTGCCCAGGCATTGCTGGCGTTTGCGCTCGCCGGATGTGGCATAGCACTGTTACCGGAATGGCTGGTGGAAACTGAGCTGGCAGAGAAACGGCTGGTGCAGGTGTTGCCGGAGTATCGTTTTCAGCAGCAGGGAATTTACGCGGTCTACCCGGATGCCCGCCATGTCTCGGCGAAAGTGCGCGCCTTTATTGATTTTCTGCGCCAACGCGTGGGGGAATAAAAAAGCCGAAAGCATCACGCTTTCGGCTGTTGTTCCTGCGAGGAATTACACCAGGCTTTTCAGACGATAAATCCACTCCAGCGCCTGACGTGGGCTCAGGGAATCCGGGTCAAGATTTTCCAGTGCTTCAACGGCCGGAGAGGTGTCTTCCGGAGCCGACAGCAGCGACATCTGCGTGCCATCCACCTGCGTGGCTCCCGCGCTCGGCGACAGACTTTCCAGCTCGCGCAGTTTCTGACGTGCGCGCTTGATAACGTCTTTCGGCACACCCGCGAGGGCGGCCACCGCCAGGCCATAACTTTTGCTGGCTGCGCCGTCCTGCACGCTGTGCATAAAGGCGATGGTGTCCCCATGCTCCAGGGCATCGAGATGGACGTTGGCCACGCCTTCCATTTTTTCCGGTAACTGGGTTAGCTCGAAATAGTGGGTGGCAAACAGCGTCAGGGCTTTGATGCGGTTCGCCAGGCTTTCGGCACAGGCCCATGCCAACGACAGCCCATCGTAGGTTGAAGTGCCACGACCAATTTCATCCATCAACACCAGGCTTTGCTCAGTGGCGTTGTGCAGGATGTTGGCGGTTTCTGTCATCTCGACCATAAAGGTTGAGCGGCCGCTGGCCAAATCATCCGCCGCGCCGACGCGAGTGAAGATTCGGTCGATAGGCCCAATCTCAACTTTGTGCGCCGGAACGTAGCTCCCGATATAAGCCAGGAGAGCAATCAGCGCGGTCTGGCGCATATAGGTACTTTTACCGCCCATGTTCGGCCCGGTGATGATCAGCATCCGACGCTGTGGCGTCAGATTCAGGGGGTTGGCGATAAACGGCTCATTCAGCACCTGCTCAACCACCGGATGGCGGCCTTCCGTAATTCGAATTCCAGGCTTATCGCTGAAGGTTGGGCAGCTGTAGTTCAGCGTATACGCACGTTCCGCCAGGTTTACCAGCACATCCAGTTCAGCCAAGGCGGCAGCGCTTTGTTGCAGGTCGGCCAGGTGCGGCATCAGCATGTCGAACAACTCATCATACAGCTGCTTTTCCAGCGCCAGCGCTTTACCTTTCGACGTCAGAACCTTGTCTTCGTACTCTTTCAGTTCCGGGATGATATAACGCTCGGCGTTTTTCAGGGTCTGGCGGCGAACGTAGTGGATCGGTGCCATATGGCTCTGACCACGGCTGATCTGGATGTAGTAGCCGTGCACGGCGTTGTAGCCAACTTTCAGCGTATCCAGCCCCAGGCGTTCACGCTCACGGATCTCGAGACGATCGAGATAGTCCGTTGCGCCATCGGCTAACGCCCGCCACTCATCGAGTTCTGCATTATAACCCGGCGCAATTACCCCACCGTCGCGCACCAGAACCGGTGGCGCTTCAACAACGGCGCGTTCGAGCAGTTCTCGAAGCTCGGTAAATTCGCCCATGGTTTCGCGCAGCTTCTGCACCGGCGCGCTGTCGACGCTGACCAGCTGTTCCCGTAGCTCAGGTAACTGCTGGAAAGCATGGCGCATTCGGGCCAGATCACGGGGACGCGCGGTACGCAATGCCAGGCGGGCGAGGATACGTTCCAGATCGCCGACCTGACGCAGTACCGGCTGGAGTTCATCGCAGCGGTCCTGCAATGCGCCGATCGTTTGCTGGCGTTCGGTCAGGATTTTGGTATCGCGTACCGGCATGTGCAGCCAGCGCTTAAGCATACGGCTGCCCATCGGCGTAACGGTGCGATCCAGCACTGCGGCCAGGGTGTTTTCGACACCGCCTGCCAGGTTTTGCGTAATTTCCAGATTACGGCGGGTCGCCGCATCCATGATGATGCTGTCCTGCTGGCGTTCCATAGTGATGGAACGAATATGCGGCAGGGAGGTGCGCTGCGTGTCTTTCACGTACTGCAACAGGCAGCCGGCAGCACACAGGCCACGTGGCGCATTTTCAACGCCAAAACCGACCAGGTCGCGAGTGCCGAACTGAAGATTCAGCTGCTGGCGCGCGGTATCAATTTCGAACTCCCACAGCGGACGACGACGCAGGCCGCGACGGCCTTCAATCAGCGCCGTTTCAGCAAAATCTTCGGCGTACAGCAACTCAGCCGGATTGGTACGTTGCAGCTCGGCGGCCATGGTTTCCCGATCCGCCGGTTCACTCAGGCGAAAACGTCCGGAGCTGATATCCAGAGTGGCGAAGCCGTAACCTTTGCTGTCCTGCCAGATGGCCGCCAGCAGGTTATCCTGACGCTCCTGCAACAGCGCTTCATCGCTGATGGTGCCTGGGGTAACAATGCGCACGACCTTACGCTCGACCGGCCCTTTGCTGGTGGCCGGGTCGCCGACCTGCTCGCAAATAGCTGCCGATTCGCCCAGATTAACCAGCTTGGCGAGATAGTTTTCGACCGCATGATGCGGTACGCCTGCCATCGGGATAGGTTCACCCGCTGATGCGCCGCGTTTGGTCAACGAAATATCGAGCAGTTGCGACGCGCGTTTGGCGTCGTCATAAAACAGCTCGTAAAAGTCACCCATACGGTAAAACAGCAGAATGTCCGGATGCTGGGCTTTCAGCTTCAGATACTGCTGCATCATTGGGGTATGAGCGTCGAAATTCTCAAGTGTGGTCATGGAGTTATGATGTCCATTTCGTTGAAAAACAAGTGTATTCAGGCGCTTTTCATGCGCGTTCATTTCAGACATTGTCGCATGAACGACGGCGTTCTCGCAGCAAAAACTGCGCCAGCTTCTGGCCTGAAACTTCAACAAAAAATGACACACCATCCGGCTTCAGTCGCTGGCGTCAGCGTCTTCAGCCTGCGGCTGAAGAATGAGTTGGCCGTGCTTCACGGCAATATTGACGCTGGTGCCGGTGGGGAAACCCGCTTCTTCAAGCCAGTTACCGCTGAGGATAAGGCTTGGATGGCGGCTGTAATGGCGCGTGCGTCCGGTTTTCGGATCCTCATGGCGCTTCCTGACATAGCTGACCTTGATCCTTCGTGCGCTTTTTGCGATGTCTGCTACTGCCTTGATGTGTAGGCTCATTTTCCGTCACTCCTGGGGGGCACGGGAGAAGTATAAAAAGGAGTGGGGGGAATAACAGCGAATTCTCTGTATTAAAAATCAGGATTGCGCAATGCTTTCAGAAGAAAATGTAACAGCTGGGTTGTTTCATCAATTACTGGATAGCTGCTCGGAAAATCAATAAAAAACCCCGGTGATGTGCTGACATCACCGGGGTTCTCTTTAGGCGTTATCGGTAATACGCCGGGCAGTTTCGTAGTGTGCCTGCCAGTAATTATTAGCAAGGCTTGAAACGGTGACCCCTTTGATTTTCGACGCGTGGATAAATTCATTATTTCCGACATAAACACCGACATGGCGGGTCGATTTTGAGGTTTTGAAGAACACCAGGTCGCCGGGTTTCAGTTCATCCTGAGAAATATGATACCCATTATGAATTTGCTGACCGGTCGTGCGCGGCAGGTTCATGTTCATAGAGCCGTGCATAATGGCCTGCATCAGTGCTGAGCAGTCGATACCACGATGTGAGCTACCGCCCCAGTGATAACGTGTTCCTTTCCATTGAGAATACTCAGTCAGAATTTTTGATTTTATATTGTCTGGCTGCGGTTCGGAGACTTTAGTGGTCAGGCTATGATTCTCTAGCGAGCTAAAACTTGACGGTAAATTAAAAGCACAGGCGTGACCTGCAATGACGGTGGTGGCACACAGGACCATCGCGGGGAATAATTTAGATAAATACATATATGAAAAATTCTTTAATAAAGAGCGAAAAAATCCTTACGAATAAGTAACCGGACTCCTCCCGGAAGGTGTGCAAATAATATACAGTGCTCATTTTTTGTCCATGCCTTGTTCGGTCTCATTTTGGACCGAGACCGATGGGATGGCTGGAATCCCTGATTTCTAAAGGGTATTATTGATGCAACTTATGATTGAGGACGAAAGATGATGGGCAGCCGTATCCGCAGAGAAAAACGCACCATCGCTCGGATGATCGCGCTCTATGAACAGCAGTGCCCGCAGGCCATTTCATCACCGGGGCATTATCAGGCGCTGAATGCCTACGCTGAAAAAAGGCTGGATAAATGTGTGTTTGGCGAACAAAAACCGGCGTGTAAACAGTGCCCGGTGCATTGCTATCAGCCCGCCAAAAGAGAAGAGATGAAGTTGATTATGCGCTGGGCAGGGCCGCGTATGCTCTGGCGTCATCCGGTCCTGACGGTCCTGCATTTAATTGACGACCGGCGTCCGGTGCCTGAATTACCGGAAAAATACCGACCAAAGAAATAGCCTCCATTACGCCAGCGTATCCTTATCAATTCCCAGCCGTTTCATTCTCGATAGCAGAGTGGTGCGTTTCAGCCCCAGCCTCTGTGCGGCACCTTTTGGCCCGGCGACCACGCCGTTGGTCTCCTTAAGAATGCGGATGATTTGCTGCGCCTCATCTTCCCCTTCGAGCAGCGGTTCTGCCGGGAGTGAGGCGGGAGAATAGCTCCATTCCGGCAAGGAAAGCTGTAGTACGTTGCCCGGCGTGAGTAACACCGCGCGTTCAATCACGTTCTCCAGTTCACGCACGTTGCCCGGCCATGGCATGTCGCACAGGGTGCGCAGGGCCTGGGTCGGGATGCTGTCAATCTGGCGGCCAAGGCGACGGGCAATCTTGCTGGTAAAGGCCTTCGCCAGCAGAGGAATGTCGTCCGGGCGTTCGCGAAGCGGTGGCAGCTGGATAGGGAAGACGTTCAGGCGATAGTACAGATCGCTGCGAAACTGCCGGTCTTCTACCATCTGACGTAAATCGCGGTTGGTGGCGGCAATCAGGCGTACGTCGGTGCGGATAAGCGTGTTGCTGCCGAGACGTTCAAATTCCTGCTCCTGCAACACGCGCAGTAGTTTGGGTTGCAGTTCGAGCGGCATATCGCCGACTTCATCCAGAAACAACGAACTTTTGTCCGCCAGTTCAAAACGCCCGGTGCGCGGCGCGCTGGCCCCGGTAAATGCCCCGCGCGAATGGCCGAACAGGTCACTTTCCAGCAGTCCGGCGGGCATGGCGGCGCAGTTCATTTTGATCATCCGCTTTTCTCTGCGCTGGCTGAGCTGATGAATGGCGCGGGCGATTAGTTCCTTGCCGGTGCCGGTTTCACCGAGGATCAGCACCGTGCTATCGCTTTGGGCGACCATTTCCACCTGGCGAAGCACCTCAAGCATCGCATCGCTGCGCCCAATAATGTCGCCGAACTCGTTATCCAGAGTGTTCAGCTGCTCGGTCAGCACCTTGTTTTCATCCGCCAGCCGTTCTTTTAAGCGCTGTATTTCCTGATACGCCAGCGCATTATCCACCGCAATCGACACCCGTCCGGCAATTTGTCGCAGCAGCCGTAAATTGCTGGCATTGAACACCTGCTCGTTACGCTGAGCCAGTTTCAGCACGCCCAGCATGGTCTCGCCGGACATTAGCGGCAGCAGGCAAATGCTTTGCAACTCGTTGCCCCACAGGGAAAACAGCTGGCGGTCGCCCTGTGCCAGCTGGTTCATATCGGCCAGCGTCAGCAGCATCATCTGGTGGTGTTTAAACACCTGTTCGCTAAGCGAGCCGGATTCTTCCACTTCGGCTACATCATGCAGCGGCGTATCGCCATCCAGATAATGACTGGTGTACACGTCGAGTTTTCCCGGCTGCGGGCTGCGCAGCACTACGCTGATGGCATCAATGTGGAAATGGTGATGCAGCGATTTCGCGACCTCACTGACCAGCTCGTCAATATCCAGGCGTGACAGCACGGCATTGGTGACATCGACCAGGATGCGGAAATTATCGCGCTCAAGGCGCAGCTGCTGGCGATCTGCGCTGCGGCTGAGGCGGGTCTGCAACTGCTCGGCGACGATAGCCACCAGCTGGGCCAGCGTTTGCAGACGCTGGAGCTCTTTTTCGCTCCACGGTGTCTGATTGGCGCGAATAAATTCACAGCCGCCAAAAATACGGCCTTCCTGCGCCAGAGGCAGTATGGCATAGCGACCAAAAGGGCCATAAAAAGGACTTTGCGACAGCGCCGACCAGCTGGCGCAAAATTCTGAATAGTCGCACTGCAGCGTGTCGGGTCGCGACAGCAGGCGATGGAGAGGGCCCTGCGCCAGCAGCGTTTCCTCGCCGCTGCGACAAGGGTCGACTGCCGGGCTTGTGAAATAACTCACCCGCTGATTGCCAGGTTGCCATAGCAGGACAGCCGCGCGTTCAGCGAGCCCTGCCTGTTTGACCCGCTGCGTCAGGGTTTCGGCCACGCCGTTCAGGTCAGCTTGTTGCAGTAAAGATCGGGTGATATCGAGCAATCCTTGCTGGCCGAGGTCGCTCATCGCAGTCGTTGACATAGGGTTCATCCACCGTGCGCCGCTGGCGCGAAAAAGCGTTAACAGATCCGCGGCAGCGGTTCAGCATGAGGTAAATCCAGGGTTCGTCGAACCCCGTACAGACCCGTCAGATGTACGCCCCGGCGTTCGCTGATTTCGCCGATGATGGCGGCATCGCGTCCTAAAGGGTGGGCCTGAAGCTGGGCGAGCACGCGCTCTGCGGCTGCGGGCGCAACGCCAATCACCAGTTTGCCTTCGTTGGCAAAGTTCAGCGCGTCCAGCCCCAGCAGTTCACACACGCCACGCACCGCGCTGTTAACAGGCATCTTCGCTTCGTACAGCATCACCCCGCAGCCGCTAGCGGCGGCGAACTCATGCGCCACGGCGTTCACTCCGCCACGGGTGGCATCGCGCAGCGCTTTGACGCCCGGAATATCGCGCAGCGTCTGGATTATCGGCGTTAATACCGCGCAGTCGCTGCGCAGGCAGCCGTCCAGCCCAAGCTGTTCGCGCAGATTAAGGATTGCCGCCCCGTGGTCACCCAACGTACCGCTGACCAGCAGGACATCACCCGGCTGTAACTGCTGTGCTCCCCAGTGGATCCCGGCGGGGATCGCACCCAGCCCGGCGGTGTTAATAAACAGCTTATCCGCCGCGCCGCGTGGTACCACTTTGGTGTCGCCGGTGACAATAGCGATATCGGCCGCTTTGGCCGTTGCCGCCATGCTGGTGACGACCTGTTCCAGGGTCGCCATCTCCAGCCCCTCTTCGAGGATAAATCCGCACGACAGATAACGAGGAATAGCCCCGCTGACGGCGACGTCGTTCGCGGTACCGCACACCGCCAGCTTGCCGATATCCCCGCCGGGGAAGAATAACGGGTCAATAACGTAGCTGTCGGTGGAAAAGGCCAGCCGGTCGCCGCTGGCGGTAAGTGAGGCGAGGGCGATCCGCGCCTGATCTTCCTGCTCGGCCAGCCACGGGTTATCAAACGCGCGCATAAACAAATCGTTGATCAGCTGCTGCATCGCCTGGCCGCCGCTGCCGTGGGCTATTTGCACGGTTTTCATTTTTCACCTTCCTGACTGCGATACTGATACCACGCCGCGCAGGCCCCTTCGGAGGAGACCATCAGCGCGCCGAACGCGCTTTGCGGGTTGCAGGTGTTGCCAAACAGCGGGCACTGATGAGGTTTACAGCGCCCGGTGAGCACTTCGCCACAGCGAGCGCGGGGATCGTCACACACCTCGCGGTGTGACGGCTGGAAATGCGCTTCGGCATCGAAACGCTGATAGTCGGCGGCGAGTTTCACCCCGGATTCGGCAATCACACCCAGGCCACGCCATTCGCTGTCGCCGTTGACGGTAAAGACATCGGCGATTGCTTGTTGGGCCAGCGCGTTGCCTGCATCGGGCACCACGCGGCGATACTGATTTTCGACGCGGCTGACGTCTGCGATTTTCTGTTCAACCAGCATGCTGACGCCCTGCAATAAATCCAGCGGCTCAAAACCGGCAACCACCAGCGGGCGCTGAAAATCAGCGGCGATAAAGTCGTAGCGGGCGGTGCCTATCACCATGCTGACATGGCCGGGGGCAAGGAACGCGTCGATGCTGTTATCCGGCTGTTCGAGAAGGCTGCGTAGGGTAGGGATCAGCGTAATGTGCTGGCAAAAAAAGAAAAAGTTACTGAGATTTTGCGCTTTCGCCTGTTGCAGCGTGATGGCGGTGGCGGGCATGGTGGTTTCAAACCCGAGGCCGAAAAACACCACCTTGCGCTGCGGATTCTCCGCCGCCAGCCGCAGGGCATCCATCGGCGAATAAATGATACGAATATCAGCCCCACGCGCTTTGGCCTGCATTAACGAGCCATTTTTGCCCGGGACGCGCATCGCATCGCCAAAGGTGCAGAAAATCACGTCGGGATGGCTGGCGATATCTATACAGGTGTCGATCCGGCCCATCGGCAACACGCAGACTGGGCAACCCGGGCCGTGAATAAACTCGATGTTGTCGGGCAGGAGTTGGTCGAGGCCAAAACGGAAAATGGCGTGCGTGTGGCCGCCGCACACTTCCATGATCCGCAGTGGGCGCTCGACAGAGTAAGGCAGCAATGACGCACGGTTTTTCAGATGACCAATAAGCTGCATCACCTGCTCGGGGGCGCGGTATTCATCGACAAAGCGCATTAACGATCCTCGCCCCACATCAACGCCCCGACATCGGGTTCAACGTCGAACATGTTTTGCAGCGCCGCCAGCGTGTCGCGGGCTTCGGCTTCATCAATCACGCTCATTGCGAACCCGACGTGAACCAGCACCCACTGGCCGATGCGTGATTGGCCCTGTTCATCGGTAACGCCGACCAGCGTCAGGTCGACATCGCGTTGGATACCGCACACGTCGACCTTGGCCTGCTGACCGCTGATGGCACAAATCTGCCCGGGAACGCCTATGCACATCGTTGCGTCTCCAGCCAGCTCAGCCACTGATCCATTCCTTCGCCGCTGGTGGCGGAAATCAGGATTGCCTCAATCGTGGGATTCACCTGGCGGGCGTACGCCAGGCAGCGCTCGACATCGAATTGCAGGTACGGCAGCAGGTCAATTTTGTTGAGCAGCAGCAGCGAGGCGGCGGCAAACATCTGCGGATATTTCAGCGGTTTGTCTTCCCCTTCGGTGACCGACAGCACCGCGACTTTGTGCCGCTCGCCGAGGTCGAAACTGGCCGGGCATACTAGGTTGCCAACGTTCTCGATAAACAGAATCCCGTTGTCCTCCAGCGGCATGCGCGGTGCGGCGTCGGCAATCATCTGCGCATCGAGATGGCAGCCTTTGCCGGTATTGACCTGAATCGCGGGTGTGCCGGTGGCGCGAATGCGCGCCGCATCGTTCACCGTTTGCTGATCGCCTTCAATCACTGCACAGGGCACGCGGCCTTTGAGGCGCGTCAGCGTTTCGGTCAACAGCGTGGTTTTCCCGGATCCGGGGCTAGAAACCAGGTTCAGTACCAGCAACTCTCGAGCGGCAAACCGTGCCCGGTTGCGGGCTGCCAGCTGATTGTTTTTGTCCAGCACGTCGATTTCGACTTCCAGCATTTTGCGCTGACTGATACCCGGCGCGTGCGTTCCGGCCTCACCGTGACCGTAGTGCAAATCGCCTTGGGCCGACTTTTGTGGGCTGAAGTCGGATGTAATCCCGGTGATGGAAAGCGCCGGGCGGGAAGCGGGCGCAAACGGCGCTCCGCGAAAGGCCGAGTGCGGATTGTGCTCATCACCTTCGATGTAGCGATTGCCATCCGCGCAGCCGCAGGTTGTACACATACCTTATTCCTCAATGACTTCGATACGCTGAATCTGAAAACCATCGTCAGCGACAATGCGTAACCGATCGCTGCCGCAATCGGGGCAGCGACGAACGTGTTGCGACAGCAAATGCACATATTGCTGACACGTCGGGCACCAGCACTCCGCCTGCTGTTCTTCAATGTGCAACTGGCAGCCTTCCGCTATCGTGCCGCGGCACACCAGCTCAAAACAGAAACTGACCGAGGCGGGCTCCACGCAGGAAAATGCCCCGATTTTCAGCCAGACGGCACTCACGCGGGTGGCGTCGTTGGCGAGCGCCTGTTGCTCAACAATTTCCAGCGCCCGCTGGCAAAGGGTGATTTCGTGCATAACGTTTCTCGTCTGGTCAACTTCACCGGTTAAAGCAAAAAACAGGCCACAATTTATTCCGTTGATTTTTAAAGAGAAGTCATGCATCGACATTGGCTGGATGACAATTGTGACGGCCTGTCGCCACAAATGACGTTGAGAAAAAACGGCGGGGACGACGACGATCGTCACAATCGTCGTCATGGTGACGATGACAGCGGTTTGTCAGTAGGGAAATAGGTTATCTCTTTGATTTAATTTGGAATGATTTGATGGCACGCAAATTGCTACACAAGCCGGATAATTTTCTTCCGCTTCAGAGGAATAACCATGAACCGCTTTGTCATTGCGGATCCTCAGTGGTGCATCGGATGCAATACCTGCCTCGCAGCGTGCTCTGATGTCCATAAAACGCAGGGGCTCCAGCAGCACCCGAGGCTTGCGATGGCACGCACCGGCGAGAATACCGCGCCGGTGCTGTGCCGTCATTGCGAAGACGCCCCCTGCAAACGGGTGTGCCCGGTGAACGCCATCGCCGTTGAGGATGACAGCGTACAAATCAATGAGAGCCTGTGCATCGGCTGCAAACTGTGCGGCCTGGTATGCCCGTTCGGGGCGATAACGCCTGCGGGCAGTACGCCGTTGAACGTGCCTGCGCAGTTTGAACACTTCGTTCCGGCCGCCATGCTCAGCGACGTGCCGGTGAGCCCGGAAGGCATGAACCCGTTCCTGAGCTGGAACGCGGGCGTGCGCGCCATCGCTGTGAAATGCGACCTGTGCCATTTCTTACCGGAAGGTCCGGCCTGCGTCAGCGCCTGTCCGACCAAAGCGCTGCATCTGATTGAACCGCAGGCCGTCAACGCGCAGATGAAAGCGCGCCGGACGCAAACGGCGCTGTCGATGCCGGAGTCCTTACCGGGCCTGAACCTTGCAGGGGAGCAACGCTAATGGATGCACTGCAATTACTGATGTGGTCGCTGGCACTGTACGTCGTTGGGGGCGTGGTTTCTCTGCTGCTGCAAAAAAACGAAGCGCTGGCAATTCGGGTGGCGGGCTTAAGCGCCATCCTCGGCGGGCTGCTGGGGTTATGCAGCGCGCTGCCGCTGTTGTTCAGCGGGGAAGTGCTGTTCTGGAGCGCCACGGGCCCGTTCCCGTTCGCCGCCTTCAGCGTGCGCGTTGATAGCCTTGCGGCGTTTATGGTAACGGTCATTTCGCTGCTGGTCACACTCTGCGCCCTCTATTCCCTCTCTTACATGCAGGAATATCTCGGCAAAGGCGCGGCGTCGATGGGTTTCTTTATGAACCTGTTTATCGCCTCGATGGTCGGCCTGGTAGTGATGGATAACGGTTTCTGGTTCATCATTCTGTTCGAAATGATGTCGCTGGCCTCGTGGTTCCTGGTCATCGCCGATCAGAGTGAGGAGTCGATCAAAGCCGGGCTACTGTATTTCTTTATCGCCCACGCCGGATCGGTGTTGATCATGGTGGCGTTCTTCCTGATGTGGCGCGAAAGCGGCAGTCTGGAGTTTGAGTCCTTCCGTCAACTGCATCTCTCCTCTGGCCTGGCATCGGTGGTGTTCATTCTGGCATTCCTCGGCTTTGGGGCGAAAGCGGGGATGCTGCCGCTGCACAGCTGGCTGCCGCGCGCACACCCGGCGGCACCCTCACATGCCTCGGCGCTGATGTCCGGGGTGATGGTCAAAATCGGTATTTTCGGCATCATCAAGGTCGGGATTGATCTGCTGGGGGCGACCGAAAGCTGGTGGGGCCTCGTGGTTCTGGCATTCGGAGCCGTTTCGTCGGTGCTCGGCGTGCTGTATGCGCTGGCGGAGCACGATATCAAGCGTCTGTTGGCGTGGCACACCGTCGAGAACATCGGCATCATTCTGATGGGCGTCGGGGTCGGCATGGTCGGCATCGCGACCCATCATCCGCTGCTGGCGACCATCGGTCTGCTGGGGGCGCTGTTCCACTTGCTCAACCATGCGCTGTTCAAGGGGCTGCTGTTCCTCGGCGCGGGGGCGGTGATTTTCCGCGTCCACACCCGTGATATGGAAAAAATGGGCGGGCTGGCGAAGCTGATGCCGCTCACCGGCACCGCGTTCCTGATTGGCTGCATGTCTATTTCTGCGCTGCCGCCGCTGAACGGTTTCGTCAGCGAGTGGTTCACCTATCAATCCCTGTTCACCCTGAGCCACGAGGGCGACTTTGCCCAGCGTCTGGCCGGGCCGATTGCAATTGTGATGCTGGCGATCACCGGTGCCCTGGCGGCAATGTGCTTCGTCAAAGTCTATGGCATCAGCTTCTGTGGCGGGGCGCGCAGCGAGCAGGCCGAACACGCCCGTGAAGTGCCCTGGCCAATGACCGCCGCGATGATCGTCATGGCGCTGTTGTGCGTGGCGCTCGGCGTAGGGGCCTCGGTGGTGGCTCCGGTGCTGGCGCAGGTCGCCACCTCGCTGACGCACACCCCGGCGTTGATTGTCGCCCACAACACCCTCCTGCAACCGGGCGACAGCGCCCAGGCGATGTTCTCCCCGGCGGTCTCTTTCCTGCTGCTGTTAGGGTTGCCGCTACTGCCGCTGGTGGTGTGGTGGGTTCTGCGCGGCGAGCGTGGGCCGTTCCGCCGCCGCGGCCAGCCGTGGGCCTGTGGCTACGCCTGGGAAGACGCCATGTCCGCCTCCGCTGGTAGCTTCACCCAGCCGCTGCGCGTGATGTTCGGCCCGCTGTATCGGATGCGTAAACAGCTCGATCCTTCGCAAGCGCTGGGCCGCAGTCTGACCAAAGTGACTGACGGTGCGGCGGCGGTCGAGCCTTTCTGGGACGAGCGCATTATCTGGCCGCTGGTGCGGCTTGTTCAGCGCGTCGGTTCGGGCATCCAGCGGATGCAGAGCGGGGACTTCCGCCTTTACTGCCTGTATGTGGTGGTGGCGCTGGTGGTTCTGTTACTGACCGTGGCCCTGTGAGGAGAGTGAGATGTTAATCCAACAAACGCCAGAGTGGGGCATGGGGCTGTTCGCGGTTTGCCAGGCCGTCATATTGCTGGCCCTGACGCCGCTGATGACCGGCATTTCCCGCCAGATTCGGGCGCGTATGCACTCCCGCCGTGGGCCTGGCATTTTGCAGGACTACCGTGACCTCAACAAGCTGCTGAAACGCCAGCCAGTGGGGCCGGTTCAGTCCGGGGCGATGTTCCGCGTGATGCCGTGGATCCTGCTCAGCAGCATGCTGCTGGTGGCGATGGCATTACCGGTCTTTACCCAGACCTCACCGTTCGGTGGGGCGGGGGATTTAATTACCCTGCTGTACCTGTTCGCGCTGTTCCGTTTCTTCTTTGCCCTTTCCGGGCTCGACAGCAGCAGTTCGTTTGCGGGCATTGGTGCCAGCCGCGAACTGACGCTGGGCATTCTGGTGGAGCCGATTCTGATCCTCGGCCTGCTGGTGGTGGCGCTGATCGTGGGGTCGACCAACATCGGCACCATCAGCGCCGCGCTGTCGCAGGGCTGGAGTTCACCGCTGGCTATTTTCATGGCCTTCCTCGCCTGTGGTTTCGCCTCGTTCATTGAGATGGGCAAAATTCCGTTCGACGTTGCCGAAGCCGAGCAGGAGCTACAGGAAGGCCCGCTAACCGAATATTCCGGTTCCGATTTTGCGCTGGTGAAGTGGGGGATTGGCCTCAAGCAGGTAGTGGTAGCCGAAATGTTCCTCGCGGTGTTTTTACCTTTCGGCAAAGCGGCAAGCCTCACCCCTGGGGCACTGTTGCTGGCGTTGGGGGTGATGTTCATCAAGCTGCTGGTGGTGTTTGTGTTGGCGTCGCTGGTGGAGAACTCGCTGGCGCGTGGGCGATTCCTGCTGACGCATCATGTCACGTGGCTCGGGTTTGGCGTCTCGGCGCTGGCCTTCGTCTTCTATTTTACTGGGCTGTAAGGAGCGCCGTGAAATGATGGAAAAAATAGCGCTGACGACCCTGCTGGTGCCGTTTATCGGCGCGCTGCTGACGGCCTGTTCGCCGAAGACGCGGGCGAAACACCTTTGCTCTTTCTTCGCTCTGTTGGCCACGCTCGGCACGGTGATTCTGGGCTGGCAGTTTCTCGCCGGTGGCAAGGTCGATGCGACTTACACGCTGGTGAGCTATCACGGTGTCGCCCTGTTCGGCTTCACCGTGGACAGAATCAGTACCCTGATTGCCTTTGCGGTGGTGTTCCTCGGCCTGCTGGTGAGCCTCTATTCCACAGGCTATCTGACCCGTGGCAACCGTGAGCATCCGCATGATGGCGGCAACCGTTACTACGCGTTTCTGCTGATTTTTATCGGCGCAATGGCCGGGCTGGTGCTCTCCTCAACTTTGCTCGGGCAACTGCTGTTCTTCGAAATTACCGGGGGCTGTTCCTGGGCGCTGATTGGCTATTACCAGACGCAAAAATCACAGCGTTCAGCCATGAAAGCGCTGCTGATTACCCACGTCGCCTCGCTGGGGTTATACCTCGCGGCCGCGACGCTGTTCCTCAATACCGGCACCTTCGCGCTGAGCGCGTTGAGCCAGCTACAGGGGACGGCGAGCTATATCGTGTATGGCGGCATCCTGTTCGCGGCGTGGGGGAAATCTGCCCAGCTGCCGATGCAGGCATGGCTGCCGGATGCGATGGAAGCACCAACCCCAGTTAGCGCTTACTTACATGCTGCGTCGATGGTGAAAGTGGGCGTCTACATCTTTGCCCGCGCCATTCTGGAAGGCGGCAACGTGCCGCATGCCATTGGTTGGGTGGGCATCGTGATGGCCACTATCACCATGATTTACGGTTTCATGATGTATCTGCCGCAAAAAGATATGAAGCGGCTGCTGGCGTGGTCGACCATCACGCAGCTGGCGTGGATGTTCCTCGCTCTGTCAATGGCGGCGCTGGGCTCGAAGCAGGCGCTCGACGGCGGGATTGCCTACATCTTCAACCACGCCTTCGCCAAGAGCCTGTTCTTCCTGGTGGCGGGTGCGTTCAGCTACAGCTGTGGTACTCGCCTGTTGCCGAAATTGCGCGGGGTGATGGGCAAATCACCGTTGCTTGGGATCGGCTTCTGTGTGGCGGCGCTGGCGATTGCCGGGGTGCCCCCGTTCAACGGCTTCTTCAGCAAATTCCCCGTGTTTGCCGCCGGGTTCACCCTCTCAGCCGACCACTGGGAACTGATCCCGGTGATGGTGCTGGCGCTGGTGGAATCCGTGGCCAGCTTCGCCTGGCTTATCTACTGGTTCGGACGGGTGGTGCCTGGAGAGCCAAGCCCGGAAGTGGCGCAAATGACCCCGCTGCCGTTGGCGATGCGGGCCGTGTTAGTCGTGCTGGTGGTGATGTCGCTGTGTTCCAGCGTGATTGCCGCGATGTGGCTTAATTAAGGAGACGACGATGACCGGAGCCTTACTCGTAAATAATCTCGCCGGGCTGATGATGGTGACGTCGCTGCTGGTGATTGGCGCGAAACATCCGCGCGGGGCCTGCTGGTGCTATGCGTTACAGTCGCTGGTGCTGGTGCTGATTTTCTTCACCCTCTCACGCACGCTCGATTCCGAACAACTGCTGATGTGGTCCTTCAGCGCGTTGCTGACCAAAGTTATCCTGGTGCCGCTGATTATGGGCTTTGCGTTGCGCAAACTTGCCGATCCGGCCGCCGATGTCAGCCTGATTAGCCCGGTACTGCTGATGATTGCCGCGGCGGTAATTGTGGTGCTGTGCTGGCTGGTGGTGCGTCCGGTGGAGCTTCCGCTATTGCAGGGACTGAAACCCGCACTGGCGGTGGCGCTCGGCCACTTCCTGTTGGGACTGCTGTGCATCGTCACCCAACGCAACATTCTCAAGCAGGTGTTTGGTTACTGCCTGATGGAAAACGGATCGCATCTGGTGCTGGCGCTGTTAGCCAATAAAGCGCCGGAGCTTGTGGAAATTGGCATCGCGACCGACGCCATTTTCGCGGTGATTGTCATGGTGCTGCTGGTGAGAAAGATCTGGCGCACGCTCGGCACGCTCGATGTCAATCAACTGACGGCGCTGAAGGGATAACACAATGAGTCATTCTGCAATTTTCACCCTGTTACTCATCACGCCGCTGCTGTTCGCGCTGCTGGCGTTTGCCTGTCAGCGGTTGGGCGCGCAGGCTCGCGTGGCGGTCACGCTGCTGCACGGGGTCGGCATTATTGTCCTGCTGGCGGTAACGCTGTACGCCGTCGGTCAGGTTTATCTTCAGGGCGAGCTGTTCTCCACCAATCTGTGGCTGCATCTCGACAGCCTGAGCGCGCTGTTTTTGGCGCTCCTCGGCATTATCGGCTTCCTTACCGGACTCTACTCCATCGGCTACATGCGTCATGAGGTCGATGAAGGCGAGATTTCCGTTACCACGTTGTGTAACTACTACGGTTTCTTCCACCTGTTTTTGTTCACCATGATGCTGGTGGTGACCAGCAACAATCTGATTGTCATGTGGGCGGCGATTGAAGCCACCACCCTCAGTTCCGCCTTCCTGGTGGGAATTTATGGTCAGCGTTCGTCCCTGGAAGCGGCGTGGAAGTACATCATCATCTGTACCGTCGGCGTGGCGTTCGGCCTGTTCGGCACCATTCTGGTGTACGCCAATGCGGCGAGCTTTATGCCCGACGCGCACAACGCCATCTTCTGGAGCGAAGTGCTCAAACATGCAGACCAGCTCGATCCGACCCTGATGCATCTGGCGTTTGTCTTTGTGCTGATTGGTTTTGGCACCAAAACCGGGCTGTTCCCAATGCACGCCTGGCTGCCGGATGCACACAGTGAAGCGCCAAGCCCGACCAGCGCCTTGCTCTCTGCGGTGCTGCTTAACTGCGCGCTGCTGGTGATTATCCGCTTCCACATCATCATCACCCAGACCATTGGCACTTCATTCCCGAATACGCTGCTGGTGGTGTTCGGTCTGCTGTCGGTGGCGGTGGCGGCGTTCTTCATTCTGGTGCAACAGGATGTTAAGCGTCTGCTGGCCTACTCCTCCGTGGAAAACATGGGGCTGATTGCCGTGGCGCTGGGCATCGGCGGGCCGCTTGGGGTGCTGGCCGCACTGCTGCACACTCTCAACCATAGCCTCGCCAAAACGCTGCTGTTCTGCGGGTCCGGCAACGTACTGCTGAAGTACGGCACCCGCGATCTGGGCGTCGTGCGAGGGATGCTCAAACTGATGCCGTTCAGCGCGGTATTGCTGGCCGCAGGCGCGCTGGCGCTGGGTGGGATGCCGCCGTTCAACGTGTTCCTCAGTGAATTTATGGTGGTGACGGCGGGCCTCGCCGCCGGACACATCTGGCTGACTATCGGCCTGCTGCTGCTGTTAACCGTGGTGCTCGGCGGCCTGGTGAGGATGGTAGCTTGCCTGCTGTTTGGCGATGCGCCACAGGCGACCAGCCGGGGCGAGCTGGGTTGGCTGACCACGCTGCCGATGGCGATTTTGCTGGTCCTGATGCTGGTGATGGGCACCCACATTCCACAGCCGGTAAGCCGTCTGCTGGAAAATGCCGCGTCGATTGTGCTGCATCAGTCTTCTCAACAGGAATTTGCGTGGCCGTGGGCGAACAAACCCGCCGCTGCCGCTAACCACAGTCTTTGCACCCGCGAGTGCGCTGGAGAAACGAAGTGAGTTATCAACAATATATGAACGGCCTCGCGCAGGGCGATGTACGTGGTCTGGGTTATCTGGCATTGCTGCGGCAGAAATTTCCCGGCGCGGTGCTGGATGAAGAGCGTCAGACCAACGACCAGGTGACCATCACCGTCAAAATCAACCAACTGCCCGAGATTGTAGAGTTTCTCTATTACGGCTGTGGCGGCTGGTTACCGGTGCTGTTTGGCAACGATGAGCGCTCGCTGAACGGCCATTTCGCGGTTTACTACGCGATGTCGATGGAAGAGGGCGAGAAGTGCTGGGTGGTGGTGAAAGGCCTGGTCGATCACTCGCTTGAGTTTCCGTCCGTGACCCCGCGCGTCCCGGCGGCGGTATGGGGCGAGCGTGAGATCCGTGACATGTACGGTCTGAAGCCGATTGGCCTGCCGGACGAACGCCGTCTGGTGCTGCCGGATGACTGGCCGGACGACATGTATCCGCTGCGTAAAGACGCAATGGACTATCGCCAGCGCCCGGCCCCGACCACCGAGACGGAAACCTATCCGTTCATCAACGACGGCGACAGTAAGGCGCGCGTAGTGCCGATTGGCCCGATGCACATCACCTCCGATGAGCCGGGGCATTTCCGGTTGTTTGTCGACGGCGAGACCATTGTTGATGCCGACTACCGCCTGTTCTACGTCCATCGCGGGATGGAGAAACTGGCGGAAACCCGTATGGGGTATAACGAAGTGACTTTCCTGTCTGACCGCGTGTGCGGTATCTGCGGGTTTGCGCACAGCGTGGCCTACACCACTTCGGTGGAAAACGCGCTGGGCATCGTGGTGCCTCAGCGGGCGCACACCATCCGCTCGGTGCTGCTGGAAGTTGAACGCCTGCACAGCCATTTGCTCAACATCGGGCTGTCGAGCCACTTTATCGGTTTCGATACGGGCTTCATGCAGTTTTTCCGGGTGCGTGAAAAATCGATGATGATGGCGGAAATGCTGACCGGCTCGCGTAAAACGTATGGCCTGAACCTGATCGGCGGGATCCGCCGCGATATCCTCAAAGAACAGCGGATTAAAACGATCCAACTGGTGCGCGAAATGCGCGCGGAAGTGACCGAACTGGTGGATATGCTGATGTCCACGCCGAACATCGGGCAGCGTACCCAGGGCGTGGGTATTCTCGATCGCCAGGTGGCCCGCGATTATAGCCCGGTTGGGCCGCTGATCCGCGGCAGTGGCTTCAAGCGCGACATGCGTTTCGACCATCCGTATTCGGACTACGGCAATCTGCCAAAAACCCTGTTTGCCTATGACGGCGGCGACGTGTTCTCTCGGGTGATGGTGCGTGTGAAAGAAACCTTCGACTCGCTGGCGATGATTGAATATGCGCTCGATACCATGGGCGATGGCCCGCTGCTGACCGAAGGCTTTACCTATCAACCCCACAAATTTGCGCTCGGCTACGTTGAAGCCCCGCGCGGGGAAGACGTGCACTGGAGCATGCTCGGCGACAACCAGAAGCTGTTCCGCTGGCGCTGCCGGGCGGCGACTTACGCCAACTGGCCGGTGCTACGCTACATGCTGCGCGGTAACACTATTTCCGACGCACCGTTGATTATCGGCAGCCTCGATCCGTGCTACTCCTGCACCGACCGCGTCACGCTGGTGGATGTCCGCAAACGCAAGTCCACCACCGTGCCGTACAAAGAGATTGAACGCTATAGCATTGAGCGTAAGCACTCGCCGCTCAAGTAAGGATTAAACGATGCTAAAACTGTTTAAAACTATCCTGAAAGCGGGCGAACCGACGGTCAAATACCCGTTTCAACCGCTGGAGATAAGCCCCGATTTTCGTGGCCGACCGGAGCTTAACCCACAGCAGTGTATTGCCTGCGCGGCATGCACCATGGCTTGCCCGGCCAACGCCCTGACCATGGAAACCCATCCGCAAAGCAACGAGCGACGTTGGCAATTGTTCATCGGGCGCTGCATTTTTTGTGGCCGCTGCGAAGAGGTTTGCCCGACGAAGGCCATTCGCCTGACTAATGATTTTGAGCTGGCGGTGACCAACAAAGCCGATCTTTACGTTAAGGCGGTGTTTCGCCTGCAACACTGTGACCGGTGCCAGCTCCCGTTCACTCCGGAAAAATCAGTGCAGTACGCGGTAGAGCTGCTGCGTCAGTCGGGCGTCAGCGATGAGGCACTGGCCGGGATGGCGTCGCAGTTTACAACCTGTCCGGCGTGTAAACGCCAGCAGACGCTGGGCCAGCATGATGCACGCATCTTCAGTTTATCCGGCGCGGAGGAGCCCAATGAGCGAGTTTAATCATCACGCCAGCCAGCCGATAACCCTGGCAGACGACGCGGTGCGCATGAAACAAACGCTGTTGAAAGACATTAAGCGTTCGGCGTATGTGTATCGGGTGGATTGTGGGGGCTGCAACGGCTGCGAAATCGAAATTTTCTCGGCCATTACCCCGGTGTTTGATGCCGAGCGCTTCGGCATTAAAGTCGTGGCTTCCCCGCGTCACGCCGATATTTTGTTGTTTACCGGGGCGGTCACGCGTGCGATGCGCGTCCCGGCGCTGCGGGCGTATGAGTCCGCCCCGGATCCGAAAATTTGTATTTCCTACGGCGCATGCGGTGTGGGCGGGGGAATTTTCCACGATCTGTACTGCGTGTGGGGCGGGAGCGACACCATCGTACCGGTCGACGTGTGGATCCCTGGCTGTCCGCCAACGCCTGCGGCCACGATCCACGGTTTTGCCGTGGCGCTGGGCCTGCTCGATCAAAAGCTGAAAGGCATTGAGCACGTACAGGGGGAAGGTGAAAAACCGGCAATGATTCTGCCTGACGTACCGCTGACGCTGCGGGTGGCGGTTGAACGCGAAGCCCGGCGGATGGCGGGTTATCGGCAGGGCGGGGATATCAGTATGCATCTGCTGTCGATGATTCAACACAAGCAGCCGTCGCAGGCGGCGCACGACGTTGAAGCCTGGCTGCGCAAAGAGAACGATCCGCGTCTGGCGGAGATTGTTCATGCGCTGATGACGGTGATTGCCGGGGAGGTGACGGCGTGAGCGCAAACGGAAAAGTGACCTTCTGGTCGCTGCGACAAAAGTTCGTCGACAGCGATGATGACATGCCTGCGGAAAGCCAGCAGGTGATGTATTACTCGTTGGCGATTGGTCATCACGTCGGGATGATCGACTGCCTGAAAACCGAGCTGGAATGTCCGCTGGAGGGGTATACCGAATGGCTGGAATTACTCCCGGCGGGTGAGGCCTGCCGCAAGCTGCGGGGATTGCTGACCTTCGGGGAGATAACCATTGATTCGACCCACACCTCGCTGCTGGCGAACGCCCTGTCGGTGCTGAGCCGTCAAGGTGATGAGCCTTTTAAAAGCTGGAGTCTGCGGTTGATCGAACTACTGGCTGAGATCGAACGTGAACCGGCGATCTACCTGATCGTCAAACGCCAGCTGGCGTAATCAAGGCGCGGGAGGCGGTTACAGATCCCGCGTATTGATCCCCAGACGCTGCATACGCGAAAGCAGCGTCGTTCTTTTCAGACCCAGTTTTTGTGCCGCCCCTTTTGGGCCCGCTACAATCCCATTGGTTTCCCGCAGTGCCTGCACGATCCTTTCCCGCTCACCTTCATCATTTTCCGGTATCTGCGGATTGAACATCGGCGGCAGCTTCAGTGCGGCGGGCTGCACGCGTGGCGTGTGGCCAGGCGACGAAGGTATTTTCAGATCGTTGAGTTGCAGATTCAGCGTGTTGCCCTGGGTCAGGATCACCGCGCGTTCAATCACGTTTTGCAGTTCACGTACGTTGCCCGGCCACGGATACTGACACAGTGCCTGCAACGAGGCGGCGGGAAGGGTGTCGATGGTTTTGTTCATCCGCGCCGCCAGCTTCTGCGTAAACCACGTCGCGAGCAGCGGAATGTCTTCCGGACGTTCGCGCAGCGGCGGGATAACAATCGGGAACACGTTCAGGCGGTAAAACAGATCGCTGCGAAACGCGCGGTCCTGCACCATCTGATGCAAATCGCGGTTGGTGGCGGCAATCATCCTGACGTTAACCGGAATAACTTTACTGCCGCCGAGGCGTTCGACCTCGCGCTCCTGCAAAACGCGCAGCAGTTTGGGCTGCAGTTCCAACGGCATATCGCCGATTTCATCAAGAAACAGGGTGCCACCGTCAGCCATCTCAAAGCGCCCGATGTGGGTGTTGGTGGCCCCAGTAAACGCCCCCTTTTCATGACCGAACAGGTCGCTTTCCAGCAGGCTCGCCGGGATGGCGGCGCAGTTCATTTTGACCAGCGAATGGCTAGCGCGCTGGCTCAGCTTGTGAATAGCGCGCGCAATCAGCTCCTTACCGGTACCGGTTTCCCCCAGCAGCAGCACGGTGCTGTCGCTCATGGCGACCATTTCCACCTGACGCAGCAGGTTCTTCATCGCCGTGCTCTGAAAAATAATATCGTTCAGGCTTTCGACATTTTGAATCTGCTCGTTAAGCCAGATATTTTCCTGCTTTAACGAATCTTTTAGCCGGGTTATTTCATTCCACGCGTTGGCGTTATCCACCGCGATGCTAATACGTGACGCAATTTGCCCCAACAATGAGCACACAGCCGGGGTAAAGGCGCTGGCATCGGTATGGGCCAGAATTAATATTCCCGGTGAGTGCGCATTAAAGGTTAACGGCAACAGCAGGGCGGCCTGCATGTGGGCAGCAAATAAATCCTGCAACAGCGGGTCGCGCAGATTGGCATGCAACGCGACGGCCTGAGGCTGGCCGGTATCCAGCACGCCTTTGACCACGCTTTGTGCCAGAGGATAGGTTTTTTGTTGGCAATAATGGCCGTTGTTTTCATGCCAGCCACAGGCGGTCACCGGGAAGGCATCAGACGTTTCGCTGTCGATAAAGGCTATCGACACGCAGGGAATGGCGAAGAAGCGATGGATGTCCTGGGCGATGGCGTTGACCAGGCCCTCTCTGTCGAGATGCGCCAGCACCGAGTTAGTGATGTCCACCAAAATTCGGTATTCATCACGCTCGTCTTTTAACTGATGAAAGAACTCAACTAATTCAGGTTTGACCCCGGAATTGATCATGGCTATCAATTGATTATTCCATTCCGTATTTGTAATGGGAATGGTTCTTATTTTCTTGCCACTTAACTTCTTTACATCATTCATCGCGTTAGCCTGTTTTCGAGAAATTGCAGCGCGGCGGGTTGCATCTGCAATGCTATTTGAGATCAGTATTTGCGGGCTGCGTGCAATATAAGATACCCCCTTAGGATCATTCGTTGATATCAATGGGTAGTTTGCTCATTAAAGCTATTTTTTATGGGGAGAAAAGCGTGTCCAACGTATTACTGTGTGTCGGCAACAGCATGATGGGCGACGATGGCGCGGGGCCTCTGCTGGCAGAAATGTGCGCCGCAGCGCCGAAAGGGGATTGGCTGGTGCTTGACGGCGGCAGCGCACCGGAGCGAGAAGTGGCGGCCATCCGTGAGATGCACCCACAGCGCTTACTGATTGTCGATGCCACCGAGATGGGACTGGAGCCAGGCGATATCAGGATTGTCGATCCTGATGATATTGCCGAGATGTTCCTGATGACCACGCACAACATGCCGCTCAACTATCTGATCGACCAGTTGAAAGAAGATGCGGGTGAAGTGATTTTCCTTGGTATTCAGCCGGATATTGTCGGCTTCTATTATCCGATGACCGAGAAGGTGAAAGCGGCGACGGAGACGGTTTATCAGCGGCTGGAAGGTTGGATGGGCGACGGCGGATTTGAGCGTTTGTAGGAAAATACCCGGTAGGCCTGGCCCGGTAAGCGTTAGCGCCACCGGGCAAGAGTCTTACACCAAATCTTCTCCGTTGCTGGCAATCACCTTTTTATACCACCAGAACGATTTCTTGCGCGAACGCGCCAGGGTGCCGTGGCCTGCGTCATCGCGGTCGACGTACACAAACCCGTAGCGTTTGCTCATCTCACCGGTAGACGCTGCCACCAGATCAATGCAGCCCCAGGTGGTATAACCCATCACTGGAATTCCGTCGTCAATGGCGTCGCCCATCGCCTGGATATGCTCGCGCAAATAGCTGATGCGGTAGTCGTCGTTGATTTCGCCGTTGGCTTCTACCACGTCTTTCGCGCCGAGACCGTTTTCGACAAGGAACAGGGGCTTCTGGTAACGGTCGTACATCATGTTCATGGTGATGCGTAGCCCCAGAGGATCGATACCCCAGCCCCATTCGCTGGCTTTAATGTGCGGATTTTTCAGCGATTTGACGATGTTGGCCGCGTTGGTGTTATTGCTGTTCATATCTGCCGACGCACAGCGGGAGGCGTAGTAGCTGAACGACACGAAATCGACGGTATGCTTTAAGATCTCATCATCGCCCGGCGCTTTTTCGAGGGTTACGCCTTTTTCGCGGAACACGCGCGCAGAGTAGGCTGGATAAGCCCCACGCGCCTGCACGTCGATGAAGAACAGGTTTTCACGGTCTTTTTCCAGCGCCATCCACACGTCTTCCGGCTTGCAGGAATAAGGGTAGAAATTGCCGCCTGCCAGCATACAACCGACCTGGTTTTGTGGATTCACCTCATGGGCGATTTGGGTCGCCAGGGCGCTGGCAATCAGCTCATGGTGCGCGGCCTGATACTTGACCTGCTCCTGGTTTTCACTTTCTTCAAACACCAGCCCGGCCCCGGAATACGGGCTGTGGAGCATAATGTTGATTTCATTGAAGGTCAGCCAGTATTTCACCAGCCCATCAAAGGCTTCGAAACAGGTCCGGGCGTAGCGGGTGAAGAACTCCACCATTTTGCGGTTGCGCCACGAGCCGTATTCCACCACCAGATGCATCGGCACGTCGAAATGACACAGCGTCACCAGCGGTTCGATATTGTACTTTTTGCACTCGGCAAACAGGTCACGGTAAAACGCGATGCCTTCCGCGTTCGGCGTCAGTTCATCGCCGTTGGGGTACAGACGCGCCCAGGCAATCGAGGTGCGAAACACGGTGAAGCCCATTTCCGCCATTAGCGCGATGTCTTCTTTATAGCGATGATAGAAATCAATCGCCTGATGACTTGGGTAGTACTCGTCCTCGCGCAGGGTAAAGCGTTTTTCCTGGCCGAGTTTAACCGGCATCCGGTTCGCGCCGTGCGGGATGGTGTCGACGGTGGTCAGACCCTTGCCGCCCTCCAGATATGCGCCTTCAGACTGGTTAGCGGCCAGTGCGCCGCCCCATAAAAATCCATTAGGAAACATGCGTTACCTCGCTTGTAAAGGTTGTTCAGTGACGGAGATGCCCTGTGCTTTTTGGGCGTGTTCCGCGCCATCAACGGCAGAGGTCTCCTCCACCGGAATATCTTCAAAGCCCAGAAGCAGCGTCAGCACGAAGGAGAGCACCACGGCCAGCGCCATCACGCCAAATACCCAGACGATGGTCATCGGATTGGCCGGGTCGAAGAATTGCACGCTGGTAAATAACCCAGGTGCGGCCATGGAATGGCTTGCCAGCCCGGCGATACCGGCAATTGCGCCGCAGATAAAACCGCTAATCAGGCTCGCAATCAGTGGGCGTTTCAGGCGAATCGCCACTCCGTACAGCGCAGGTTCAGAAATACCCGCCAGAATGGCCGATGCCGCCGCTGCCAGCGCCGTCTGGCGCAGTTCCGGGTTTTTGGTTTTCCATGCCACCGCCAGTGACGAACCGCCGAGCGACAGGTTGGCTCCAATTTCAGACGGCATCACCATCGCTTCTTTTCCGGTCGTGGCGATAGTTTGAATAATGGTCGGGGTAAATACGCGGTGCATGCCGGTCATTACCAGCAACGGCCACAGTGCGCCCATAATCGCCACCGACAGCCAGCCCAGATAACCGTGGACGGTGTATACCAGCGCGGAGATCCCGCTCCCAATCCAGATGCCAATCGGGCCAATCAACAGAATAGCCAGCGGGGCGGCAATCAGCACAATCAGCATCGGTTTCAGGAAGTTTTTGGTTACCGCCGGGGTGATTTTGTCGACCCAACGTTCGATGTACGACAGACACCAGGTCATCACCAGCGCCGGGATAACCGTATAGGTATATTTCACCGCCGTCACCGGGATCAACGCGAACTCAACGTGTTCACCCTGCGCGGCTTTAGCCATCAGCTCGATAAAGCTTGGATGCACCAGCACGCCCGCAATCGCAATCGCCAGCGACATATTGGTTTTGAATTTCACCGCCGCAGAGGCGGCAACCATCAACGGCAGGAAGAAGAACGCGCCATCGCCAATGACCGTCAGAATGGTCAGGGTTGGTGCACCTTTGCTCAGCACGCCGGACATCTCCAGCACCATCGCCAGCAGTTTCACCATCGAACCGCCGATGATCGCCGGGATCAGTGGGGACATGGTGCCGATCAGTGCATCCAGAATGCCCGCGCCGATCCGACGTAGCGTCAGCTTCTGCGGACCCGTTTCTACCGCGGGCTGCAGGTTGTCCGGTAGCAAGCTGATCACTTCTTTGTAGGCCTGCGAAACGGTATTGCCGATGATCACCTGGCACTGATTATCGCTGCGTACCACGCCGAGCACGCCTTTGAGGGATTTAAGCGTAGCGGCATCGGCCAGCGTCGGATCGTTAAGCACAAAACGCAGTCGCGTCATGCAGTGGGTCGCGGCGGTGATGTTGTCGGCACCGCCCAGGGCTGTCACCACATCCCGGGCCAGTGCGGCATAATTTTTCGACATCGGGTCATTCCATCTTATTGTGATTAAAATTTGTGTAGGAAACCGGTTCCACAAAATCATGAAGAGATCGGAGTGGTGAAACAAGAGAATGAGAGGATCTATTTTGTTTTCGTGAGCTTGATCTGATTTTAGTGAGCGGGGGTTTGTGATAGCCGGGTGATTGCCTGATGGGGGGGGGGCTTAAGCAGAACAGGTAGCCAGAATCTGGTTTTTTTCAGGATCATTAATTGAATTCATTGTTTACTATTGTCTTGCAGATGGCGTAATCAGTGACAAAGTAATGTTTGAGTTTAGGGTCTTCACAGTTTTTGTATGGTGTGAATATCGCAAGGTAAAGATAAAAAAATAAGGCGATTGCATTTATTGTAATAAATAATAAAAATATCACCATTGTAAAAATACCGACTCTTTGATGCGATTTTTTTGATGGGTGATAGTTTTCAGAGAACATTGAAATAAATGTATAGCCGATGACAAAAATAAATGCCGGAACTGTCGACAGTAAGGCGATTCGTCTTCCGTCAAACCAGAAATAGTCACCACCAGTGACTAGTGGCATGATGTCTCTATAAGGTAAATCAACTATGAAATCGACAAAATAAACAAGCGTAATGATGAGAAGCATTCCTAATGTCAATCTCGGTAATTTTTTTAATATTGAGGGTGTTTTTATTTTCATTTTGATTTAGTTATGAGTGTTATAAAATAAAGTCATTTCATGACCAAGGTGTGTGTTATTCCATGCATGAATTCGTTGCTCTTCAAACAATGCCTCTTGAAGCGCAGTTTTCAGTTTTACAGACCAATTATAGTCTGAATCAAGAATGTTTAGTTTTACATTTATAGCAATCCCTACTGCAATTACAAGTGCAGTGGTTAAAATAATAAAAGGACAAAATAGCGCTATTCCCCCACCAACCGCGACGGCGACAACGCTAGAAACTAACGTCTTCGCCGTATCCATAATTACATCACCAAAGAAATCCACGAGGGTGTACTCTTTTTTAAATATGAGCTCTATCGCGCGGAAGGCCAGTGAAAAGTAAACGCAGAATTTTATTCCTTTAACGACCGTATGTGCCACGCCTCGCCAGCCGATGCCCAGTTCAAGTAATTGTGGATTCCTTGCCTTATAACGGGTGCCATTCAGAATACGCCGCACGCTGGGATAGCCGGTGATTTTGATATAGGTTTCAGCACCATATTTGCAGGCGACCGCTTGGATGCCGAGCCCTTTTAAGTTAAATTTCAGCTGATCCGCTTCGTTAAGATAGGTGGTTAAATTACCGAGTGTGTTTTTGCCGTCCCAGATATCCTTAATGTTGCCGCCGCCCAGCTTGTAAGAGAAAAAATCATCCGCCGTGCCCGTGAGGTCACTCAGAATGCCTCTGACTTCCCCAAGCGTCAGTAACATATAGTGCCGGGTATTTTTCGCGAGCAGTTCTTCCATATGCGCAAGCGTGTTGATATACGGATGGTCAGGTACCAGCTGGTTGATCTGCTGCTCACCGCGTAAAACGCAGCCAACCGAATCCGCCCATGTTGCGTTCTTTCCTTTAAAAACAGGCATACACACTTCTCCATACAGAAGGATAAACGTTAAAAAACCCTGTCTTCCCAGATGCTGTAGGCACTGGTTCCGGCAATGCAATGTTCCCAGCTAATGGACTGATAAGAAAAGGAAACGCTTTCCTGCGGTTCTTCGCCAGAATGATGAATGTTGTGGGGAATATACAGGTGCAGGTCCGCTATCCGCGCCTCGGTCAGTTTTATTTTATAGTAACGTTCCATGCATCCGGCTGTAGCCGTGCGATAAAAATCGAACTCACAGGTCAATGATTCATTCTCAGAAATGGCATTTGCCAGTAACGGCGAGGACTTATCGGTAGGTTTGATAATAGTAAGATTATGATGGCTAACATTTTGTTCCCGCGAAAGGTTATGCGACAGAGAAAAGACAAAGATTTGGTTCTGGTGCGCAATCAGTGCTTTATTACCGACTGAGTTCTGAGTGAGGCAACCTTCTGATATTAAGCCTTGTCTTTTACCATTAAGCGTTAAGTACGTTAAGCCAGCCATATGAATGCTCCTTATTCATTAGTTCTTCGTATAAATTATAAGTGAATGGTGGTTCGTTATCTGAATGGTCTGGCAGTATTCGCCGTTAATAATAAACAAGCAATAAAAATAATGGAAAGTGCGTATGTAATTAATCGATGCGCACGAATAAACAAAATGCTCTGTTATCTATTAATGGCTCCACTAAATAACAATGGTGAATGCAAATACAGCCCCGTCGTTGCCGATCTGGTCTCAGGGGACCGTCTGCCGAGGACAAATCGCTGCAAACTCTGTTGTGCTGAAGTAAACTTTCGGCCATCGAAAAATCGGGGATGAGCAACATGGCAACGATGCTGGAAGTGGCGAAGCGCGCTGGCGTGTCGAAAGCCACCGTATCCCGCGTGCTGTCGGGCAATGGCTACGTCAGCCAGGAAACCAAAGATCGGGTGTACAAAGCGATCGACGAGAGCGGCTATCGGCCAAACCTGCTGGCGCGTAATCTGGCGACCAAAAAGAGCCAGACGCTGGGTCTGGTAGTGACCAACACCCTGTATCACGGGGTCTATTTTAGTGAGCTGTTGTTTCACGCTGCACGTCTGACGGAAGATCAGGGCCGCCAGCTGATCCTCGCCGATGGGAAACACAGCGCGGAAGAGGAGCGGGCGGCGATCCAGTATCTGCTCGATCTGCGCTGTGACGCGATCATCATCTATCCACGCTTCCTGACGCCGGACGAAATGGACGAGATAATCCACCGTCATGACCGGCCGATCATGGTGCTCAACCGTCGACTGCGCCGCAATGCCAGCCACTGCGTGTGGTCAGATCAAAAAGCCTCCAGCGAGGCGGCGGTAGAACAGTTGATTGCCAAGGGGCATCGCGATATCGCCTTTATCACCGGGTCGCTGGATTCCCCGACCGGGATTGAACGCCTGGCGGGCTACAAAGCGGCGCTGGAACGTCACGCCATTGCGTTGCGTGATGAATGGATTGTCGAAGGGAAATGGACGCCTGCCACCGGGGCGGCGGCTGTTGCTACCTTGCTTGACCGAAGGGTGACGTTCAGTGCGCTGGTAGCCAGTAACGATGATATGGCCATCGGGGCCATTAAACAGCTTACGACCGCAGGGCTGAAGGTGCCGGAGCAGGTGTCGGTCATCGGCTTCGATGATATCGCTCTCGCGCCCTATACCCTGCCTGCGCTTTCCAGCGTCAAAATCCCGGTCACGGCGATGATTGAAGAAACCATCAACCGTTTGATTTTTATGCTCGACGGCGGTGAATTTAAGCTTCAGCAATCCTTCCCCGGTGAACTTATCTTACGCGACTCCGTTACCGCCGGACCTTTCGCCTGATGTCCGTCAACTGTCGTCGTCATTAATGACGACGACAGGGAATATAAAATCTAATTAATTGATAAATAGCCATTTTAATAATGGCGCGGAAAATGCATAACCCCGGCCTTAATGCTAAAGGCTGGAGGAATGGATGAACCGGTTCATCATCGCGGAAGCGAGCAAATGTATTGGCTGTCGCACATGCGAAATCGCCTGTGCGGTCGCGCATCAGGCGGATCAGGATTGCGCGGCGCTGACGCCGCAAACCTTCTTACCACGTATTCACGTCGTCAAAGGCGTCAATCTGTCGACGGCCACCGCCTGTCGTCAATGTGAGGACGCCCCCTGCGCCAACGTCTGTCCGAACGGCGCGATTGCCCGTGAAAATGGCTTCGTGCATGTAATGCAGGAGCGCTGCATCGGGTGTAAAACCTGCGTGGTGGCGTGCCCTTATGGGGCGATGGAAGTGGTGGTTCGCCCGGTCCTGCGCACCAACGGGTTTGGGATGCAGGTAAAGATGGAAAAAGCCGAGGCGAACAAGTGCGATCTGTGCCACACGCATGCAGACGGTCCGGCCTGCGTGGCCTCGTGCCCGACCTTCGCCTTGACCTGTGTCGATCGCGCGGCGCTGGACAAGCTGAATGCCGATAAACGTCTCCGGACCGCCCTGGCATTCTGAGATGCTGATGAACGGAGTGGCGATTCGCGTGCGCGGCAAAGTGCAGGGCGTCGGGTTTCGCCCGTTTGTCTGGCAGATTGCGCAGCGCTTAGGTCGTGCGGGCAATGTGAGTAATGATGCCGAAGGGGTGCGGGTGCACCTCGTTGGTGCAGAAATGGGCTTTGTTGCCCAACTTGAAAGCCATTGCCCCGTTTTGGCGCGGATCGATTCCACCGAGATCACGCCGTACCACTGGGCTGACATCCCTGACGATTTCACCATTATTCAAAGCGCTGCCGGGCAGATGAGCACGCAGATTGTGCCCGATGCCGCCACCTGTCCGGCGTGTCTGGCAGAGCTGTCTGATCCAGACAATCGCCGTTATCGCTACCCGTTTATCAACTGCACCCACTGCGGCCCGCGCTTTACGATAATCCATGCCATGCCCTACGACCGGCCCTTTACGGTGATGGCGGCGTTTCCGCTGTGTCCTGCCTGTGAAAAAGAGTATCGCGACCCGCGCGATCGGCGTTTCCACGCTCAGCCGGTGGCCTGTGCAGAATGCGGCCCGCAGCTGCGCTGGCAATCTCAAACACAGTATCTCATCGGCGACGCGGCGCTGGCGGCGGCTGTGGATAGGCTGGCCAACGGCGGCATTGTGGCGCTGAAAGGGCTGGGCGGTTTTCACCTCGCCTGCGATGCCGGAAACGCCTCGGCGGTTACCCGGCTTCGCGAACGCAAGCGGCGTCCGGCCAAACCGCTGGCGGTGATGCTGGCGGAGGATAATTCCCTGCCGAAACAGGCACAAAAATTGCTTAACACTCCCGCGTCGCCGATTGTGCTGGTCGATAGTCAGCATGTAGAGGGCCTGTGTGAAGGCATCGCCCCGGGTCTGAAAGAGGTCGGCGTGATGCTGGCGTCCAACCCACTTCAGCATCTGCTAATGCAGGCGCTGAAACGTCCGCTGGTGATGACTTCGGGCAACCTGAACGGCAAACCGCCGGCGATAACCAACGATGATGCGCTGACGGATCTGGCAGATATTGCCGACGGTTTCTTGCTGCACACCCGCGATATCGTGCAGCGCATGGATGATTCGGTAGTGCGGCAAAACGGCGACATGTTGCGTCGGGCGCGGGGTTTTGTGCCGGATGCGTTGCCGTTGCCACCGGGTTTTGTCAATGTACCCCCGTTGTTGTGCTGCGGGGCCGATTTGAAAAATACCTTTTGTCTGGTACGCGGTCGGGACGCGGTGCTGAGCCAGCATTTGGGCGATCTCTCGGAGGAGGGCGTGGAGGCACAGTGGCGTAAAGCGCTGTCATTGATGCAGTCGATTTACGCCTTTACGCCCGAAAGAGTCGTAGTGGATGCGCATCCGGGATATCGCTCCGTGCAGTGGGGTCAGCAGCTGGGCCTTCCCTGTGAAGTTGTGCTACATCATCACGCGCACGCGGCGGCGTGCATGGCGGAACACAGCTGGCCGCGGGACGGCGGCGACGTGATTGCCCTGACGCTTGACGGGATCGGGATGGGGGCAAGCGGTGAACTGTGGGGCGGAGAATGCCTGCGGGTGAACTACCGGGAATGCGAGCATCTCGGTGGCTTACCGGCGGTGGCGCTGCCCGGCGGGGATCTTGCCGCGCGTCAGCCGTGGCGTAATTTGCTGGCGCAGCGTCTGGCGTTCATGCCAGAACCGGTGTCGTTGGTGTCGTTACAACGCCATCCCGTCGAGGTGCTGACGCAGGCGGTGGCGCGCGGCATCAATGCTCCTATGGCGTCGTCGTGCGGGCGTTTGTTTGATGCGGTAGCGAGTGCGCTGGACTGTGTGCCGGATACGCTGAGCTATGAAGGGCAGGCGGCCTGTTTACTGGAAACGTTAGCGCATCAAGGTGCCGGAACCGGGCATCCACTGACGCTGCCTTTTCACAACAACACGCTGAATTTACGAATTTTCTGGCAGCAGTGGCTGAACTGGCCTGCGGCTGTGGCAGATAAAGCCTGGGCTTTTCATGATGCGCTGGCCTGCGGGCTGGCGCAGATGATGCGCTATCACGCACAAACACGCGGGATAAGCACCCTGGTGTTCGGCGGCGGCGTGCTGCATAACCGGCTGCTGCGCGCCCGACTGGCGTTTTATCTGTCTGGTTTTACACTTTTGTTCCCGCAGCGTCTGCCCGCAGGCGACGGCGGAATTTCATATGGGCAGGCGGTGATTGCCGCTGCCCGCCTCCAGGAGGAAAAGAACGGATGATGCTGATTACGCTTTTACGCCAACAGCCGCGCGCGGCGCTGCTGGTTATCGGGTTGCTACTCGCCAATTTACTGGCCTGGTGCTGGGCATGGCAGGTATTTGGTCAGAGCGGGGCGCTGATGGCCGCCAGCCTGCTGGCCTGGGGCTATGGCCTGCGTCATGCGGTCGATGCCGACCATATCGCCGCCATTGATACCGTCACGCGGAAAATGATGCAGCAGGGCAAGCGGCCTTTCGGCGTCGGGGCGTGGTTCTCCCTGGGGCATTCGTCGATTGTGGTGCTGGCCTCGGCAGCAATCGCCGCGACCGCGACGGCGTTCCAGCAGCACATGAGCTGGTTCCATGAAACCGGCAGTCTGATTGGCACCGCGGTATCCTCGCTATTTCTGCTGGCGATGGCCTTCGTTAACCTGATTATTCTGCGCGGTATCTGGCGCAGCTTCCGGGCCTTCAAACAGGGTAAATCGTTCAACAGCGATCCGGTCGCCAGCGGTGGGATGATGAGCTGGCTGTTTAGCAAAACTTTTCGCCTGATCGACAAAAGCTGGCACATGTACCTGGTTGGTTTTCTGTTCGGCCTCGGTTTTGATACTGCCACCGAAATCGGCGTACTGGGCCTGACCGCCGCCAGTGCCTCCAGCGGAATGTCTATCTGGAGCATCATGATTTTCCCGGCGTTATTTGCCAGCGGTATGGCACTGGTGGATACCCTCGATAATGTGCTGATGGTTGGCGCGTATGGCTGGGCGTTCAATAAACCGCAGCGCAAGCTGTACTACAATATGACCATTACCGGCACCTCGGTGGTGGTGGCGCTGTTTATCGGTGGCCTCGAGGCACTGGGTCTGCTGATGGAGAAATTCGGTTTTAGCGGCGGGATGTGGAACTGGGTAGGCGCTCTGAATGACAACCTCGGCAATGCCGGGTTTATGGTTATCGGGCTGTTCGTCGCCTGCTGGGTGGTGTCGCTGGTGGTGTATCGCTGGCGTGGATATGACGCGTTAAGCGTCTGAAAATATCATTACGAGTGAACGCGCCCGTAAGCATAAGGCTTACGGGCGCGTTATTTCATACAGAGAGCTGTTTTAGCAATCCAAATGCCTGCTTCATTTTCCCTTCACTGACGACAAAGGCCCGCAGCTTCGCCTCGCTATCAAAACCCTGAGCAACCATGCCATCGGCGCTGGTTTCAAGCCGCCACTGTAAATCAGACCGACAGGTGTCGCCTGCCAGTTGCAGCGGTAGATCCTCGGTTTTGATTTTCATCAGCATCGGCGGCAGGTTTAGTCTCCCGGGTTGCCCCAGCAGAGTGCTTGCCAGGGTTAAGGTGCTTAACAAGATCGGTTGAAGAAACGGAAGGATTTTGCCGTTGATCTCTGCGCAGTCGCCGAGGGCGTAGATGGCGGGATCGCTGGTTTGCAACGTAGCATCGACCACCACCCCGCGGTTGATGTTAAGGCCCGCACGGCGTGCCAGTGCAGTTTCCGGATGCAAACCTGCGGCTGCAATCACCGCATCGACCTCAAACACGCGCTCTCTGTCGAGCCGCACGCGCACCCCACCGGCGGTCTTTTCCAGACTCCGAAGCTGGCTTTTAAGCAACAGGTGCACCCCCATATCGGTGAGCCGGTGCTGGAGCCGACTGCTTATCTCCGGCGGCATGAGTGAGGGCAGTATGCTTGCGGCGCTATCAATCACGGTTACGGTTTTCCCCGCCCGACAAAAATCCATGGCAAGTTCTGTGCCGATAAGCCCAGCCCCGACGATCAGGATCCGTCTGGCGTCAAAGAGCGATGCTTGTACCGCACCATATTCCTGCTGACTGTTGAGCGTTATCATCAACTCGCTTCCCGGCACAGGCGGAACAAACGCCGTCGCGCCCGTCGCCAGGACCAGTTTGTCGTAAGGCCAATGTTGATCGTGGCTTTTTACCATCCGTGCCGCTGCGTCGATATCGGTCACCCGAGTCTGTGGTAACAGACGCAGGTTGTATTGTTTGGCAAAATCGCCCGCCGTTTGCAGCGTCAGGTCTGCGGCCCGTTGCCCTCGACTGATGACATGACTGAGATCGGGTTTGTTGTATTCATCCATACTGTCGGCGGCAATCAACGTCAGAGGAAGATGACTCTCCTTTTTGCGTAGGTTCTTCACCAACTGGCGGGCCGCAAATCCTGAACCAATGATGACAATCCCATGACTCATTTTGCCTCCGTCGCCAGTACTTCAAACACCTCTTTACCGAGCGAGCATTCCGGGCACAGGAAGCTGTCCGGCACATCGCACCACGGTGTGCCCGGCGTGACTTGCTGATTGGGTTCACCCAGAGCCGGGTCGTAAATCCACTGGCAGACGCTGCACTGCATGGCAGGCCCTGCGTCCACGACATCACAGGTCGCAGTGGACTGAGCCGTGAGGCTGACAGCCGAAGAGGCTGGGAGCGGGGTTAATGCCCACTGACGGGCGATTTCACGCCCATGTTCACGGCACACGTCGAGTGCATTGAGGTCGGGACGCCATTTGGCTTTCAGACTCAGCGACATTTCAAAACCGGCATCCTGCAAACGGGTAGACAGGCGGTCAACCGCGCCGCCGCTCCAGCCATGAGACCCAAAGGCACTGGCGCGTTTGTTACGAAAACGCAGGCCGGTCATCTCTTCCACCAGCCCGGCGATTTTGGGCATCATCACATTGTTCATGGTGGAGGTGCCCACCAGTACGCCTTTGGAGCGGAAGACATTTGTCAGTACGTCGTTTTTATCGCTGCGAGAAACGTTAAAGATTTTCACCGCTACCCGTGAGTCGACGTCGTTGATGCCCTGGGCGATGGCGTCGGCCATCATTCGGGTATTGTTGGACATGGTGTCGTAGAAAATGGTGATCCTGTCTTCCTGATAGTCCGCCGCCCATTTTAGATACAGCTCAACGATTTGCGTCGGATTATCGCGCCATACCACGCCGTGGGAGGTCGCTATCATCGACACTGGCAGGTTAAAACCAAGGATTTCGGTAATTTTGGGGGTCACAAGCCGACTGAATGGCGTGAGGATATTGGCGTAATAACGCTGGCACTGTTCGAACAGCTCAGCCTGATCCACTTCATCATTGAACAGCCGCTCGTCGCAATAGTGCTGGCCGAAGGCATCGTTGCTGAACAGCACTGCGTCGCCGGTCAGATAGGTCATCATACTGTCTGGCCAGTGCAGCATGGGCGTTTCAACGAAGATCAGCTGTTTGCCATGGCCAATGTCCAGCGTATCGCCGGTTTTCACCACCCTGAAATTCCACTCCGGGTGATGATGATGGCCATTGATCGAATCGATGGCGTTGGCGGTGCAATAAATAGGGGTATCCGGTATGCAGGACATCAGCTCGGTTAACGCGCCAGCATGATCTTCTTCCGCGTGGTTAATGACGATGTAATCAATGTCGGCAAGGTCGATTTCAGCACGCAGGTTCTGCACAAAATCACGGCTAAATTTATGGTCAACGGTATCGATGAGCACGTTTTTTTCTTCACGGATCAGATAGCTGTTGTAGCTACTGCCGCGAAGGGTTTTATATTCTGTGCCGTGAAAATCACGCACTTCCCAGTCGCGTTGCCCAACCCAATGAATATTGTTTTTTACATGGATAGCCATACGGTCCTCATTCACTTAGTGTTTCAAATAATTGAGTGGGCTATATCAATTTGCATGCCAGTTTTTATATGTTTGAAAAGTAAGTGCTTTTTAAATGGTGTGTTGTGATTTTTTGTCATAATGACTATGCTTGGTAGTGTCAAAACGACAATGGCTATAGTCATTATGACCAAGAGGCAGGCATGAGTTTCTCTACTGAGGCACTGGCGAGAATCGCCATCGAGTTGCAAAGTGATATCGGCCATCCGGATCGTTTTTCCCGTTTGATAACCACGCTGCGAAACTTATTGGGCTGTGATGCGTCAGCACTGCTGCGCTATGAGGCACATCAGTTTATTCCGCTGGCGATTGATGGGTTGTCCCAGGATGTGCTCGGGCGACGTTTCGCATTACAAGGGCATCCACGGTTTGAGGCCATCGCTCGGGCCGGAGATATCGTGCGCTTCCCGGCGGATAGCGTACTGCCCGACCCTTATGATGGGCTCATTCCGGGCCAGGAAAGCCTGAAAGTTCACGCCTGCGTTGGCTTGCCGCTGTTTGCCGGGCAAACCCTGATTGGTGCGCTCACGCTTGATGGCATGGATGCACATCAGTTCGACACCTACAGTGATGAAGCGCTACGGCTGATTGCCGCGCTGGTATCCGGTGCGTTGAACAACGCGTTGCTGATCGCCCGTCTTGAGCGACAGAATGTACTGCTGGAGGAGCCTGGCGGCGATACGACGACAGGAATACAGGAGATAATCGGTCTTTCAGCATCAGTCATGCAGCTCAAGAAAGAGATTGAGATTGTGGCGGCGTCAGAGCTGAACGTGCTGATTGGTGGTGAGACGGGAACCGGTAAGGAGTTGGTGGCAAAAGCGATACACCAGCAATCGCCGCGGGCATCCCATCCCCTGGTGTATCTCAACTGCGCGGCACTGCCGGAAAGCGTGGCGGAAAGTGAGCTGTTCGGTCATGTAAAAGGTGCATTCACCGGGGCGATTAGTCACCGTAGCGGTAAATTTGAAATTGCGGATAACGGGACCTTATTTCTCGACGAAATAGGTGAGCTACCGTTGTCATTACAGGCCAAACTGCTGCGTGTTTTACAATATGGCGATATTCAACGGGTCGGTGATGACCGTAGCCTGCACGTGAATGTCCGGATATTGGCGGCGACCAATCGGGATCTCCGCGAAGAAGTGTTGGCGGGACGTTTTCGTGCCGATTTATTCCATCGTTTGAGCGTGTTCCCTCTTGTTGTGCCGCCGCTGCGCGAGCGGGGTGATGATGTTATTTTGCTGGCAGGTTATTTCTGCGAACAGTGCCGCGCCCGTATGGGGTTGGGCAGCGTGATTTTAAGCGCTGGCGTCCGTTCTGCGCTGACGGCCTATGGCTGGCCAGGCAATGTGCGCGAGCTGGAACATGCCATTCATCGTGGGGTGGTGCTGGCGCGGGCGGCAAGCGGCAGCGATGAGGTGGTACTGAACCCGCAGCATTTTACGTTTGATGGCGTAGCAACGCCCAGCGTACAAATGAATGCCCCCCCGGCCGGACGCGTTAATCTGCGCGAGGAGACTGATGCTTTTCAGCGTCAGGTCATTCACCAAACGCTGGAAAAACAGAATAATAATTGGGCGGCCACCGCGAGAGCGCTATCGCTGGATGTCGCTAATTTACATCGCCTGGCGAAACGCCTGGGGCTGAAGGATTAGAGAATACCGGCCTGATAGAAATCCTGCAGGTTGATTGCCCCGCATAGCAGGCCGTTATCATCCACCACCGGCGCGGCGGCAATTTTCCGTTTCATCAGCACTTCTTTCGCCTCAACCGCACGGCTTTCCGCATTCAGCGTGACACCGCCCTGGGTCATGGCTTCTGCCACTTTTGCTGCCAGGGTGCCGCCGCCAACCAACCAGCGGCGCAGGTCGCCGTCGGTAAAGACGCCTTGTACCCGGCTACTGTCGTCGCATACCACCACCAGCCCCAGTCCGGTACGGCTCAGCTCCAGCATCGCGTCCATCACGCTGGTGGTGAGTTTGACCTGCGGAATGGCATCCCCGGTGCGCATCAGGTGATGCACTTTGTTCAGCAGACGCGCGCCTAATGCCCCCGCCGGATGGGAACGGGCAAAGTCCTCTTCGTTGAAGCCGCGTGCCTGCATTACCGCCATCGCCAGGGCGTCGCCCATCATCAGGGTGTTAACGGTGCTGGAGGTGGGGGCGAGATGCATCGGACAGGCTTCGCGTTCGACAGAAATATCCAACGTGGCCGTTGCCGCCAGCGCCAGCGGTGAGCGGATTTTGCCGGTCATCGCCAGCAGCGCGACCGATTTTTCCTGCAAACGGGGAATGATCAGGTCAAGCTCTTTGGCCGCGCCAGAGTATGAGATAAAGAGCATCACGTCGCGGCTTTCGATCATCCCCAGATCGCCATGCAGAGCTTCTGCCGGATGGACGAAGAAAGCAGGCGTACCGGTGCTGGCCAGCGTCGCGGCAATTTTTTTGCCGATATGCCCGGATTTGCCGATCCCGGAGACAATCACTTTGCCTTCGCTTTGCATAATGGTGTTGGCGGCGCGAACGAAATCATCGCCAAGCCTGTCCGGCAGGCGGCTCGCTTCTTGTAATTCCAGCATCAGCGTCTGGCGACCTGCGTTAATCAGAAAATCACTCATCTTTTTCTCCCGTTACGATGACCTTGATTCCTTTCTCTTCCAGCGCTTTTTTAAACGCCGGATCGATGCCCGCGTCGGTAATCAGTTTATCGACGCTTTCAAGGCTGCAGACGATGTTGGGGCTTTTGCGGCCAAACTTTGACGAATCCGCCATCAGAATCACTTCCCGGGCGGCGTTGCACATTGCCTTACTGACACTGAACACTTCATTAAACGTGGTCACGCCCGCATTAAGATCGATGCCGTCGGTGCCCATAAACAGTTTATCGAAGCTGAAATGCTCGAAGGCGTTTTCGGCCAGTTGACCGTGGAAGGAGGCGGATTTTTTGCGGAACGTGCCGCCGGGCATCAGGATGGTTTGTTCGTTATCTACTTCGGACAGGGCATTGACGATATGCAGGCTGTTGGTCATCACCGTGATGTTATTAAAGTGGCTGAGCATCGGGATCATCTGCAGTACGGTACTGCCTGCGTCGAGGATAATCGAGTCGCCGTCATGGACAAATTTAACCGCGGCTTCGGCTATCAACGCCTTCTGATGGGTGTTGATCAGCGTTTTATGATCGATAGGCGGATCGGCCTCATCTTTATTGAGCATCACCCCGCCGTAGGTTCGGATCACTGCCCCGGCGTTTTCGAGGTGTACCAGGTCTTTGCGTATCGTCGTGCCGGTGGTGTCAAAGAATTGGGCGAGTTCCTCTACGGAACATTTTCCCTGCTTTTGCAGATGTTCAATAATGGCCGCCTGCCGCTGACGTGGTTTCATTGGCGTTGAGTTCCTTAAGTTGCGAAATGATAATTTCGCAAGCTTATACCGTTCACAACGAAATTATCCATGTTTCAATTTAAGCGCTAATGATAGTGCATTCTGACAGCGTGAATCATGGGGAAAGATCACATCAGGCTGTAATTGTTGTAGGGGCGTGCCGTTGATTGCCGGAATTTTCACCGGCCGGGCGAAAATCGTCAGTCCACGTAACATTAATGAATCGCATACCCGGTTGTGCTCATCGAGGGCGATGGCAATCACTACCCGGGGTTTGAATCGCCCGCCGGAGCGTCCGATGCCGACGCGCCCTTTTTGGCACAGCGCATCAAACGCCCGGTTGAACTGATGGAGCTGCCAGCCGCCGAGAACCAGTTGGCTCAGCCAGGCGATGACGGCGACGGTGATGAGCGTGGTGATCATGTTTATTTTCCTGGTAATTGTCGGATGGCGTGTAGGCCCGGTAAGCAAAGCGCCACCGGGCATGATGCCTTAGAACATCACCTGTCCACCGGTGACATTGATGGATTGTCCGGTGCAGTAAGACGCTTTCGGGCTGGCGTAAAACAGCAGCATGTTGAGCACATCCTGATAGTCGCAGCCGCGCTTGAGCGGCACTTTATCAATGTAATACTGCTCCACTTCGTCCGCTTTGAGGCCAAGCTTGGTGGCGTACTGCGGCAACAGTGACTGGAACATCGGCGATTTCAGCAGGTTGCCGAGCATCAGTGAATGCACGGTGATGCCGTATTCCGCCAGATCCAGCGCCAGGGACTGCGTCAGCCCCACGCCGCCAAATTTTGCCGCGCTGTAGCCGGAATTGTGTTTGCTGCCCACTTTGCCGGATTTGGAGTTAATTTGAATGATGCGCCCCTGAATGCCGTCGCGGATCATCAGCCGTGAAAACTCGCGGGCGCAGAGGAAATAGCCCACCAGGTTCACTTGCAAGGAGCGATCGAAATCGCCTAATGCGAAGTCGCTGATAAACGCGGCTTTGGCAATCCCTGCGCTGTACACCAGCAGATCGGTGCGGCCAAAGATCTCATCCACGCCGCGCGCCAGCGCCATCACGCTCTGTTCGCTGGTGGCATCCGCGCCAAAGCCGTACGCCATTCCTTCACCAAATTCCTGATTAATGACCGCAGCAACCCGCGCCGCTTTTTCACTTTGAATATCCACCACCGCGACGCGATAGCCTTCTGTTGCAAGCCCACGGCAAAGAAACTCCCCTAAGGTTTGTCCTCCGCCAATGACAACGGCAACCTGATTCATGGTTCTCTCCTTAAATTACGCAACGAATTTTACAGTGCAGCCAGCCTGAAGCGCCTCGGGTACTGGGCCGGTGACGTGTACGGTCCCGGGAAACTCGGCTTCGGTCTGACCATCAAAACGCAGGGTGATATGCCCCAGCTCACGCAGGTTCTGCTCGGCCACATCGCCCACGGCGGTCACTGGGTAGCAGATGTCGTCCAGCTCGAGCTGGTTGCCGGGGCGTAAAGTGCCTTTCAGCTCACCGTGGCAGTGAATAAAACAGTACTCCTCGATATCCGCCGGAGCCCCCTCGCGAAAGGTGATCAGCATTTTGTCGCTCAACGCATCGGGGGCGCTCTGACCGATGCGGGTAATGGTGGTCTGATAAATCACGGTCATGACGAACACCTCTTATTGATAAATAAATCCGGAAACGAACCAGGCGATCAGCACCGTCGGTGCGCCAGTCAGGAAACGGCTCACCAGTACCGAGGGAACCCCCACCCGAACCGTGTCCTGTCGTGCTTCGGCCAGCGAGAGACCCACCGGAATAAAGTCACATGCCGCCTGCGCATTAATAGCGAACAGAGCGGGCAGGGCGAGATGCGGAGGAATGTTGCCCAGACCGATTTGCACCCCAATCAGGACGCCGATCACCTGCGCAATCACCGCGCCTGGGCCGAGAAACGGTGACAGCAGCGGGAAGGAGCAAATCAGCGCCAGCGTCACCAAACCTAACGGATGGCTGGCGAGTGGGGCGAGGCCGTGCGCAATCCAGTCTCCCAGGCCGGAAGCCATGATGATGCCGATCAGCGCTGAGACGAATGCCATAAACGGCAGGATAGTTTTCAGCACCGTGTCGATGGTGTCGCGCCCGGACTGGAACAGCACCGCTACGGCAGAGCCCATACCCATCCCGACTTTTGCCAGCAGGCCATCACTTTGTTCGGTGATTTTTTTCCGGGTGTCATATTCGCGAGGGCCGGCTTTTTGTGGCGCAGTGCCGTCAACCCGATGGATGTTGTCCTCCCTGACGCCAGAGACATAAATATCTTCGACGATGTGCTGTGCCAGCGGCCCGGATTTTCCCGTTGAGTGAATATTGACGGTGGGGATCCGACGTTTCGGATAGAGACCGCAGCGCAGCGTGCCCCCGCAGTCGATCACCGCGACGCCGATTTCTGATTCGGGTGGTTCGCCCTCTTTAAAGCCGTCTACTGCTTCCCAACCGGTGAGTTCACTCAGTTTGTCGACAATTGCCGGACGAGTGCCTGCGGTGATGTAGACGATTTTTTTTCCTTCAACGGCGTCAAGTTCCAGCGGGCCACCCCAGCCACCTTCGCCTTTTTCAATCCGAATGCGCGTCATGCGATGGCTCCTGAAAGTCGAACTTTTTGTTCAAGTTGAATGCCCATTTTTTTCTCGAAAACGGCGGTGGTCAGATCGGTTATCCAGCCGCGGAAGAAATTGGTGAAAAGACCGACCAGCAGATAGCTGACCGCCAAAGGTCCCAGCGGCAGGCCGAGCGTGGTCAGGCCGTTAGCGACCCCGAGGTACACAAACAGTTCGCCCGGATTGATGTGCGGAAACAGGCCGTTCATCGAATGGCAGCTGTAGGATGCGGCGGCGTAGTAGCTCGGCTTGTATTTCTCGGGCATAAAACGGCCAAGGCTTAACGTCATCGGGTTACAAAAAACGAAGGTGCCAATGCAGGGCAGGACCAGGTAGCGGGAGACGGGATTGCCCGCGCAGCGCTGAGCGAATCGCTCAATGCGTTGCTGGCCGATGAAGTTAATGAGGGCATTCATGATAACCAGCAGGCTTATCAGCAGCGGCAGAATACCGGTCACCATCCCGGTAAAAACCTCTCCGCCTTTCTGAAACAGCCCGATGAACCATTCGGCACCGTGGGTAATGATTTCTATCATTCTTCTCTCCTGTGGGCTTTTATTGTTTAACTGATGCCAATAATAATCACTTTGAAAGATTTTTAAGTGTTAACTAGATCTCAAAGTGAAAGATAAATCGGTTATTTTGAAAGTTATTGCGAGGGGAGAGGGAAAGTGAGGAAAGATTTTTTTTAACGACAGGTAGCGCTTCCTTGTGAGGTCGGGGATGCTTTACCATATTTATCTCTGCCGAATTAGCTAAATGGATGTCACATGTTGAAGCGCCGTTACCTGACTTTACTCCCGCTGTGCGTGCTGGTTGCTGCCTGTAGCAGCAAACCGAAAACGGCCGAAGCGCCGACCGCCACTCCCCCTTCTGGTGGTTTTTTGCTGGAGCCGCAGCATAACGCGACCATGATGGGCGGTGACTTCGCTAACAATCCGGCGGCGGAACAGTTCATTGATTCGATGGTCAGCAAACACGGTTTTGACCGCCAGCAGTTGCATGAAATTCTTTCCCAGGCCAAGCGTCTGGATTACGTGCTGCGCCTGATGGACCGACAGGCCCCAACCGCCCAAGTGCCGACCGGGCCGAACGGGGCATGGCTGCGCTATCGCAAACAGTTTATTACCCCGGATAATGTGCAAAACGGCGCAGTGTTCTGGAATGAACATCAGGATGCGCTCAACCGCGCCTGGCAGGTTTATGGTGTGCCGCCGGAGATTATCGTCGGCATTATCGGGGTGGAAACCCGCTGGGGCCGGGTGATGGGTAAAACCCGAATTCTGGATGCGCTGGCGACGCTGTCGTTCAACTATCCACGGCGCGCGAAGTATTTCTCCAGCGAACTGGAAACCTTCCTGCTAATGGCTCGTGACGAACAGGACGATCCGTTGGATCTGAAGGGGTCATTTGCGGGCGCAATGGGCTACGGCCAGTTTATGCCGTCCTCCTATAAGCAATACGCCGTCGACTTCAACGGTGACGGGCATATCAACCTGTGGGATCCGGATGATGCGATTGGCAGCGTCGCCAACTACTTCAAACAGCATGGCTGGGTGAAAGGCGATCAGGTTGCGGTGATGGCGGCGGGTCAGGCCCCGGGTCTGGATAACGGTTTCAAAACTAACTACAGCATTTCGCAACTGTCTGCTGCCGGATTATCCCCGACGCAGTCGTTGGGCGACCATCAGCAGGCGAGCCTGCTGCGCCTGGATGTTGGCACTGGATATCAATACTGGTACGGTTTGCCGAATTTCTACACCATCACGCGTTATAACCACAGCACGCACTATGCGATGGCGGTCTGGCAGCTTGGTCAGGCTGTGGCGATAGCGCGCGTCCAGCAGTAATTCTCTTCCCCTCCTGCGAGTCTTGCGGGAGGGGAGCTTTCTCCGGAAGCGTTATCAAAACCGGGCGGGGTGGCCGACACTTACGCCAGCATGTTGCGTCATAACGTCGAGACGCTTGCCAATAGTATGAATTCATTCTGAGATGCGTCCCGGACGAAGGGGGCGCTGCACGATTTTTCTGAAGCGTGCTCGTAAAATTGCTACCCCATCTCCCTCTCCCCCCAGAAAATGGTATCGTGAGCAGCATGTTTTTCAGGCTGTAAGGAATCATGATGACCGACAGTGAATTGATGGCGTTCAGCGAAAAGGTTGGGCTGGCATTGAAAGCGCAGGGCGCGACCGTCACCACCGCAGAATCCTGCACCGGCGGCTGGATAGCCAAAGTGCTGACGGATATTTCAGGCAGTTCCGCCTGGTTTGAACGCGGATTTGTGACCTACAGTAACGACGCTAAATCGCAGATGATTGGCGTGGGCGAAGAGACGTTACTGCGTCACGGCGCGGTCAGTGAACCGGTGGTGGTCGAAATGGCAATAGGTGCGCTGCGAGCGGCACGTGCCACCTATGCGCTCTCGGTCAGCGGCATTGCCGGACCGGACGGCGGCAGTGAAGAAAAGCCGGTGGGCACCGTGTGGTTCGGGCTTGCCTGTGCAAACGGGCAGGGTTTTACCCGGCGGGAATGCTTCGCTGGCGACCGCGAAGCCGTACGCCGTCAGGCTACCGCGTATGCCCTGCAACTGCTGTGGCAACAATTTCTACAAAACACTTGATACTGTATGACCATACAGTATAATTGCGTCATCAAAACAGAATTTACGCGTTAACACCCGGACAGGAGTAATAATGGCTATCGACGAAAACAAACAAAAAGCGTTGGCGGCAGCACTGGGCCAGATCGAAAAGCAATTCGGTAAAGGCTCCATCATGCGCCTGGGTGAAGACCGTTCCATGGATGTGGAAACCATCTCCACCGGCTCGCTTTCTCTGGACATCGCGCTGGGCGCTGGCGGCCTGCCGATGGGCCGTATCGTTGAAATTTACGGACCGGAATCCTCCGGTAAAACCACCCTGACACTGCAGGTCGTTGCCGCCGCACAGCGTGAAGGTAAAACCTGTGCGTTTATCGATGCCGAACACGCGCTGGACCCGGTCTATGCTCGCAAGCTGGGGGTTGATATCGACAACCTGCTGTGTTCCCAGCCGGATACCGGTGAGCAGGCGCTGGAAATCTGTGATGCGCTGGCACGTTCTGGTGCAGTAGACGTTATCGTTGTCGACTCCGTTGCGGCGCTGACGCCGAAAGCAGAAATCGAAGGCGAAATCGGCGATTCTCACATGGGTCTCGCGGCACGTATGATGAGCCAGGCGATGCGTAAGCTGGCCGGTAACCTGAAGCAGTCCAACACCCTGCTGATCTTCATCAACCAGATCCGTATGAAAATTGGTGTAATGTTCGGTAACCCGGAAACGACCACCGGTGGTAACGCGCTGAAATTCTACGCCTCCGTGCGTCTCGACATCCGCCGTATCGGTGCGGTGAAAGAGGGCGATAACGTGGTGGGCAGCGAAACCCGCGTGAAAGTCGTGAAAAACAAAATCGCGGCACCGTTCAAGCAGGCTGAATTCCAGATCCTCTACGGCGAAGGTATCAACTTCTACGGTGAACTGGTCGATCTCGGCGTGAAAGAGAAGCTGATCGAAAAAGCCGGTGCATGGTATAGCTACAACGGCGACAAAATCGGTCAGGGTAAAGCGAACGCTATCTCCTGGCTGAAAGAGAACCCGGCTGCGGCGAAAGAAATCGAGAAGAAAGTCCGTGAGTTGCTGCTGACCAATCAGGACGACAAACCGGCCTTCACCGTTGACGATAACAGCGTTGAAGAAACCAACGAAGATTTCTAATCCTTGTTGAAGACAAAGGGCCGCTGATGCGGCCCTTTTTGCATTTCAGACTATCCATTTTTTTCAGCAAAGAGGAACCGCTATGACTGAAAGTTCACCCCGTCGTTCTGCTTATGCTCGCTTGCTGGACAGAGCCATCCGCATTCTGGCGATGCGCGATCACAGTGAAAAAGAGCTGCGTCGTAAGCTGGTGGCTCCGGTTCTGACCAAAAATGGCCCCGAGCCGATTGATGCCCCGCCGGAAGACGTCGATAAGGTCGTGGCCTGGTGTCAGGAGAGTCACTATCTCGACGATGTCCGCTTCACCCGCCAGTTTATCGCCAGCCGCAGCCGGAAAGGGTATGGCCCGGCGCGCATTCGCCAGGAGTTGAATCAAAAAGGCATTGGCCGGACTGACATCGATCAGGCGATGTATGACTGTGACATTGACTGGATGGCGCTGGCACGTGACCAGGCGCTGCGAAAATACGGCGAACCGCTTCCCACTGCGTTTGCCGAAAAAGTAAAGGTGCAGCGATTTCTCCTAAACCGTGGCTATTTGATGGAAGATATCCAGCAAATATGGCGAAATTTTGCCGACTGAGTCACTCGGTATTTTACTTCCCTCCCAAGAAAACTTATCTTATTCCCACTTTTTTCCGCAAGGTTGCCTGACTGTCTAAAAACTGTTCAGCTGCCGCCTGCAACAATCCGTTAGCGTGATTCCAGGATAATTATGAGCAAGAGCACCGCTGAGATCCGTCAGGCGTTTCTCGACTTTTTCCATAGCAAGGGACATCAGGTAGTTGCCAGCAGCTCCCTGGTGCCAAACAACGACCCGACTCTGCTGTTTACCAACGCCGGGATGAACCAGTTCAAGGACGTGTTCCTTGGTCTCGACAAGCGTAATTATTCCCGCGCGACCACCTCGCAGCGCTGCGTGCGTGCGGGTGGTAAGCACAACGATCTGGAAAACGTCGGTTACACCGCGCGTCACCACACTTTCTTCGAAATGCTGGGCAACTTCAGCTTCGGCGACTACTTCAAACACGATGCTATCCAGTACGCATGGGAGTTGCTGACCGGTGAAAACTGGTTTGCGCTGCCGAAAGAGCGTCTGTGGGTTACCGTGTACGAAACCGATGACGAAGCGTTCGAAATCTGGGCCAACGACGTTGGCGTACCACGTGAGCGCATTATCCGTATCGGCGACAACAAAGGCGCACCGTATGCGTCTGATAACTTCTGGCAGATGGGCGATACCGGTCCGTGCGGTCCGTGTACCGAAATCTTCTTCGATCATGGCGATCACATCTGGGGTGGCCCTCCGGGTAGCCCGGAAGAAGACGGCGACCGTTACATCGAGATCTGGAACATCGTCTTCATGCAGTTCAACCGTCAGGCTGACGGCACCATGGAACCGCTGCCGAAACCATCCGTGGATACCGGTATGGGTCTGGAGCGTATCGCGGCTGTATTGCAGCACGTGAACTCCAACTATGACATCGATCTGTTCCGTACTCTGATTCAGGCCGTGGCAAAAGAGACCGGTGCGACCGATCTCAGCAACAAATCGCTGCGGGTCATCGCCGACCACATTCGTTCCTGTGCGTTCCTGATTGCTGACGGCGTTATTCCGTCGAATGAAAACCGTGGCTACGTGCTGCGTCGTATCATTCGTCGTGCCGTTCGTCATGGAAACATGCTCGGCGCGAAAGAGAGTTTCTTCTGGAAACTGGTCGGCCCGTTGATTGAAGTGATGGGTTCCGCTGGCGACGAACTGAAACGTCAGCAGGCGCAGGTTGAGCAGGTTCTGAAAACCGAAGAAGAGCAGTTTGCCCGCACGCTTGAGCGTGGTCTGGCTCTGCTGGACGACGAACTGTCGAAGCTGAAAGGCGATACGCTGGATGGCGAAACCGCTTTCCGTCTGTATGACACCTACGGCTTCCCGGTTGACCTGACGGCGGACGTTTGCCGTGAGCGCAATCTTAAAGTGGACGAAGCGGGTTTCGAAGCCGCAATGGAAGAACAGCGTCGTCGTGCGCGTGAATCCAGCGGTTTTGGTGCGGATTACAACGCGATGATCCGCGTGGATAGCGCCTCCGAATTTAAAGGCTACGACCATCTGGAACTGAACGCGAAAGTCACCGCGCTGTTCGTGGAAGGTAAAGCCGTAGACAGCATTGCCGCAGGCCAAAGCGCCGTGGTTGTACTGGATCAGACTCCGTTCTATGCCGAATCTGGCGGCCAGGTTGGCGATAAAGGCCAACTGAAAGGTGCCGGTTTTGCGTTCGACGTCAACGACACGCAGAAGTACGGTCAGGCGATTGGTCATCTCGGTACGCTGAGCAACGGTTCGCTGAAAGTGGGTGATGCGGTGCAGGCTGACGTCGACGAAGCACGTCGTGCCCGTATTCTGCTGAACCACTCTGCGACGCACCTGATGCACGCGGCGCTGCGCCAGGTGCTTGGCACCCATGTTGCGCAGAAAGGTTCTCTGGTGAATGACAAAGCGTTGCGCTTTGACTTCTCACATAACGAAGCGATGAAGCCGGAAGAGATTCGTGCGGTAGAAGATCTGGTCAACGCCCAGATCCGTCGTAACCTGCCAATCGAAACCCACGTGATGGAACTGGAAGATGCGAAAGCTAAAGGTGCCATGGCGCTGTTTGGCGAGAAATATGATGACCGCGTTCGCGTTCTGAGCATGGGCGATTTCTCTACCGAACTGTGTGGTGGTACTCACGCCTCTCGCACCGGTGACATCGGCCTGTTCCGCATCACGTCCGAATCCGGAACGGCGGCAGGTGTGCGTCGTATCGAAGCGGTGACCGGTGAAGGCGCTATCGCCAGCCTGCATACGCAGAGCGATGTGCTGAGCGATGTGGCGCATCTGCTGAAAGGCGATAGCCATAACCTGACTGAGAAAGTCCGTTCAGTCCTGGAACGGACACGTCAGCTGGAAAAAGAGCTGCAGCAGCTGAAAGAGCAGGCTGCCGCGCAGGAGAGTGCGAACCTCTCCAGCAAAGCCGAAGAAATCAATGGCGTAAAACTGCTCGTGAGCGAACTCACTGGCGTTGAGCCGAAGATGCTGCGTACTATGGTCGACGATCTGAAGAACCAGTTGGGTTCCACGATTGTGGTGTTGGCTACGGTCGCGGATGATAAGGTTTCTCTGATTGCGGGCGTCTCTAAGGATGTGACGGATCGTGTTAAAGCAGGGGAATTGATTGGTATGGTCGCCCAGCAGGTGGGTGGTAAAGGGGGCGGTCGTCCTGATATGGCGCAAGCCGGTGGTACGGATGCAGCGGCTCTCCCGGCCGCACTGGCTAGCGTAAAAGCGTGGGTCAGCGCAAAACTGTAATAACTATAAAACGCAGCGGACGCCTTTATCCATAGGGTTGAGGCGTCCTGTATAAGCAAGACTGACAACGATAAAGTCAGGTTGAAATTGTGTAAATCGGCTAAACTTACGTTTAACAGAATGTAATGCCGTGACTGCTTACACGTTTACGTGTTTGTCATCGCTTACTTTTTGGCGTTATATGATGGATAATGCCGGGATACAAGAGACCCGACTCTTTTAATCTTTCAAGGAGCAAAGAATGCTGATTCTGACTCGTCGAGTTGGTGAAACCCTCATGATTGGCGATGAGGTCACCGTGACAGTTTTAGGGGTGAAGGGCAACCAGGTACGCATCGGCGTAAACGCCCCTAAAGAAGTCTCTGTCCATCGTGAAGAGATCTACCAGCGTATCCAGGCTGAAAAATCCCAGCAGTCCAGTTACTAAGTTTCCTGCGTCTCACTGCCCGGTGAGACGCAAGCTCCCGCTTTCTTCGTTTTTCTCCCTTCTGTTGTCATCTCTGCTCTGAATATCTCGTGCTTTATTGCTGGTTTCCCTTTCTGACCTCTCACTGTTTACGCATTTATCTGTGGCGCTTTGTGTTGATAAATCGCTCTTTTTGCCGTTTTTGCAGCCTAATTGAACGTGAAGTGTGCAAACGATAAAAGGTCTGGAAAAATTGTTTGACTTATAAGTCCCAGAAAGTAATATGTGCGCCACGCAGCGACGATGAGCTCTAACGAGTAATTCGAAGCACTCGCAAGAGGCGTATGGTGAGGTGGCCGAGAGGCTGAAGGCGCTCCCCTGCTAAGGGAGTATGCGGTCAAAAGCTGCATCCGGGGTTCGAATCCCCGCCTCACCGCCATTTGCATCCGTAGCTCAGCTGGATAGAGTACTCGGCTACGAACCGAGCGGTCGGAGG
>NZ_JAWXRD010000038.1:0-119151 GCF_033843265.1 Scandinavium lactucae
AGGAGGGATTAGGTCAAAAAAGCAGTGTATGCTGTTATAATCTTTGCGAAAAAAGAATATTTCTCGGCGCAGTTGAAAATCAAAATCCAAATCGATCTTTCACTTTAAATAAAACTTTCGTATCCACGCCATTCAGCGTACAGGTCACGATTAGCGAGGACATCAGGGTAGCATCTTCTGGATTACCCCTTTATCTTCGGATCCAGCGCATCGCGCAGGCCATCACCGAGCAAATTGAACGCTAACACCGTCAGAAATATCGCCAGCGCCGGGAACAGTGCCACGTGCGGCGACATCACCATATCCGCCCTCGCCTCATTGAGCATCGCGCCCCACTCCGGGGTTGGCGGCTGCGCACCCAGTCCTAAAAACGACAGGCTGGCAGCAGAGATTATCGATACCCCAATTCGCATCGTGAAATAGACCACAATCGATGACACCGTGCCGGGCAGAATATGCCGGAACAGGATAGTGCTGTCGCTGGCCCCGATACTGCGAGACGACTCGATAAAGGTCTGCTGTTTGAGCACCAGCGTGTTACCGCGCACCAGGCGGGCAAAGGCCGGAACCGAGAAAATGGCCACCGCGATGATCACGTTTGCCATTCCGCTCCCCATCACTGCGACTACCGCAATGGCCAGCAGAATGCCGGGAAACGCGAACAGCACGTCGCAGATACGCATGATAATGCGGTCCCACCAACCCTCGTAATACCCTGCCAGTAGCCCGAGCACCGTCCCAACTACCGCGCCAATCAGCACCGCGAACACGCCCGCGGCGAGCGAAATCTGCGCCCCGACCAGCACCCGGCTGAAAATGTCGCGCCCCAGAGAGTCAACCCCGAACCAGTGCAGCATCGACGGGCCTTCGTTCAGCCGGTCGTAGTCGAAATAGTTTTCCGCATCAAACGGGGCTATCCAGGGGGCGATAATCGCCACCGCAATTAACAGCAGCACAAACAGCCCGGCGGTCATCGCCACCGGCTGTTTACGGAATTTACGCCAGAATTCATGCCATGGCGTGCGCACCTGCCCGGGAGAAATTCCGGGCAATGTATTGATAACCGCCTGACGTCGCCAGTTTAACAGTCGCACTTATTTGTACCTGATTGCTGGGTTAATGGCGGCATACAGCACGTCCACCACCAGATTGATTAGAATGAACTCCAGCGAGAAGAGCAGAACTTCCGCCTGAATCACCGGGTAATCGCGCATCTCCACCGAATCCACCAGCAGGCGTCCCAGCCCCGGCCAGTTGAACACTTTCTCTACGACGATCGAGCCGCCGAGCAGGAAACCGAACTGCAGTCCCATCATGGTGACCACCGGGATCATCGCATTGCGCAGGCCATGTTTCAGTACCACCCACTTTTCGCTGACCCCTTTGGCACGCGCGGTACGCATGTAGTCTTCGTTAAGCACCTCAACGAACGAGGCGCGGGTGAAGCGCGCCATCACCGCCGCAACGGCAGCCCCGAGGGTTATCGACGGCAGAATGTAGTGCCGCCAGCTGTCGGCCCCAACGGTCGGCAGCCATCCCAGCTGGACGGAAAAAACCTGCATCAGCAACATCCCCAGCGCGAACGCCGGGAATGAGATACCGGTCACCGCAATGGCCATCCCGAGACGGTCCGGCCAGCGATTGCGCCATACCGCAGCGGCCACGCCCATCGCCATGCCAAAAATGACCGCCCAGACCATGCTGCTCAGGGTCAGCCACAGGGTCGGCATAAAGCGGCTGGCAATCTCCTCCGATACCGGGCGACGCGACACCATTGAAATGCCGAAATCACCCTGCAAGACGTTGACGATGTAGTGTCCGAACTGCACGTACAGGGGTTGATCGAGCCCCAGCTGTTGGCGCACCATCGCCACCACCTGGGCATCGGCTTCCGGCCCGGCAATCAATCGCGCCGGATCGCCGGGCAACAGATGCACGAACAAAAACACCAGCACCGCCACGATGAGCAGGGTCGGGAGCAGGCCGAGCAGGCGTTTAAAGACGTAATTAAGCATTACTTCAGGTCGGCCTGATCAAAGCTAAACCCGGTATCCGGCATGATGTAGAACCCGGTCAGGTTTTTGCTGTGGGCGGATACCAGTTTTTCGACCACCAGTGGCACCCACGGCGACTCTTTCCAGATGGTGTCCTGCGCGTCTTTGTACAGGCGTTCCTTCTCTTTCGGATCGTTGGTTTTCAACGCCTCGTTCAGGTCTTTATCGACCTGCGGATTGTTGTAGAACGCGGTGTTGAACAGGGTCGGCGGCCAGTTCTGCGAGGCGAACAGCGGCGACAGCGCCCAGTCAGCTTCGCCGGTAGAAGCGGTCCATCCGGTGTAGAACATTCTCACCCCGCTCTCTTTCTGCCCTTTGGCTTCCACTTCGGACGCACGCTGCCCGGCATCCATCGCCGTGACCTGCGCCTTAATGCCCACCTGCGCCAGCTGCTGCTGGGTGAATTGCAGCACTTTCTGGGCGGTGCTGTGATTGTGGGACGACCATAGCGTGGTGCTGAAACCGTTCGGGAAACCGGCCTCTTTCAACAGTTCACGCGCTTTGGCCGGATCGTACGGCCACGGTTTGTAGGTTTGCGCCCAGGCAATCGACGGCGGCACCACCCCGGTCGCGGGGGTGGCGTATCCGGCAAAGGCCACTTTCACCAGCGCCTGACGGTTGATGGCGTAGTTAATCGCTTCGCGCACTTTCGGGTTATCGAACGGCTTTTGGGTGACGTTCATGCTGATATAGCGCTGCATGATTGACGGGCTGGCCACCAGTTCCAGTTTGCTATTTTTTGCCAGTAAAGGCGCTTGCTCATAGGGGATCGGGAAGGCGAATTGCGCTTCGCCGGTTTGCAGCATCGCCGCCCGAGTGTTGTTGTCGACCACCGGTCGCCAGGTGATGGAATCCAGCTTGGGCAGGCCCTGCTGCCAGTAACCTGCAAATTTCTTCACCTTCACAAAATCGGTCTGATTCCAGGTATCGAGTTGATAAGGCCCGGTGCCGACCGGATGGAAACCAATCTCTTTGCCGTATTTTTTCAGCGCGGCTGGCGAAATCATCGCCGTCGCCGGATGGGCCAGAATATTGATGAACGCCGAGAACGGCTGTTTGAGCGTGATTTTCACCGTCTGCGCATCGACGACTTCGGTGCTGGCGATATTCTTGTACAGGTTGTAACGCTTGAGGTGATTATCCGGATTGCTGGCACGATCAAGGTTGGCCTTCACCGCCTCGGCGTTAAAATCGGTGCCGTCCTGGAACTTCACGCCGCTGCGTAACGTGAGGGTGTACACCCGTCCGTCGTCCGACACGGTGTAGCTTTCCGCCAGAACGTTGTGCATTTTCATGTCTTTATCCAGGCCGAACAGACCCTGATAAAACGACTTCGCTACCGCCTGAGAAAGCGTATCGTTGGCGTCATACGGGTCGAGCGTGGTGAAGTTCGAGCCGACGGCCACCACCACGTCCTTTGCCGCAAACGCAGGCGTCGCGGCGAGGGCGGAAACAACACCCAGCGCCAGCAGCCATTTACCTGAAATCTGTTGTGTCATGTTGTTGTTCTCCTGATTGTTATAAGTGCGACAGCGGGCTGGGAGTCTCGTCCCGGACCACAAAATGTCCGGGGCTGACCTGCACCAACGGCGCGTGGGCAATCTCTTCTCCCCGCCGATAAATATTGCCGGGCATTTCATCAGACAACAGCACCCGCTGTGGCCGACGGTGCGTCGGGTCGGCCACCGGCACCGCAGCCATCAGCTTGCGGGTGTACGGATGCTGTGGATTTTCAAACACGGCGCGGCGCGGCCCCATTTCGACGATCCGCCCGCGGTACATAACCGCCACGCGGTGGCTGATGCGCTCGACCACCGCCATATCGTGGGAAATAAACAGATAAGCGATCCCCATTTCCCGCTGTAAATCGAGCAGCAGATTGATGATTTGCGCCCGAATCGACACATCCAGCGCCGACACTGCCTCATCGGCAATGACCACTTTCGGGTTCAGCGCCAGCGCGCGGGCAATGCAGATCCGCTGGCGCTGTCCGCCTGAAAATTCGTGCGGATAACGCCAGGCGTGTTCGGGCTGCAAGCCAACGCGTTCAAGCAGCCACGCCACCCGACGCTGCGCCTCGGCTTCCGGCATGATGTTATGCACCCGCAGCGGTTCCAGAATCGAATAGCCGACGGTTTGCCGCGGATCCAGTGAGGCCCACGGGTCCTGAAAAATAAACTGGATATTGCGGCGTAACGGCTGGAGCTGGCTATCGGGGAGGGTATCAATGCGCTGACCGTTGAATACAATGCTGCCGCTTTGTGATTCGACCAGCCGCAGCAGCGCGCGCCCGGTGGTCGATTTGCCGGAGCCGGATTCCCCTACCAACGCCAGCGTTTCACCGGGCCACAGATCAAAACTGACTTTTTCCACCGCGTGCACTTCACGAGTGACGCGGTTGAGAATGCCGCTGCGCAGCGGGAAACGGGTAACCAAATCACGTACCTGCAATACCGGATCGCCAGACACCACGGTGTCCTGTTCTTCCGCCGCGGCAGTGGCGTTCAGCAATGGGAAACGGCGCGGGAGTGAGGTGCCGCGCATCGCGCCGAGGGTCGGCACGGCGGCCAGCAGCGCTTGAGTGTAGGGATGCTGGGGCGCGGCGAAAATCTGCTCCACACTGCCGGTTTCCACCGCTTCGCCCTGATACATCACCAGCACACGGTCGGCGATATCCGCCACCACGCCCATATCGTGAGTGATAAAAATCACCCCCATTTCCATCTCTTTTTGCAGGACGGCGATCAGTTGCAGGATTTGCGCCTGAATCGTGACGTCGAGGGCGGTGGTCGGCTCATCGGCAATCAGCACCGCCGGGCGGCATGAGAGCGCCATCGCAATCATCACCCGCTGGCGCATCCCGCCGGAAAGCTGATGTGGATAGCGGGCCAGCATGGTTTCCGCTTCCGGGATCCGCACCTGCTCTACCATCTTTTTCGCCGCTTTCAGCGCGTCTGCGTGCCCCAACCCCTGATGCAATCGGATCGACTCAGCAATCTGCTCCCCAACGGTAAACACCGGATTCAGGGAGGTCATCGGCTCCTGGAAAATCATCGCGATATCCACCCCGCGCACATGACGCATCTGCGAAGCACTCTGCGCGGTCACCTCAATCACCTCGCGATTGCGCCGCCGCAGCAGGATCGATTCACTGTTGACCTCGCCGCCGGACTGTTCCAACAGGCGCATCAGCGCCAGCGCGGTCACGGATTTTCCCGAGCCAGATTCACCGACAATCGCCAGCGTTTCACCGCGTTTCAGGTCAAACGACAGATTTTTGACTGCCTGAACCGGGTGGCCTTCCTGACGAAAGGAAATCGTTAAATCGCGTACCGCCAGCACTTCGCTGGCGTCGATGGCGTGATTGCGGCCGACCTCTCCTCCGCTCACCGGTAAATACCCACGGTCGAGGAGTCACCTGCAAACGCATAAGCGCGGTACATGCCTTCGCTGTTAAACGGCAGCGCCACGTTGCCGTCGCAGTCGATGGCTATCAGCCCACCGCTGCCGCCGAGCGCCGGAAGTTTTTCCATCACCACTCGCTCGCAGGCGTCCTGCAGGCTTAAGCCACTGTATTCCATCAGGGCTGAGATATCGTAGGCCGCCAGGGTGCGCATAAAGACTTCGCCAGTGCCGGTACACGACACCGCCACGCTGGCGTTATTGGCGTAGCAACCTGCGCCGGGTAGCGGACTGTCACCCACCCGGCCCGGCAGCTTGTTGGTCATCCCACCCGTCGAAGTGGCAGCGGCAAGATTGCCCGCCAGGTCACGCGCTACGGCCCCGACGGTGCCCATTTTGCTGCGTTCATCGAGCGGGGCCGGGCTGTGATCGAGCCGCATTTCCCCCGCCTCCTGCGCCTGACGCAGTTGATGCAGGCGTTCCGGAGTGGAGAATAACGAGTTGCTCACTTTTTCTATCCCATTAGCAACGGCAAATTTCTCTGCCCCTTCGCCAATCAGCAACACATGCGGGCTGTGTTCCAGCACCTGACGCGCGGCAAGGATTGGGTTGCGTAAATGCTTAACGCCCGCGACTGCGCCGACGTTAAGCGAGTTGCCGTCCATCACGCAGGCATCAAGTTCATGCGTTTCATCGGCGGTAAAGACAGAGCCTATCCCGGCATTAAACAGCGGACACTCTTCCAGCAGGCGCACGGCCTCGGTCACCACGTCCAGTGCGCTGGCCCCTTGTTCAAGCATTTGCTGGCCCGCCTCGACGATCATCGCCAGCGCCTGCACATATTCTTGTTCGCGCTCAGGCGTCATTGTGGCGCGGGAGATGGCCCCGGCCCCGCCATGAATGGCGATCACTGCATTACTCATTGCGCCCTTCCCTTCGGCTAATCGGCTGTCGGCCTGCTTTTTCTATAGATATCATTATTGTGCCGATTAATTTATATGATTTTTGAATATAGAAAGTGCCATCGGTGCTGTAAAGCTCTCCTGCCCCCTGACGTACAGTCGTCGGCGCTTTTCTGCCATAATGGGCGCAACAGACGAATTGTCGCAGGAGTAAATAATGGATTTTAACGCCGGACTGATGCCGCTCGACGTGGCGCTGACCCAGATGCTCGACCGTATTTCCCCGCTGAGCGAAACCGAAACGCTGCCGCTGCTACAGGCATTTGGCCGCATTACCGCCCGCGATGTGGTGTCCCCGCTCGACGTACCGGGCTTTGATAACTCGGCGATGGACGGTTATGCCGTACGTCTGGCTGACCTTGCGGACGGCAAAGCCCTGCCGCTGGCGGGGAAAGCGTTTGCCGGTCAACCGTTTGACGGTGAATGGCCCGCCGGAACCTGCGTACGCATTATGACCGGCGCTCCAGTGCCGTCAGGCTGCGAGGCGGTGGTCATGCAGGAAGAAACCGAACAAACCGCTGACGGGGTACGTTTCACCGCCAGCGTCAGAGCAGGCCAGAATATCCGTCGTCGCGGGGAAGACATCACCGCGGGCAGCGCCGTGTTCCCGCGCGGCACGCGCCTTACCGTGGCCGAACTGCCGGTGCTGGCCTCACTCGGCATCCCAACCGTCGAAGTGGTGCGCAAAGTACGCGTGGCGGTGTTCTCCACCGGCGATGAACTGAAATTACCCGGCGAACCGTTGGCGGCTGGGCAGATTTACGACACAAACCGTCTAGCGGTGCATCTGATGCTGGAACAGCTCGGCTGCGAGGTGATTAATCTCGGGATTATCCCGGACAATCAGGACCCGCTCCGTGACGCCTTCCTCCGTGCCGACCAGCAGGCCGACGTGGTCATTAGCTCCGGCGGTGTGTCGGTCGGGGAAGCGGATTACACCAAGACTATCCTCGATGAACTGGGCGAAATCGCCTTCTGGAAACTGGCCATCAAGCCCGGTAAACCCTTTGCCTTTGGCAAGCTGAGCCACAGCTGGTTCTGCGGCCTGCCGGGCAACCCGGTGTCGGCGGCGCTGACGTTCTATCAGCTGGTGCAGCCGCTGCTGGCAAAACTGAGCGGCAATCCGGCTTCCAGCCTGCCACCGCGCCTGCGGGTGCGCACCACCACGCGCCTGAAAAAATCGCCGGGACGTCTCGATTTCCAGCGCGGCATTCTGACCCGCAATGAGGACGGCGAGTTAACCGTCGCTACCACCGGGCATCAGGGTTCACACGTGTTCAGCTCGTTCAGCCAGGGCAACTGTTTTATTGTGCTCGAACGCGAGCGGGGCCATGTCGAGGTGGACGAATGGGTTGACGTCGAACCGTTCAACGCGCTGTTCGGGGGACTGTGATGAGCGTGGAACTGAGTGACGCGGAGATGCTGCGTTACAACCGGCAAATCGTGTTGCGCGGTTTCGATTTTGACGGTCAGGAAAAACTGAAAGCCGCGCGGGTACTGGTCGTCGGGCTGGGCGGTTTAGGCTGTGCGGCGGCGCAATATCTGGCCGCCGCCGGGATCGGGCAGATGACGCTGCTCGATTTCGACACCGTCTCGCTGTCGAACCTTCAGCGCCAGACGTTGCACAGCGATGCGACTCTCGGCCAGCCGAAAGTGGAATCTGCCCGTGACACGCTGGCGCGTATTAATCCGCACGTTCAGTTCCAGTGTATTAACGCGCTGCTGGATGACGCTGAGCTTTTCGCGCACATTGCCGCCCACGATGTGGTCCTCGACTGTACCGACAATGTGCAAATCCGCAATCGGCTTAACGCCGGTTGTTTTCAGCATAAAACCCCGCTGGTCTCCGGGGCGGCGATCCGTATGGAAGGGCAAATCAGCGTGTTCACCTATCAGGACGGCGAACCGTGCTATCGCTGCCTGAGTCGCCTGTTCGGGGAAAACGCCCTTACCTGCGTGGAAGCCGGGGTGATGGCACCGCTGGTTGGGGTGATAGGTTCGTTGCAGGCGATGGAAACCCTTAAGCTACTGGCCGCTTATGGCACGCCCGTCGCGGGGAAAATCGTGATGTATGACGCAATGACCTGCCAGTTCCGCGAAATGAAATTGATGCAGTTTGCCGGGTGTGAAGTGTGCGGAGGTAAAAGTAAAACGGCAATCGTTTGATTGCCGTTTTAGGCCCGGTCAGCATAGCGCCGCCGGGCATCAGGCCGCACAGGTCAGATAGTCGAACGTCCAAACGCACCCAACCAGTCCTGTTCAAATTTATCGATAGCCGCATCAACCGCCGGGGAAGCGATAAACTGCTGCGCGACATCCAGCGGCAGCGTAATCGACTGACAGCCCACCAGCAGACAATCCAGCGCCTGACGCGGGGTTTTGAAGCTCGCGGCCAGCACCTTAGATGCAGGCGCATGCAGCTCCAGCAACTGCTGTAACTCTTCCACGCTGCGAATCCCACTGCCGCCCTGAGCATCAATGCGGTTCACGTAAGGCGCAACATATTCCGCCCCCGCCAGTGCCGAGAGCAGGCCCTGCGCCGCGCCGTATACTGCGGTGCCAAGCGTAGGAATGCCTTCGGCTTTCAGCATTTTTATTGCCGCCAGCCCTTCCGCCGTGACCGGCACTTTCACCACCAGATCAGGAATAATGGCGCGAAGTTTACGCGCATCGCTCACCATTCCTTCAGCGGTGTTAGCCATCACCTGCGCAAATAAACGGCCCTGACCGCCCAGCGCATCGTGCAGTTCCGGTAACAACGTTTCCAGCGGTTTTTTACCGGCAGCCACGATGCTTGGGTTAGTGGTCACCCCCGCCAGCGGGAAGATGCGGGCCAGTTTTTTCACCGCAGCGACTTCGGACGTATCGAGATAGAGTTCCATAACGGTTCCTTAAATTGTGAGATTCTGCATGCTTTAAGACTACCACGCTGCAACCTCTCTTTTTGTTGACGCATGTCAAAATCACTTTCATTCGAAAGTTATTTAATCTTTATACGAAAGCAGAGAGGCAAATTATGATTTTCAACATTCAGCGCTATTCCACCCACGATGGCCCCGGTATCCGCACCGTTGTGTTTATGAAAGGCTGCTCACTGGGCTGCCGCTGGTGCCAGAATCCGGAAAGCCGCGCCCGCACGCAGGATCTCCTGTTCGATGCCCGTCTGTGTCTTGATGGGTGCGAACTTTGCCAGCAGGCGGCCCCCGGGGTTATCGAGCGTGCGCTGAATGGCCTGGTTATCCATCGTGAAAAACTGGAACAGCCGCATCTCGATGCGCTGACCGACTGCTGCCCGACGCAGGCGCTGACCGTTTGCGGCGAAATGAAAAGCGTCGACGAAATCATGGCAACGGTCCTACGCGATAAACCTTTTTACGATCGCAGCGGCGGCGGGCTGACCCTCTCCGGCGGCGAACCCTTTATGAACCCGGAACTGGCGCTTGAACTGCTGAAAAACAGTCACGCGCAGGGCATTCATACCGCGGTGGAAACCTGCCTGCACGTGCCGTGGCGCTACCTTGAACCGGCCCTGCCGTATATCGATTTGTTCCTCGCTGATTTAAAGCACGTCGACCCGCAGAAATTTTTGCAATGGACCGACGGCTCAGCAAAACGGGTGATGGATAACCTCAAACGGCTGGCGGCGGCAGGCAAAAAAATGACCATCCGCGTGCCGCTGATCCAGGGTTTCAACGCCGATGAAGCCTCCATCGAAGCGATTACCGACTTTGCCGCCAATGAATTACAGGTGAGCGACATTCACTTTTTACCTTATCACACGCTCGGCATGAACAAATATAGCCTGCTTGGCGTGCCCTATTCTGCCCCAGATAAGCCGCTCGATGCCCCGGAACTGCTGGATTTTGCCCAGCAAATCGCCCGGGAAAAAGGGCTGACTGCGACCCTACGAGGATAATACGATGACTACCCTGAAACTCGACCAACTGACCGACCGCATTCAGGCGCACAAAAATGCGCTGGTTCACATTGTGAAGCCCCCGGTCTGCACCGAGCGCGCCCAGCATTACACCACTCTTTATCAGCACAACATGGATAAGCCGATCCCGGTTCGCCGCGCGCTGGCGCTGGCGCATCATCTGGCGGAACGTACCATCTGGATCAAACACGACGAGCTGATTATCGGCAACCAGGCCAGCGAAGTCCGCGCTGCGCCGATTTTCCCGGAATACACCGTCAGCTGGATTGAAAAAGAGATTGATGATCTCGCCGATCGTCCGGGCGCAGGCTTTGCGGTCAGCGAAGAAAACAAACGCGTGCTGCATGAAATTTGCCCGTGGTGGAACGGTCAGACCGTGCAGGACCGCTGCTACGGCATGTTCACCGATGAACAAAAAGCCCTGCTGGCGACCGGGATTATTAAAGCCGAGGGCAACATGACCTCCGGTGATGCGCACCTGGCGGTAAACTTCCCGCTGCTACTGGAAAAAGGCCTTGATGGCCTGCGTGAAAAAGTGGCCGAGCGCCGCACGCGTATTAATCTCACGGTGCTGGAAGATCTGCACGGCGATCAGTTCCTGAAAGGGATCGACATCGTGCTGGAAGCCGTTAGCCTGCACATCAAACGTTTCGCCGAACTGGCGCGCAAAATGGCGAGTGAAGAGAGCCGCGAAGCCCGTCGCGACGAACTGCTGGCGATGGCCGAAAACTGTGACGTTATCGCTCACGAGCCGCCAAAAACCTTCTGGCAAGCGTTACAGCTGTGCTACTTCATTCAGCTTATTCTACAGATTGAGTCCAACGGTCATTCGGTGTCGTTTGGTCGCATGGATCAGTATCTGTATCCGTTCTACCGTCGTGACGTGGAGCTGAACGCCACGTTGCAGCGTGAACAGGCGATTGAACTGCTGCACAGCTGCTGGCTGAAGCTGCTGGAAGTGAACAAAATTCGCTCCGGGTCGCACTCTAAAGCCTCCGCAGGTAGCCCGCTGTACCAGAACGTGACCATCGGCGGCCAGAAGCTGGTTAACGATGAGGCGATGGACGCGGTCAACCCGCTCTCTTACGTGATTCTGGAATCCTGCGGTCGACTGCGCTCCACGCAGCCCAACCTCAGCGTGCGTTATCATGCAGGGATGAGCAACGACTTCCTCGACGCCTGTGTGCAGGTGATCCGCTGTGGCTTTGGGATGCCCGCCTTCAATAACGACGAAATCGTTATCCCGGAATTCATCAAGCTCGGCGTAGAGAAACAAGACGCCTACGATTACGCCGCCATCGGCTGTATCGAAACCGCCGTCGGCGGCAAATGGGGCTATCGCTGCACCGGCATGAGCTTCATCAACTTCGCCCGTGTGATGCTGGCAGCAATGGAAGGTGGGCGCGATGCCACCAGTGGGGAAGTGTTCCTCCCGCAGGCCAAAGCGCTGTCGCAGGGCAATTTCGGCGCATTCGACGAGGTGATGGCGGCATGGGATACGCAGATTCGCTACTACACCCGCAAATCGATTGAAATCGAATACGTGGTCGACACCATGCTGGAAGAAAACGTGCCCGATATCCTGTGTTCGTCACTGGTGGATGACTGTATCGAACGAGCGAAAAGCATCAAACAGGGCGGCGCGAAATACGACTGGGTTTCTGGCCTGCAGGTCGGGATCGCCAACCTCGGCAACAGCCTGGCAGCGGTCAAAAAACTGGTGTTTGAACAGGGTGTGATTGGGCAGCAACAGCTGGCCGCCGCGCTGGCCGACGACTTTGAAGGCCTGACCCACGAACAGCTGCGTCAGCGTCTGATTAACGGTGCGCCGAAGTATGGTAACGACGACGATACCGTCGATGCGTTACTGGTTCGCGCCTATCAGACCTATATTGACGAGCTGAAGCTGTATCACAACCCGCGTCACGGTCGGGGTCCAATCGGCGGCGATTACTATGCGGGCACCTCGTCCATCTCTGCCAACGTACCGTTCGGTGCCGCGACCATGGCGACGCCGGACGGACGTAAAGCGCATACCCCACTGGCGGAAGGTGCCAGCCCGGCGTCCGGTACTGACCACCTCGGCCCGACCGCGGTCATTGGCTCGGTGGGTAAATTGCCGACGGCGGCGATCCTTGGTGGGGTGCTACTGAACCAGAAGCTGAACCCGGCCACGCTCGATAACGACAGCGACCGCCAGAAGCTGATGGTGCTGCTGCGTACCTTCTTCGAGGTGCATAAAGGCTGGCATATTCAGTACAACATCGTGTCGCGCGAAACGTTGCTGGAAGCCAAGAAACACCCGGACCAGTATCGTGACCTGGTGGTGCGTGTGGCAGGTTACTCGGCGTTCTTCACCGCCCTGTCACCGGATGCGCAGGACGATATTATTGCGCGTACCGAGCATACGCTGTAAGGCGATAAATGCCCGGTGACGCTGCGCTAACCCGGCCTACGGGATCGATTTTGTAGGCCTGGCAAGCCACGCGCCGCCGGGCAAAAAGAATTTGTGGTTCTCGTCACATTGTACTTAGAATGTTGCTGGTCGCAGTAACATTCAGGAGCTCAATGTATGACAGTTAAAGTTATCGTCACAGATATGGACGGAACTTTTCTCAATGATGCCAAGCAGTACTCTCGTGAACGCTTTTTGGCGCAGTTCCAGCAGCTACAGCAGCGCGGCATTGAGTTCGTCGTTGCCAGCGGTAATCAGTATTACCAGCTTATTTCCTTCTTCCCTGAAATCCGCGATCGAATTTCCTTCGTTGCCGAAAACGGCGCGCTGGTGTATCAGCACGGCCAGGAATTGTTCCATGGCGAACTGACCCGGCATGAATCCCAGGTGGTTATCGGTGAACTGCTGAAAGACCCGCAGCTCAACTTTGTCGCCTGTGGCCTGGAAAGCGCCTACGTCAGCGATAAAGCGCCGGAAGCGTTCGTCCATCTGATGTCGAAACACTACCACCGCCTGAAACCAATTGCTGATTATCAGCAGATTGACGACAAGATTTTCAAGTTCTCGCTGAACCTGCCGGACAGTGAAATCCCACAGCTGATTGATGCGCTGCACGTTTCGCTGGACGGGATCATGAAGCCCGTGACCAGCGGTTTCGGCTTCGTCGACTTGATTATCCCCGGTCTGCATAAAGCCAACGGTATCAGCCGTCTGCTGAAAAACTGGCAGCTTTCGCCGCAGGAGTGTGTCGGGATCGGCGACAGCGGCAACGACGCCGAGATGCTGAAACTGGTGAAATATTCCTTCGCCATGGCCAACGCCGCCGACAGCATCAAAGCCATCGCTCGCTATCAGACCGATGACAACAACCACGACGGCGCACTGAATGTCATTCAGGCCGTGCTGGATAACGCCTCCCCGTTCGACGCCTGATAGTCCCCCGGAGCACCCCGCTCCGGTCTTTCCTTTCCCCGCTCAATGAGCTTTCCCGGATTGTGGATTGCATCAAGTTTTTTAATTTGCATTAACCTATTTTTAACTTAAAGTATCATCTGTAAGTTAAATTACTTTCGAATGAAAGATTGAGAGGTCAATCATGGCGCATTCCTTTACCCATTCAACCCTGCCCGCCGACCACAAAGCGGCCATCCGTGAAATGAAAAAAGCGCTGCGTGCACAGATAGGTGACGTGCAGGCGATTTTCGACTCGTTGGCGGTGCATATCGAGGCCCGGGTGGCAGAAATTGATGCCCTGAAAGCCAGCGGCAAACCGGTGTGGCCCGTGGTGGCCTACGACGATATCGCCAACGGCAACGTGACCGATGCCCAGCGTGAGCAGATCAAACGTCGCGGCTGCGCGGTGATTAAAGGGCATTTCCCGCGTGAGCAAGCGCTGGGCTGGGATCGCTCGATGCTTGATTATCTCGACCGCAATCATTTTGATGAGGTCTACAAAGGCCCGGGCGATAACTTCTTCGGCACCCTGACCGCGTCGCGGCCGGAGATCTACCCGATCTACTGGTCGCAGGCGCAAATGCAGGCCCGCCAGAGTCATGAGATGGCCTCGGTGCAGTCATTCCTCAACCGGCTGTGGCGTTTTGAAAGTGAAGGCAAACAGTGGTTTGACCCGGACGTCAGCGTGATTTACCCCGACCGTATTCGTCGTCGTCCACCGGGCACCACCTCGAAAGGTCTTGGTGCGCATACCGATTCCGGGGCGCTGGAGCGCTGGCTGCTCCCCGCCTATCAGCAGGTGTTCGCCAATGTGTTCAACGGTGATTTTACCCAGTTCGATCCGTGGGATGCGGCACACCGTACCGATGTCGAGGAGTACACCGTTGCAAACACCACCAAGTGCTCGGTGTTCCGCACTTTCCAGGGCTGGACGGCGCTGTCAGAGATGATCCCGGATCAGGGGCTGCTGCATGTGGTGCCTGTCCCAGAAGCAATGGCCTATATTCTGCTGCGTCCGCTGCTCGACGATGTACCGGAAGACGAACTCTGCGGCGTGGCACCGGGTCGCGTGCTGCCGATTTCCGAGCAGTGGCACCCGCTGCTGATCAAAGCGCTGACCTCCATTCCGGCGCTGGAACCGGGTGATTCGGTGTGGTGGCACTGTGACGTTATCCACGCCGTTGCCCCAGTGACCGACCAGCAGGGCTGGGGTAACGTGATGTACATCCCGGCAGCGCCAATGTGCGCCAAAAACCTCGCCTACGCGCAGAAAGTGAAAGTCGCGCTGGAAAACGGCGCGTCGCCGGGCGACTTCCCGCCGGAAGATTATGAAGTGAGTTGGCAAGACCGCTTTACCCTCGACGACCTGAACATTCACGGCAAACGCGCGCTGGGGATGGACCTTTAATCGTCGTATAAGCCTTCTCGTTCTACGGCGGTACGTCGCGTTCCCGGACGTATCCGCCGCACCGATTCCCGCACCACCAGTGTGCCGTGCAGCAGCAGTGACCCACCCGGTGCTTCCGGGCGAATCAGGCGCTGTTGAAGCATCTGTACTGCTTCGGTTCCCAGCTCATCTCGTGGCACGTGAACAGCCGTCAGCGGCACGTCCTGAATGGCCGCCAGGTTAAAGCCATCGATGCTCATGACCGACACATCCTGTGGCACCCGTAGTCCGCGCTGTTGCAACGCTTTGATAGTGCCCGCCGCCATGAAATCCCCCCCGACCAAAAACGCCGTCGGCAGTGGCTTATCCCCTTGCGCATCCAGCCATGCGCCGACTTTGTCTTCGGTCTCTTTGGCGCTGAAGCTGGGTACGGTAATCAAATCACGCGCATCCTGAAAACGCAGATTGCCATTCTTCCACGCCTCACGAATGCCCATCAGGCGCAGCTCCATGGTGTAGCGACGCAGGCACATCACGTTGACCACCGTCCGATGACCCATATCGAACAGGTAACGGGCGGCAAACTGGCCGATCAGCCGATGATCGGGGGCGATCGATGGCAAGCGCATCCGTTCGTCGCGACAGTTGATCAGTACACACGGCTTGGCAAAGTCTGCCGCCAGGTCGTGAATGTGCGGATCGTCTATCCCGAGCAAAATGGCCGCCTGGGTATCACTGTCATTCATCCGGGCCAGAAACAGGTTGGCGTCACTGTCATTTTCTTCCAGGGCACAGTATCGCAGCCGCACCTCATGGGCCGACAGCGCTTTGTTGATGCTCTGAATAACGCGGTAGTAAAAGATGTCGGACCGCTCGTCGAACGCACGCTGAGGGGCAAACACGATCAGGCTATTGAGCAGCATTCTTCCGGCGGCCATGCCGTCCATCACGCCCAGTTCTCGGGCGCAGGTCAGCACCCGCTCACGCGCCTTTTCACTGGTGTTGGCTTTCCCCGCCAACACCCGGGACACAGTGCTGGCCGACAGCCCGGTTCGCGCCGCGATTTCCGCGATTTTCAGCTTTTTATCCAATTTGTGATCTACCTCCACTTTGCAAATGAAAGAATTTTCACGAGCTATTTCCCCGGTGTTCAAGGGGATAAAATTAATTAAAAGGGAGTATACCGCTGGCTCATGAAAAAATTTGCACAAATTGCACTTTTACGGCTGATTTTTGTGCCCTACCCTTAATTGGCCTGACAACTTCCATACTAGTCATCCGGAAGCTTACTAAAAGAAAACCATTAGGTTTCAATAAAATATAAAAATCGGTATGACAACTCGCCCCTTGCGAGCGTCATCTTCCCCCTACAAACCGTCTTGTGGAGATTTCTATGAGCCAAGGTGTTAATAACGAGTTGACGGTCAGCAAAACGCGTCGCGTGGTGAAAAACCTGCGCTGGTGGGTGCTGGTCCTTTTCCTTCTGGGCGTAACCGTTAACTACATTACACGTAACTCTCTGGGCATCCTTGCCCCGGAACTGAAAACTGAACTCGGCATTACCACGGAACAATATTCCTGGATTGTCGGTGCCTTCCAGATTGCCTACACCATTTTCCAGCCTCTCTGCGGCTGGCTGATTGATGTTATCGGCCTCAAGCTCGGGTTTATGATCTGCGCCTGCCTGTGGGCTGTGGCCTGTATCGCCCATGCCGGGGCCGGGAGCTGGTTGCACATCGCCCTGCTGCGCTTTGGTATGGGGGCATCGGAGGCGGCAGCAACGCCAGCCAACGCCAAAACCATCGGCGAGTGGTTCCCGAAATCTGAGCGCCCTATCGCCGCCGGTTGGGCGGGTGTAGGCTTCTCCATCGGCGCGATGCTGGCCCCGCCTATCATCTATTTTGCCCATGCCTCCTTCGGCTGGCAGGGTGCCTTTATGTTTACCGGTTTCCTGGCGCTGGTTTGGGTGGTGCTGTGGTGGCTGTTCTATCACAACCCGGAACAGCACCCGAACCTGAGCAAGGAAGAGTTGGCCTACATCCAGCAGGATAACGAACCGCCCGCGGTGAAACTGCCGTTCCTGAAAGCCCTGAGTAACATCAGTAAAAACAAACGTTTCTACGGGATTGCCATTCCAGCCTTTATGGCGGAACCGGCCTGGGCGGTGATGAGTTTCTGGGTACCGCTGTATCTGGCCAAAACCTACGGCATGGATCTGAAACAGATTGCGCTGTTCGCCTGGCTGCCGTTCCTGGCCGCCGATCTCGGCAGCGTCGCCAGCGGTTATTTGACCAAACTGTACGTGCGCCTCTTCGGCTTTACCCGCGTGAATGCGGTCGTCGCCTCTTCTGTATCCGGCGCGTTCCTGATGCTCTCCCTGGCAATGATGGCCTTCACCAGCAACCCGTACGTGGCGATTGCCCTGATCTCCATCGGCGGCTTCGGTCACCAGATAATTTCCTGCATGCTGAGCGCGCTGGTGGTGGAGTCGTTCGACCGGGGGCAGATGGCCACCGTCAACGGAATGCGTGGCTCCGCGGCGTGGATAGCGAGCTTCATCTTCTCTCTGATTATCGGGGTGACCGCCGACAAGATTGGCTTCAACCCGCTGTTTATCGCCATGGGCTTCTTTGACCTGATTGGCGCTGTATTCCTGATTGCCTTTATTGCTGAACGTCGCGCTAAGCGCGCCTGATTACAGGTTTGATTATTTATGAAAACGCTTAAACACTGGACTTTCGAAAAACAATCCGCACATCACGTCGAACTGACCGTCGATGGTCAGCACACTCTGTGCCTGTACATGCTGGAAGAAAACCTGTTCCGCGTACTGCTCAAACGTCAGGGCAAACTGGCGCTCGACAAAACCTGGAGCATTGCCCCCGATAAGGACGTGCCGTGGGAAGGCCGCTCGCGCGATGACGTGTCCGGCTTCGGTCTGCCTGCCTGGACGCTGGAAAAGCATGATGACAAGCTATCCATCAGCACCTCGCAGCTACGCGTCACCGTCCACCAGCCGCTGTGGCTGGAGTGGCATTACCGCAACGACGCAGGCGACTGGCAGTACCTGACCGCTGACCGTCCGACCAGCGCCTATCTGGTGAACGCCCACGGCGACGGCGTGGCCCACTATCTGAAGCGGCAAAAGGACGAGCGCTTTTACGGCCTCGGCGAGAAAGCGGGCGATTTGCAGCGTACCGGGAAGCGTTTCGAAATGCGTAACCTTGATGCGATGGGCTATAACGCCGCCAGTACCGACCCGCTGTACAAGCATATTCCGTTCACCATTACCCGCCGCGATGATGTGAGCGTCGGCCTGTTCTATGACAACCTGAGCAGTAGCTGGCTGGATTTGGGTAATGAACTCGACAACTACCACACCGCCTATCGCCGCTGGCAGGCCGAAGCGGGTGATATCGACTACTACCTGTTCACCGGCAAACGGGTACTGGATATCACCAAATCCTTTGTACGCCTGACCGGGAAAACCCTGTTTGGCCCGAAATGGAGCCTCGGCTACAGCGGCTCTACCATGCATTACACCGATGCTCCTGACGCGCAAAACCAGCTGATGAACTTTATCCGTCTGTGTGATGAGCATGCTATTCCTTGCGATTCGTTCCAGCTGTCGTCGGGCTATACCTCGATCAACGGCAAGCGCTACGTGTTCAACTGGAACTACGACAAAGTGCCGCAGCCGAAAGTCATGAGTCAGGCCTTCCACGACGCGGGACTGAAGCTGGCGGCGAATATCAAACCGTGCCTGTTGCAGGATCATCCGCGCTATAACGAAGTGGCGGAAAAAGGCTTGTTCGTGCGCGATTCAGAAGCTGACGCGCCAGAACGTTCTGTGTTCTGGGATGACGAGGGCTCACACCTTGACTTCACCAACCCGGCGACCGTCGACTGGTGGCAGGAAGGCGTCACCACCCAGCTGCTGGAAATGGGCATCGATTCGACCTGGAACGACAACAACGAATACGAAGTATGGGACGGCGAAGCTCGCTGCCATGGCTTCGGTCAGGAAATCGCCATCAAGCATGTGCGTCCGGTGATGCCGCTGCTGATGATGCGCGCCTCAATGGAAGCGCAACAGCGCTTTGCCCCGGAAAAACGTCCGTACCTGATCTCCCGTTCCGGCTGCGCCGGGATGCAGCGCTACGTGCAAACCTGGAGCGGCGATAACCGCACCAACTGGCAGACGCTGCGCTACAACACCCGCATGGGCGTAGGCATGAGCCTTTCGGGTCTGTTTAACGTCGGCCACGATGTGGGCGGTTTCTCCGGCGATAAGCCCGATGCCGAGCTGTTCGTGCGCTGGGTACAAAACGGCGTCATGCATCCGCGCTTTACTATCCACTCGTGGAATGACGATCACACCGTTAACGAGCCGTGGATGTATCCAGGCGTCACCCCGGCTATCCGGGGTGCGGTGGAACTGCGCTATCGTCTGCTGCCCTACCTCTACACTCTGCTGTGGCAGGCACACGCCGACGACGAACCAATGCTGCGCCCAACGTTCCTCGATCACGAGCATGACGCGCAGACATTCGAAGAGTGCGATGACTTTATGCTCGGACGCGATCTGCTGGTGGCAAGCGTAGTGGAACAGGGTCAGCGTCAGCGCCCGGTATGGCTGCCTGACAACGAAACCGGCTGGTACGATTTCTATACCGGGGAGTGGTTCTCCGGCGGACAGGGGATCACCGTCGATGCCCCGTTGGAAAAACTGCCGCTGCTGGTCCGCGCCGGGGCAGGTCTACCGCTGAGCGGCAGGATCAAGCACGTTAGCGCGGCTGCCGATGACAGCCGTGAACTGAAGCTGTTCCCGCTGAAAGGTGTGGGCTCTGAGCGCGGCATGCTGTTTGAAGATGACGGCGAGACCTGGGGCTACAAAGACGGTAACGCCCTGTGGCTGGACTGGGAAATGGCCTGTTCCGGCAGCACCATCAACCTGACCTTCAACCCGCGCGGCGATTACCGCCCGGCATGGAGCACGCTGAAGGTAACGTTACCGGCAGGTGAGAAACGCCAGCTGTTGATTAACGGTGAAGCGGCGAGCGAGTGGTCGTTGAGCTGATAGCGATCTGCCCTTCCCGATTGGGAGGGGCAAAAAAAAACGCCACGACGGTCATACCGCGTGGCGTTTTTTTATGATGCAACCGCAGACAATTAGCCGTCGATACCTTTGCTGCGCAGGTAATCTTCGTAGTTGCCGCTGAAGTCGATCACGCGCTCTGGCGTCAGCTCAATTACTCGCGTCGCCAAAGAAGATACGAACTCACGGTCGTGGGAAACGAAGATCAGGGTGCCCTGATACATTTCCAGCGCCATGTTCAGCGATTCGATAGATTCCATATCCAGGTGGTTGGTCGGTTCATCCATCACCAGAATGTTCGGTTTTTCCATCATCAGCTTACCGAACAGCATGCGACCTTTCTCACCACCGGAGAGCACTTTCGCCGGTTTTTTGATGTCGTCCTGGCTGAACAGCAGACGCCCGAGGAAGCTGCGCACCACCTGCTCGTCATCGCCTTCTTGCTTCCACTGGCTCATCCACTCGAACACGGTGAGATCGTTTTCAAACTCGTACTCATGATCCTGCGCGTAGTAGCCAATTTTGGCGTTTTCAGACCACTTCACGCTGCCGCCATCCGGGGTTAAATCGCCAACCAGGGTTTTCAACAGGGTCGATTTACCGATGCCGTTGGTCCCGAGGATCGCCAGCTTTTCGCCCACTTCTAACAGCAGGTTGACGTCTTTAAACAGCGGGCCGTTATCAAAGCCTTTGGTCAGTTTTTCCACTTCCAAAGCGTTACGGAACAGTTTCTTGTCCTGCTCGAAACGAATGAACGGGTTCTGACGGCTGGAGGCTTTCACTTCGTCGAGCTTGATTTTGTCAATCTGACGGGCACGCGAGGTTGCCTGACGAGATTTAGAGGCGTTGGCACTAAAGCGGCTCACGAAGGATTGCAGGTCAGCAATCTGCGCTTTTTTCTTGGCGTTATCGGCCAGCAGACGTTCACGCGCCTGAGTCGCCGCAGTCATGTAGTCGTCATAGTTGCCCGCATAAACGCGCAGCTCGCCGTAGTCCAGATCCGCCATGTGGGTGCAGACCATGTTCAGGAAGTGACGGTCGTGCGAGATGATGATCATGGTGCTGTTGCGCTCGTTGAGCACGCTTTCCAGCCAGCGAATGGTGTCGATGTCCAGGTTGTTCGTCGGTTCATCGAGCAGCAGGATATCAGGATTGGCGAACAGGGCCTGCGCCAGCAAGACACGCAGCTTCCAGCCCGGAGCGACTTCACTCATTGGGCCGTAATGCTGTTCCAGCGGAATACCCACGCCGAGCAGCAGTTCACCGGCGCGCGATTCCGCAGAATAGCCGTCCATTTCGCCGTAGGTCACTTCGAGGTCGGCAACTTTATAACCGTCCTCTTCGCTCATTTCCGCAAGACCGTAGATGCGGTCGCGTTCCTGTTTCACTTCCCACAGTTCGGCGTGGCCCATGATTACGGTATCGAGCACCGAGAACTCTTCGAAGGCGAACTGGTCCTGGCGCAACTTACCGATACGTTCGTTCGGGTCGAGCGAAACGTTGCCGAGGGTCGGCTCTAAGTCGCCCCCCAAAATTTTCATAAAGGTGGATTTTCCGCTTCCGTTAGCGCCAATCAGGCCGTAACGGTTGCCGCCGCCAAATTTCACGGAGATGTTTTCGAATAGCGGCTTACTGCCGAACTGCATGGTGACGTTGCTGGTAACTAACACGGGCGTATCCTAAAAAGATGTGACAAACGGCCTATTTTGGCACAATTAGGAATAAAAATCGCCCTGCACGTGCATCAACCTGGCTGTCAGGATGCTATCAGAAGGTGAAAAATAGGTGATTTCATCCACATCTGATTTCCCTGTGGCGCAGAATGCACCTATAATGCGCTCCCATTACGGGTTCCGATTCTCCAACAACTGCTGCCTGCGTGGCACCGATACTTCGCATAAAATGAAAATGAAAATATCTACGCTTTTCGCGGCAGCGCTTGCCGTTATGGGCTTTTGCAATACTGCATCGGCTGTGACCTATCCTCTGCCAACTGACGGTAGCCGTCTGATTGGCCAGAACCAGGTCGTCACCATCCCTGAAGGAAATACGCAGCCGCTCGAGTATTTCGCTGCGCAGTACCAGATGGGCTTATCCAACATGACCGAAGCTAACCCGGGCGTGGACGTTTACCTGCCGAAGGGCGGTACCGTGCTGAACATCCCGCAGCAGCTGATCCTGCCGGACACCGTGCATGAAGGCATCGTGATTAACAGCGCCGAAATGCGTCTGTATTACTACCCGGCGGGCACCAACACCGTTATCGTGTTACCAATCGGTATCGGCCAGTTGGGTAAAGATACCCCGATCAACTGGACCACTAAAGTTGAGCGTAAGAAAGCCGGTCCAACCTGGACGCCAACGGCCAAAATGCATGCAGAATACGTTGCCGCCGGTAACCCGCTGCCAGCCGTTGTTCCGGCGGGCCCGGATAACCCGATGGGTCTGTATGCCCTGTATATTGGCCGTCTGTACGCTATCCACGGCACCAACGCGAACTTCGGTATCGGCCTGCGTGTAAGCCACGGCTGTGTGCGTCTGCGTAACGAGGATATCAAATTCCTGTTCCAGAACGTGCCAGTAGGCACCCGCGTGCAGTTCATTGATGAGCCGGTGAAAGCAACCACTGAGCCAGACGGCAGCCGCTACATTGAAGTTCACAACCCGCTGTCCACCACCGATGCGCAGTTCAACGGCGGTGAAATCGTGCCGATTACGCTGAACAAATCTGTGCAGGCCGTTACCGATCAGGCAGATGTGGACAGCAACGTGGTCGATCAGGCCGTGCAGGATCGTTCCGGGATGCCAGTTCGTCTGAACTGATAGCTGAACGCTGAACACAAAAAAGGCGGGTTCTGAGGAATCCGCCTTTTTTATTGTCGCATGGTTGCCACAACGAAAAGTGTTAGCCGTTATTGACGATAACAATACCGCCGTGATCGTAGCGATAATGGCAGTGGGCATACTCCAGCGGTGTGCCGTCTTCCAGATAAATCACCTGTTCGACTTCCAGCACCGGGTCGCCCGCTTCACACACCAGATGCTGTAGCTCCAGCTCGCCGGGTTTGATGGCCCGCACCACGCGATACGACCCCATAATCTTCAGTCCCAGGGTTTCGACATACTGAAATACTGAACTTTCCAGATGACCTTTATTAAGACCGGGCACCAGATTAACCGGCATGACGGTCGAGTCCAGCGACATCGGTTCACCGTTCAACAGGCGCAGACGAACGAAATCGTATACTGGCGCATCAGCATTGATCAGCAGGGAAGCCTGCTCTTTTTCGTTGGGAAAACGCAGCTCAAACCGCACCACCTGGCTGCTGACCGTACCCAGGTGCTCCCAGGTTTTGGTCGCGCCGAAGTAATCGCTACCGGGTAAATCCCACTGGGAAAGCTGGAGGAAATTCTTACGCACAAAGGTGCCCTGCCCCTGGCGCGTGTAAATCAGCCCTTCAACAATCAGCTGGCGAATCGCCTGCTGAATGGTCATCCGGCTGGTCTGAAACTCCGCCGCCAGCGCAAACTGGTCGGGCAACGGCGAGCTGGCGGGATACCGCTGACTGATGATCCGCTTCTTAATTTCCCGCGCGATAGTGAGGTATTTCGCCGCCATTGCCCGTTCCTTAGTTATTCGTTTATCCCATTGTTTCTTAAGGCCACTCGCTCGGAAATCTTGAGGAAAGGCAGGTAGAAGAATACACCAAAGACGATGATTATCAACTGAACCACCACCGCCCTCCAGTCCCCGGCGGTGGCCAGCCAGGCGCTGAGGACCGGCGGGGTTGTCCAGGGGATCATCACCACACAGCGCGAGATTAACCCAAGCGTGGTGCAGACCCAGGCAAAGAAGATGCCGATAGCCGGGAGCAGCACGAAGGGGATCATCAGCGGCACGTTGAATACAATTGGCAAACCGAATATCACCGGTTCATTGATGTTAAACAGCCCTGGGGTGATGGCCAGACGCGCCACCTGCTTTGATGCTTTCTGTCGCGAGAACAGGAAGATAGCAATCAGCAGCGAAATCGTGCTGCCGGTGCCGCCGACCATACCAAAGGTCGGAACAAAGATATTGTTGATGATGTGCGGGATAGGCTGCCCCGCGGCATACGCCAGCATGTTCTCGTTGGTGTTAATCAGCAGGAATGGCTCCAGCACCACGCTGTTGACCACCGACTGATGGATCCCCAGCGTAAACAGGAAGTTGCCGAAGCTATAGATAAAAATCGTGCCCGGCAGGCTGGTGTTGATCAGCCGGAGCGGCTGCTGAATCAGGGTGGTGATCAGGTGGATCAAGTCGGTGTGCAGCAGGTTGTTGAGCAACGCCGCGAATACCGCAAACAGCGACAGCGTAATGATCGTCGGCAGTAGCGAAGAAAATGACTGACTCACCGCAGGCGGCACGTTTTCCCCGAGGTTAATTTCGAGGCGTTTGAACTGCGCGATGCGGATAAAAATCTCCGTCGACAGCAGGCCGATGATGACCCCGGCGAAAATCCCGGTGGAACCAATGTTGGCGAAGGTCAGGATGGAGGTCAGACTTACCGCCACCTTCCCACCGACCGGCACCATATCGACCTGCATCGGCATCATTATAATGAAGCTACACAAGGCGATGACGACGGCCGAAACCGGGTTACCGAAGTTTTTGTTACGCGCCAACGACCATGCGATCATCGGCGCTATCAACAGTGCCGCGATATTCAGTGTGCCGTTGATAATCGCCTCCCCCCAGACTTTGAAGCGCACCAGCGTGTCGCCTTCAAAAATCCAGGGGAACACCACGTTGTTCACCAGTACTGCAAGACCTGCCAGAATGAAAATCGGCATGACACCAGCAAACGCGTCGCGCAGCGAACGCAGGTGGACCTGGTTCGCGATACGCGCCGAAAACTCCACGAAGCGATCGGTAAAAGACTGCATATTGGATGTAACGTTATCAGACATGTGCAGAACCCTTTTTTGACTCACTCGTATCCCAGAATCGGCCTGGCAACTGTGCCTTACATCTCTTCGCCGTTACTGCGGATCGCCTGTTTCAACCATGCGTAGCTTTTCTTCGGCACGCGTTTCAAGTCTTTGAGATCGTGGTTTTCGCGGTTGACGTACACCACGCCGTAGCGTTTGCGCATGTCACCCTGCGAGCTGAGAATGTCGATCAGCCCCCAACCGAGGTAGCCAATCACCTCTGCGCCATCTTCAAAAATCGCCTCTTTCATGGCGTTGATATGGTCGCGGTGATAGGCAATGCGGTAATCATCGGCAATCATGTTTTCGCCGTCCCAGGATTCGATGACCCCAATCCCGTTTTCAATCGGGAACACCGGCAGACGCCAGTCGTTGTAGTAGCGGGTGATGATGGTGCGGAAACCCAGCGGATCGATCTGCCAGTTCCACTCAGTGGCTTCCAGATACGGGTTATTTTTGTCGCCGTATTGCAGATAGTAATTCACCGCGCAGCCCTCTGGGATGGGGTCGCTGTCGAGCGTGCGGCTGGCGTAATAACTAAACGCCATGTAATCATTTTTGTTTTGCGCTATTAGCGCCAAATCGTCTTCACGGTAGATATCGTCAAAGCCTTCGCGCTTCACGACCGCCATCACTTCCGGGCTGTAGCCTTCACCTGCATACACGCGCAGCAGGTTTTGATTGAGGAATTCGTCGAACTGCTGAGCGCAGAAAATATCACGTGGTTTGCAGGTCGCCGGGTAAATAAGCTGATGTGCCAGCATACCGCCCATCAGCTTGCCCGGTTTGGTCTGATGCAGATACTGCGTCAGCTGCACGTGTGCCACCATGGTGTGGTGCTGCACTTCATAGAGCTCGCGCAGCGTTTCGTCCCCGCGCAGGTACCCCGAAATACGGAACGCAATCGGCATGTGGAAAATGTTCTGCTCGTTGAAGGTCAGCCAGTACTTCACCTTGTCACCATAGCAGTCGATCATCTTTTTGCCGTAGCGGACGAACGCGTCCATCACCCGGCGATCATTGAAGCCGTTGTACTCCTCGGCCAGCGCCAACGGCATGTCGAAGTGGTACAGGCAGATCATCGGCTCAATGCCGCGGGCAATCAGCGCATCGATAAAGCGATGATAAAAGTCGATACCTTCCTGGTTAAACGCGCCATCACCGGTAGGGCAGATACGGCTCCACGAAATCTGGAAGCGGTAACAGTTCATGCCCAAATCCTGCATTAAATCAAAATCTTCTTCATAGCGATGATAGGAATCTGTGGCCACTTTCCAGTCGGACGCAAATTCGCTCGGCTCGCGAATGTCATACACCGATTTGCCTTTACCGCCCTCGTTCCACGCGCCTTCGGTCTGCATACTGGATACCGAGTTACCCCACAAAAAATCCTTCGGCAGTTTGTTCATCATTGCTCTCCGTCTATATGACTAGTCATTTAAATTTCATGACTAGTCATATAGAACGAAATGACAAATCAGGCAAAAGGGTTGTGCCGTTTTTGTGAGCAGTTTCGAAAAGAAGGCAAAAAAAAGGTGGGCCGAAGCCCACCTGTGAAAAGGAAAGGAGGATCAACCTTTCAGCTGATTACGACGGTATTCGCCCTGACGCTCCAGCATCCAGCCTGGGTATTCGCGCGGCAGCGCACTGACCGCATCCAGCTGTTTCAGCTCGTCTTCGCTAAGGCGAATCTCGGTCGCGGCAATGTTATCCGCCAGCTGATCCGGACGTTTCGCCCCGATGATCACGCTGCTGACCACTGGCTGATGCAGCAACCACGCCAGCGCAATTTGGGCTACCGACACGCCTTTGCTTTCGGCGATAGTGCGCATCACGTCGATGCAATCGAAGCCGCGCTCTTTGTTCACCGGTGGGAAATCAAACTCAAGGCGACGACCGCCCGCTTCGTTCTGGCCGTCGCGGCCATATTTGCCGCTGAGGAAACCGCCCGCCAGCGGGCTCCAGACCATCAGTCCGACCCCTTCGCTTTGCATCATCGGCACCAGCTCCCGCTCCAGATCGCGCCCGGCAATGGTGTAATAGGCCTGCAACGAGGCAAAGCGCGACAGCCCCAGACGGTCAGAAATGCCCAGCGCTTTCATAATTTGCCACGCTGACCAGTTCGACACCCCGATGTAGCGAACGTGTCCGTGCTGTACGAGGTTATCAAGCGCATACAGCGTCTCTTCAATAGGTGTTGCCGGGTCAAAGCCGTGAAGCTGATAGAGATCGATATGATCGAGCTGCATCCGGCGCAGGCTCTCTTTCACGCTGTTGATGATGTGATATCGAGAACTGCCGCGCGAGTTGACGCCCGCAGTGCCGGTTTCGCCGAACGCTTTGGTCGCCACCACGACATTTTCACGCGGCACTTTGAGATTTTTCAGCGCCTGGCCGGTGATTTCCTCGGAGCGCCCATCCGAATAGACGTTGGCCGTATCGATAAAGTTGATGCCCGCATCCAGCGCGCTGCCGACCAGACGTTCCGCGTCCGACTGCTGCAGTTGACCGATTTTGCCCCACATGCCGTCTTCACCGCCGAAGGTCATGGTGCCCAGGCACAGTTCGGAGACAAATAAACCGGTATTGCCTAATTTTTGGTAACGCATAACGTTCTCCTTAGAGGATGTTGTGGGTGAGTGTTGTGTCCTTGTTGTGTACAGTTATAGGCTCACTCATGCGTTTGCGAATGGGGCGATCCTGCCCGTTTCTTGCCCAATCCTCTGAACCTTATCCGCGCGGTGCATCCCCCAATACCGAGTAGTCCGGCAGCTGAACGTTCTGATACGTCTCCCAGCCACCGCCGAGCGCCTTATACAGCGCCACCAGGTCAATTCGGCTTTGTACCTGTGCCTGGGCGTGCTGCTGCTCGGCCTGTGCCAGCTGGCGCTGCGCATCCAGCACATCAATGAATGTCGCCAGCCCCTGTTTATAGCTCGAACTTGCCAGCTCAAAGGCATTTTGCAGCGCATCAATCGTGCGTTGCAGGGCCTGTTCCTGCTTCTGATCGCTGCGATAGCTGACCAGCGAATTCTCCACATCACCGAGCGCGGTCAGCACCGTTTGTCGGTACTGCAACACCTGCGCGCCCTGCTGCGCACGCGCCAGTTTGACGCTCGACACCAGCCGTCCACCCTGGAAAATGGGGATCGATATCTGCGGGCCGACGCTGTAGAAATGGCTGCTCCAGTCGGTGAGCCAGTTGGTCTCGGAGTTGCGTAAACCAAACTGCCCGTTCAGCGTCAGGCTGGGAAACAGTTCCGCCACCGACACGCCGATTTGTGCGGTGGCGGCGTGCAGATTGGCCTCGGCTTGGCGGACATCCGGTCTGCGCCGGGCCAGGGTCGACGGGATCCCGGTTTGCACTACATCCGGCAGTGTCGGCAACGGTTGCGGAGCGCTCAACTCGCCGTCCAGCGCGCCCGGCGGTTTGCCGAGCAGAATCGCCAGGGCATTCATCGCCTGGCGGGCCTGGGCTTCATACTGCGGCAGCTGTGCTTCAAGATTGCCAAGCTGGGCGCGGGCATTTTCGACATCCATCTGCGGTGACAGGCCGCCTTTCTGGCGATTTTCGGTCAGCTCCAGCGTTTCCTGCGCGCTGCTGATTTGGGTATTGATGGTCGCCATGATGCTTTGCGTGCCGCGCAGTTGCAGCCAGGCGCGCGCCACTTCGGCTTCCAGCGACACCAGCGCATCGTTGCGCTGCTCAATTGCCGCCTGCTGCTGCGCCTGCGCCGCTTCCACCTGACGCCGCACTTTGCCCCACAGATCCAGTTCCCATTGGGCGTCAAAACTGCCCTGATACAGATGAATCGGCTCGGTCAGCGGCTGTAATGCCCCTTTCAAATCCGGGTTGATCGTATCAATCTGGTCATACACACCCTGTGATTTCAGTTCGCCTTCAATCCCTAACTGCTGGCGCGTGGCCTGCAAATTGCTATTCACCGACGGGAAAAATGCGCCGTTAGCCTGGTTGAGCTGTTCTCGCGCCCCGGCGATACGCAGGGCGGTTTGTTGCAGGGAGAGATTGCCGATAATCGCCCGGTCGATAAGGCTATTGAGCTCGGCGGATTGAAACGTCGTCCACCATCGGGTATTCACCGCCTGGGTTGCGGTTTGTGAAGCCGCGCCTTTATCGCCCGGATCGTTCCAGTGCGACGGAGTTTTGGGCTGCGGGGACTGATAGTCAGGCCCGACCGAACAGCCTGCCAGCAGCAGCGACAATCCGGTCAGGGCAAAAGGTAAACGTCTGTACATCGTCAGTGTGCTCCTGCGCTGCCTTCACTCTTGATCGGAGAAAGCAGTAAACAGAACGGGATCAGGCAAAGCGCGACCACGCTCAGAATAGTAAAAACATCGACATAGGCCAGGAAACGAGATTGTTCAATCAGCGCTTTATACATTTGTCCGTTGGCCAGACTCAGCGGATCGCCCACTTGAGTGGTGAAATTACGGATAGCCTCCGCCACCTCTTTGAGCGTCAGCTGGAAAGATTCGTTAAGCGGCGTAGCGTTGTAGGCCAGATAGGCGCTGTGGGTTTGCGCCCGCTCAGTGATGGCGGCGGTCGAGAGTGAAATGCCCACCGATCCTGCCACGTTACGAAACATGGTAAACAGCGCTGACGCATCCGCATTCAGGCGGCGCGGGATCGAGATAAACGCGATGGTGGTCAGCGGCACGAACAGGAAGCCAAGCCCTATCGACTGCGCACAGCGGAACAACATCAGCGTTTCAAAATCGATGGAAGGGGTCAGGTTTCGCGACCAGAAAAAGGAGCCTGCAAGTAAGGTGAAGCCAAAGGCAATTATCCAGCGGGTTTGCACCACCGGCATCAGTTTGAGCACCAGCGGAATGGTGAGCACAATCAGTATCGCCCCCGGGGACATCACCAGCCCCGACCAGGTAGCGGTATAGCCTAAATCCTGCTGGGCAAGCTGGGGGATGACCACCGAACTGCCGTAGAGGATCATCGCCATCCCCGCCATCAGCAGACAGGAGACGGCGAAGTTGCGGTCGGCCATACAGCGTAAATCAACCACCGGTTTGCGGGCATACATCAGCCAGTAAATAGCCCCGACGATACCAATCAGCGTCAGCACCGCGAAGGTGATAATGAAGTTGGAATGAAACCAGTCGTCGTCTTCTCCCCGGTCGAGCATCACCTGCAAACAGCCCAGCCCGAGTGCAATCAGCCCGATGCCAGGCCAGTCAATACTGGCTTTACCCTCGGCTTTTTTCTCCCACGGCGGGTCTTCAAGCAGCTGATACACCGCCAGAACCGTCAGAATACCGACCGGAATGTTGATGAAGAACACCCAGCGCCAGGAGTAGCTGTCGGTTATCCAGCCGCCCAACGTCGGGCCCATTACCGGGGCGACGATGATCGCAATCGATGAGAGACCAAACGCTTTACCCCGGTCCTCCGGTTTGAAGTAATCCAGCAGCACCGACTGTTGAGTCGGCTGTAGGCCGCCGCCGAAAAAGCCCTGCATCACGCGAAACAGGATGATTTGCCACAGCTCAGTGGCAATCCCACACAGAAAGGAGCAAATCGTGAACATCACAATGCAGATGATGAAGAACTGTTTGCGCCCGAGCAGGCGGCTTAAGAAGGCGGAAATCGGCAGCACAATCCCATTGGCCACCAGATAGCTGGTTAATACCCACGTCGATTCGTCGTAGCTGGCGGAGAGCGACCCGGCGACGTGCGGCAGCGCCACATTGACGATGGTGGTGTCGAGGATTTCCATAAACACCGCCAGAGTGACAACGATCGCCACCGCCCACGGATTGCTGGCCGGTCGCCAGTTTTCATGGCTGCTGTCAGTCATTCCACCGTCACCTTCGGCTCAACGGATAGGCCCAGCGGCAGCGGATGGTTGGCATCCAGTCCTTTATCAATCACGATTTTGACCGGCACGCGCTGCACAATCTTAACGAAGTTACCGGTAGCGTTTTCCGCCGGGAAGGCCGAGAACTTCGACCCACTGCCCTGCTGAATACTGTCGATATGCCCTTCCAGCTCGATATCGGGCCACGCATCCACGGAGAGGGTCACTTTGTTTCCCGGCTTCATCCGTTCCAGCTGAGATTCCTTGAAGTTGGCGGTCACCCACATATCCGCTGACACCAGCGAAAACAACGCCGTGCCCGCCTGCACCAGGGTGCCGGTCTGGACGTTACGTTTGGTGACGAAGCCGTCGAACGGGGCGCGTACTTCGGTCCAGGAGAGATTCAGTTCGGCGGTTTCCAGCTGCGCTTTGGCCTGATCGACCTGACGCGCCCGTGCTTCGACGTTAGTTTCCTGTTGACGAATTTGCAGTTGAACCTGATCGGCAACTTCCAGCTGTGCCTTCGCACTGGCTAACCCGGCCTGGGCACTGCGCAGTTGTGCATTCGCCGAATCAATATTTTGTTGGGTGGTGGCGCGAGGGTCGACTCCGCGCTGACGACGATACGCCGCTTCGGCATTCGCCAGGTCAGCCTGGGCTTTCAGCACCTGGGCACGCGCCTGGTCACGCTGGGCCGGATACTGCACTTTCGACAGCTCAAGTTGGGCCTGAGCCTGATGCAGTTGCGCCACCGCCAGCCCGAGCTGGGCATTGGCCTGGGCACGCTGAGCGGTATTATCCCGTGGGTCGATAACCACCAGCAGATCGCCCTTTTTCACCCGCTGGTTATCGGTCACTTTCAACTCGGTGACGTAGCCTGCGGCTTTTGGTGCGATGGTGACGACGTTACCATCGGTGAACGCATCGTCGGTGGTTTCTTCGTTGCGGGTCATAAACCACCACACGAAGGCGATGATGACCATCACCACCACCACGATACCGAGGATAATCAACGGCTTTTTGCCGGGTCGCTTGCGCGTTTCTGCGTCATTATTTTGTTCATTTTCGGAGGGGGTATTGGTCTGGGCCATAGCGTCACAACGATCCTTTGAGTTAACGGCGTCACACTTTCGCCGTTAAATAAACTTAGGAGGTTGCTATACATTTGCCAGGAAAACCTGACAAATGAGCATTATCTGACAATGAGCAGCAGACCAAAACCGACGACCGCCGCCCACAGCAGCATCGGGATAGAAAAGAGATGAAAGCGCCACCAGATGCGGCGGTCGTTAGCCATCCGCAGCGCAATCAAATTGGCCAGCGATCCCGGCAGCAGACCAAACCCGCCGACGTTTACCGCCCACGCCAGTAGCATCGTCGGCGGAACATAGTTGATGAGTAGAATGGTCGACGGCACGTTGCTGATAACCTGCGACAGGCCGATAGCCGTCAGCCAGAGTCCAACGTCAGACAAGCCGCCCACGCCGGACAGCGCATGATGCAGCGCCGGGAGTTGGGTCATCAGATGTACGTCAACAAACATCGCCATAAATACCAGCAGCAGCGTCCAGTCAACGCTGAACACCACCCGACGCTCAAGCACCAGGAATCCTGCTGCGAGAACCGCCAGCCCCCACTGTTCCTGATGCAATTCCAGGCTCAGCAAAAAAATCAGATAGAACGCCAGGCAGCTCCACACCAGCTTAGGTTTCCAGTTCGGCGTCTGATCACCGCTCTGAAAATGCAGCGCTTTGGCCGGGAAACAGAAGCAACACAGCAGCAACAGCGTGAGCATCATCACCACTGCCAGTGGAGCCATTTGCCAGCTGAATGACAGGAAGGAAAGCCCGGAGCGTCCCCACAGCAGGATGTTTTGCGGGTTGCCAATCGGCGTCAGCAGCGACCCGGCGTTGACGGCCAGAGCCTCAAAGATAATCAGCCGGTTGACCGGAATGGCGCTCCATTTTTTCAGGGTCAGGGTCAGTGGCACCACGATAAACAGCGCCACGTCGTTAGTCAGAAACGTCGAAAGTACCGCCGCCGCCAGCACCATGAATATCGCCAGCTGGCGTTCGGTGACAAACCGCCGCGCCATCTTCCGGCCCAGCACGTCGAAATAACCGCTCTGCTCCACCCCTTTGGTCAGCAGCATCAGCCCGCTCAGCGTAATAATGGTATGCCAGTCAATGGCCGCGGGCCACGTCGAAGGATGAAAAGGAACCCATAAAGAAAGGACGATCGCAATAAGGAGCAGCAGATGTAAAAAGCGGTCACGCAGAAGCGACCGCAGAAAAGGAAGGTTCATTCAGCGTGCAATCCCGCCTGAAGGGTAAAGTGTCGGAAGCGTTCCAGCGTTTCTTCACTGACATGATGCTCCATGCCTTCGGCATCACGACGGGCAGTATCCTGACTGACGCCAATCGCCAGTAAAAAGTTTTCCACAATCTGATGACGCTCGCGGGTCTCCTGCGCCAGCTTTTCGCCCTCGGGCGTGAGAAATACGCCGCGCCACGGGATCTGCTGAATAAGCCCAACCCCGGCCAGACGTTTTAACATTTTGGCTACCGTAGGCTGTGACACGCCGAGTCGGGCCGCCATGTCTACCTGCCGTGCTTCACCCACTTCGCGGATAAGGTCTGAAATCAGCTCAACATAATCATCAATCAGCTCGCGGCGATGCGCTTCCCGCACCTGACGAAAGCCTTCCACGTGCTCTTCAACATTGACTAATTGCGTCACTTTTTTTATTCCTGGGGTGCCTGTGTGACGGCTCATTCTGCTTCCTCTTCGCGGTGACGCGTCAGTGCATCGGATAAAGGAGCTCTATTGTATAGGATAGTGACCCGAGCACAAAAAATTAACGTTTTAGCCATAGCTAAGTAATATAGCCTGTGCTATATCTGTATGTAATACGAACATCCTTCAGGGAATGAAGGTGTGGAAAGTTCAGGAGGTCCTATGAACGAATTCAAGAGGTGTTTACACGTGTTTAGCCATTCTCCTTTTAAAGTACGCCTGATGCTTCTCAACATGCTGTGCGATATGTTTCACAGCAAACCGCAGCAGGATGACAAACCTTCTCATTAATGCGGCGTCGCGGCACGCCGCTTCATTTTCCTGTCACACTCCCCGGCAATACTGGTCGTTTGGCCGCTATAACCCCTTCTTTTTTCCGGATTTGCAATCGTCCTCGCAAAACAATTTGTTATGAGTAGTTGACGTTAGTATTCATCAAATTTATCTTCTCGCATCCCTGCAGCTTTTGCGCTTCGCTGAACCTCTTCTTCGCGCACTGCCAGGCAGGCTTTACCCTTCGACGCCAGGGGACGCACATGGCGGCTTTTTAATTGTGACCTATGAATGTAACGCTGAAACAAACGCTGGCTGCGCGTGGCCTGGCGCTTAACCCATGGACCGGATTTTACTTTTTACAATCACTGCTTATAAATCTGGCGCTGGGATATCCTTTCAGCCTGCTGTATGCCGTCGCGTTTACCTGCGTCCTGCATGTGCTGTGGCGTGCCGCGCCGCGCACCCAGAAAGTCCTGATCGGCGTTTATTCGCTGGTGGCCGCCTTTTATTATCCGTTTGGTCAGGCTTATGGCGCGCCAAACTTTAATACCCTGCTGGCGCTGCATTCGACCAATGCCGAAGAATCCACAGAAATTCTGACCATCTTCCCGTGGTACAGCTATTTTATTGCGCTATTTATTTTTGCGCTTGGGGTGATAGCGGTTCGCCGTAAGCGGGAGGCTAAACGCACCTGGAGTAAAATCGATTTGTTGTGCCTGCTGTTTTGTATCGGCGTGGCCTTCGTGCGCCCGGTGCAGGAAATTGCCTGGGACGGCGTATTCCGCATTACGAAAATCGGTTATCCGGCGGTGCGCTTTGTACACGACGTGGCCATCAGTAATCAGCAGGTTCTCGATGAGAAAGCGCGTCTGGCACAGTTTGCCCATCTGAAAGACACCTGGACCGTATTAGCAGTAAAACCGAAATATCACACCTACGTGGTGGTGATCGGCGAAAGTGCGCGTCGGGATGCGCTGGGTGCGTTTGGCGGACATTGGGATAACACCCCGTTTGAAAGCAGCGTCAACGGGACCCTGTTTACCGATTACATCTCTGCCAGCGGATCGACGCAGAAATCGCTGGGCATGACCCTTAACCGTGTCGTCGACGGTAAGCCGCAGTATCAGGATAACGTCGTGACGCTGGCTAACCGTGCCGGATTCCAGACCTGGTGGTTCTCAAACCAGGGACAAATCGGTGAATACGACACCGCCATCGCCAGTATCGCCAAACGCGCGGACGAAGCGCATTTCCTCAAGAACGGTGATTTTGAAGCGGATAAAAACACCAAAGATGAAGAGCTGCTGAAGATGACCGCCCAGGTGCTGTCCACCGAGCGCACTCAGCCCCAGCTCATCGTGCTGCACCTGATGGGATCGCATCCGCAGGCCTGCGATCGAACCCAGGGTAAATATGCCAATTTCGTGACGTCGAAAGAGACCTCCTGCTATCTGCAAACCATGACCGACACTGACCAGCTGCTGAGCAAACTCTACGATCAGCTGCGCAATTCTGGGGACAGTTTCTCACTGGTTTACTTCTCCGACCACGGTCTGGCCTTTAAGGAGCGCGGAAAGTCGGTGCAGTATCTGGCGCATGATGACAAGTTCCAGCAGAACTTCCAGGTGCCGTTCCTGGTGCTGTCCAGCGATGACAAAACCCATCGGGTGATAAAGGCGCGCCGCTCAGCGAACGATTTCCTCTCGTTCTTCTCACAGTGGACCGGTATTCAGGCGCAAGAGATTGCCACGCCATACCGCTTTATCTCTAACCAGAAGGCCGGTCAGGTTTACGTCACCAACTTCCAGCTCCAGAAAGTCGATTACAACCACCTGGGCACCGACATATTTGACACCGGCACGCACTAACTTCAGAACGTTAATTGCAGGCAAAGTAACCCACTTCCTGACGAATACCCCGCCATCGCGGGGTAGTATTCTACCCAATATATCCTCCTTAAAATCATCTATAAAAAATCACTCCCCTCTTCTTCATTTCGCCTATATTTCCACCTGTCACTTCAGAAACATCCAAAAAAACATAAATAATAATGATCAATCAACAGCGAATGATAATTCTCAATGATCAATTAGAACTTAATAACTAATTCACATGCATCAATGGGTGTCACCACGCTATATTTTATTAAGATTCTTTAAGCCGTGTTTAAGTTTTTTAAATTAAGCAGGGAATCTACTAGATATATAATTTTTTTATAAGGGATGATAAACATGAAATTTAAAATTAGCGCGTTATTACTGGCCATGAGTGCACTATCGGCGAATGCAGCAACCGACCTGGGTCTCATTACATTTGATGGCGCGGTTTCCGATACAACCTGTAAGGTCACCACCAATAATGGTCTGGATGCACATAACGTCACTATTTCTATGCCGGTGGTAACAAAAAGCGCAGTCATTGATGGCACCGCAGCAACGAAAGAATTTGAGCTGAAACTATCAGAATGTGATACCACGCTAACCAAAGCAGCCATCTCATTCACCTCTCAACAGTTCGCCGAACTGTCAACCGGCACTTTAAAGCCTGACACCACCGTCTCGGGTGCGGCTGAAAACGTGAATATTGCCCTGTTTAATAATGGTAATGGCACGACCGATCAGGTAAAAATTGGCGACCCGGCAGATGCTTCGCAAGAACTTGACCTGAGCGCAACCAACGGCGGCGTATTTGCTTACGTCGCCAAATATGTTCCAAGTGCTGATATGGATGCCACCAGCAACCCAATCATCGCGGGTAAAGTCAATACCAACGCGACCTTCACAATGACCTACGAATAATATTTAGCATTACATTAATTCGGCATGTCGGAAACGGCATGCCATCTATATCCAGAGAATCATAATGTAATCGCTTGATGCGAACTTCATGAACAACCATACCCTTTAAATAACAGTTAATTTAAAATATGCGAATTAAACATTATAATAATTTTGTTCCGGTCGTTGGATTACTCGCAAGTCTGTTGATGGCTCCGGCCTCACAGGCTGATATTGTTATTTCAGGTACCCGTGTCATTTATCCTGCCGGGCAAAAAAGTGTCACCGTAAAACTTGAAAATCGCGGCGGGAAACCTTTACTGGTTCAGTCCTGGATTGACGATGGACGTGAAAACACCAATCCACAAGAACTCAATATTCCTTTTTTAGTGACACCACCCGTATCCCGGATCGATCCGTCTAAAGGACAGACCATAAAAGTCACCTACTTGGGGACTGCACTCCCGCAGGATAAAGAAAGTATGTTCTGGTTCAACGTACTTGAAGTACCACCTAAAGCGAATGGCGCTGACGATCAAAATATTCTTCAGTTGGCTTTTCGTACCCGTATCAAGCTTTTTTATCGTCCTGCGGGATTAAAGGGAAATCCATCTGAGGCAGCAAAAACACTGGTCTGGAAAGCGAAAACGACGGGTCAAAATCTCTTTGTTGATGTTAAAAACCCCTCCCCTTTTCATGTCTCTTTTAGCGATGCATTTCTTGTTAATGGCAAGGCCAAATACGAGATCGAAACGGTGATGCTTAAACCCGGTGAGAGCCAGTCATTCAAAGTGAAAGGCCTGGCGGTAGCCCCTGCTGGAGCGAAAGTGGAATACAGCATCATCAATGATTTCGGTGGTGCCTCGAAGGACGAAGCCAGCCTGTAAAAGCGAACGACTAAAGACACGCCTCATGAAATGGAAATCCAACAACGTGAAAGCATCAGATAACCGCTACCCGGTACTCCTGCTAAGTTGCGTCCTCCTTCCCATGCATATCAGTGCGGCGGAAAAAGAGGTCTCGGCCAGCGCACCTGAAGTTGTGGAGTTCAACGAACAATTTTTGTTTAACGCCGGTAATGGCAGGCAGATCAACGTCGACCGTTTCACCAAAGGTAATCCCGTTTTACCCGGTGTTTATAATGTCAATGTCTACATCAACGACCGTCAAGAATATAACGGCGAGATCCTGTTTAAGGATAACGGTAGTGAAATCGCGACACCCTGTATCACACATAAGCTGCTAATGCAGTTGAAACTAGAAAATAACGAGAATACTGAAACATCCGTCGAACCGGCAGATGAGACGGCTTGTTATGATCCCGCAACGCTGTTTCCAGGGGCTCAGTTGCGCTTTGACAGCGCAGAACAACGGCTGGATATCACATTGCCGCAGATTTATGCCTCAAGAATGCCACGGGATTACATCGATCCGAGTTTATGGGATAGCGGGATTAACGCGGCGATGTTCTCCTGGGATATCAACGCCTACAGTGCAAAAAGCAACGGTGATACATCGCAAAGCCTGTATGCCGGTCTTAACTCCGGCTTCAACCTGGGTGCCTGGCAGTTTCGCTCACGTGGCGCGGCACATTGGTCGAATGAGGAAAGTGGTGATTACGACCACCAGGAGCTGTTCGTGCAGCGCGATATCCCGGTCATAAAATCGCAATGGGTGGTGGGTGATACCTATACCAGTGGCGATACGTTTGACTCAATCAGCCTGCGAGGGATGCGCTTATACAGTGACGACCGTATGAAACCAGCGTCGACGACAGGTTATGCCCCTGTGATTCGGGGTGTAGCAAACAGTAATGCCAAGGTCACCATTCGTCAGAATGACAACATAATTTATGAAAATACCGTTCCGCCAGGACCTTTTGCGATTACAGATTTGAATCCGACCGGCTACGGAACCGATTTGGATGTCACTGTAGAAGAGTCTGATGGAAGCAGAACCCATTTTTCTGTGCCCTTCTCTTCCGTCACCCAGTTATTACGCCCGGGAGATGCCCGCTGGGAGTTTGGCATAGGTCAACTCAATGAAGACTCCAGCGGGGGAGATACACGCGTTATTACCGCAACTGGCTACTATGGCTTGAATAACATTTTCACCGGTTATTCTGGTTTTGAATTCACAGATACTGACTATTACGCAGGCTTAGCAGGTATCGCTATGAATACTTCCATCGGGGCATTTGCCTTTGATGTAACGCATTCGCACGCCGAATTCGACAGCGAAGGCACGTTTGAAGGGCAAAGTTATCGCCTGACGTACAGTAAACTTCTGGAACTGACTGATACGTCCTTAAATGTGGCAGCCTACCGCTTCTCAACCCAAAATTACTACAGTCTTCGCGATGCGGCACAGCTGCAAGAGACTATTCGGGAGCCTGATAACGATAACAATGAATCTCCCATGCAAAGTTTTGAGCACGAAAAAAATGAGATCCAAATTAATATTAACCAACCCTTGCGCATCAACGAAGAAGATTTTGGTTCTGTGTATTTGACAGGTAGCTGGCAAAACTATTGGAACAGTTCTAAAACAACCTCTCAATATTCATTAGGTTACAGTCATTCACTCGGCTGGGCGAGTTATAATATATCAGTCCAGCGCGCCTACAATGAATGGGGAGAAGAAGACGATCGTGCTTATGTAAGCCTAAGTTTACCGTTAGACAGACTGCTCGGACATGAAAGAAGTCAGGGCGGGTTCAACATGCTGAATACGTCGGCAAGTACCGACTTTAAAGGCAATAACCAAACGGATATGTCGATAAGTGGTAATAGCGCGGATAACCGATACAGCTACAGTGTGAATACCTCTTTATCACAATCAGATACCGACGATCTCCAGCAGATTGGTGGATATGCAACCTATAACAGCCCGTGGGGTCCATTTAGCGGTTCAGTATCCGTAAATAACGATAATGGTCAGCAATATTCTCTCGGAAACAGTGGCGGTGTTGTTCTGCATAGTGGCGGCTTAACGCTGACACCTGGCAATCTGGGGGTCAACAGCACCATTGCCCTGGTTCAGGCAAAAGGTGCCAAAGGAACAAAAATGAGTAATGGCGAAGGCCAGATTGATAATAATGGTTACGCGGTTATCCCCTGGCTTTCGCCCTATCATGAAAACAGTATTGGTCTGAATATTGATACGCTTGAAAATGATATTGAAATAGAAAATACCAGCAGTACCGCTATTCCGCGTGATGGTGCCGTTATACTGGTTAATTTCGCCACGGATGAAGGTCAATCGGTATTACTGGAACTGAATCGTTCTGATAAGGGATTTATTCCGCTTGGCGCAGATGTCTATGACCATAAAAATAACCTGGTGGGGAGCGTAGGCCAGGCTGGCAGAGCATGGGTGAGAGGAATTAATCAGAGCGGGACATTGAGTGTACGTTGGGGTCGTGCCGCAAACGAACAGTGCGCAGTAAATTATCAGATCCCATCACAGCCGCAGACTATTGCTAAATCAATCCTGCTACAAAATCAGCAATGCCATATTAATCATTAAAATATTCACCAGTAAATAAATCAGGATTTCATTATGATAAAAAAACATTATTTTATTACATTAGCCTCGCTTTTAGGTTGTGCAAATGTGTCTTTATCCTTTGCCCAAAGTCTCGATGTGAAATTCACGGCCAGCATTCGTGAGACTACCTGTGACATGCGGATCACTGGCGGCACGGGGAATGTGGACAATTATACTATTTCTATTGGCAATGGCGGGAAAACGTCCCTCGATAAAATTATTTCAGCTGATGCGAGTACCAGTAAGCCTTTTACACTTGATATTGTTACGTGTCCTACAAGTATTAGTCGTTTGAAGACCACCATCAGTGGTACACCTTCACACTATCTTAACACTGCACTAATCAATAACTTATCCGGGACAGAGGCATCATCATTTGTTGGGGCAACTATTTCCCGTAGTAATGGCGGTAATGCCTTTGTCATTAACTCAACAAACGATCCGGACCGGATTGTATGGACCAGTGCTGAAATTAATAGTAAGCGTGTTTCGTTAGTGGCCAAACTCGTTCCGACATACGGTAGCACAAAAGTTACCCCAGGTGCTTTTAGCACTACAGCGACCTTTAACTTTACCTATGAATAATCATCCTCGGACCAGGAGAAAAAAGATGAGTAAACAATTACCCCAATCACTGTTTATGGGTTTAGGCGCTTTAATGTTAACAGTCTCGCCCTCCCTGTTTGCCATTGACGGTACTCAAAGTCTACAGGCAACCCTGACGTCGACGATTGAAGCGGGCACCTGTAACGCCCAGATTAAAGATAAGAATGGTGCTCCCGCCTCAACAATCAGTTTTGGGGATGTTTTTAAATCTGACTTAGAACGTAAAACACGCATGGAGAATTTCCAGTTGTCCTTCAGCGAATGTTCCGGGGTGCATGGTGCTCTGGTGAGTACACAAATTGCAGCGAGTTGCTCGGGTACCAGCGGCACCGGGAACTCTTATCCTAACGCAGGTGGAACATCCGCCGCGACAGCCGTTGAAATATGGAACGGACAACCCAACTCCGGTACGGAATTTAATTGTAATGCCCGCACGACTGCCCAGGATATTGCGATTTCAGGCGACAGTAAAGATCTCAATATGAGTGCCAGAATGGTTATAGCTAGCGGGAAGACACTCAATGATGTTAGTGCCGGAACATTCCAGGCTCCCGTTACCTTTGTTGTCACCTATCGATAGGGTAATAAATATGCTTTTCCATCAGCGTTGTAGATTAAGACTACCGTATCTATTCGGCTTCTTGTTGTCAGGAACATTCCCCTTGATCTGCAATGCTGATATGGATGTTAATATCACCGCCAACATTATTAATAATACCTGCTACATATCAATTGATAATAATGGAAATATCCATATGCCGATTGTCAGCCTGAGTTACTTTAACGATCGGGGTAAACCACCCTCGCCACTATTGCCGACAGACGCTGCATCAGGCACCCCTTTTAACATTCGTGTAGAAGACTGTGAAGACTGGAGTTCCAGTCCAGCCAACCGGCTACATTTCACGTTCCAGCCACGTACCGGTGCTTTTCCAGCAAGCTCTCGTCAAATATTCATTAATGAAAGCAGTAACGGTGCAAAAAATGTCGGTGTGGTCATTTTTTCCGCTGCAACCAATACCAATGTTTTGAGCAGTGACGGCATGTCAGATGTCATCTATGACGTAGAAGAGAAAACCCGGTCGCAATATCTAACAAATTATCAGTTCTATGTCCGCTATCAAAATTATGGCCCTGCATCAGCAGGGACAGTAACCTCAAGTGTATTAGTGAGCGTAGTTTATGATTAGTTATATCACCCTAAAATCAACAGTCCTGACAATTTTATTATTATCTTTATTTACGTTATCTTTTAATGCATCTGCTGCGAGAGATTGTGAATTCTCAGGGTCTTTAGATCCATCAATTAGTGTTACTGACTCTACCCCAATCAGTTTTTTTAGCAAGACAAGTTCAGCAGTAGTATTAAAAAAATGGACCTATACAATGAATATCTGGACATATTGCCAGGCAGGTAATGATGGTAATGACTTGTACTCGAAACATAATGCCAATATCCATCCTACTCAACAATTTAATAGCTTAGGATTATTTGAAACAAATTTACCGGGAATATATTATTCTATAGAAATGGCTACAACCACCGGTAGCGCCAATAGCGCCTTCTATATATACAGTGAAGAAACGAAGTGGTCTATTGAGGAAAGTCAGGTCAAAGATAAACGATGGAATATCATCATCACACTTTACCAAAGACCAGAATATGATGGTATTCCTGCTGGCGTAACGAGTATTCGTCTAAAGCAAACGGGGTATGTGGGTTATTTCCGGATAGGTGGAACGCAGCACTTCGCTGTTGATGTCACCATGGCCAACATGGATATTCCTGTCGTGGTGCCGACCTGTACGTCTCTGGTCTCATCCGTGGGTTCAGGATCCGTCAACCTTGGGAGCGACTATGAAATTGACGATATCAAAAACAATAAAACCAATCAGGTTGACTTCACCCTTACCGCATCCCAGTGCTCAAACGTTCTCAGATATAAAACCAAGCTGACGGCAAATAACGCGTACAAAGGATTGTTGACGAATAATTCAACAGAATCACTTCGTGCCGGCGGAGTGGGGGTAAAGATATGGGCACCTAATGGCGCTCAACTACTGGCCAACGATAGCCAATCGATTTACACCGAAGCCCCAGCAACCATGCAAGGGTCGAAGACGTTCAACTACAAGGCCCAGCTCGTGAGCAGTAGTAACGGGGAAGTCACATCTGGCGATTTCAAAGCGACAGGCACATTCTCTATGAGCTATGAATAGCTCAACGGGGCACTTGTGGGCAAAAAAAATCCGCCACAAGGGCGGATTTTTCATCATCACCGAAGTGATTAGAAACGGTAACCTACACCCGCGATCCAGGTGCCAACGTCAACGTTACGAATACGAGACTGCTCGTAAGAGAAGTCCAGAGCAACGTTTTCGATTGGGTTGAACTGCAGACCCGCGCCGTAAGAGAAACCGTAGTCGCTCATGTCAGATTTGCTAGCTGGGAAGTCGTTTGCCTGGAATTTACCGTAGCCAACACCGACAACACCGTAGATGCTTGCCCAATCGTTGATGCGGTAAGCTGGACCAGCAGTCAGACCGTAGTACTGAGCTTTGTTATAGGTATTGCTTTCGTTGTGATTCTTCTCGGTATAAGTGAAAGAACCAATCCAGCCGAGTGGGTTGTTATCCTGCTCGTAACGGTATTTCAGGTTGAAACCACCTGCTTTGTTGGCTTCGCCCTGCATGTCGCTCTGAGCGTAACCGCCAGTCACGGTAGAAGTAGCAGCTACAGCAGTACCTGCGGTTGCAGCCAGTACAATGGCCAATGCTGAAAGACGTGCAATTTTATTCATAACCACCTCAAATGTGCTTCAAGTAATTCCGTAAGTTTTAAATATATCAAAATTTAGTAAGAAACTCTTTGCGATTCGCGTTGTCTAAGGGGGTCAAACATGTAACTAAACGTTTCCAGCGTTGACACTCCCTGTTGAAAATCAGCAGGTTCCTCACAGATTTTGCCATTATTGCGCTCATCCGATGGCGCATTCATCCAGATTATTCTTAAACTGGTAGTGTTTTTACCTGCTAAGTGAACTTTATTGTAAGACGCCTTTCAACGTTTTTTTTCAACAATCCCTAAACCAAAAAGGGGTAATTCATTTACACTGCCTGTTTTACTTCCTTTGACAAAAGCTGACAGGAGAAAGGATGCCAGGGTTGTCACGTAAGGTCCCGGTATGGCTGCCGATACTCGTCATTTTGATTGCCATGTGTTCGATTCAGAGTGGCGCTGCGCTGGCTAAATCGCTCTTTCCTCTGGTCGGTGCACCTGGGGTTACCGCGCTTCGCCTGACGTTAGGCACGTTGATTCTGGTATGCATCTTCAAGCCCTGGCGTCTGCGCTTCACCCGAGAACAACGCCTGCCGCTGCTGTTTTACGGCTTGTCGCTCGGGGCGATGAACTATTTGTTCTATCTCTCTATCCAACGCATTCCGCTGGGTGTGGCCGTGGCACTCGAATTTACCGGGCCACTGGCCGTGGCGCTGTTTGGTTCCCGCCGTGCGGTGGATTTTGTGTGGGTGGTACTGGCGGTACTCGGCCTGTGGTTTTTACTGCCATTAGGACAAAGTATAGCGCACGTCGATTTAACCGGAGCTGCTTTGGCGCTGGGGGCCGGGGCCTTTTGGGCAGTTTACATTCTCACCGGACAGCGTGCCGGGGAAGAACACGGCCCGGCAACGGTGGCGATGGGTTCACTGATTGCTGCCGTGGTGTTCGTCCCCATCGGCGCATTCCAGGCCGGTGCCGTCCTGTGGCAGTGGTCAATTTTACCCTTAGGTTTGGGCATCGCCATCTTATCTACGGCCCTCCCCTACTCACTGGAAATGATTGCCCTGACCCGGATGCCGACCCGCACCTTTGGCACGCTAATGAGCATGGAACCGGCGCTGGCGGCGGTATCCGGCATGATTTTCCTCGGTGAAACCCTGACCGGCACCCAGAGTCTCGCCCTGCTGGCGATCATGGCCGCGTCGATGGGCTCGACGTTGACCATGCGAGGCGAAGCTAAAATAGAGAAAATCAATATTAAAGAGTAGCGTTACGCCGCAGGGGTAAATGGCTCTGCGGTTGTAAAAACTTATTTCACCTCTCAATGATTTTCCTGGGGAAATATTTCTGCAATAAACAGACCTTTCTTAATAAATTGCTTCCAAACGACCAGTCAAACACCTATATATATGATTATAAATGGTTTTTCAATCTCAACCTCGTTCCCACTATTAGACCGATAGGTACTAACGTTCCGGCAGCATGAATATCCGGTGCTATACTTCTTTCGGTAATTAACTGGGACTTTTCACATCAAGAGGATATGAGATTATGAGTACCGCTAAACTGGTAAAAACCAAAACATCTAATCTGCTCTATACCCGTAACGATGTATCGGATAGCGAGAAAAAAGCGACGATTGAGTTGCTGAATCGCCAGGTTATCCAGTTCATTGACCTGTCGCTGATAACCAAACAGGCCCACTGGAATATGCGCGGTGCAAACTTTATTGCCGTTCATGAGATGCTTGACGGCTTCCGCACAGCGCTGATTGATCACCTGGATACCATGGCAGAACGTGCCGTGCAGCTCGGCGGCGTAGCACTGGGTACCACTCAGGTCGTTAACAGTAAAACGGCGCTGAAAAGCTACCCGCTGGACATTCACAGCGTTCAGGATCACCTCAAAGAACTGGCCGATCGTTACGCGATTGTAGCCAACGATGTGCGTAAAGCCATCGAAGAAGCTAAAGACGAAGACACTGCCGATATCTTAACGGCTGCGTCCCGTGACCTGGATAAGTTCCTGTGGTTCATCGAATCTAACATCGAATAACCATACGTTTTTCTTATCCCTAAAACCCCTCAGCTGAGGGGTTTTGCACTTTTATAGTGCGTAAAACTGTCTTACCGCCCCGCAAAAGTAAACCAATTGTAATAATCACCTCACACAATCGTTAATGAAAGATTGTTTTATCAGCGTAATTTGCGCTTAATAACCCCACGTAATGCCCACCGCCTGATGCGCACCATTTTGGTGCCTCATGATGGTGCATATCGCGTGCCTGGCCCCTCTTTTTGTGCAATACCGGGCCACCGCTTCGTTGGAAAACAACAAGTTGTAAAACTGGCACGATTCTTTCATATGCGGATTGTTCTCGCAGGGGATTGCCCCGTGGTTATAAAAGGAAATGCTATGAAGTCTGTATTTAAAGTTTCACTGGCTGCACTGACCCTGGCTTTTGCCGTTTCTTCTCAGGCCGCGGAAAAGCCGCTGGTTGTTGCGACTGACACCGCGTTCGTCCCCTTCGAATTCAAACAGGGCGATAAATACGTTGGTTTTGACGTCGATCTGTGGGCTGCTGTCGCCAAAGAGCTGAAGCTCAACTACACCCTGAAACCAATGGATTTCAGCGGCATCATCCCTGCGCTGCAAACCAAAAATATCGATCTGGCGCTGGCTGGGATAACCATTACCGACGAACGTAAAAAGGCTATCGACTTCTCTGATGGCTACTACAAAAGCGGTCTGCTGGTGATGGTGAAAGCCAACAACAACGACATCAAAAGCGTTAAAGATTTAGAGGGCAAAGTGGTCGCTGTGAAGAGCGGTACCGGTTCGGTGGATTACGCGAAAGCGAACATCAAAACCAAAGACCTGCGCCAGTTCCCGAATATTGATAATGCCTATATGGAACTCGGCACCAACCGTGCTGACGCGGTCCTGCACGATACGCCGAACATCCTGTACTTCATTAAAACGGCGGGCAACGGTCAGTTCAAAGCGGTTGGCGAATCACTGGAAGCGCAGCAATACGGGATTGCGTTCCCGAAAGGCAGCGACGAACTGCGTGAGAAAGTGAACGGTGCACTGAAAAAACTGCATGAAAACGGTCAGTACAACGAGATCTACAAAAAATGGTTCGGTACTGAACCTAAATAATTATTCTGACTCGGTTTTACTTTTCACAGGGGCGACCTTTCGCCCCTGTCATATTTGAACCACGGTAACAGTAACAGGAATACAACATTATGCAGTTTGACTGGAGCGTCATCTGGCCTGCCATTCCAATCCTGCTGGATGGCGCCAAAATGACTCTGTGGATTTCGATCCTCGGGTTAGCAGGCGGGATTATTATCGGTCTGCTGGCCGGTTTGGCCCGTACCTACGGCGGCTGGATTGCCAACCACGTTGCCCTCATCTTCATCGAAATCATCCGCGGCACCCCTATCGTTGTTCAGGTGATGTATATCTACTTCGCTCTGCCGATGGCCTTCCCGGATATTCGCATCGACACCTTCACCGCCGCGGTGATCACCATCATGATCAACTCCGGGGCCTATATCGCGGAAATCACCCGTGGCTCGGTATTATCCATCCACAAAGGCTTCAGCGAAGCGGGACTGGCGCTCGGCCTGTCGCGTCGCGAAACCATCCGCCATGTGATTATGCCGTTGGCACTGCGTCGTATGCTGCCTGCACTCGGTAACCAGCTGATCATCAGTATCAAAGATACTTCGCTGTTCATCGTCATCGGTGCCGCCGAGCTGACCCGCAGCGGTCAGGAGATCATCGCCGGGAACTTCCGCGCCCTGGAAATCTGGACCGCCGTCGGGGTTATCTATCTGATAATTACCCAGGTCCTGAACATCGTGCTCCGCATTCTTGAAAGAAGGATGAAAATCCTGTGATTGAATTTAAAAACGTCTCCAAGCACTTTGGCCAAACCCAGGTGCTGCATAACATCGATTTGAACATTACCCAGGGTGAAGTGGTGGTGATAATCGGGCCATCCGGCTCCGGTAAATCTACCCTGCTGCGCTGCATCAACAAGCTTGAGGAAATCACCAGTGGCGACCTGATCGTCGATGGTCTGAAGGTCAACGATCCGAAGGTTGATGAGCGGCTGATTCGTCAGGAAGCCGGTATGGTGTTCCAGCAGTTTTATCTGTTCCCGCATCTGACGGCGCTGGAAAACGTGATGTTCGGCCCGCAGCGCGTGCGCGGTGCCTCCAAAGCCGACGCAGAAAAACAGGCCAAGGCTCTGTTAGCGAAGGTCGGTCTGGCGGAACGTGGGCATCACTACCCGTCGGAACTGTCCGGCGGTCAGCAACAACGCGTGGCGATTGCCCGTGCGCTGGCGGTTAAACCGAAAATGATGCTGTTCGATGAGCCAACCTCGGCCCTCGATCCCGAACTCCGCCACGAAGTGCTGAAAGTGATGCAGGATCTGGCTGAAGAGGGCATGACCATGGTCATCGTTACTCATGAAATCGGTTTTGCCGAGAAGGTGGCGTCGCGTCTGATCTTCATTGATAAAGGTCGCATTGCCGAAGACGGCAATCCGCAAACCCTTATCGACAACCCGCCGAGCCAGCGTCTGCAGGAATTTTTGCAGCACGTCTCGTAAACCGCTTCACTCTCCCCCGCTCCTGGGGGAGAGAATCCTCTCAAAATAAAACCGCCCTCCCCCAGCCGCTATACTTATCATTTTGTTGATGATTTAAAAGGGAGGCACCTGTGCCGTGGATCCTGTTGCTTATTGCGACACTTTTTTGTGCCCCGCTTCAGGCGGTAACTCTCCCCGGCGTAACGGCCCCAGCGTCCAGTTCTAACAGTGCCTCCGCGTCAGCAAAACCCGATGCTGCGCAAAAAAAAGCGGCCTACGCTGCGCTGGCTGACGTACTCGAAAATGATGCATCGCGTGAGGAGCTGATTAAACAGCTACGTACGGCGGCCGCCACACCACCGCAGGATCCAACGCCAACGCTTAGCCCCCCTCCGGTGAGTGAAGAAAAAACCGTGCTCGAAAGCGTGACCGACGTTAGTCGTCATTACGGCGAGGCGTTTGCAGCAAGCTTTGCGCAGCTGTGGCGCAATATTTCTACTGCGCCGCATAAGCCGTTTAATACCCATACATTCACCAACGCGGTCACCCACTTTTTACTGTTAGCGGGGCTGGTCTTCATTTTCTACGCATTGCTTCGTCTCTGCGCGCTGCCCCTGTACCGCAAGATGGGCCAGTGGGGACGACGGAAAAATCGCGATCGCAGCAACTGGTTGCATCTGCCAGCGATGATCACCGGGGCGATGATAATCGACCTGCTGCTGTTGGGACTGACGCTGTTTATCGGGCAAATGCTGAGCGACAGACTCAACGCAGGTAGCCGTACCGTCGCATTTCAGCAAAGCTTGTTTCTCAACGCCTTCGCGCTGATTGAATTCTTTAAAGCCATTCTGCGGCTCATTTTCTGCCCGCGCGTACCGGATCTGCGCCCGTTCAACATTCAGGATGAGAGTGCACGCTACTGGAGCATACGCCTGAGTCTGTTGAGCAGCCTGATTGGTTACGGTCTGATTGTGGCGGTGCCGATCATTTCTAATCAGGTGAATGTGCAAACCGGCGCGTTAGCAAACGTGGTTATCATGCTGTGCATCACCGTTTGGGCACTGTGGCTGATTTTCCATAACAAGAGAGCTATTACCGCCAGTCTTATCCAGCTGGCAGACCGATCGCTGGCTTTCTTTAGCCTGTTTATCCGCGCCTTTGCGCTGGTCTGGCACTGGCTTGCCAGCGCCTATTTCATCGTGCTGTTCTTCTTCTCACTGTTTGACCCCGGCAATAGCCTGAAATTTATGATGGGTGCGTCGGTGAGAAGCCTCGCCATCATCGGCATTGCGGCCTTTATCTCAGGGATGCTGTCGCGTTGGATCGCCAAAACCATCACCCTGTCGCCCGAAACCCAGCGCAACTATCCGGAGCTGCAAAAACGGCTCAACGGCTGGTTGTCTGCCTCGCTAAAAGTCGCCCGTATTCTGACGGTCTGCGTGGCGGTAATGATGTTACTCAGCGCCTGGGGGCTGTTTGATTTCTGGAACTGGCTGCACAACGGCGCGGGCGAGAAAACCGTCGATGTCATTATCCGCATCGCACTTATCCTTTTCTTCTCGGCCATTGGCTGGACGCTGCTGGCAAGCCTGATTGAAAACCGTCTGGCGTCGGATATCCACGGTCGTCCGCTGCCGAGCGCCCGCGCCCGTACGCTGTTGACACTGTTTCGCAATGCCCTGGCGGTGGTGATTAGCACCATCACGATAATGATTTTATTGTCGGAAATTGGCGTGAATATAGCACCGCTGCTGGCGGGGGCCGGGGCGCTGGGGCTGGCGATTTCCTTCGGGTCACAAACGCTGGTAAAAGACATCATTACCGGAATCTTCATTCAATTTGAAAACGGGATGAACACCGGGGATCTGGTGACCATCGGGCCGCTTACTGGCACCGTGGAAAGAATGACCATTCGCTCGGTCGGCGTACGCCAGGATACCGGGGCCTATCACATCATTCCGTGGTCATCGATTACGACTTTTGCCAACTTTGTGCGCGGCATCGGGTCAGTGGTGGCAAATTACGACGTGGATCGCAACGAAGAGGTCGATACTGCCAATAACGCGCTGAAAGCGGCGGTGGCGGAGCTGATGGAGCAGGAAGATATACGCGGGCTGGTGATCGGCGAGCCGTCGTTTGCCGGCCTGGTGGGCCTGACTAACACCGCGTTTACGCTGCGGGTCACTTTCACTACCCTGCCGCTAAAACAGTGGACGGTGCGTTTCGCGCTCGATACGCAGGTGAAGAAGCACTTCGATAAAGCAGGCGTTCGTGCGCCGGTGCAGACCTATCAGGTTCTGTCTGCACCGGGTACTCCGGCTGCGGCGTCGCTTGAGCCACCCGCCCCGGATCAAACGACGGCGTGATTACCGTGCGCGGGCCGCAAAGCGACGGCGTTTGTCGTCGTCAAGGAAGGTCCAGGCGATGAAGCGACTCTGCTTCTGCCCCTGGGCCATCTCTTTTTTCACGACTTTTACCGCACCCGCTTTGGTCAGGGCGGCATACAGCAGCGGCAGATTGTCACCGCGAGACACCAGCGACGTGAACCACATCACCTGACGCTCAAACTGGCGGCTTTCGTCGATCATTTTGCTGATGAACGCCACTTCACCACCGTCGCACCACAGCTCCTGCTCCTGGCCACCGAAGTTCAGGGTATCGTTCTTCTGCTGGCCGAGATTGCGACGTTTACGCTCATTGCCTTCACGCGCGGTTGCCGCAGAGTCATGGAACGGCGGGTTGCAGATCATCGCATCGAACATTTCATTCTTATGGATAATCCCGGTCAGGATTGCCTGTGCGTCTTTCTGACGACGCAGACGGATCTGACGGGTCATCCCCGGATTGGCATCAATGATCGCCTGAGCACCGGCGATAGCTTCGGCATTCACTTCGGTGCCGGTGAAGCGCCAGCCGTATTCATGACTGCCAATCAGCGGATAAATCAGGTTCGCCCCGGTGCCAATATCCAGCACGCTGGCATTTTGTGGCACGCTACCGGTGGTTTCTGCCAGCAGGTCTGCCAGATGGTGCAGATAATCCGCGCGGCCAGGCACCGGTGGGCAAAGGAAACCCTCTGGGATATTCCAGCCTTTCACCTGGTAAAAATGCGCCAGCAGTGCCTCATTCAGGGTCTTAACTGCATCGGGATCGGCGAAATTAATGGTCTGTTCCCCGGCCGGGCTGGTGACGATAAACGCCGACAGTGCCGGTGTGTCCTTGCACAGTGCGGGTAAATCGTATCGGGCGTGGTGACGGTTACGCGGGTGTAACCCCGGCTTTTGGGCTTTCATGTCTTCCTCCTGTTGACGGCAGCGTAAGATACCCGTTGACGCGGGTGAGGTAAATAAGTGAGTCTTCATAATCCTTTAAACTGACAGGTGCGCTATGTATTTTTATCAGCCTTCAGACGGACATGGACTGCCGCACGACCCGCTTAACGCCATCATTGGCCCACGCCCGATTGGCTGGATTGCTTCGCTTGATGCGCAGGGCAACCGCAATCTGGCACCGTACAGCTTCTTTAACTGCTTTAACTATCGCCCGCCAATCATCGGTTTCGCCAGCAGCGGCTGGAAAGACAGCGTGCGTAATATCGTTGAAACGGGCGAATTCGTCTGGAACCTGACGACATTTGACCTCGCCAGCGCGATGAATGAAACCTCCGCCAGCCTCGCGCCGGGCGAAGATGAGTTTGTGCGCGCCGGGCTCACCCCCGCCGATAGTCGAATCGTGCGCGCGCCACGCGTGGCCGAAAGTCCGGTTAATTTCGAGTGCCGCTTATCGCAGTGCATTCAGCTTACCGGCGCAGACGGCGCGGCAATTGACACCTGGCTGGTGCTCGGGGAAGTGGTGGCGGTACACATTGATGAATCGCTGTTGGAAAACGGCATTTATCAGACTGCAAAAGCACGACCAGTGCTGCGCGCAGGCGGCCCTTCGGCATATTACAGCATTGACGAAAGCCAGCGGTTCGACCTCGTTCGACCAGATGCTCGATAATCCACATCTTATCAGCCACTTATATGTGGCTGATTTGTCAGTTTCTCGTCAATTTATGTCGTTCAAAAAACACGCAGATGATCATCAATTTTTTGCGGTATGTCACATTTCTTCTCCACCTACACTTAGCCTATCCCAGGTGGATACAGAGAGGATGTGCATATGAAAAGAATACTGGTTTTGATTGCGGCTAGTGCGTTGTCGATGCTCTCTTTTTCGGCGAGCGCCGAGCCTCAACAGTTGCAGCAAGGTGATACCGGACAACTCCGTTCGGCGGGTACGGTATCGGTTTCTGGTGCTGACGATTTCCAGGATCTCCAGACCAAACTGGCTGAGAAAGCGCATCAAGAGGGTGCGAAAGGGTTTGTGGTGAATTCCGCCAGCGGTGATAACAAAATGTTCGGTACCGCAACCATCTACAAATAATCTGTTCAAGTTAATCCCATCAGAAATGCGCCTCTTTCTACAGGCGCATTTTTTCGTACTCGCCAAAATTAACCGCCCCACACCAACAGCACAAAAACTTTAAAAAACTCACCCAAACGGTGTATAGTGCCTGCCAAATCCGTAATCTGTAGATTTACTGACAAAACTATAGCTTCCACTACAGCGAAACCGGTTGTCTTTACGCGCATACTTTTTGCCGAAAAAAGTCGCAATCCGTGCCCTTAAATTCGCCGCACGCCCCTCATCCCCGTTTTCTGCTCACGCGACCATTTTATTTTATTAATAATCAGTAATTTATTAATCATTCAAATTTTTCGATGAAGTCCATCAAGTCTATTCGATTTTATCTACCGCAAAAAAACGTGATACTCATCACATCGACGGACAACGTCACTTTTAAAGAATAACCTGCGAGAAATTAACGATGAAAACGATCAAAACTACTGCTGTCGCTATCGCTCTATCTGCTCTGTCTTTCGGCGTGTTTGCCGCACAGCCGGTCTCCCCAACTGAAGCACAAAGCCTGAACAAAATCGGTACCGTGTCGGTAGATGGGGCAAGTACTCTGGATGGTCTGGAAGCGAAACTGGCTGAGAAAGCCGCTGCTGCGGGCGCTACCGGTTACAGCATTACTTCTGCCAACACCAATAACAAAATCAGCGGTACTGCGGTGATTTACAAATAATCACCCGAAACAGATTTAACCCTCATTGACCTTTAAGCATTGCCTTGCAGTACCAGAATTAACCCTTATTCGCCCGTTCACGCCACTGAACGGGCTTTTTTTTGCCGGTTGATCACCAGCAGTCGTTAACCCGTTGCAGGCCAGCGTTAATATCCGTGACTTCCCCGGTCGCCACCAGGCAACAGGCCATCTGTATTTTCAGTGATTCAGGCACCGGTTCGACTCCGGCGACACAGCACTCAATCCATCGGGCCGTCACGTCCGGATCCTTTGACCCCGGCAGAACGGTCTCCCGCAGGGCATCTTCGCGCTCGACCAACACCCGAGTACCGTTGCTATCAATCAGGCTAATTTGCGGGCAGCGCTGCGGGTTGGCGTAAACTTCCCCTTCGGTGCCATGCATTAACAGCGCCCGACCGCCAATATCACCGAAGAATTTGCCCACACGCGGCACATATTCCGGATGAGAAACGCTCGACAGGCGCAGAGCAGCATCCTCCTCAAACGGCGTAGCGACCTTCGCCAGGGTATGGGCACTGTTACGTACGCCCATACGCCAGCGCATCCCGAGCTGATTTTCAAGCGGTGGGCAGAAGGCACCAATCGGCATGTACACCGGCTGATGACCGTCAAGCTTCGCCTGCGCCTGCCCGGCATGCCGCGTCGGCTCCACGCCCAACAGGGTGAAAATGGTTTCGGTCAGCACCCGGGTAGGATCATGGCTGACGCCGTGCACCAGCACCGGGAAACCAAGCTTGTGCAGCAGCATCGCCAGCAGCGGCGTGAGGTTGGCCTGCTTGCGCGCACCGTTATAGCTTGGAATAACAATCGGCATCGGCTTCGCCACTGGCGGGGTGAGGCGAACAGTGTGCTGCTGCATCGCCTCGTAGAAGCCGAGCATTTCGGCCTCACCTTCGCCTTTAATGCGCAGCGCAATCAAAATGCCGCCCAGTTCCAGTTCCGGCACCTCGCCTTTGAGCATCTGCGCGTACAGCCCACGCGCGGTATCGGTGTCCAGGTCGCGGGCGTGATTTTTGCCACGGCCAACTTCTTTAATGATTTTGCGATAGTCCATGCATTGCTCCTGACAGCAGGTCAGCGTCTTTTACGCCGCGCCGGTAAACTTTTGCTTTTTACTATACCTTCTGGCGCGTCGGGTTGCTCGATGGGAAATACCGGCAGCGCATTCAGCAGACGCGGGCCATAATTTTTGGTCAGCAGACGCTTGTCGTAAATGACCACTTCGCCCCAGCATCCGTGGCTACGAATCAAACGCCCAACCTGCTGAATAAGGTTGAACGAGGCGCTGGGCAGACTTTGCACCTCAAACGGATAACGATTGAGGCTTTTCAGCCACTCACCCTCGGTGATGACCACCGGGCTGTCGATCGGTGGAAAGGCAATTTTGTGGATATGCACCTGGCTGAGTAATTCGCCTTTCAAATCGAGCCCTTCGGCAAACGACTGTAACCCGACCAGCACGCTGCGCTCGCCGCTTTCGACGCGTTTACGGTGCAGTTCCACCAGCCGATAGCGCGGTTGATCGCCCTGCACCAGCAGCAACAGGCGCAAATCCGGAACATATTCGAGAAAACGCTGCATCGCCCGGCCGCTGGCGAACAGCACCAGCATCCCGAGATGCTTTTTGGCTTCAACCTGCTCACGGAAAAAGGCGGCCATTTCGGCCAGATGCAGCTCTTCATTGTCCATCGACGGCTCAACGCGCATCCGAGGAATGATGATTTTCCCTTGTTCGACGTGGTTAAACGGCGAATCGAGGGAAACAAAGCGGTCACCTGCTTTTTCCTTCAGGCCGCTCATCTCCTGCAAACGCGAGAAGCTATTAAGCGAACGCAGCGTGGCCGAGGTCACTACAATATGCGGCACACGCCGCCAGAGCAGCTTTTCCAGCTGATCGCTGACCCGAATGCCCACGCAGTGGAACCAGACGTGCGGCTGCCCATCGCGCTGGTCACGGGTCGCCCATTTGGTGACCGGCGCACCTGACGCCTGGACCATCGCCGCCAAGCGCCACAGTTTGCTTTGCGCTTCGAACATGCCCAGCGCGCGGTTCATTTGCAGCAGCACCCGGTGCAAACGAACGATATCGTGCGAGCCGGTTTTCTCACTGAGATCGTTGAGGAACAGCTCGGATAAACCCCGCAGCATTTCAGTGAGTTTCGCCAGCCGTTGACACAGCACCATCACTTCGTCTGGCAGTTCGCCCATCGCAAAGCGGTGTTCTGCTTCCGGCCCGGCAGGCATAAACAGACTGAGAATATTATTCAGCGAAACAATATGTTCATACAGCTCATCGCAATGTTCTTTCAGCCGTTCCGGCGAGGCCAGCGGGGGCACAGTTTTCGGCCGGAACTGCTCCATGCAGGTCGCCACCAGTTTGCTGAATAAATCGAGCTGCAAGCGATACCAGGGCGCGGTAATTTCGGCGCTCATTTCCAGTGCATCGCGGGCCACATCCGGCAGATGATGGCCTTCATCGAGCACCAGCAGCAAATTTTTCGCTTCAGGCAACACCGCTTCGCTTTCCATCGCCGCCATCACTAACGCATGGTTAGCGACCACCACTTCTGCTTCCTGAATTTCGCGGCGTGCCACGAAGAACGGGCATTCGCGGTAATAATGACAGTTGCGGTTGAGGCAGCTGGCTTTGTCGGTGCTCAGACGACGCCACAGGTCGTCATCAATGGCCTGATCGGTGTGATCGCGCAGGCCGTCCCATTTATAGCTGTCTAAATCGGCTTTCAGTTTGGCGCAGCGCTTCTGCTCTTCCTGATTATTCGGCGTGAGCTCGTCGTCGAGAAAGGCCAGTAAATCCTGCTGCGTCGGTTCGGTGCTGGAGAGCGCGGCCAGGTTACGGGGGCAAACATAGCGCCCACGGCCAAATGCAGCGGTGAAGCGCAGATCGGGAATGATTTTCTTTAGCAGCGGCAAGTCTTTGCTGTAGATCTGATCCTGTAAGGCGACGTTGGCGGTGCTGATGACCAGCGTTTTTTGCTCTTCGCGAGCAATTGCTATCCCGGGGATCAGATAGGAGAGCGTTTTACCCACGCCGGTTGGCGCTTCGATAGCCAGATGCCTGCCCTCGTCACCGGCGAGCGTTTTTGCCACGTCGGCAATCATCTGCCGCTGCGGTGCCCGGGGGATAAAATCGGGGATCTGTTCCTGGAGCGCCTTGTACCATGACGCGATTTGCGCCTTCAGCGCGGCGGTGAGTGCCATCGAAAAGTCCGAATACTGTATAAACAGCCACTATTCTGGCATTTTCCGGCGACGGGGGCAAAAAAAATGGCCGCGTTTGCGGCCATTCTCGTAAATTACTGCTCGCGAAGATTACTGCGCGGCAGCAGGCTTGCGCGGACGGCGTCGACGGGCGGCGGCACCATCGGCGGCGCGGCGTGGCTGTTCGCCTTCGCTACGGCGTGACTGACCGTTTCCAGCGGCTGGCTTATCGCTGCGACGTGCCTGACCATTGCCCGCAGGTTTGTCGCTGCGACGCGGTTGGCTCTGACCACGACCACCGCCACCACCGCCACGGCCCTGACGACCGTTGATGATAGGCTCGGCCTGAATGCTTGGGTCCACCTCGTAGCCTGGGAGGGCAATACGGGGGATCTCTTTCTTAAGCAGACGTTCGATGTCGCGCAGGAGTTTATGCTCATCGACGCAGACCAACGACAGCGCTTCACCGGTGGCGGCTGCACGTCCGGTACGGCCGATACGGTGAACGTAATCTTCCGGCACGTTCGGCAACTCGTAGTTCACCACGTGCGGCAGTTCTTCGATATCCAGGCCGCGCGCGGCGATATCAGTCGCCACCAGCACACGCAGGTCACCGGACTTGAAATCTGCCAGGGCGCGAGTACGAGCCCCTTGACTCTTGTTCCCGTGGATAGCGGCGCTGCGAATGCCGTCTTTGTTCAGCTGTTCGGCGAGGTGGTTGGCACCGTGTTTGGTACGGGTGAACACCAGCACCTGTTTCCAGTCGCCTTCGCCAATCATCTGGGACAGCAGTTCCCGCTTGCGCTTCTTATCGACGAAATGCACGTGCTGAGTGATCTGCTCGGAGGCGGTGTTACGGCGCGCGACTTCCACTTCCAGCGGGTTGTGCAGCAGCTTGGAGGCCAGCGATTTGATTTCATCAGAGAAGGTGGCGGAGAACAGCAGGTTCTGCCGCTTGGCAGGCAGCTTCGCCAGCACGCGACGGATGTCATGGATAAAGCCCATGTCCAGCATGCGGTCGGCTTCGTCCAGCACCAGAATTTCGACTTTATCGAGGCTCACGGCACGCTGATGTTCCAGGTCCAGCAAACGCCCCGGGGTGGCGACCAGTACGTCAACGCCGCCGCGCAGTTTCATCATTTGCGGGTTAATGCTCACGCCGCCGAAAACCACCATCGAACGAAGATTCAGATATTGGCTGTACTCACGCACGTTTTCACCCACCTGAGCCGCCAGCTCGCGGGTTGGGGTGAGGATCAGCGCCCGCACCGGACGACGGCCTTTAGCATGCGGTTCAGTCTGCGACAGCAGTTGCAGCAGCGGCAGGGTGAAGCCTGCGGTTTTGCCGGTACCGGTCTGCGCGCTGGCCATCAGGTCGCGGCCTTGCAGTACGGCAGGAATAGCTTGTTGCTGGATAGGGGTCGGCTGGCGATAACCCTGCTCTTCGACAGCACGCAGGATCTCGGCATTCAGGCCAAGGGTTTCAAAAGACATAACAACTCCGAACCGCCCCGACCATGACAGGTATCGTTTTCAGGGTGATAGTGGGTATACGACAAGACAAAAACGATAATGTCAGCAAGGGGCGGAGTGTAGCAGTTTTTGTGACGCACCGCATAAAATATCCCTCATCTCTTTTTCTGCGAAACTATTTACCGGTTCGGGTGGACAAGGTTAAAATTCAGTCATAATCTTAATCAATCGATTGATTAATTTTCAGAGGCGCGATGAATACCACGCCGATCACCAGCAAAGGCGAACAGGCCAAAAACCAGCTGATTGCCGCGGCTATTGCTCAGTTTGGCGAATATGGCCTGCATGCAACCACCCGCGATATCGCCAGCCTCGCCGGGCAAAATATCGCGGCAATCCCCTATTATTTCGGTTCGAAAGAGGATTTGTATCTCGCCTGCGCCCAGTGGATTGCCGATTTTATCGGGGTGAACTTTCGCCCCCACGCCGACGCCGCTGAGCAATTACTCAGCCAGCCCGCGCCGGATAAAGCCGCCATTCGCACGCTGATTCTGCAGGCCAGCAAAAATATGATCCTATTGTTGACCCAGGATGAAACGGTCAACTTGAGTAAGTTTATCTCGCGGGAGCAACTTTCGCCCTCCCCCGCCTATCAACTGATTCACGATCAGGTTATTGCCCCCCTGCACGGGCATCTGACGCAACTGATCGCGGCCTATACCGGGCGCGATGCGACGGATACCGATACCATTCTGCATACCCACGCCCTGCTCGGGGAGATCCTCGCCTTTCGTCTGGGACGTGAGACCATTCTGCTACGTACCGGCTGGACGCAATTTGATGCAGAAAAAGCGGAACGTATTTTTCAGGTGATTACCTGCCATATCGATCTCTTGCTGAACGGACTATCTCCAGGGAGTTGACGTCATGAAGAAACCCATCGCCATTATTTTGGTGGTCTTGATTATCGTTGCCGCGATTGCCGGAGGTGGAATCTGGTATCAGAGCCGAAAAGATACTGGCCTGACGCTGTACGGCAACGTCGATATCCGCACGGTGAATATGAGTTTCCGCGTCGGCGGCCGTTTGCAGGCGTTGCAGGTCGATGAAGGGGATGCGGTGAAAAAAGGGCAAACGCTGGGTGAAATCGACCATGCTCCTTACCGAAATGCGCTGATGCAGGCCGAGGCCAACGTCGCCGCCGCACAGGCAAAATACGATCTGCTGCTGGCGGGTTACCGCGATGAGGAGATTGCTCAGACCGAAGCCGCGGTACGTCAGGCGAAGGCGGCCTATGACTATGCGCAGAACTTTTATCAGCGCCAGCTGGGGCTGTGGAAAAGCCGCACCATTTCCGCCAACGATTTAGAAAACGCCCGTTCTTCGCGAGATCAGGCGCAGGCCACGCTGAAGTCGGCACAGGATAAGCTCAGTCAGTACCATGCCGGTAATCGTCCACAGGAAATCGCCCAGGCCAAAGCCAGCCTTGAGCAGGCCCAGGCTCAGCTGGCACAGTCGCAGCTGGATTTGCAGGACACCACGCTCATTGCCCCATCTGATGGCACCATTCTCACCCGCGCCGTAGAGCCAGGCAGCATGCTGAACGCGGGCAGCACGGTGTTGACGCTGTCGCTGACCCGCCCGGTGTGGGTCCGCGCCTACGTGGATGAAAGCCATCTGAATCAGGCCCAGCCGGGTCGCGAGCTGCTGCTGTATACCGATGGCCGCCCGGATAAACCGTATCACGGCAAAATTGGCTTCGTGTCGCCGACCGCCGAATTCACGCCGAAAACAGTGGAAACACCTGACCTGCGTACTGACCTGGTGTATCGCCTGCGCATTATCGTCACCGATGCCGACGATGCACTGCGTCAGGGGATGCCGGTCACGGTGTCCTTCCCGCAAGGAGAAACGCATGAGTGAAGCGGGGATTAAGCTCGACGGGCTTATCAAACGCTTTGCTGGCATGGAGAAGCCTGCGGTCGCCCGGCTGGACTGCACTGTGCAGTCCGGCTATGTCACCGGGCTGGTTGGCCCGGACGGTGCGGGAAAAACGACCCTGATGCGCATGCTCGCCGGACTGTTGAAGCCTGATGAAGGCCAGGTCAGCGTGATTGGCTACGACCCTATCAACGACAACAGCGCCCTGCATGCGGTGCTCGGCTATATGCCACAGAAGTTCGGGCTGTACGAAGATTTGACGGTGATGGAAAACCTGACGCTGTACGCCGATTTGCGCAGCGTCACCGGCGATGTGCGGGAAAAAACCTTTGCCCGGCTGCTGGAATTTACCTCACTCGGCCCCTTCACCGGGCGGCTGGCGGGAAAACTCTCCGGCGGCATGAAACAAAAGCTGGGCCTGGCCTGTACTTTGGTCGGCGAACCGAAAGTGCTGTTGCTCGATGAACCCGGGGTGGGTGTAGACCCAATCTCACGCCGCGAACTGTGGCAAATGGTCCACGAACTGGCGGGCGACGGGATGCTGATCCTCTGGAGCACCTCCTATCTCGATGAGGCGGAACAGTGCCGGGACGTGCTGCTGATGAACGAGGGCGAGTTGCTGTATCAGGGCGAGCCGAAGGCGCTGACCGACACCATGCGCGGACGCAGTTTCCTGATGAGCAGTCCGGCGGAGAACAACCGTAAACTGCTGCAACGGGCGCTGAAGCTGCCACAGGTCAGCGACGGCATGATTCAGGGCCGTTCGGTACGCCTGATCCTCACCAAGGATGCCACCGCAGACACGATTCGTCACGCAGACGGGATGCCCGACGTCATCATCGACGAAACAGCCCCGCGTTTTGAAGATGCGTTTATTGATTTGCTCGGCGGCGCGGGCACGTCAGAATCCCCGCTGGCGGCGATTCTGCACACCGTTGACGGCAAGCCGGGCGAAACGGTGATTGAAGCCAAAGAGTTGACCAAAAAATTTGGCGATTTCGCCGCGACTGACCACGTGAACTTTGCCGTTAAGCGCGGTGAGATTTTCGGCCTGCTCGGCCCGAACGGCGCGGGCAAGTCCACCACCTTTAAAATGATGTGCGGCCTGCTGGTGCCCACTTCCGGTAACGCGCTGGTGCTGGATATGGATCTCAAAGTCAGCTCCGGTAAGGCCCGTCAGCATTTGGGCTATATGGCGCAGAAGTTCTCGTTATACGGCAACCTGACGGTGGTGCAAAACCTGCGTTTCTTCTCCGGGGTGTATGGCCTGCGCGGGAAAGCGCAGGCAGAGAAAATTGAACGCATGAGCGAGGCCTTTGGCCTGAAAAGCATCGCCGACCATGCCACCGATGATTTGCCCCTCGGCTACAAGCAGCGTCTGGCGCTGGCCTGCTCGCTGATGCATGAGCCGGACATTCTGTTTCTCGACGAGCCGACCTCCGGCGTCGACCCGATCACCCGCCGTGAATTCTGGCTGCATATCAACAGCATGGTGGAAAAAGGCGTCACCGTGATGGTGACCACCCACTTTATGGACGAGGCGGAATATTGCGACCGCATCGGGCTGGTGTATCGCGGGAAGCTGATTGCCAGCGGCACGCCGGACGACCTCAAAGCGCAGGCCGCGGATGATGAGACCACCGATCCGACCATGGAACAGGCGTTCATCACCCTGATTAACGACTGGGATAAGGAGCATCACGATGTCCGGTAGCGTTCTGTCGTGGCGGCGCGTTCGCGCCCTGTGCGTGAAAGAAACGCGGCAAATTATCCGTGATCCCAGCAGCTGGCTTATCGCGGTAGTGATCCCGCTGCTGTTACTGTTCATCTTTGGCTACGGGATTAACCTCGACTCCAGCAAGCTGCGGGTCGGCATTTTGCTGGAGCAGCAAAGTGAGGAGGCGCTGGATTTCGCCCACGCCATGACCGGATCGCCGTATATCGATGCCACGATTAGCGACAATCGCCAGGCATTAATCCAGAAGATGCAGGCCGGACGCATTCGTGGCCTGGTGGTCATCCCGGTGAACTTCGCGGCGCAGATGACCAGGCCGGGCGACACCGCACCGCTACAGGTCATCACCGACGGCAGCGAACCGAATACCGCCAACTTTGTGCAGGGTTACGTGCAGGGCATCTGGCAAATCTGGCAGATGCAGCGCGCCGAAGACCGGGGTGAATCTTTTGAACCGCTGATTGACGTGCAGATGCGCTACTGGTTTAACCCGGCGGCGATCAGCCAGCACTTCATTATCCCGGGGGCGATAACCATTATTATGACGGTGATCGGCGCGATTCTGACCTCACTGGTGGTCGCCCGTGAATGGGAGCGCGGCACTATGGAGGCGCTGCTGTCGACGGAAGTCACCCGCGCCGAACTGCTGCTGTGCAAGCTGATTCCGTATTACTTCCTCGGCATGCTAGCGATGGGGCTGTGTATGCTGGTGTCGGTATTCATCATGGGGGTGCCGTTCCGGGGGTCGCTGCTGGTGCTGTTTGTGATTACCAGCCTGTTTTTGCTGAGCACCCTGGGGATGGGGCTGCTGATATCAACCATCACCCGCAACCAGTTTAACGCCGCCCAGGTGGCGCTCAACGCCGCGTTTCTGCCGTCAATTATGCTGTCCGGGTTTATTTTCCAGATAGACAGTATGCCCGCCGCCATCCGGGTGGTGACCTATGTTATCCCGGCCCGCTACTTTGTCAGCACCCTGCAAAGCCTGTTTTTGGCGGGTAACATTCCGGTGGTGCTGATGATTAATACCCTGTTTTTGATTGCCTCGGCGGTGATGTTTATTGGCCTGACGTGGCTGAAAACCAAACGTCGGCTGGACTAAGGAGACGGCATGTTTCATCGCTTATGGACGCTGATTCGAAAAGAGCTACAGTCGCTGCTGCGCGAGCCGCAGACCCGCGCGATCCTGATTATGCCGGTGCTGATTCAGGTGCTGCTGTTCCCGTTCGCCGCCACCCTGGAAGTGACCAACGCCACCATCGCGATTTACAACGAGGACAGCGGCAAGCACGCGGTTGAGCTCACCCAGCGTTTCGCCCGCGCTAAAGCCTTTACCCACGTGCTGCTATTGCGCAGCCCACAGGAGATCCAGCCCACCATCGATACGCAAAAGGCGCTGCTACTGGTGCGCTTCCCGACGGATTTCTCGCGCAATATTGATAGCGGGCAGACCGCGCCGATGCAGCTGTTGCTCGACGGGCGTAACTCCAACAGCGCGCAGATTGCCGCCAACTATGTGCAGCGGATCGTGGAGGAGTACCAGCAGGAACTGCTCGACGGCAAACCGAAACCGAATAACAGCGAGCTGGTGATACGTAACTGGTATAACCCGAACCTGGATTACAAATGGTTTGTGGTGCCGTCACTGATTGCGATGATCACCACCATCGGGGTGATGATTGTCACCTCGCTGTCAGTCGCCCGCGAACGTGAACAAGGCACCTTAGATCAGCTGCTGGTGTCGCCGCTGGCGACCTGGCAGATTTTCGTCGGCAAAGCGGTACCCGCGCTGATCGTCGCCACCTTTCAGGCCACCATCGTGCTGGCGGTGGGGATATTCGCCTATGACATTCCGTTTGCCGGTTCGTTGTTGCTGTTTTACTTCACGATGCTGGTGTACGGGTTGTCGCTGGTGGGATTTGGTTTGCTGATCTCTTCCCTGTGCGAGACACAGCAGCAGGCGTTTATCGGGGTATTCGTGTTTATGATGCCCGCGATTTTGCTGTCGGGGTATGTATCGCCCGTGGAGAATATGCCGGTGTGGCTACAGAATGTGACGTGGATTAACCCGATTAGACATTTTACGGATATTACTAAGCAGATTTACCTGAAGGACGCCAGCTTCGATATCGTCTGGCAAAGCCTGTGGCCGCTACTGGTGATAGCGACCACGACCGGCTCAGTGGCGTACGCGATGTTTCGGCGTAATGTGGCGTAATCCTTGTTGCCGACTCAATGCCACCTGAATTTTTTTGGAACGCGTTTTTTCTCTTTAATAAGCACCGACAGCAAGGCGGGCCCGGCAAGGATAACGACGCCTGCCAGCGCCAGCAGCACATTGTTGTGCAGCACGCGAGACAGCAGCCAGAGAACAATCACCGCCGCGCCGAAATACCAGGTGGTGGTTAACTCTTCGAGGAAATCGCCGATGTCACGCCAGCGCTCCTCGTGGTGGCGTTGCAGGGCTAGCATCAGCACTACCGTGACCGCATATAGCACGCAAAGCCCTAAACCCACCTGTACCAGCGTGCGGCTCATCCAGCCCATTACCAGAACTGCAACCACCAGCAAATGCAAAATAATCTGCCAGCAGCTTAGCCCGGTTGCGACACGAATTCGTTGTTGCCACTTCATGTCTTCTCTCCTGAAGCATTTTCAACTGTAACTGAGAGTACCGGACTTTACGGAAAATTCCGTAACACCGCACCTTTTTGTGACGGCTACTACACTATTTCATTCAGGACAGAGAAGCGGACAGGGGAAATATGACTAAACCGTCGCCACATTTTTCTTTAAAGATTCTGACTATCAATACACACAAAGGCTTTACCGCGTTCAATCGCCGCTTTATTTTGCCCGAACTTCGCGACGCGGTACGTGCCGTGGGTGCCGATATTGTGTGCCTACAGGAAGTGCTGGGCGCGCATGATGCTTTGTCGCTTCGGGTCGAAAACTGGCCGAACACCAGCCATTATGAGTTTCTCGCCGATACCCTGTGGAGCGACTACGCCTACGGGCGTAACGCGGTCTATCCCGAAGGGCATCATGGCAACGCGGTGCTGTCACGTTTTCCGATCGAACATTATGAAAATCGGGATATTTCCGTCGGAGATAGTGAAAAACGCGGCCTGCTGTATTGCCGTCTTCTTCCCCCGGAGTCGCCGACGCCGGTCCACGTCATCTGCGTGCATCTGGGGCTGCGTGAAGCCCATCGTCAGGCGCAGTTAACCATGTTGAGCGACTGGGTGAACAGCCTGCCGGACAACGAGCCGGTAGTCGTGGCCGGGGATTTCAATGACTGGCGGCTACAGGCTAATCTGCCGTTAAAACGTCAGGCTGGGCTGGAGGAGATTTTCACCCAGGCCTCAGGCCGCCCGGTTCGCACCTTCCCGGTTCGCTTCCCGCTGCTGCGCCTCGACAGAATCTATGTCAAAAATGCGCACGCCAGCAGCCCAACGGCGCTGCCACTGCGGGAGTGGCGACATCTCTCTGACCATGCACCGTTGAGCGCGGAGATCCATCTATGAAATGCGGTTGGCGTGAAGGTAATCAAATTGAGCTGCTGGAAAACGGCGACCAGTATTATCCGGCTGTTTTCAGCGCCATTGCGAAAGCAGAAAGTAAAATCATTCTCGAAACCTTTATCTGGTTTGAGGACAGTGTCGGCTGGCAACTGCACGAGGCATTGCTCACTGCCGCCCGGCGCGGGGTGAGTATTGAAGTGTTGCTCGACGGGTACGGTTCGCCTGACCTGAGCGATCGTTTCGTTGGCGAACTGACGACGGCAGGCGTGGTGTTTCGCTATTACGATCCACGCCCTCGCCTGTTCGGCCTGCGCACCAATCTGTTCCGCCGAATGCACCGCAAAATTGTGGTGATCGACGCCGCAGTAGCCTTCGTGGGTGGGATTAATTACTCCGCCGAGCATATGTCGGACTACGGCCCGGAGGCCAAACAGGATTACGCCGTTCGCGTCGAAGGCCCCGTGGTACAGGATATTTTGCAATTCGAGCTCGATAACTTACCCGGCCATGCAGAGGCCCGACACTTCTGGCGACGCCGCCATCGCGCGGAAGAAAACCGTACTCCCGGCGAGGCACAAACGCTGTTTGTCTGGCGCGACAACCATGAGCATCGGGATGATATTGAACGTCACTATCTGAAAATGCTGGCTAATGCCCGGCATGAGGTGATCATCGCGAACGCTTACTTTTTCCCAGGCTACCGTCTATTGCACGCGATGCGCAATGCCGCCCGGCGCGGGGTGCGGGTTAAACTGGTGGTCCAGGGCGAGCCGGACATGCCGATTGTTAAAGTCGGTGCGCGCCTGCTGTACCGTTATTTGCTCAAAGGCGGGGTACAGATTTTTGAATACAAACGCCGCCCGCTACACGGCAAAGTAGCGCTGATGGACGATCACTGGGCGACGGTGGGTTCAAGTAATCTTGACCCGCTGAGCCTGTCGCTCAATCTGGAAGCCAACCTGATTATTCATGACCGGGCGTTTAATCAGACCCTGCGCGACAATTTGAATGCCCTCATTCAACAGGATTGTCTGCGGGTGGACAGCGCGATGGTGCCGAATCGCAGCTGGTGGAATCTGGGTAAAAGCGTGCTGGCGTTCCACTTCCTGCGCCACTTCCCGGCGATGGTCGGCTGGCTGCCTGCCCATACCCCGAAGCTGGCCCAGGTTGACCCGCCGGTGCAGACCACGCTGGAAACACAAGATCGGATCGATACCGAAAATACGGGGGTAAAGCCCTGATGAGCCATTCTCACCCACGCTGGCATAAGGCGAAAAAAATCCTCACCGGGCTGTTCTTCATTGCCGTCGCGGTGCTGTTAGTGGTGTATGCGCAGAAGGTCGACTGGCAGGAAGTGTGGAAGGTTATCCGCGATTACAACCGTACCGCCCTGCTCAGTGCTGTGGCGCTGGTTGTCGTCAGCTATTTACTGTACGGCTGTTACGATTTGTTGGGCCGCGCCTACTGCGGGCATAAACTGGCGAAGCGGCAGGTCATGCTGGTGTCGTGTATCTGCTATGCGTTTAATCTCACGCTGAGCACGTGGGTAGGCGGCATCGGGATGCGATATCGCCTCTATTCGCGACTCGGCCTGCCGGGCGGCACCATTACCCGCATTTTCTCCCTGAGCATTACCACCAACTGGCTCGGCTATATTCTCCTCGGTGGAGTGATTTTCAGTATTGGCGTGGTCGACTTGCCCGCGCACTGGTACATCAGCGACACGACTCTGCGGATTATCGGCGGCTGCCTGCTGTTGCTGATTGCCCTTTACCTGTGGGCCTGCGCCTTCGCTAAACGTCGCCATCTGACCATCAAAGGGCAGAAACTGGTGCTGCCGTCATGGCGATTCGCGCTGCTGCAAATGCTGATTTCCAGCGCCAACTGGATGGCGATGGGGGCGATTATCTGGCTGCTGCTCAGCCAACAGGTGAATTATTTCTTCGTGTTGGGGGTACTGCTGGTGAGCAGTATCGCCGGAGTTATCGTGCATATTCCGGCGGGCATTGGCGTTCTTGAAGCGGTATTTATCGCCTTGCTGGCTGGAGAACATGCCTCTCAGGGCACCATCATCGCGGCGCTGCTGGCATATCGCATGCTCTATTTCTTTATTCCGCTGGCGCTGGCCACGGTCGGCTATTTAGTGCTGGAGAGTCGGGCCAAGAAAATGAAGGCGAAAAATCAGAGGGCGATGGCCGATTGAGGATGGACAGGGTGTTGAAGACCCGGCAAGCGCTAGCGCCGCCGGGTAAACAGTCTAGCGGCGGTTGCCCATGATGCGCAGCAGCATCAGGAACAGGTTGATGAAATCAAGATACAGCGTCAGCGCACCCAGAATCGCATATTTGCGCAGGTTGCTGCTGTCGCGGGTATCGATTTGCTCACCAATCGCCTTCAGCTTCTGGGTGTCGTACGCCGTCAGGCCGACAAACACCACCACGCCGATATAGGTCACGGCCCACATCAGCGGCGTGCTCTTCAGCCAGATGTTAACCAGTGATGCCAGCAGAATACCAATCAGTGCCATAAACAGCATTTTACCCATGCCGGTCAGGTCGCGTTTGGTGGTGTAGCCGTACAGGCTCATCGCACCAAACATCCCCGCCGTCACGATAAAGGTGCTGGCAATGGAGCTGTAGGTATAGGCGATGAAAATACTGGAAAGCGTCAGCCCGGTTAGCGCCGAATAGAGCATAAACAGGGTGGTCGCCATTCCTGCACTCAGTCGCTGCACCATGCCGGACAGCACGAACACCAGCGCCAACTGGGCGATGATCAGGCCAAAGAAGGTAATTTTACTGGAGAAGACAAACATCATCACTGCCGGAGTGTTGGCAGCAAACCAGGCCACAAACGCCGTGAGCAGCAGTCCACAGGTCATCCAGCCATAGACCTGCGCCATGTAGGTCTGCAGGCCAGAACGTGCCTGAACAATTGAATTGGGACGCGAGTATCGGTCCATGATGAAACCCTCAAATAAAGGTGTGTGTGCATTAAGCGTATCACAAGCGCAATACACTCATATCCGAAAACGTGTTTTACCAGCGCCTGGCCGCTTGGTGGTCGCTGTCGCGGGACTCGACCCAGCGATCGCCTTCCAATGTGGTCTCGCGTTTCCAGAATGGGGCGCGGGTTTTCAGGTAATCCATGATGAACTCCCCTGCGGCAAAGGCGCTGCCGCGATGCACGCTGGTAACCCCGACAAAGACGATTTCCTCGCCAGGCCACATCTCCCCGATGCGGTGAACCACGCTCACCCGCCCTAACGGCCAGCGGTCGCGCGCTTCGGCTACGATTTCAGCCAGCGCTTTTTCAGTCATTCCCGGATAGTGCTCCAGGGTCAGGGCGCTCACGCTGTCGCCCAGATTATGATTGCGGACTTTACCGGTAAAGGTCACCACTGCGCCGTCTTCGTCGCGTTCGGCGAGCCAGGCATATTCGGTGCCAACGTTAAAACGGGCATTTTCCACACGGATAAGCGTGTCGTTCATAATTAGCCCCCTGTCACTGGCGGGAAAAACGCCACTTCATCACCTGCCACAATGGGATGGTCATGGCTGACTAAGGTCTGATTGACCGCGGTCAGCAGTTTGCCCTCTTCCAGCGCCAGCGCCCAGCGCGAACCCTGCGCGGCCAGCTGCTGTCGCAGTTGTTCTACGGTGGTAGCATCAGTGTCCAGCGTCAGGCGGTCGGTGCCCACCAGCTCGCGCACCTGAGCGAAAAAGAGAATGTTAATCATGCGTGTCTGCCCTGAAATCTCCGGATTTACCGCCGCTTTTCGCCAACAGGCGCAGCGGACCAATCACCATATCCTTCTGTACCGCTTTGCACATGTCGTAGATGGTCAGCGCAGCGACCGACGCGGCGGTCAGGGCTTCCATTTCAACCCCGGTTTTCCCGGTCAGGCGGCACAGCGACTCAATGCGCACCCGGTTATATTCGGGCTGCGCCTGTAAATTGACTTCCACTTTGCTGAGCATCAATGGATGGCAGAGCGGGATCAAATCCCAGGTGCGTTTTGCAGCCTGGATCCCAGCGATGCGGGCGGTGGCAAACACATCACCTTTGTGATGACTGCCGTCGATAATCATCGCCAGCGTTTCCGGCAGCATGGTGACAAAGGCTTCGGCGCGGGCTTCGCGCACCGTTTCCGCTTTGGCGGAGACATCCACCATATGGGCTTCACCGGCGGCGTTAATGTGCGTCAGTTGCGACATGGTTTATTTCTTCAAATGAGGGTGGAAATTACACGGACGAGTCCGCGCATCGAGCTGTGGCGCGATGATATTTTCCCATGCGGTGCGGCACGCTTTGGTCGAGCCCGGCATGGCGAAAATCAAAGTATTGTTCGCCACCCCAGCCACCGCGCGGGATTGTAGCGTTGAGGTGCCGATTTCTTCGAATGACAGCATGCGGAATACTTCGCCAAAGCCTTCGACTTCACGGTCAAACAGTGGCAGCAGGGCTTCGGGCACCTGGTCACCGTCGGTAAAGCCGGTCCCGCCGTTGATCAGCACCACCTGCACGTCGTCGCTGGCAATCCAGGCAGAAACCTGGGCGCGAATGGCGTAGCGGTTCTCTTTAACAATGGCTTTGTCGACAATGTGGTGGCCTGCGTCGTGGGCGCTATCGCGCAGATAGTGGCCGGACGTGTCGTCCTCTTCACCGCGCCGACTGGACACGGTAAGAATTGCGATGCGGGTCGGGATAAATTCAGCACTAACCTGACTCATTCTCAATCTCCTTATTTTGAAACGACTCAGCCACCGATATACGAAAGATTCTGAGTAATACCGGTCTGGCCCTGATGCAGGAAATGGGTCTGTTTTTTCTGCGCCAGCGCCGCGCAAATGCGCGCCTCCAGTTCAGGCTGCTGCGCATCGTCGGCGAGCAAATCACGCAGTTCGACGCCACCGTCGCCAAACAGGCACAGATGCAGTTTTCCGGTTGAGGAGACGCGCAGGCGGTTGCAGCTGGCGCAGAAGTCTTTTTCATACGGCATGATCAGGCCAATTTCCCCGGCGTAATCGGGGTGGCAGAAGACCTGCGCCGGGCCGTCGCTGCGTTGACGAATCTGGTGGATCCAGCCGCGTTTGAGCAGTTCATCGCGCAGAACCATGCCGGAAATATGATGCTTGCGGAACAGGTCGCTGCCCTCGCCAGTTTCCATCAATTCAATAAAACGTAGCTGAATCGGACGCGGTTTGATCCACTCAAGGAAGGTATCGAGCTGGTGATGGTTGACATCGCGCATCAGCACGGTGTTGACCTTCACTTTGGCGAATCCCGCTGCAAACGCGGCGTCGATACCGTCCATCACCTGCTGGAATTTATCCTGCCCGGTGATGGCCTGAAACTGGCGAGCATCGAGGCTGTCGACGCTGACGTTGACGTGGGTTAACCCGGCGTCGCGCCAGCTTTGCGCATCGCGCGCCAGACGGTAGCCGTTGGTAGTCACCGCAATCTGGCGAATGGCGTCGTTTTCACGCACGGTAGCGATGATGTCGGTAAAGTCGCGGCGCAGCGACGGTTCACCCCCGGTCAGGCGCACTTTTTCGGTGCCCATGGCGGAAAATGCCCGGGTCACGCGGCGCACTTCCGCGACGGAGAGAAAGCCGTTGTTATTGACGCCGCTCGGTTTGTAACCGTCAGGCAGGCAGTAGGTGCAACGGAAGTTGCAAACATCGGTAATCGACAGGCGCAAATAGTAAAACTTGCGTGCAAAAGCATCGGTAAGTTGTGGGGCCATACACCTTTCCAAATACGGGAGGCACAGTCATTTCTTCCTGCACCCTGGTGACATCGTCACGGCCAGAACCCCCTATCCACAGGACTTAGGCGTTAAGGCTAGAGTGTAGCTTCTGATTATAGAGAAGCGGGTTATGCAGATAGTAGCGCGGAAATGACGCTTTCGCCATTTTCGACTTTCGCTGTATATTCTTATACATAGCGGACCAATCGTGCACTTTCGCTACAGAATACGCATAAATGGGGGTTTTACATTGATATGGGTCATTTTGACGGGATCCGCCCATCGTCTTTTAGGGGTAGTTACGCTAAGGTAGCCACGACCGACTCTTCTAAGGAATTCTATGCGCAATCGTACTTTTGCGGATCTCGATCGTGTGGTCGCCCTCGGTGGCGGGCACGGTCTGGGGCGAGTGATGTCTTCTCTCTCCTCGCTGGGTTCGCGCCTGACAGGTATCGTCACTACCACCGATAACGGCGGGTCTACTGGCCGGATTCGGCGCTCCGAAGGCGGGATTGCCTGGGGAGATATGCGCAACTGTCTGAACCAGCTGATCACCGAACCCAGCGTCGCCTCGGCGATGTTCGAGTACCGTTTTAGCGGCAATGGCGAATTATCCGGACATAACCTCGGAAATCTGATGTTAAAGTCGCTGGACCATCTGAGCGTGCGGCCGCTGGAGGCGATCAACCTGATCAGAAATCTGTTGAAGGTGGAAGCGTCACTGATCCCGATGTCGGAAGTGCCGGTGGATCTGATGGCTATCGACGACGAAGGTCATGAAATCTACGGCGAAGTTAATATCGACCAGCTCAAGCTGCCGCCGAAAGAACTGCTGCTCACGCCGTCGGTGCCGACCACCCGCGAAGCGGTGCAGGCCATCGCCGAGGCCGACCTTATCCTGATTGGCCCGGGGAGTTTTTATACCAGCCTGATGCCGATTTTATTGCTCGCTGAAATGGCACAAGCCCTGCGCAGAACCCCTGCCCCGATGGTCTATATCGGCAACCTGGGGCGTGAACTGAGTCCGGCAGCGGCCAGCCTGTCGCTGAAAGACAAGCTTGAGCTAATGGAGCATTACGTGGGTAAACCGGTGATTGATGCCGTCGTCGTCGGGCCCATGGTCGACGTGTCTGAGGTGTCTGACCGGGTGGTGATTCAGGTCCCGCTGGAAGCCAGCGATATCCGCTATCGCCACGACCGCCTTCTTCTGCGCGACGCGCTGGAGCAAGCCGTTCAGGCGTTAGGTTAAGATCTAAGGTTAAGGCAATCCTTAATTTCTTAAGGTTGTCTTAACGCACCCTGGTCATCATGGCGTCATGTTTTTCTGCTGGATGCCCGTGATGCCACATTTTTCCCTGCGTCGCCCTGCGATGGGGCACATCTCTTATCTGGTGCTATTTGCACTGTATATCTCGTTATTTTTGAATATTGTTTACTATAAACAAGCCTTTACGTTACTGCCTGTTGACTCACTGCACAATGCGTTGGTGTTCGCCACCATGCCGCTGGTGCTGTTTTGCGTGATCAATATTCTTGTGACCCTGGCGTCTTTTTTGTGGCTCGACAAACCGGTCATTAGTCTGTTTATCCTGGTCAGCGCCGCCGCACAGTATTTCATCATGACCTTTGGCGTGGTGATCGACCGGTCGATGATCACCAATATTATCGACACTACGCCTGCGGAAAGTTTCGCCCTGATGTCGACTAAAATGGTGCTGACGATGCTGCTTTCCGGGCTACTGGCGGTGCTGATTGCCTGGTGGATCCGAGTGACAAAACCGCACAGTGCCTGGCGGAGCATCGTCCTGCGCGTGGGCAGCATTGTGGTCTCAGCCCTGTTGATCGTGCTGGTAGCGCTGCTGTTTTATAAAGATTACGCCTCACTGTTTCGCAACAACAAAGAGCTGGTCAAATCCCTGAACCCGTCCAACAGCATTGTGGCGGTGAATTCCTGGTATTCGCATAACCGTCTGGCCCACATGCCGCTGGTGCGCATCGGTGAAGATGCGACGCAGAAAGCGGTGATGAAAAATGGCCCGCGTCATAACCTGACCATCCTGGTGCTGGGCGAAACCTCGCGGGCGGACAGCTTCTCTCTCGGCGGCTATTCACGTGAAACCAACCCGCGTCTGAAGCAGGACAACGTGGTGTACTTCCCGAACACCACCTCCTGCGGCACCGCCACCGCGATTTCCGTGCCGTGCATGTTCTCCAACATGCCGCGCGCACGTTACAAGGAAGAGCTGGCGCAACATCAGGAGGGCCTGCTGGACGTGATTCAACGAGCGGGCATCAACGTGCTGTGGAATGAAAATGACGGTGGCTGTAAAGGCGCGTGCGATCGCGTCCCGCATCAGGATATGACGCGCCTGAATTTGCCGGGCCAGTGTGTGGACGGCGAATGTTATGACGACGTGCTGTTCCAGGGTCTGGATGCCTATATTAATAATTTGAAAGGCGATGGCGTTATTGTATTACACACCATCGGCAGCCACGGGCCGACCTATTATAATCGCTACCCGAAAGCATTACGCACCTTCTCGCCAACCTGTGACAGCAATGAAATTCAAAACTGCACCAAAGAGCAGCTGGTGAATACTTACGACAACACCCTCGTTAACGTGGATTATATTGTCGATAAGGCCATTAAATTATTGCAGTCGAAACAGAACACCTTTACCACCAGCCTCGTTTACCTCTCCGATCACGGCGAGTCCTTAGGCGAGAACGGCGTGTACCTGCACGGTCTGCCGTGGTCTATTGCTCCGGATACGCAGAAACACGTGCCGATGCTCATCTGGCTGTCCGAGGATTATCAGAAGCGCGATAACGTTAATTATTCCTGCCTGAAAGACCATGCGAAAGCGAACCACTATTCGCAGGATAATCTGTTCTCAACCATGCTAGGCTTGGCGGGAGTAGATACCAGGGAATATCAGGCCCACGACGATATCGTTGCGCCATGCAGAGGAGCAAGTTAAATGAAAGTGCTGGTGGTTGAAGACGACGCATTATTATTGCAGGGATTGATCCTTGCGATGCAAAGTGAAGGTTACGTCTGCGATGGCGTCACCACGGCACATGAGGCTGCTCTGTGCCTTGCGAACGGACATTACGGCCTGATGGTGCTTGACCTCGGCTTACCGGACGAAGACGGCTTACATTTTCTGGCCCGTCTTCGCCGGGAGAAAATCAGCCTGCCGGTACTGATCCTCACCGCGCGTGACACCGTGCTGGACAGGATCACCGGGCTTGATACCGGGGCCGATGATTATCTGGTCAAACCGTTTGCGCTGGAAGAGTTGAATGCCCGCGTACGCGCCCTGCTGCGTCGGCACAATAATCAGGGTGACAACGAAATCAGCATTGGTGATTTGTGCCTCAACGTGACGCGCCGTCTGGTATCTCGCGGTGACACGCAGCTCGATTTGACGCCCAAAGAGTACGCCCTGCTCTCGCGCCTGATGGCCAAAGCGGGCAGCCCGGTGCATCGCGAAGTGCTGTACAACGATATCTACAGCTGGGACAACGAGCCGTCGACCAACACCCTTGAAGTCCATATTCACAACCTGCGCGACAAAATCGGCAAGACCCGGATCCGCACGGTGCGTGGCTTTGGCTACATGCTGGTGAAGACCAGTGAGGATGCGTAAATGAATCTGCCGTTTATCCGTGACGTACAGTGGACCATGCGCCGCCAGCTGCTGCTGACGATCGCCGCCATTCTGCTGGTGTGTCAGGTGATCAGCGTGTTCTGGCTGTGGCACGAAAGTCAGGAGCAAATTCAGCTGCTGGTGCAAAGTGCCATCAACGGGCACAACAACCGTAAACATATTGAACACGAAGTGCGCGAAGCCGTCGCCAGCCTGCTGGTGCCAAGTATGTTGATTATCGGGCTGGCGCTGTGGATTTCTCTCCAGGCCGTCAAACGTATCACCCGCCCGCTGTGGGAGTTACAGCAAGAGCTTAACAGCCGCACCCCGGATAACCTGAAGCCTATTGACCTGCCAAAATCGGTTAGCGAAGTCGATGCCGTCACCTCGGCCATCAATCAACTGGTCGAACGCCTTAATCAAACGCTGGAGCGTGAACGCCTGTTTACCGCCGACGTGGCGCATGAGTTGCGCACCCCTCTCTCCGGGTTGCGTCTGCATCTTGAGCTGATGGCGAAATCCAACCGCGTGATGGTTGACCCACTGTTACAACGTCTGGATCAGATGACGCAGAGTATTTCGCAGCTCTTACAGTTGGCGCGCGTCGGCCAGTCATTTTCAGCGGGCAGCTATCAGCGTGTGCCGTTGGTGGAAGAAGTGATAGAGCCAATTCAGGGCGAACTGGAAGCGATGCTCAGCCAGCGCGGACAAACCTTAGCGCTGCCTGCCGGTATGCAAGAGGTCACGGTGTCAGGGGATGCCACGCTGCTGCAAGTGTTATTGCGCAATCTGGTAGAAAACGCCCATCGCTACAGCCCGGAGGATTCGACAATTACGGTTACGATTGATGCCGGAATGATGGCGGTAGAAGATGAAGGGCCGGGAATTGACGAAGCTAAAAGTGGCGAACTCAGTAAAGCGTTCGTACGAATGGACAGCCGCTACGGCGGCATTGGCCTGGGGTTAAGCATCGTGACTCGCATCGCACAGCTGCACGACGCTCAGTTCTTTTTGCATAACCGTCAACCCGGACCGGGCGTGAAAGCGTGGGTTAAATTTCCGCGCCGTTCACGTTGATCAGAATGTCAGGATCCACTGGTGGAAGAAGCCAACCACGATCAGGAAGGAAACCAGGATGGTCAGAGTGGTTAAGAAATTGTCTTTTTGCATGGCACTGTCCTCATTAAACTGAAGACAGTGTCGTCGATAAAGATTAACGCAACATTAAGGCCCCGCTTCGGGGCCTCTTTATTAAGGAAAATTGAGGAAAAATATTAAGACGCGGCGATAAACAGATCGCGCAGCTGATGTAGACGGTCGCGCACTTCGGCGGCTTCTTCAAACTCAAGATTTTGCGCATGCTTCATCATCTGCGCTTCAAGTTCGCTGATTTTCTGCTGCAACGCTTTCGGCGTCAGCGCCAGCTCTGCCGCCTCGGTCTCAGCCGCACTTCTCGACTTGCCGCGACCTTTACCGCGCGTTTTCGCCAGGCTCTCGCCCAACGACAGAATATCGACCACCTTCTTGTTCAGTCCCTGCGGCACAATGCCATTTTCCAGGTTGTACTGCTCCTGCTTCTCACGACGACGCTCGGTTTCACCCATCGCTTTCGCCATCGAGTTGGTGATTCTGTCAGCGTAAAGAATCGCCTTGCCGTTGATGTTACGCGCCGCACGACCGATGGTCTGAATAAGCGAACGTTCGGAACGCAGGAAGCCTTCTTTATCGGCGTCCAGAATCGCCACCAGCGACACTTCCGGCATATCGAGACCTTCCCTTAACAGGTTGATCCCCACCAGCACGTCAAACTCGCCAAGACGCAAATCGCGGATGATCTCCATCCGCTCGACGGTGTCGATATCCGAGTGCAGGTAGCGCACCCGTTCGCCATGCTCTTCCAGATATTCAGTCAGGTCTTCGGCCATGCGTTTGGTGAGCGTGGTGACCAGCACCCGCTCGTTAATCGCTACGCGCAGACGAATTTCTGACAGCAGGTCATCCACCTGGGTGCCGACCGGACGCACTTCGATAACGGGATCCAGCAGACCGGTAGGACGTACCACCTGATCGACCACGTCATCGCCCGATTTTTCCAGCTCATAATTGCCCGGCGTCGCCGACACGTAGATAGTTTGCGGGGCCAGAGCTTCAAATTCTTCAAACTTCAATGGACGGTTGTCCAGCGCCGACGGCAGGCGGAAACCGTATTCAACCAAGGTCTCTTTACGTGCGCGGTCGCCACGGTACATCCCACCAATTTGCGGCACGGTGACGTGGGATTCGTCGATCACCAACAGGCCGTCGGCGGGCAGATAATCAAACAGCGTCGGGGGTGGCTCGCCCGGCCCACGCCCGGAGAGATAGCGCGAGTAGTTTTCAATGCCCGAGCAGTAACCCAGCTCGTTCATCATCTCGAGGTCGAACTGGGTCCGCTGCGAAAGACGTTGCTCTTCCAGCAGCTTGTTGTTTTCCAGCAGCACTTTGCGGCGGTCTGCCAGCTCGACTTTGATCTCTTCCATCGCCTGCACAATGCGTTCACGTGGCGTAACGTAGTGCGTTTTCGGGTAGACGGTAAAACGCTGGATGGTCGATTCCAGATGCCCGGTCAGCGGGTCAAACAGCGACAATCGCTCCACTTCTTCATCAAACAGCTCAACGCGCAGGGCTATGTCGTCAGATTCCGCCGGGAAGATGTCGATAACTTCCCCGCGCACACGGAACGTACCGCGCTGGAATGCCTGATCGTTACGGGTGTATTGCAGTTCGGCCAGACGACGCAGAATCGAACGCTGATCGATAATCATGCCCACCGTCAGGTGCAGCATCATCTTCAGATACAGGTCAGGGTCGCCCAGACCGTAAATGGCAGACACCGAGGCCACCACAATCACGTCGCGGCGTTCAAGCATCGCTTTGGTCGCTGACAGACGCATCTGCTCGATGTGTTCGTTCACCGACGCATCTTTTTCGATAAAGGTATCTGAGCTGGGAACGTAGGCTTCCGGCTGATAGTAGTCGTAATAGGAGACAAAAAACTCGACCGCGTTATCCGGGAAGAACTCTTTCATCTCGCCGTACAGCTGCGCGGCGAGGGTTTTATTCGGGGCCAGCAGCATGGTCGGGCGCTGGAGGTCGGCAATCACGTTGGCGATGGTAAACGTTTTCCCTGAGCCCGTTACCCCGAGCAGCGTTTGATGCGCCAGACCATCTTCCAACCCCTCTTCCAGGCGACGGATGGCCTCGGGCTGATCGCCTGAGGGACGGAAAGCAGAATGCATTTTGAACGGTTTACTCATGAACGACAACCTGATGAAGGGAAACGGGCAGACGATTAATTCTACTCGTCGCACCAAAATTTGCCAATAAAAAACACTGGATATAAAAACAGTAACGCATTAGGGTATGTGTGTTACCGCTGTCATCTGCGATCAACTGCGGTGAAAATTTCCGCTGTGACGATATAAAACACCGGGCGGATCGGGTTATCCCCAGAACATTGTCGTATTTAACATTTGTCAAGAAGGGTGATGAATCTTTTATGGCAGCCGGTGACACTTTTCTTACAGGCATTGCTTTTATTAAACGCATTGATAAATAAAGGAAATATCGAAAAGCCGCGTTTCGCATCAATTTGGGTGCAGGCCGCGTCTTCTCTAGCCTATCGCAAGTTTTCTAACTCTCATGCACATGGTTATCCACAGGAATAGTGGATAAGTGTCTGCAGCCCAACTCCCCTGCCACTCGCGCAAAACGCATCGAGCCCCTAAAAGTCCTGTCGAAAAATTTTTTATCGCTATTTTTTGTCTTTAATCATGCAAAACGCCCGCCGTTGCGCAACGAGATGGCGCTCACAAAAGCAGCGTTAACGCTGCACCACGCGCCGACGCCCTCTTTCATTCGCAGCACCGACAAAGTGCACCGGCCCGGTTGAACACGCGGCACATACGCCTCTTTTTTGAGTAGCAATCCGAAATAGGGGGGCAATTCGCAATGCATTTTCTGTTCTGGCAAGGGATTTGCACAACCTAAAGCCACAACGTAAGGAGATGCCGATGTTGAGTCTACGCGCAGTGAATCACTATTACGGAAATCAGCATATTCTGTGGGATCTCAATCTCGACCTTGCCCCCGGGAAGTGCACCTGCGTGCTCGGGCTGCCGGGCATGGGGAAGACCACGCTGGTGAACTGTATTGCGGGCTTTCAGGCCATCGAAAGCGGCACCATGTTCTGGCAGGAGGCCAGCGGGCCGCCGCGCGACCTGCTCACCCTTTCCCCACCCCTGCGCGCGGCGATGGGTATCGGCTATGTGCCGCAGGATAAGCGGATTTTCTCGCAGATGACGGTGGAAGAGAATTTGCAGATAGCGATGCGGGCAAGCCACGAGGGAAACGGCGCGGTCGGCAGTGACATTTTTGACCTGATGCCTGAGCTGTATCCGCTGCGCCAGGTCAAGGGGGCGGCGATGTCCGACGATGACCAGTATCAGCTGGCGCTTGCCAGCGCGCTGGTCACCCGGCCCAAACTGCTGATCCTTGACGAGCCGACGCGCGGGATGGGGCTGGGGTTTATGCACAAACTCGGCGAATGCCTGCTGCGTCTGAACCGTGAACTGGGGCTAACGGTGCTGCTCGCCGAGCAGCACCTGCCGTTTATTCGCCGGGTGGCGGATACCTTCTGCCTGTTGCATCGCGGGCGTAACGTCGCGCAGGGCCCGGTGAATCAGCTCGATACCCGGCTGCTGGCGCAGTTTATGACGCCGGACGAAGCGCCGTAAGGTCGAGATATTGCCCTGTCTCTGCGGCCTCTGGCCCCTGTTCCAGATAAGGGATTTCTCCCAGCAACGGCGCGGGCAGCATCCTCGTCAGAGTCGCCAGGTATTCGGCGTGACGTTTACCCGGCGGGATAACGTCATTAGCAATCCAGCCCGCGAGGTGCAACCCGGCCTGTTGCACCGCCTGCGCGGTCAGCAGCGCATGGTTGATACAGCCGAGCTTTACACCCACCACGAGGATCACCGGCAAGCGCTCAGCCTGCACCCAATCGGCAAAGGTATACGAGGCTGACAACGGCGTGAACCAGCCGCCTGCCCCTTCGACCAGCACCCATTCCGCTTTCTGCGACAGCGCCTGCAGCCCAGCGGAAAGCGTTCGCGCCTCTATGGGTCGGCCTTCATCTGCGCTAATGATGTGCGGCGAGGTCGGTTCCGCAAAGGTGTATGGATTCACCTCTGCGTAGTTCAGCGCTACCGCGCTGTGGCGTTGCAGGGCCAGCGCGTCGGTGTTGCGCAACCCGTCGGCGGTCATTTCGCTACCCGATGCCACTGGCTTATAGCCTGCGGTGCGATAGCCCGCGCGGTTTGCCGCCTGCAAAAGCGCGCAGCTGGCAACGGTTTTACCGACTTCGGTGTCGGTGCCAGTAACAAAATAACGTTCAATCACGGTCAATGACTCCTGTAAAAATATGGTACGTCAGGGCGCAACGCCCCTGCTGTTTCGGCCATGCCAACTGAATTTGCTGCAACTGGCTGCGGGTCAGGGTTTGCGCCGCCCGGCCTTCATGCAGATGGGTCGCGCCAATGCCTTTCAGTGAGCGCATCGCACTCAGAGCATCGTCAAAGGTCAGGCAGAAAGTGTGCGTGTGATGCTGGCAGCGATAACCCGCCAGGGCGGCAATAATCTCGGCCTGGGTTAAAAAACGATTGGCGTGCGGCTGGCGGTCGACTGGCTGCCATGCCTGATGCAGTTCCGGCAGCGAATCCGCCACCAGAGTGCTGAACGCCACCCGGCCCCCGGGACGCACCACGCGGTACAATTCGCTCAGCGCCGTCGGCAGCGAGTCACACCACTGCACCGCGAGGTTGCTCCAGGCCAGGTCGTACTGCTCATCAGCCAGCGGCATGGCTTCAATATCCGCCTGCACATAGTGTTGTGCCGAACGCTGGGACAGCGCCTGTTCCAGCATCGGCGAGGAGAGGTCCAGTGCCGTGACCTGGCTTCCCACATCCGTCCAGTAGCGACTCATGCTCCCCGGCCCACAGCCAGCATCCAGCACCCGGTTGAACGCTCGTCCGGGAAGCTGTGCCAGCAACGCCGCGGCGCTCTGGCGCTGGAGTTCGTCGTGTTGCTGATAGTGACTGGCGGCCCGGCCAAACGCGGCCGCAATCGCTGATTTATCGACGGGCGGCATCCAACACCTCCAGTAACTGGTCGATATCCTGCGGCTGATGTGCGGCGGTCAGCGTCACCCTCAGGCGCGCCGTCCCCGCTGGCACCGTCGGTGGGCGGATAGCCGTCAGCCAACACCCCTGCTCGCGCAGACTTTCCGCCAGCCGTAATGCCCGGCTATTTTCACCGACGATCAGCGGCTGAATGGCGCTGTTCGATGCCGTAAGCTGCAAGGAGAGCTGTTCTGCCCCCTGACGGAAACGCGCGATGTGGCGGCGTAAGGTCTGACGGCGGGATTCGCCCTCTTCACTGCGGATAATCGCCAGCGCCTGACTGAGCGCCACCGCCTGTGCGGGCGGCATACTGGTGCTGTAAATCAGATGTCGCGCGAACTGCAACAGATAATCCGCTACCGGGTCGCTGCACAGCACCGCCGCCCCGCTCAGGCCAAACGCCTTCCCAAAGGTCACCACCAGTAGCTCAGGATGGACGCCCTGTGCGGCGCAGCTGCCCCGGCCATTGTCTCCGCTGACGCCCACCCCGTGCGCATCGTCCACCAGCAGCCAGCCGTTGGCTTGGCGGGTAACGGCGGCGATCCCGGCGAGCGGGGCGCTGTCGCCGTCCATACTGAAAATGCCTTCGGTGACCGCCAGTTGCAGGCCCTCAATGGGCTTCGCCAGCAGGCTTGCCAGTTGAGAGCTATCGTTATGGGCGAAGCGCCGCAGCTGCGCCGGGCTGTGGCTGGCCGCTTCCAGCAGCGAGGCGTGGCTCAGTTTGTCCGCGACAATCCGGTCGTCTTTGTGCATCAGGGCAGCAATCACCGCCTGATTAGCCGCGAAGCCAGAGATAAACAGCAGCGCACGCGGGTAGCCCAGCCACTGCGCCAGTTCCTGCTCAAACTGCTGATGCGCTTCGCTGTAGCCGGTGACGTGTCCGGACCCGCCGCTGCCGGTGCCGTAGCGCTCAGCGCCCTGTTGCCAGGCGGCGACGATCTGCGGATGCTGGCTCAGACCAAGGTAATCGTTGCTGGAAAAATTCAGCCAGCGGCGTTCCCCCTGAACCAGCCAGCGTCCCGCGCCGTGGCTGACCGGCAGGCGATGACGAAACGTATCGGCATGACGTCGTTCCGTTAGCGCAGTGTCGATGCGTTGCTGCCAGCTCATACCGCCGCCGCGTTGTAATACGTGTCGGTATCCGGGGTCAGCAGCGCCTGTTCGAGTTTTTGCTGCTGTTCGATATCCCCCGCCAGCACCGCGGTCTGCTCTGGATTGATCCCCAGCTTGCGGAACAGCAGCAGATCTTTGTCCTCTTCCGGGTTCGGCGTGGTCAGCAGCTTGCAGCCGTAGAAAATCGAGTTGGCCCCGGCCATAAAGCACATCGCCTGGGTTTGCTCGTTCATCTTTTCGCGTCCGGCAGACAGACGCACGTGCGAGGTCGGCATCATGATCCGCGCCACGGCGATGGTGCGAATAAATTCAAAGGCATCAACGTCTTCGTTGTTTTCCATTGGCGTACCTTTGACCTTCACCAGCATGTTGATCGGTACGCTTTCCGGCGGCGTCGGCAGATTCGCCAGCTGCAACAGCAGCCCGGCGCGGTCGGTCACCGTTTCGCCCAGGCCGACAATCCCGCCCGAACAGACTTTGATCCCGGCGTCACGCACTTTGCCGAGGGTGTCGAGGCGCTCCTGATAGGTGCGGGTGGTGATGATGTTGCCGTAGAATTCCGGCGAGGTGTCGAGGTTATGGTTGTAGTAATCCAGCCCGGCCTCCCCCAGACGCTGCGCCTGGGAATCAGACAGCGTGCCGAGGGTCATGCAGGCCTCAAGGCCCATCTCCTTCACGCCTTTGACCATCTGCTCGAGATACGGCATATCGCGCTCGTGCGGATTTTTCCACGCCGCGCCCATGCAAAAACGGGTCGAACCGGCGTTTTTCGCTTTGCGTGCCGAGGCCAGCACTTCCTCGACTTCCATCAGGCGTTCGGCTTCCAGCCCGGTTTTGTAGCGGGCGCTCTGTGGGCAATATTTGCAGTCTTCCGGGCAGGCACCGGTCTTAATCGACAATAGGGTGCTGACCTGAACCTGGCACGGATCGAAGTGTTGGCGGTGAATGGTCTGCGCTTCAAACAGCAGGTCCAGCAAGGGTGTGTTAAACAGTTCAGTGACCTGCGACATTGTCCAGCGTGCGTGGTGAGCCATTGGCGTCTCCAAAAGGGGTTCAGTTGTTTCTCGGTTCGGTGTAGGATCGTAAACCTAAAACTTTTCAAAATGGTTTACAAGTCGATTATGACCCAGGACGATCTCGCCTTCGATCAACGCCATATCTGGCACCCCTACACGTCCATGACCGCCCCGTTACCGGTTTACCCGGTGGTGGCCGCTCACGGCTGCGAACTGGCGCTGGCCTCTGGCGAGCCGTTGGTTGACGGTATGTCGTCCTGGTGGGCGGCAATCCACGGATACAATCACCCGCGCCTCAACGCCGCAATGACCCAACAGATGGCGCAGATGTCGCACGTGATGTTTGGCGGGATAACCCACCCTTCTGCCGTGGCGCTGTGTCGCAAGCTGGTATCGATGACGCCTGAAGCGCTGGAATGCGTGTTCCTCGCGGATTCGGGTTCGGTGGCGGTCGAAGTGGCGATGAAAATGGCGTTGCAGTACTGGCAGGCCAAAGACGAACCGCGTCAGCGTTTTCTCACCTTCCGCAATGGGTATCACGGCGATACCTTCGGGGCGATGTCGGTCTGCGATCCAGACAACTCAATGCACAGTCTGTGGCAAGGGTATCTGCCGGAAAACCTGTTCGCTCCGGCCCCGCAAAGCCGTTTTAACGGCGAATGGGATGAGAGGGATATGGTGCCGTTTGCCCGCCTGATGGCGGCGCATCGCAGCGAGATAGCGGCGGTTATCGTCGAACCCGTGGTACAGGGCGCGGGCGGGATGCGGATGTACCACCCGGAGTGGCTGCGCCGGTTGCGCAAGATGTGCGACCGCGAAGGCATTCTGCTGATCGCCGATGAAATCGCCACTGGCTTTGGCCGTACCGGGAAGCTTTTCGCCTGTGAACACGCGGGGATTGCCCCGGATATTCTGTGTCTTGGCAAGGCGCTGACCGGTGGCACCATGACCCTGTCCGCCACGCTCACCACCCGTGACGTCGCGAATACTATCAGCAACGGGGCTGCGGGCTGCTTCATGCATGGCCCGACGTTTATGGGCAATCCGCTGGCCTGCGCGGTCGCGGCTGAGAGTCTGGCCCTGCTGGAAGAAGGCCACTGGCAGCAGCAGGTAGCGGACATTGAAGCGCAGTTGACGCGCGAACTGGCAGACGCACGCCAGTCACCTTTGGTCGCCGACGTGCGTATTTTGGGGGCCATTGGCGTGGTAGAAACCCATGCGCCGGTGAATATGGCACGACTGCAAAAATTCTTCGTCGAGCGCGGGGTATGGATCCGTCCATTTGGCAAGCTTATCTATCTGATGCCACCGTATATCATCACGCCTGCGCAGCTGACACGCCTGACCGATGCGGTAAAAGCCGCTCTCAACGACAACACGCTTTTTGCCTCCTGAGCTAAACTTCGTGATTATTCAGCACCCTGAAAGAGGCTATAAGATGAAATTGTTGAGTCAGGATTTTAAGGATGGCGACAAGCTGCCACACCGTCAGGTTTTCAACGGCATGGGCTACGACGGGGATAATATTTCGCCGCACCTGGCCTGGGATGACGTGCCGTCTGGCACCAAAAGTTTTGTGGTGACCTGCTATGACCCGGACGCCCCAACCGGCTCCGGCTGGTGGCATTGGGTGGTCGTTAATTTACCGGCCAGCACCCGCGTGCTGCCACAGGGCGCAGGCTCCGGCATCGCCGATTTGCCAGACGGTGCCTTGCAGACCCGGACCGATTTTGGCAAAGCGGGCTACGGTGGTGCAGCGCCACCGAAGGGCGAAACGCACCGCTATATTTTTACCGTGCATGCCCTGGACGTGGAAAAACTGGAGGTGGATGAAAACGCCAGCGGCGCGATGGTTGGCTTTAATGTGCATTTCCATAGTCTGGCGAGCGCGTCAGTGACGGCGATGTTTAGCTGAGCGCTGTGGCTGTGGTGTCTGTCTTTCGGATCGGCACCGATCGTGTCCCCGCTTGAAATCGCGGGCTGGAAGAGCGGGCAGTGCGAAGCACCGATTTCTGTTGCGGGGCCACGGGGATTGATAAGGGGAGCATGGTGCTCCCCTTATCACGTTCACGTTTTGTATGGTTTACGGAACCTGCCGAACATCTGGTGAACGGAACAGTTCCACAGAATTCCACGGGTGATCATTAAAGTACTGATGGCACCAGCTTCTGCAACTGCCCTTCACCCAGCATCGCCATCGCGGCCTCGATATCTGGCGCGAAGAACCGGTCCTGCACATAGTGCGACACCTTCTCACGCAGCAGATGACGCGCCTGTTCCAGCAACGGACTGGTGGTCAGCCCCTCGCGCATATCAATGCCCTGCACCGCCGCTAACCATTCCACCGCAATCACGCCGCGGGTGTTGGCCGCCATTTCCCACAGGCGACGTCCGGCCGCCGGGGCCATCGACACGTGGTCTTCCTGGTTAGCCGATGTCGGCAGACTGTCGACGCTGTGCGGATGTGCCAGCGCTTTGTTCTCACTCGCCAGTGCGGCGGCGGTGACCTGCGCAATCATAAAGCCGGAGTTTACCCCACCGTTTTTCACAAGGAATGGCGGCAGCTGCGACATGTGGCTGTCCATCAGGAGCGCAATCCGACGTTCGGCCAACGAACCGATTTCGGCAATCGCCAGCGCGATATTATCGGCCGCCATCGCCACCGGTTCAGCGTGGAAGTTGCCCCCGGAAATCACCTCGTTTTCATCTGCAAACACCAGCGGGTTGTCGGACACCGCGTTTGCTTCGGTGAGCAGCACCTCTTTGGCCTGACGCAGTTGGGTCAGGCACGCGCCCATCACCTGCGGCTGACAGCGCAAGGAGTAAGGGTCCTGCACCTTGCTGCATTTGGCGTGAGACTGGGACACCGCGCTGGAATCGGTCAGCACCTGACGATACAGCGCCGCAGCGTCAATTTGACCACGCTGGCCGCGCGCCTCATGAATACGCGCATCGAACGGACGACGAGACCCGAGTGCGGCTTCGGTAGTCAGCGCCCCGCAGATCACCGCCGAATGGAACAGTTCTTCGGCTTCAAACAGCCCGCGCAGGGCGAAAGCCGTGGAGGCCTGGGTGCCGTTCAGCAGCGCCAGCCCCTCTTTCGCCGCCAGCGTCAGTGGCTCAAGCCCGGCTTTTTTCAACGCCTCTTTGGCCGGGAGCCATTCTCCCTGCCAGCGGGCTTTACCCTCACCGAGCAACGTCAGCGACATGTGCGCCAGCGGGGCCAAATCGCCGGACGCGCCGACGGAGCCTTTGGCCGGAATACACGGGTAGACTTCGTGGTTCACCAGCTTCATCAGGGCCTGAATCACGCTCAGGCGGATGCCGGAAAAACCGCGCGCCAGGCTGTTAATTTTCAGGACCATAATCAGGCGGACCATCGCATCGTCGAGGGCTTCGCCCACGCCCGCGGCGTGTGAAAGCACCAGCGAACGTTGGAGATTTTCCAGATCGTCAGTGGCGATGCGGGTCGAGGCCAGCAGACCAAACCCGGTGTTGATCCCGTAGGCGGTGCGCCCTTCGGCCATAATCGCGTTCACGCAAGCAACGCTGGCATTGATGCCAGGAATGGCGCTGTCATCGAGGGTCAGGGTCTGCGGCTGGCGATAAACGTTCAGCAGTTGGGCAAGGGTCAACTGACCCGGAATGATGTTCAGTGTGCTCATTTTTTCTGCCCCTGGGTTGCAGCGATCATCGGTAAATTCAGTCCTTGTTCAGCGGCGCATTCTACCGCGATTTCGTAGCCTGCGTCGGCATGGCGCATAACGCCTGTGGCCGGATCGTTATGCAGCACGCGGGCGATTCGCGCCGCGGCCTCGTCGGTGCCGTCGCAGACAATAACCATTCCGGCATGTTGTGAAAAGCCCATTCCCACGCCACCGCCGTGATGCAGTGACACCCAGGTGGCACCGCTGGCGGTGTTGAGCAGAGCGTTAAGCAATGGCCAGTCGGATACCGCATCTGAGCCGTCGCGCATCGCTTCCGTTTCACGGTTAGGGCTGGCGACGGAGCCAGAATCCAGATGATCGCGACCAATCACAATCGGAGCAGAGACTTCGCCTGAACGCACCATTTCATTGAACGCCAGGCCGAGTTTTTGCCGCCATTCAAGACCTACCCAGCAGATTCGCGCCGGTAAGCCCTGGAAGCTGATCCGCTCCCGAGCCATGTCCAGCCAGCGGTGCAGATGTTTATCGTCGCTGACAATCTCTTTCACTTTGGCATCAGTTTTGTAGATATCTTCCGGGTCGCCGGAGAGCGCCACCCAACGGAACGGGCCGATACCGCGACAGAACAACGGACGGATATAGGCCGGAACGAAGCCCGGGAAATCGAAGGCGTTGCTGACGCCCATCTCTTTCGCCATCTGACGGATGTTGTTGCCGTAATCAAAGGTGGGTACGCCCATTTCATTGAAGGCCAGCATGGCGCTGACATGTTCTGCCATCGACTGTTTGGCGGCTTTAACCGTGCCCTGCGGATCGCTTTCCGCCTGCTGCTGATAGTGCTCCCAGCTCCAGCCCTGCGGCAAATAACCGTGCAGCGGGTCATGGGCGCTGGTCTGGTCGGTGACCATGTCCGGGCGCACGCCGCGTTTAACCAGTTCAGGCAGAATGTCGGCAGCGTTCGCACACAGCGCCACGGAAACCGCGCGGCCTTCTGCGGTGTATTTTTTGATGCGGGTCAGCGCGTCGTCGAGGGAATCGGCCTGCTCGTCGATATAACGAGTACGCAGACGGAAATCGATGCGGCTTTGCTGGCACTCAATTACCAACGAACACGCGCCTGCCAGCGTGGCGGCCAGCGGCTGTGCCCCGCCCATGCCACCCAGCCCGGCGGTCAGTACCCAGCGCCCTTGCAGGTTACCGTCATAGTGCTGACGTCCGGCTTCGACGAAGGTTTCATAGGTACCCTGCACGATGCCCTGACTGCCGATGTAAATCCAGCTCCCGGCGGTCATCTGGCCGTACATCGCCAGCCCTTTAGCATCGAGTTCGTTGAAGTGCTCCCAGGTCGCCCAGTGCGGGACAAGGTTCGAGTTGGCAATCAGCACGCGCGGCGCGTTTTCGTGCGTTTTAAACACGCCCACCGGCTTGCCAGACTGCACTAACAGGGTTTCATCATTTTCGAGCTGCGTCAGGGATTCGACGATGGCATCGTAGCAATCCCAGTTACGCGCCGCCCGCCCAATGCCGCCATAGACCACCAGCTCATGCGGATTTTCCGCCACGTCCGGGTCAAGGTTGTTCATTAACATGCGCAATGGGGCTTCGGTCAGCCAGCTTTTGGCGGTGAGGGTGGTGCCACGTGGGGCACGGATTTCCTGCGGACGGTATTTGTTCTGAGACATCGGTAAAACTCCTGACGGATACGATGAAGACAAGAAACATATACTTGTCTATACAATCATTCGCAAGCCAGGATTTAACAATTCAGATACATTTTTGTTATCTTGCGTCAGCAATCACGCTTTTGCTGACGCCATGAGCGTTATGAACCAAAGTGGCCCTGTAAACGATAGCGTGTGCCGGGGAAAATCAGGCGGGCGTGGGAAACGATGGTCGAGCGCGACCAGGTGCGGCGGCGAATCAACAGGCACGGATCGTGTTCGTGAATGCTGAGCAAACGACACTCTTCGGCGCTGGCCTTCACCGCTTCGACGATATGCTCGCCCTCGGTGAGCGGGGCAATCAGCGACAGATAATCGTGCGCGGTGGTAGCGGTGTAATCCTGTTGCAGATATTCGGGCACCACGGTGGCATTGACGCAGCGATCTTCAATCTGTACCGGCACATCGTTTTCAAAATGCACCATCAGCGAATGGAAAATGCGGGTGCCTTCCGCCACGCCCAGCGCCTGGGCCTGCTGCTTATCGGCTTTCACTTCTTCAAGTAGCAGCACTTCGCAGCGGTGTTGATGCTGACGCGCGGCGATTTCATCAGCAATGCTGTGGACTTCAAACAGCGCCGACTGCCCTTTTGGCTCGGCCACGAAGGTGCCAACGCCCTGCAATCGCACCAGCAGGCCTTCATCGGTGAGTTCGCGTAGGGCGCGGTTGATGGTCATGCGGCTGAAACCAAACTGCGCCACCAGCTCCGCCTCCGACGGTATACGGTCATGCGGACGCCAGATCCCGGCGGCAATGTTGTCGCTGATGACGCGTTTGATCTTCTCATAGAACGGCGCGGGAGCGCCGGGTCGCGGTGAATACATGTGTCGTCCTTTCATAGTCCGGGTGCTGTCACGCATGCCAGCAATCAACAATTTGCCAGGCCAGTCTGGCCGCGGTGCGGGCACCCTGTCCGTCTCTGTCATAGTGCGGGTTGAATTCAACCATATCAACCGCCTGCAGTTTGCCACTCTGACACAGCGGCATCACTATCCGCAACAAAATTGCCAGTGGAACGCCCAATGCCGCAGGGGCCGATACGGCAGGCATTTCCCAGGCCGGGAGCACGTCCAGATCGATGGTTAAATAGATTCGGTCATGTTCAGCAATGACCCGCTGGACATCGGCCTGCCACTGCGACGTGAGCGGGTCCAGGAGGGTTAAATCTTCAAACACCGTGACCTTGCGGTCGTGCGCTTCCTGCCACAATGCCTGGGTGTTAGCCGCGCGGCTGGCACCATAACAGGTGTAATTAAAACTGCGCCCCTGACTTTCACAGTGCAGCGCCAGCTGGCGGAATGGCGTGCCCGACGTCGCGACTGCGGCATGGCGTAAATCAAGGTGCGCATCCAGATTGACGATGGCGACGCTCTCATCAGGAAACGCATCCAGCACCCCGGAACCATGGCCCCAGGCAGTTTCGTGCCCCCCACCCAACACCAGGGTTTTCATCTGCGCCCGCTGGCAGGCTAGCACCGCATCGTGCAGTGCCTGCTGCGCGGCTTCCAGTTGATCGGGTTCGGCATGCACGTTGCCAACATCCACCAACCGCTGATGGCCCTGATGGCTCGCCATGTTTGCTAGCGCTTTGCGCAACGCATCTGGCCCCTGTTGCGCGCCAGGCCGCCCCAGATTGCGCTTCACGCCTTCATCGCAGGCAAAACCCAGCAGGGCTATTTTCCCATGATGCGACGCGGGGGCAAAGTCGCGACTTACCGTGATGGTCTGAAAAAGACGTTTTGCCGTGGGGGATTCGGCGCTGTCGTCGCGCCCGGTCCAGCATTCCGGGGCCGTCGGTTGCCACAGGTTCATTGACTCACCTCGCCGCGAAAGACACGCTGCCACAGCGGGTTGCGCCCTGGCTCATACACCATTTCCACCGGATGTTGCGCATCCCAGATGGCGAAATCGGCCACGAAACCGGCCGCCAGCTGCCCGTGGGTGTCCTGCCGCCCCAGCGCACGTGCCGCGTGGCGGGTAACGCCTGTCCAGGCTTCTTCCGGCGTCAGGCCAAATTTTACGCAGGCCATGTTCATCGCCAGATGCAGACTGGCAAACGGACTGGTGCCCGGATTGTAATCGGTCGCGACGGCCATCGGTACGCCGTGGCGACGCAATGCGTCCACCGGCGGCTTTTGCGTTTCGTTAAGGAAATAAAATGCGCCGGGTAACAGCACCGCAACCGTGCCGCTGTCGGCCATCGCCGCCACGCCCTCTTCATTCAGATATTCAATATGATCGGCGGAAAGCCCTTGATAGTGGCTGACCAGCTGCGCCCCGCCCAGCGATGAAAGCTGCTCCACATGACCTTTCACCGGAATGTTCAGCACCTGCGCGGCACAGAACACGCGTTCAGTTTGTTCCGGCGTGAAACCGACGTTTTCGCAGAAGGCATCGACAGCTTCGAATAGCCCTTGCTCCCAGAGCGTCGGCAGGATGGTTTCACAGACCAGAGTGATATAGTCGTCAGCGCGGCCTTTATATTCCGTTGGGACTGCATGTGCCGCCAGTAGGGTGGAGCTGATTTCAACGGCATTGTTCTCGGCCAGCTGCTGGGCAACACGCAGCATTTTGCTTTCATTTGCCGCATCCAGACCGTAGCCCGACTTCACCTCCACGGTGGTCACCCCTTCACGCATCAGCCGCTCAAGCCGCGCCTGCGCCAGCATTAACAGCTCAGCTTCGCTGGCCGCGCGGGTGGCCTGCACGGTGGCATTAATCCCGCCGCCGTTGGCGCTGATGGTCTGATAGGACACGCCGTTCAACCGCTGTTCCCATTCGGCGGCCCGGTTGCCGCCAAACACCAGATGGGTATGGCAGTCGACCAGCCCCGGCGTCACCAGTCGCCCTTGCAGGTCAATGCGTGTGCCCTTTTTTGCCCCGAGCGAGGCGTCAGGCACAACTTCAGCAATCCGCCCGTCGCGCACGATAATGGCGTGATGTTCCAGTAAACCGTAGGGTTGGGGTTGATTCGGATCGAAGGTCGCAATCCGGGCGTTATGCCAGATTACGTCGGTATCAGCATGTTCAGGCATGGTCACGTCACTTGTCATGGGTAACTTGTCATGGGTTGTATAGACATTTATTGATAGCAACGACGAGGATGTCAACCTTCCGGCGGGATATGTTGCTTTTTTGTGATATTCAGCGCGCGCGGGTGACGGTTCGCTACCCTCTTTTTTACGGCTCTGCTTCCCGTTTCGCTCAACTTAGTATAAAAAGTCTGGTTTTAAGGACACTTTCCATTTAAATCAGCCTGGAGCACCATGAACACATTCTCGGTTTCCCGTCTGGCGCTGGCACTCGCCTTTGGCGTGGCGCTGACCGCCTGTAGCTCAACGCCACCCGATCAGCAGCCATCTACCCAGGCCGCGCCGGGGACGTCTTCTCGCCCTATCCTGACCGCTGGCGAAGCCAAAAACTTCGTGCAGGCGCGCTATTTCACCACGATGGCCCCGAATGCGGCCCCGTGGTCGCCTTCTGCTATCGCGACTCCGGCGAAACCTGATTTCGTGGTGGGCCCGGCGGGCACGGCGGGCGTGACTCATACCACCATTCAGGCTGCCGTTGATGCCGCTATTAATCGTCACAGCAGCTCACGCGTTTATATCGCCGTGATGCCGGGTGAATATCAGGGCACCGTGTATGTCCCTGCGGCCCCAGGCAGCGTGACCCTTTACGGCACCGGTGACAAAGCGTCTGATGTGAAAATCGGTGAAGCCATCGATTCTGAAATCGACCCGAATACCTGGCGTCGACTGGTTAACCCGGCGGGCAAATACATGCCGGGCAAACCGGCGTGGTACATGTTTGACACCTGCCAGAGCAAGCGCACCGCCACCGTGGGCGTGATGTGTTCTGCGGTCTTCTGGTCGCAGAACAACGGTCTGCAGTTACAGAACATGACTATCGCCAATAACCTCGGTGATAGCGTTGACGCCGGTACGCATCAGGCCGTTGCCCTGCGTAGCGATGGTGACCAGGTGCAGTTGAATAACGTCAATATCCTCGGTCGTCAGAACACCTTCCTCGTGACCAACAGCGGCGTGAAGAACGCGATGCAGAACGACCGTATCACCCGCACCCTGGTAACCAACAGCTACCTCGAAGGCGATGTAGATATCGTTTCTGGTCGTGGCGCGGTGGTGTTTGATAACACAAACTTCCAGGTCGTGAACTCTCGCACCCAGAAAGAAGCGTACGTGTTCGCCCCTGCGACGCAGTCCAACCTGTTCTACGGTTTCCTCGCCACCAACAGCCGCTTCAACGCAGCCGGTGACGGCGTGGCGCAGCTCGGTCGTTCGCTGGACATCGACGGTAACACCAATGGTCAGGTCGTTATCCGCGATAGCGCGATCAATGAAGGCTTCAATACCGCCAAACCGTGGGCCGATGCCGCCATCTCTAACCGTCCGTTCAGCGGCAACACCGGTGCCAAGAACGACAAAGACGAGATCGAACGTAACCTGAATGACACTAACTTCAACCGCATGTGGGAATACAACAACCGCGGCGTGGGAAGTTATGTAGTGGCCGAGCCGAAGAAGTAATCCTCTGCTTTAGCCCTAAAAACCTCGCTTCGGCGTAGTGTTTGTCGGTTAAGCATTAATAAAGAAGGCCGTAATGGATAACATTGCGGCCTTCTTCACTTTTAATGTCAAAAATCAGCATGGTAATAACCAGCAATAGTTGAGGTTATCGGGTCAGACTGTCCATTAATAACCCCCCATATGTTCAGAGGCTTTTGTACTGATATACCGCGTTAACGCTATCCCTAAACCCAAAAAAACCACAATCGGCGTGATAAGAAAGAATAAAGCCATTTCACCTGACTCGTCACTTTTGGCTGCTGCATCAGTAAAAGCTGTGGGGCCATATACTAAGGCGAACGCAATAAACATCCCCATTAACCCTGACCAATGCCAGGGCTGAGCATAATCCACAAATAGAGATTCTAGGGATGGATCTGTTAGACGTGATGACAGCGGGATGATATCTAACCGATTGCTATCAGACGCAGCAATTAACTGGTCCCCCTGGGCGTATTTGACTGCATCTGCCGCCAGCGCTAACGCCAGCCAGCGATATCCCGCCGATGTGTCCCCGAATGACGTTTCCAGCTCCAGCCGGTTCGCCACCAGCTTAGCCTCGTCGAGCCCCTGCATGAGCGGGTATTTTTCAACTTTTGACAGACCGGTGTACCAGAGTGTTTTCGGCGCACTGACAGGCTTTACTTGCAAATAGACTGGCAGGGTTATTTCGAGGTCTGTGATGCGGGTTATTGGCCGATAAAGGTACACCGGCTTCTCACCCTCCATTTTCCCGTGGTTATTGGTCAGCAGCAGAGCAGAGGCGTTTTCCATTGATTTGGAATCGCCCTCTTCGTCGTGCATATCCACGATGACCAGCAACCGGTTAAACACATAGCCACGTGCCTTGTCTATCCAGTCATTGATCAGGGAATAATCCGGACACTCCGGCAAATATTCAATTCTGTCAGATTCCAGCCCCAGTCGTTCGAACGTTCGCCGCAAATCTTCAGCACACGACGCATCCCCCCCCCGCACCCACAGTGCCGTCTCAAACGATGGGTAATTTGAGGCTTTCAACTTTTCAAGCAAGGGAGTTAACAGTCGGTAGAACAGCTGTTCATTGGCGGTAAATTCAAAATCTTCTTGGCGGGGAATTTTTAGCGGCGTTTTGGGGGCCAGCGGAAACTCCCCCTCAAGTTTGAGCATACTCAGGGCCAGTTCTTCCATGGGAGTGAGTGCCGACCAGCCCGCAATAATGACGTTGTGGTTGGCGTAAATCTTGAGCTCATTTTTCCGTTTTTTTGCAATCTCTAACCGGCATTCGTCGTAATGCCGGTTAGAACTTATTGCGGTCATGCAGAAAGAACCTAGCGCTAAACAGATCGTCGCAGGAAGGGCTATAGATTGCGAAAAAAAAGTAGAATCAACGTGTTTATCACCCGGCCACGTCAATGCCCGGATTACGACACAGATGATAACGACGATAAGCGTAAAAATGACCACCTGTAGCGCCGGAAAGTCAGAGCGGTTCGGCTCATCTTGTTCATTGAATAACCACCATTTCATCATACGGCTCCCGCCACCGGTAGCGTACTTTTTATCGCACACCCACAATCTGCTTTACAGCCATCTACCACCACGCCCCGGCCGTACATTGTCCATGTGGCGTGACACTGCTTAATAGCAAACGTGCCCTTATGTGCCGGGCATTGGACCTGATCGCCCTTCAGCACAACGGGGATCCCCATGAACTCTGCACCTGATGCTGTGATTACTTTTCCGCCGCTTATCAGCGGGTCGTTAAGACGTATAACTCCGTTCATGTGTTTTTATCTCCTTATCGTCCTGCATCCATATCGCAGCGCATGTGGTCCCAACCGGTGTAACCCTTAACTTCTGGCACCTTGTCTGGTTGCTCCTGCCAATTAGTTTTAAATTGTTCAGTGGTTTCTTGCAGCCCTTGCTTAGTCATATACACCATGCCCCACGCCCAGCCAGGCGAGCGGGGATCTATGTGATGTACTGCGCCATCTGATGCAGTGTAAGTAAGTCCTGGGCCGCCAGGAGTCAGACGCGGATCACCAAACGGTTTGGACGACATATACAGCCGGTGTTTGGTCTGTAAAAATCCCTGGTCGTTGACGACGGTGAAGGAAAGAACGTCATCGTAAGGGCCATAATTGTCCCCATTAGGCTCATTACCTGAAGGGGAGTAAAGTGCATCTGACCATGTCTGACCGTAGTCTTTAGAAACAATGAAACCGTCAGCTCCCCAATTTGTAATGGCTATATATTTCTCAGATGGATGAATATATTTACGTGTAAAAATTCGATAAAACTGACTTGCAGGCTGCGTGTGAATTCCTCGCTTCGTATCCGTGTACCAGAGTTCGCCTTCGCAGTCCCAGCCTTTCAGCTCCAGATAACGATGGTCATCAAAACGATAGACGACTTGGGTCGGTGGCTCTTTTGCCTGGCATCCGGCTGCCAGTAAAACGACGGCGGCCGTTAGCGCCGTAAAAAATCCTTTCGCCATTCTTAGCGCCCCTTATCCATATCACAGCGCATGTGGTCCCAGCCGGTGTAACCCTTAACTTCTGGCACCTTGTCTGGCAAGCCCTGATAATTTGTCTCGTGGCTCACTACCTTTCCTTCCAGCCCCTGTTTTGTTAAATACACCATTCCCCATTTCCACCCTGGAGAATTTGGTTCAATTCTTTGCACTGTTCCGTCTTCAAGTGTGTAGGTAATTCCCGGTCCCCCTTCAACAACTCGCGGATCATCAAACGGTTTGGACGACATATACAGCCGATGTTTGGTCTGTAAAAATCCCTGGTCGTTGACGACGGTGAAGGAAACAGCATCTTCTCTAGGCGCACTGTTATCTCCGTTAGGTTCATTACCTGATGGTGAAAATTGCGCAAGTTGCCAGGTTTGACCATAATCTTTAGAAACTATAAAACCACTGACGTCCCAGCTTGTAATTGCAATATATCTCTCTGATTGATGGATAAACTTTCGCGTAAATAGTCGGTAGAACTGTGAGTACGGTTGCGTACGTATTCCTCGGTGCGTATCCGTGTACCAGAGCGCACCCTCGCAGTCCCAGCCCGTTAGCTCCAGATAACGGTGGTCATCAAAACGGTAAACCACCTGCGTCGGTGGCTCTTTTGCCTGGCATCCAGCCGCCAGTAAAACGGCAGTGGCTGTTAGCACCGTACAAAATCCTTTCATTGTTTATCCTTATGCCAGTTGGCTGTCGCTAAGTGGTTCGGGCATATCCCATTGTAGGTTTGGCACTTCCTTGTTCCCCGCGACCAGGTCACGGGACGGGATAACCGTCGTCGCGTTGTTAAACTGGTTTACAACCCCAAACTCCCCTTTAGGAAGCATCTCATTGGGTTTATTCATAAATTTTTTCGTTAAGTCGATTTGTAACTTTCCCGTCCGGTAATACTCTTTAGCAGCAGCGTAACCATTCAACGGATCCCTCCAGTCAGCACGGTGCAACAGGCCCTCCCAGAATTTCCCGGCCTTGTAGTCGAATGCCTTGCACTGGCCGATGGCCAGGTCAAACGCCATCGCGTGGGACGGTGCAAATTTGCTCATGACAATCGATGAATGCTGGCTATAACCCACCGGGTCGGTTTTTTGCCATTCCGCCTGTAACTCTTCATCTGTTTTCTTCCAGGTCAGCGCCACGCTCTGAAAATCTTTGCTGCCTGAAACGATGCCGTGAATCACTTCTCGCTTGCGGTCATAGCTCTCTACTTTCAGCTCGTCGGACGTCAGAACATGGCCCGGTCGCCAGCTGAGACTCTGGTAACGACTCACCGGATACGTCGCGCTTTCGGTGCGTTTGATGGCGAAGGCCTTCGCAGAATAAGAGATATAGGCATCCGGGCTGTTTGGGTCGATATAGGCTTCATACGGGGTATCGCAGGTCACCGGGTCGTCATCTTTTTTGTTTCGCTCGCCCTGTAGCTCGAAGATAAACGTCTCCGGCAGCTCTTCGCCGTTAATCACCACGTCACTGTAGGAATAGCCCGCATTCATCACCGGCGTGGGGCTGAAATCCCCTTCGCGCTCCGGGGCCATACTGAACGGTTTCCCCTGTACGGCTTGCCCTACCCAACGATGCTGGCAAAACACACGCTGGCGAAGATTGGGGATGTCTTTGGCTATCTCATTCGGAATACCGCGCCAGCCAAACCCCTGGATAGGTTGCAGCGACACCGTGCCATCCTGGGGGCACCAGTAGTTGTAGACCTTGCCGTTATTGTTCCGCCGATATCGGATGTCTTCCCGTAGCGGATTGTCTGCCGCTTTCCGTGACGCGCAACTGGCTTCCATCGCCTGCATCTCCCCATCGGATAACTCGCCCCCTTTGTACTGTGTCGCCATCAGCGCGCAAAAATGCCTGAATGTTTCCACCCGCGCCTGTTCCGTCTGGTGATGACCGGGCTGACCATTTTCAAGAAGTCGCCCCTCCAGCGAGTACGGGGAATGATTCAGGATGGTACAGTTCACCGGGTCATAGCCGGCCTGCTTGACCAGCATATTTGCCAGCATGGTGAGGATCGTGCCCTGACTGTGCGCCACCACATTGATCACATCATTCTTAGTGACATCTTCACCGCGAATCTGAATAATCAAATCCGCCAGACGCTGGGCGGCAAAAAACTGATAGATACGGTGCGGATTAGCGAAAATGGGATGGGTATAATCGCCTCCATTCGCGTACAACGAACCGAAACCGGCAGCGGCCAGGGCAGCGCACCCGGCCCCAGCATGTCAGGGATGCAGGTGGTGGCGTTCGCAAAGGTTCCGCCCCCTTTGGCAAAATTCACATCAAGGCCGTTTTTAAAATTGTCGTTCTGAAACTTAAACGGGCTTTTTTCATCGTTACCCAGCGCGGCTTTATTCTTCGCGTTATCTTCCTGATACGCGTCATAGGGCAGACGGGCCTGCGATGACAGCTTACTGACTTCGGCCTTGTAACGTTGCTGGTCAGCCTTGTAGTCGGCATGCGTGACCGGCTTATACCCCCAGTAGAACGGGATCACCGGCGAACGGCCCGGCTCTTTGATTTTCTTCTGGGCCTCTTCGTTGTGCATCATGATGAAATCGCGCCAGCCGTGCGCGTACAAATCCGTCCGGGCCAGGCGCTTACTCAGCCCGGCAATGATCCCTTTCTCCTGATTCTGGTACGCCTCCCCCACGTCGTTGACCCCGTGAACCAGGATAACAATACAGGGCATCGGCCGCGGAACGGCCACCCGGCACGTTTGGGCCACTTCCCCCAGATCTTTATGAACCGGGATATCGCCCTCTGAAATTACGCGTGGGGCATACGGGCTTTTTTTCGTCGTGTCCGTCATTCCATCAACTCCATTTTAAGTGTATCGAGATCGTCCGCGTCGATGAGCGGTGTATAACCGTCACTGTCGGTCACCCCCTCTGTCACTTGCCCGGATGAGCTGGTCATTCTGAATTTTTTGTTGGCGAGAATTTGCTGATCGTCATCAGGAGAGTGGAGCTGGTAACGCTGTTTAAACGCCCCTTTGTTAAACGATGGTGTCTGTACCTGCGCGCTATCTGGTCCGTCGTATTTCAGAGTCGGGCCTTTCAGCTCAATACCCGTCGGCGAGAAGATCGTCACCAGCCCGTTGGGGCTGATACGTATCCCGCCACCCCCGCAGGTAAACTGCATGCCCTGCTTGGCGCTACCGTTCATTTTCCCCGCGGTGCTGGTCAGCGTGAAATCCTGCTGTGACAGCATGTGCATGGCCCCGCGCTGGGCTTGGGTATTGATATCCCCGGCCCCGGCAATCAGCTGGATACCGAGCTTGCGGACGAACAGCGAGAGTTTATCGCCCACGGCCATCGAGAGTTTTTTAACGACGTTCACCGTGGCGTTATTTCCCGCCGTGGCGATCAAATCTTTTCCGGCCGACAGTTGCAGGGTTTGCGGCGTCACCTGGGCCAGACCCTCACCCGCATACGTCAGAATGCCCGCGCCAGTCAGCTTGTTCAGCGTCTGCTTTAACGTGTTTTGCCGATCGGTCTCCACAGTATCAGCCCCTGCCGTCAGAGCGCTTTGTTGCAACGTTTTCGCCAGTGACAGCGCTTTTTCCAGCTGCGCCACGGCCTCGGCCATATCCAGCTGCTGCCCCTGGGCACGGGGCTGGGCTTCGGTGGTGATCAGCATCCCTTTCGCGGCACGCAGCGTCATCCGGTTATCGGTTCGCGCTTCCACTCCTTCCCCGCGCGGTTTCCCCTCGGCATCGACCAGGTGACCCACGCTGAGCTGGCTCTTTTCGTACTCGGTGGAAATCTTGACGTGTTCCTTGCCGCGCCTGTCCTCAAGGCGGATTTTGTTCAGACCGGCGGTGCGGATGACGTTGCGAGTATCGTTACGGTTTGTGACCAGATCGGGACGGGCTCCGTCATGCATCACCTGGGCGATATACGGTCTGTCCGGGTCGCCACTCTCAAACATCACCGCGACTTCAGTCTTATCCAGCAGCGGAAAGTGAAAACCGTAGGTGTCGCCTGCATACGGCCTGCCCAGACGTACCCGTGCGCTTTCAAAGCCCTCCCGCTGTTCATCCAGGTCAAAATCAAACTTCACGCGGTAGCGGCCCTGCGCATCCACCCCGGCGTACGTTTTATCCCCCCCGATGGAGGCCACCCTTGCAGGCACCGATCCGGCAATCACCGGACGCGCCAGCCGTGCCGGTCGAAAACTGTAACCATTGAGATAGGGAATACCGCCCAGCGTCGCGCGATAGTGCTCAGCCCGGCTCCCGCCGATCGTCATCGACGAAATCAAATAGCCTGCTTTAAAGCTGTCTGGAATGGGTCCGGTTGGAGTGAACATCATGCCGGGCTGTAGCGCCGGGTCGCTGGTTGTCGCCCGCAGAATAGTCTGGTTATTTAGCAGCCGTTCATAACGCACCCGGGCGTAAAACGTCGCCGTTTCCGCTTCTTCACCGTAGACATCCCCGGATTCCAGAAAGCGATCGGCATAGTGGTATTCCCGCCCGGTGGTCACGCCCTCGGGGATATCATGCGTTTCAATGCTTTTATCGGTTTGCGGCGAGTACGGGTCACGGTAGTTATAATTCCGCACCAGCACGTTTTTGGGGATCAGCGTGTGATGCTCTTCCAGATCGGTAATGTACTCGTCGTAACCGGTCAGGCCGGAATTGCGGACGTACGGCAATTTCTTGTCACTGAAAATATAACGTCCAACTGAATCACCAAAGACAGCCACGGTTTCCGTCGGAACCTGGTCATGATTTTCAAAGCGGAACCAAATCCCAACGTCAGCCAGCAATCGGCGGATAAAGGTCAGGTCAGTTTCCTTCCACTGAACAATCATTTCCCGCCGGGGATAGCGGTGACTCAATTTATCGAAATCGATGTTATAACCGTCAAAATATCCGCTCTCTTTCATCAGCTTCGTGACGAGCTCAGGAACCGACATATCCATGTAAACGGCAGAGCGATAATTGCGGTCCAGTAACGCCAGTTCATGCTCCAGCACGCACTCGTAGAGTGCCTCATCGGCGGAGGATTTGATGCGGGAAAACGAGGTGATCACGCCGTTGATGTGTCGCACCGGCAGCCAGGGGGATTGCCCGGGCCAGGACGCCTTTGGGTTCGGGGCACGGAGAAGAAATTCAGCCGTCTGGTTAAGCACGGCATTCATCGGGAGGTTTTGTTCCGGAGTGGTGAAACGGATGGTGTAGCGGTAGGGCTGACTTAACGCTTCTTCGCCTGTGAAGGAATGAACATCAAGGGTAATCGCTTTAGTGCGGGGGAAAAATAATAAATAACGGTTAAAAGTATCATGCTGTTGAATCGTTCCCGATTGTCCTGCCATAGACAAATATCCTTTTTATATAACGCTCAATTTTATTAAAAAGAATACTCCCGCCCCCTGACAATTAAAACACCCTTTCACAGCACCAAATCAATATCGCTGCCGAATTCATTCACCACTTAAATAAAACCAAGCCACATTAATCACGAAGCAAATAAAATAGAATATTCATGATGAAATACAGATTGGGTTATCCGTTATAAAAGCAACTAGGTAATAAACTTGCGATTAAGTGGTTGGCTCCATCGGAATAATAAAGGCCGTAACGTACTCCGTTACGGCCTTCTTCAAGAATCAGACAGAAAAAACCTGATGCAACGCGGTGTTTTTTATTTTCAGCGCATGGCTTAGTGCGCGTTGACCACCACCCACATCGGGCCCTGGCCGACCGCATAACGGCCCTTCTCCTGCAACAGCCCCTGCTCGCCCTGAATCTCATACACCGCAATGTGATGAGATTTCTGACCGGCAGCAATCACGAACTTACCGCTGTGATCGACGTTAAAGCCGCGCGGCTGGGTTTCGGTCGGCTGGAAGCCCTGAACCTCGAGCACGCTGCCGTCTTCAGATACCGTGAACACCGTCAGGGTGCTGGAGGTACGGTCACAGGCATACAGATGGCGGCCATCCGGGGTGATGTGAATATCCGCCGCCCAGCGCGTGCCGGTGAAGTCCGGCGGCATCATGTCCAGGGTCTGCACACATTCAATTTCACCGTGAGGATCGTTCAGTTCCCAAACGTCGACAGAGCTGTTCAGCTCGTTGACGCAGTAGGCGTACTGCTGATTCGGGTGGAACACCAGGTGACGCGGACCCGCGCCTTCTACGGTGGTCACTTCCGCCGGGGTTTGCGCAACCAGTTTGCCATCGTCGCTCAGGGTAAACAGACAGATGCGATCCTGCTTCAGGGCCGGAACCCACAGAGTACGGTTGTCCGGGGTGATGTTGGCAGAGTGGCAACCTTCAAGACCTTCCACCACGTCAACCACGCCGACCGGGAGGCCATCTTCCAGACGCGTGACGCTGACGCAGGCCTGGTTGTAAGAACCGCTGAACAGGAACTGGCCGTGATGATCAGTGGAAATATGGGTCGGACTGCCCGGCAGTGCGGATTCCGCCGCATAGGTCAGTGCGCCGTCATCCGGGGCAATACGGTAGGCCAGGACGCGAAACTCCGGGCGCACGCCAACGTAGAGATAACGCTTGTCGGGGCTGATCACCATCGGCTGAACCTGGCCCGGCACGTCAACCACCTGCACCAGCGTCAGCTGGCCGTCGTGATGCAGGCTCCAGACGTGGATCTGCTGACTTTCCGGGCTGGCGGTATATACGGTTTGTTTCATGAAAACTCCTTTCCATACTGCACGTGGAAGCAAATTATACATAATAGTGAGTGCTGAAAAATTTGCCCTGCGCGCGCTGCGGTGTACCATCGTGAGCTGCACATTTTTCAACATTAACCCTGGACTGCAACATGACATCACGCGTGATAGCTCTCGATTTAGACGGTACCCTGCTAACGCCCACGAAAACCATTCTTCCCGAATCCCTCGAGGCGCTGGCTCGCGCCAGACAGGCAGGCTACAAAATCCTCATCGTCACGGGCCGACATCACGTTGCTATCCATCCTTTTTATCAGGCACTGGCGCTGGATACACCTGCAATTTGCTGTAATGGCACCTATTTGTATGATTATCAGGCAAAAAAGGTTATCGAAGCCGATCCGATGCCGGTTGAAAAAGCCCGTTCGCTGGTTGGATTATTGGCTGAACACAACATTCATGGCCTGATGTACGTCGATGACACCATGATGTATGAGCAAGCCACCGGGCACGTGACGCGCACCCTGAACTGGGCGCAGCAGTTGCCAGAAGCACAACGTCCGTCGTTTACTCAGGTCGCGTCGCTGACCCAGGCCGCACAGGAAGTGAAGTCGGTGTGGAAGTTCGCTCTGACGGACCAGGACACGCAAAAGCTGAATAATTTCGCCAATCATGCGACGAAAACGCTGGATCTGGAGTGCGAATGGTCGTGGCACGATCAGGTGGATATTGCGCGCAAGGGCAACAGCAAAGGCTATCGTCTGGCGCGCTGGGTCGAATCGCAGGGATTATTGATGCAGGATGTGATTGCCTTCGGCGATAACTTTAACGACATCAGTATGCTGGAAGCCGCAGGTACCGGCGTGGCGATGGGCAATGCCGATGACGCGGTGAAAGCCCGCGCCAACGTGGTTATCGGGGATAACACCACCCACAGCATCGCCGAATTTATCTACACTCGTCTGCTGTAATCAGGCGGTTATCGACACGCTTTTAATCTGCGCATACAGCCACTGGCCTGGCTTCACCGCCAGGTCATCGCGGGCCCATGGGCTGATGCGCGCCCACAGCGTGCGCCCGCCAACTTCAAGCTCGACTTCCACCTGTCCGTTATTATCGTAGCATTTAGCGACTTTGGCTCGCAGCACGTTCCGGATGCTGGTTTGCACCGGTGGCTGGAGCACCAGCGACACATCGGATGCCTGAATACGCACCCGCACCGCCGACTGTACCGGGCGCTCAAGTTTGTTGACCCAAAGATGCTGGTCGCCCAGCGCCAGCGCGGTCATCGCGTAATGCGGATGATGCTCCAGCACCGTGGCTTTCAGAATGCTGCTTTGTTGATCCTGCGGCAGCCAGGGATGCATCACGCTGCTGCCCCAGACGTCTTCCAGATTGCCAAACGCTTTAACGTTGCCCTCCTCCAGGACCAACACCTTATCGGCCAGATGCAGAATTTCATCGAGGGAATGGCTGACGTAGAGCATCGGAGTATTGATTTCGCGGGCCAGACGTTGCAGATAAGGCAACAGCTCGCGTTTGCGCGGAATATCAAGCGAGGCTAGCGGTTCATCGAGCAACAGCAGTTCCGGGGCGGTGAGCAGCGCCCGGCCAATCGCCACACGCTGTTTTTCGCCGCCGGAAAGTCCACCAGGCAGGCGGTCGAGCAGCGTTTCAATCCCGAGCAGGGCCACCAGTTTATCGAACTGTCCGGCCATGCTTTTTGCCATGCCGTAGCGCAGATTGCCGCGCACTTTATAGTGCGGGAACAGACGCGCATCCTGAAAGACATAGCCAACCCGACGTTTTTCCGGCGACAGGTAAATCTTTTTATCGACGTCGTTGAGCACTCGCCCGTTGAGCACGATGCGTCCCTGCTGTGGCCGGGTCAGGCCGCTGATGGCATTGATGAGCGATGTTTTACCCGCCCCCGAGACGCCAAATACGGCGGTTATCCCGCTAGCGGGGAGCGATTCGTTGATGGTCAGGCAGTGGTTGCCGAGGGTCTGTGTGAAATTGAGTTCCAGCATGATTATTTCCCCATCCGCTCACGGCTAAGCCGCGCCAGCCATTCAGAGATCAACAGAGAAACCAGCGCCAGCACGATGGAAATGATGCACAGACGCGCGGCCGCACCTTCCCCGCCCGGCGTCTGAATCAGGGTGTACATCGCCGAGGGCAGGGTTCGCGTTTCGCCAGGGATGTTTGACACAAAGGTGATGGTCGCGCCAAATTCGCCCAGCGATCGGGCAAAGGCCAGCACGGTGCCGACGATAATCCCCGGCAGCATCAGCGGCAGCGTGATGGTAGCAAACACCCGCCAGCGCCCGGCCCCAAGGGTGCGGGCCGCCTGTTCCAGCTTGATATCGACACCTTCCAGCGCCAGTCGTATGGCACGTACCATCAACGGGAAGGACATCACCGCCGCAGCCAGCACCGCCCCGCGCCAGCTAAAGGCAAAGGTCAGGCCAAACCAGTCGTATAGCCAGGCTCCGATAAATCCCCGCCTCCCCATCGCAATCAGCAATAAATAACCGACCACCACCGGGGGCAACACCAGGGGGAGATGGATGAGACTGTCGAGGAGCGCTTTGCCAGGGAAATTACGCCGCACCAGTAGCCAGGCAAAGAAAATCCCAAACGGCAAGCTGAACACCACGGCCAGGGATGAAACTTTTAGGCTCAGCAGTACCGCCTGCCATTCGGGATCGGTCAATATCATTCGTGCGTTGTAAACCCGTACTGTTTAAAGATGGCTGAGGCCTGTGGGCCTTTCAGATAATCGTAGAAGGCTTTGACCATGGCGTTGTTATGTCCGTCGGTGATAGCCATCGGATACTCTACTTTTTTATGAGAGTCTTCAGGGAATGTGCCCACCACTTTGACGCCATTACTGGCCACCGCATCAGAACCGTAAACGATGCCCAGCGGCGCTTCGTTACGTTCCACTAGCGCCAGCGCGCCACGCACGTCTTCCGCCGGAGCCAGTTTCGGTGACAGGGTATCCCATGCCCCCAATTTCTGTAACGCTTCTTTGGCATAGATGCCCGCCGGAACGTGGTCCGGATCGCCCACCGCCAGACGCCCCCCCTTCAGCAGGCTGGTCCAGTTGGTTTTGGCGTCAATGGTGACTGCGCCTTGCTCGCTGGCTTTCGATGCAATAACGACCAGGCTGTTACCGAGCAGCGTTTCACGGCTTGCGTTATCGATAGCCTTTTTCTCAACCGCGTAATCCATCCATTTCTGATCGGCAGAAATGAACAGATCGGCTGGGGCACCCGCTTCAATCTGGCGCGCCAGGGTTGAGGACGAGGCAAAAGAAGAGACCACTTCGACGTTGTTCTCTTTTTTATACTCTTTGGCAATGTCCTGCATCGCATTGGTCAGCGAAGCGGCCGCAAATACGGTAATTTTGCCTGCGTCTGCTGCCGCAGCGTGCCCCACTACCGCAAGGGATAACGTCGCGCCGGCGAAAAAGCGTAGCCATAATCGTTCCATCTGTAACTCCTGTAAATATCGTTATGTATTTTATAATATAACGATAACGGTAGGGTTTTCCCAGCGCGAATTAGGGGGACTCAGGGATACTATCGGCAGAAAGAAAAGGAACTTAAACAGCGAGAAGACAGATAGGGGATAAAAAAACGCCCGGCGATGCCGGGCGTCCTGAAATCAATGATGTTGTTTGGACTGCTGGTCGTTGTCTTTATGGCCTACGTTCGACAGAACGTTAAACACTTCACCCAGACCGTAAATCAGCCCCAGGATGATTGCCATCACCACGGGAACCATGATCACGGCAAATACCAGACTTTTCAATAACTCTAACATGGTCAACTCCAGACACTGTGATTCCTTTATTGTAACTGCTTCAGCAGGAAATTCACGCCCCTTTTGTGCGATGCGCTGTGTAATAATAACGTTGACCACCCCCTTTTCTTCTGAGCAGGACATTGATATGCAGGCCGAAATTCTACTTACTCTCAAGCTCCAGCAGCGCCTTTTTGCTGACCCGCGTCGGATTGCGCTGCTTAAGCAAATTGCGCTGACCGGCTCGATAAGCCAGGGCGCAAAGAATGCGGGTATTAGCTATAAGAGCGCCTGGGATGCGATCAATGAAATGAATCAGCTCAGCGAACAGCCGCTGGTTGACAGAGCGACCGGCGGCAAGGGCGGCGGCGGCGCGGTGCTTACCCGCTACGGTCAGCGATTGATCCAGCTGTACGACCTGCTGGCACAAATACAGCAAAAAGCCTTCGACGTGCTTAGCCACGACGATGCCCTGCCGCTCGACAGCCTGCTGGCGGCAATCTCACGCTTCTCGCTGCAAACCAGTGCCCGCAACCAGTGGTTTGGCACCCTCACCCGCCGCGACCACCAACAGGTGCAGGAGCATGTTGACGTGTTGCTGGCTGACGGTGAAACGCGCCTGAAAGTGGCGATCACCGCCCACAGCGGAGAACGTCTGGGTCTGGAAGAAGGCAAAGACGTGTTGGTGCTACTGAAAGCGCCATGGGTGGGGATCACGCGCGATGCGACGGTGGCCGCAGCAGCCGATAATCAGCTGCCTGGCACGATAAGCCATATCGAACGCGGCGCAGCGCAGTGCGAAGTATTAATGACGTTGCCGGATGGTCAGGTGCTATGCGCTACCATTCCGCTGGAAGAGGCCGCAGAATTACAGCCCGGCGAACCCGCCATCGCCTGGTTTAATGCCGATCGGGCTATCCTCGCCACCCTGTGCTGATGGCTTGACTTTCGCGGTCAGAAAACGTATCCCTGAATGACTTCGCTGCAAAAAACGGGATACATCATGTCATCATTGCAAATTTCGCAAGGCACGTTTCGTCTTAGCGATACAAAAACGCTCTCTATTGCCGAGTTAACCGTTCGTTCCGGCGAGTCCTGGGCCTTTGTCGGCAGCAACGGCAGCGGTAAGTCGGCGCTGGCCCGCGCACTCTCCGGCGAACTGACGCTGCTTACCGGCACGCGTGTAAGCCAGTTCACTCGCCCGACCCGCCTCTCGTTTGAGCAATTACAGAAGCTGGTCAGCGACGAGTGGCAGCGCAACAATACTGATTTACTGAGCCCTGGCGAAGAAGACACCGGCCGCACTACCGCTGAAATTATCCAGAATGAGGTGAAGGACGCCGCACGCTGTGACGCGCTGGCGACCCGGTTTGGCATCCCTCACCTGCTCGATCGTCGTTTCAAATATCTGTCCACGGGCGAAACCCGCAAAGCGCTGCTGTGCCAGACACTGATGAATACCCCGGACCTGCTCATCCTCGATGAACCCTTCGACGGGCTGGACGTGGCATCGCGCAAAACCTTAGCCGAGCTGTTGGCCACTCTGCATCTTGACGGCCTGACGCTGGTGCTGGTGTTGAACCGCTTTGATGAAATTCCCGAATTCGTCCAGTTTGCTGGCGTGCTGGCTGACTGCACGTTACTGGAAACCGGCGCGAAAAAAGGCCTGCTTGAACAGGCGTTGATTGCCCAACTGGCACACAGCGAAAAGCTGTCAGGCATCGCCCTGCCCGAACCGGACGCCCCCCCTGCCCGTCTTACGCTCCCGGAGGATCAGCCGCGCATTGTGCTCAATAACGGGAATGTGTCCTATAACGATAAACCGATCATTAACGCGCTGAGCTGGACGGTAAACCCCGGCGAGCACTGGCAAATTATCGGGCCCAACGGTGCGGGAAAATCGACGCTGTTAAGCCTCGTGACCGGCGACCATCCGCAGGGTTACAGTAATGATTTGACGCTATTTGGCCGACGTCGCGGCAGCGGAGAAACCATCTGGGATATTAAAAAGCACATCGGCTATGTCAGCAGCAGCCTGCATCTTGATTACCGCGTCAGCACCAATGTGCGTAACGTGATCCTCTCCGGCTTTTTTGACTCGATTGGTATTTATCAGGCTGTTTCTGACAAGCAGCATAAGCTGGCGCAGGGCTGGCTGGATATTCTCGGGATCGACAAACGTACCGCCGATGCACCTTTCCACAGCCTGTCGTGGGGACAGCAACGGCTGGCGCTGATTGTTCGCGCCCTGGTGAAACATCCGACCCTGCTTATTCTGGACGAGCCATTGCAGGGACTTGATCCGCTCAATCGCCAGTTGGTGCGCCGCTTTATTGATGTACTGATAAGCGAAGGCAACACCCAGCTACTGTTCGTGTCGCATCACGCCGAAGATGCCCCGGACTGCATCACCCATCGCTTAACGTTTGTGGCCGAAGAAAACGGCTACGGCTATGCAATTGGGGCACGGTAAGTTTACCTCGCGGGAGTTTCGGCTCCCGCTTTTCAGATAAAGAGCAACACCCCTTCACAGTCTCTTTGATTTATAATGCAAAATCTGCAGGTTTCAGGAACAAAACACACCGTGTAAACGATTCCACTAATCTATTCCATGTCACACTTTTTTTATCTCTGTTATGCTAGTCTTATTACATACCATAAGCCTAATGGAGCGAAAAATGAGAGTTCTGGTTACGGGTGGTAGCGGTTACATTGGCAGCCATACTTGTGTACAGTTACTGAAACAAGGCCACGACGTCATTATTCTGGATAACCTCTGTAACAGTAAGCGCAGCGTGTTACCGGTGATTGAACGTCTGGGCGGGAAACAGCCGATTTTCGTTGAAGGCGATATTCGCAACGAAGCGCTGATGACCGAAGTACTCCACGATCACGCGATTGATACCGTGATCCACTTCGCGGGCCTGAAAGCCGTCGGTGAATCCGTCGCCAAGCCGCTGGAATACTACGATAACAACGTAAACGGCACCCTACGTCTGATTGCCGCCATGCGCGCCGCCAACGTCAAAAACTTCATCTTCAGCTCTTCCGCTACCGTTTACGGCGATCAACCCAAAATCCCTTACGCCGAAAGTTTCCCAACCGGCACGCCGCAAAGCCCGTACGGCAAGAGTAAGCTGATGGTCGAGCAAATCCTGACTGACCTGCAGAAAGCCCAGCCAGAGTGGAGCATTGCCCTGCTGCGCTATTTCAACCCGGTGGGGGCGCATCCGTCAGGCGATATGGGTGAAGACCCGCAGGGCATTCCTAATAACCTGATGCCGTACATCGCGCAGGTTGCGGTAGGCCGCCGTGAATCGCTGGCGATCTTTGGCAACGATTACCCGACCGAAGACGGCACCGGCGTGCGCGATTACATTCACGTCATGGATCTCGCCGATGGCCACGTTGCGGCGATGGAAAAACTGGCTGAAAAACCGGGCGTTCACATTTATAACCTCGGTGCCGGAGTCGGTAGCAGCGTGCTGGACGTGGTTAATGCCTTCAGCAAAGCCTGCGGCAAACCGGTTAATCATCATTTTGCGCCACGCCGCGACGGTGACCTCCCGGCCTACTGGGCTGATGCGAGCAAAGCCGACCGTGAACTTGACTGGCGCGTTACCCGTACTCTTGACGAAATGGCGCAAGACACCTGGCACTGGCAGTCACGCCATCCGCAGGGTTATCCCGACTAAGGATTTGTCATGACTCAATTTAACCCCGTCGATCACCCGCACCGCCGCTTCAACCCGTTAACCGGGCAGTGGATCCTGGTGTCGCCGCATCGCGCCAAGCGCCCCTGGCAGGGGGCGCAGGAAACGCCAGCGAAACAAACGCTGCCGACGCACGATCCTGATTGCTTCCTGTGTCCGGGCAACACCCGCGTCACCGGCGACAAAAACCCGCAGTACAGCGGCACCTACGTGTTCACCAACGACTTTGCCGCGCTGATGACCGATACGCCAGATGCCCCGCAAACCGACGATCCGCTGATGCGTTGTGAAAGCGCGCGCGGCACCAGCCGGGTTATCTGTTTCTCGCCGGATCACAGTAAAACGCTGCCTGAGCTGAGCGTCAGCGCACTCGAAGAAGTGGTGCAAACCTGGCAGCAGCAAACCGCTGATTTAGGTCAACGCTATCCGTGGGTTCAGGTTTTCGAAAACAAAGGCGCGGCGATGGGCTGTTCCAACCCGCATCCGCACGGCCAGGTTTGGGCTAACAGCTTCTTACCGAACGAAGCTGAACGCGAAGACCGTCTGCAACAAGCGTATTTCGCCGAGCAGGGTTCTCCAATGCTGGTGGACTACGTGCAACGTGAACTCGCAGACGGCAGCCGCACGGTGGTGGAAACCGAACACTGGCTGGCGGTAGTTCCTTACTGGGCAGCCTGGCCGTTTGAAACCCTGCTGCTGCCGAAGGCCCACGTGCTGCGTATTACCGATTTAACCGATGCCCAGCGCGCCGACCTGGCGCTGGCGTTGAAAAAACTGACCAGCCGTTACGACAACCTGTTCCAGTGCTCCTTCCCGTACTCAATGGGCTGGCACGGTGCGCCGTTCAATGGCGAAGAGAATTCACACTGGCAGCTCCATGCCCATTTCTACCCACCTCTGCTGCGCTCGGCGAGCGTACGTAAATTTATGGTCGGTTACGAAATGCTGGCAGAAACCCAGCGCGACCTGACGGCGGAGCAAGCCGCTGAACGCCTGCGCGCCGTCAGTGACGTCCACTATCGCGAATCAGGAGTCTAAAAATAATGAGTCTGAAAGAGAAAACCATGTCCCTGTTTGCTGAGAAATTTGGCTACCCTGCCAACCACACGATCCAGGCCCCGGGCCGCGTGAACCTGATTGGCGAACACACCGATTACAACGACGGCTTTGTGCTGCCATGCGCCATTGATTACCAGACGGTGATTAGCTGTGCCCCTCGCCAGGACCGCACCGTGCGGGTGATCGCCGCCGATTATGATAACCAAACCGATGAATTTTCTCTCGATGCGCCGATTGTCAGCCACGACACGCAGCAATGGTCCAATTACGTGCGCGGCGTGGTCAAGCATCTGCAAAAACGTAACCCTAATTTTGCGGGCGTCGATATGGTTATTAGCGGCGACGTGCCGCAGGGTGCGGGCCTGAGTTCCTCGGCATCACTGGAAGTCGCGGTCGGAACCGTATTCCAGCAGCTTTATCACCTGCCGCTCGACGGGGCGCAAATCGCCCTCAACGGTCAGGAAGCGGAGAACCAGTTTGTCGGCTGTAATTGCGGCATTATGGATCAGCTGATTTCAGCGCTGGGTAAGAAAGACCACGCGCTGCTGCTCGACTGCCGCACGCTTGGCACCAAAGCGGTATCGATGCCGAAAGGCGCGGCGGTGATTATCATTAACAGTAACTTTAAGCGCACCCTGGTCGGCAGCGAGTACAACACCCGCCGCGAACAGTGTGAAACGGGCGCTCGTTTCTTCCAACAGCCTGCCCTACGCGATGTGTCGCTGGAAAAATTCAACGCCGTAGCGCATGAGCTGGATCCGGTGGTCGCTAAACGCGTGCGTCATGTGCTGACCGAGAACGCACGTACCGTTGAAGCCGCTTCCGCACTGGAGAAAGGCGACCTGAAACGTATGGGCGAACTGATGGCGGAGTCTCATGCCTCAATGCGTGACGATTTCGAAATCACCGTGCCACAAATTGATACCCTGGTGGAGATTGTCAAAGCGACCATCGGCGATACAGGCGGGGTGCGCATGACCGGTGGCGGCTTCGGCGGTTGTATCGTGGCGCTGGTACCAGAAGAACGGGTGCCTGCGGTGCAAGAGGCCGTTGCGGCACAGTATCATGCCAAAACCGGTATCAAAGAAACCTTCTACGTGTGTAAAGCATCACAAGGAGCGGGCCAGTGCTAAAAGAAATTCCGACTCTGGCTCCTGACGGCCTGCCTTTCCGCCTGCTGACCCTGCGCAACGGCGCGGGGATGGTAGTCACACTGATGGACTGGGGCGCGACGCTGCTTTCGGCCCGCGTTCCGATGCAGGATGGCACCGTCCGTGAAGCGCTGCTTGGCTGCGCCAGCCCGGAACACTACCCGTCTCAGGCGGCTTATCTTGGTGCCTCCGTAGGGCGTTACGCGAACCGTATCGCCGACAGTCGCTTCACCCTTGGGGGGACGACCTATGAATTGACCCCGAACCAGGGGCCAAATCAGCTGCATGGCGGCCCGGATGGATTTGATAAGCGTCGCTGGCGGGTAGTGAATCAGAATGACGAATCGGTGCTGTTTGCGCTCGAATCAGCCGATGGCGATCAGGGCTTTCCCGGTAATCTCAGCGCCACGGCGCATTATCGTCTGACCGATGATAACCGCATCGCCATTGAATACCGTGCCACCGTCGATAAAGCCTGCCCGGTGAACCTGACAAATCACGTCTATTTCAACCTCGACGGCGGTCAAAGTGACGTGCGCCAGCACAAGCTGCACATTGCGGCTGAAACATATCTCCCGGTCGATGAGATGGGCATTCCGCGCAGCGGGCTGAAAAACGTGGAACAAACCAGTTTCGATTTCCGCCAACCAAAGGTCATCGCCAGCGCCTTTTTAAGCGACGACGATCAGCGCCAGGTAAAGGGTTACGATCACGCCTTTTTACTCTCGACCCAGGGCGACATCTCCCATCCGGCGGCAGTGGTGTGGTCGGCTGATGAAAAATTGCAGCTCAAGGTCTTCACTACCGCGCCTGCGCTACAATTCTATTCCGGTAATTATCTGGGAGGTACGCCGTCCCGGGAACCCGAGCCCTATGCCGACTGGCAAGGGCTGGCGCTCGAAAGCGAATTCCTGCCGGACAGCCCTAATCATCCGGAATGGCCGCAGCCCGACTGCGTGTTACTCCCGGGTGAAGAGTACGTCAGCGTTACCGAATACCAGTTTACCTCGTTGTAATCCCTGCCCTCCTTTCGGAGGGCTTTTTTTCGCCAACTTGCTGAAAGTCCCGCCACTTACCGACAAATATACAACTGCTGATTCACAAGCCGCTTACACTACGCCGCTATTTTCGCTATGGTTAAGGATAAGCGTTGCCGTTGGTTATAAGGCGGCAATATAATGAGAATTGTTATCATTCAATCTAGTTCAGGAGTAACGGTATGGCTGTAACTAAGCTTGTGCTTGTTCGCCACGGCGAAAGTCAGTGGAATAATGAAAACCGCTTCACCGGTTGGTATGACGTTGATCTGTCTGAGAAAGGCGTTGGCGAAGCTAAAGCTGCAGGTAAACTGCTGAAAGATGAAGGCTTCAGCTTTGACTTTGCTTACACCTCTGTGCTGAAACGTGCCATCCACACTCTGTGGAATGTGCTGGATGAACTGGATCAGGCCTGGCTGCCGGTTGAGAAATCCTGGAAGCTGAACGAACGTCACTACGGTGCGCTTCAGGGTCTGAACAAAGCCGAAACCGCTGAAAAATACGGTGACGAGCAGGTTAAGCAGTGGCGTCGTGGTTTTGCGATCACGCCTCCAGAGCTGACCAAAGATGACGAGCGCTACCCGGGTCACGACCCGCGTTACGCGAAACTGACCGATAAAGAGCTGCCAGTCACCGAAAGCCTGGCGCTGACTATCGATCGCGTGGTGCCCTACTGGAACGAAACCATTCTGCCACGCCTGAAAAGCGGCGAGCGCGTGATTATCGCCGCTCACGGCAACTCCCTGCGTGCTCTGGTGAAATACCTGGACAACATGGGCGAAGACGAAATTCTCGAACTGAACATCCCAACCGGCGTGCCACTGGTGTATGAATTCGACGAAAACTTCAAACCGATTAAACACTATTATCTGGGCAACGCGGACGAAATCGCAGCGAAAGCCGCGGCCGTAGCGAACCAGGGTAAAGCGAAGTAATTTTTCGCCAGACATAAAAAAAGCGTGGAGCAATCCACGCTTTTTTATTGTCTGCTGTGCCGCTTAGCCGCGACGCGCTTTAACCGCTGTCGCCAGCTGGCGCAATACTGCGTCAGTATCGTCCCAGCCGATGCAGGCATCGGTGATGCTCTTGCCATAAGTCAGCGGCTCACCGCTTTCCAGATTCTGATTGCCTTCAACCAGATGGCTTTCAATCATCACCCCGACAATCGCTTTCTCGCCAGAGGCAATCTGCCCGGCCACATCCGTCGCGACGTCCATTTGCTTTTTGAATTGCTTGCTGGAGTTCGCGTGGCTGAAGTCGATCATCACCTGAGCTGGCAGGCCCGCTTTTTGCAGCCCTTCTTTCACCATTGCCACGTGATGCGCGCTGTAGTTTGGCTCTTTGCCGCCGCGCAGAATAATATGGCAATCGCCGTTTCCGCTGGTGTTCACAATCGCCGAGTGGCCCCATTTGGTCACTGACAGGAAACAGTGCGGTGCGCCCGCCGCGTTAATCGCGTCTATCGCCACTTTGATGGTGCCATCGGTGCCGTTTTTGAAGCCGACCGGGCAAGACAGACCGGATGCCAGCTCGCGGTGAACCTGAGATTCGGTGGTACGCGCACCTATTGCGCCCCAGCTCATCAGGTCCGCCATGTACTGCGGGGTTATCATATCGAGGAATTCACCCGCGGCAGGCAGACCGCTATCGTTGATTTCCAGCAGCAGCTTACGAGCAATGCGCAGCCCGTCGTTGATCTGGAAGCTGTTATCCATATGCGGATCGTTAATCAGCCCTTTCCAGCCCACGGTGGTGCGTGGTTTTTCAAAGTAGACGCGCATTACGATTTCCAGCTCGCCTTTCAGCTCATCACGCAGGGTCAGCAGACGGCCAGCGTATTCTTTCGCGGCAACCGGATCGTGAATCGAGCATGGGCCGATCACCACCAGCAGGCGATCGTCGTTGCCTCTGAGGATCTTATGAATCGCTTTACGTGCGTGAGACACCGTGTTAGCGGCATTCTCCGTGGCGGGAAATTTTTCAAGGAGCGCGACGGGAGGTAATAACTCGTTGATCTCTTTAATGCGTAAATCGTCGTTCTGATAGTTCATTTTCTTTCCAGCGTTGCCATACTTATATAAATGAGTGCAATGCCTTCAATCTATCTCGCCAGGCTGAAAGTGTAAACGGGCTTTTACACTTGGACCGGATAATTCCTGGAATACCGCAAAAAAACGCCAGAATGTAGCGAGAAGTGAGATATCCGCTACACTTTTTAAGTGTAAATCCTGAGATTTGATTAATTAACAAGATTCCAGACTGACATAAATCAGGATCGCGGAATCTTTAGCCACTGTGCAGTACATACAGTCAGAAATGCACTGTTGGAAGAAGTTATCCGACCTAACGACCATAACAGGAGCATCCCCATGAAAAACAAAACACTGGCAACGCTTTTCCTGACCGCAACCCTTTCGCTGATGAGTGGGGCTGCTTTAGCTGCAGACAGCGCGTCGGATAATAATGGGCAGGCCAATGCCGCTGCCTCCGCCGGACAAGTTGCCCCTGATGCCAAACAGAATGTGGCACCTAACGGCGTAGACAACAGCAATGTGAACACCCAATCGAGCGGCACGATGATGCATCCGAATGGTTCAAGCAGCGATGCACAGCACATGAGTAAGGATGAAATCCATAAAAACTCAATGTGTAAAGACGGTAAGTGCCCGGATATCAACAAGAAAGTTGAAACCGGTGACGGTATTAACAACGATGCAAATACCAAAACCGACGGTACTACCCAGTAATTATCGTTCTGCCCTACCCGCCAAAGGAGAGCCTCGCTCTCCTTAATTTTTGGGCGAATTCGCAAAAAATCTGTAATGATGTCATACACTAACTCTTAAACATCACAGGATTTGTGTATGGCCCATTCACATTCCCACTCCACGCCACAAGGGGCGAATGACGGCAACGCCCGTCGCCTGTTGCTGGCCTTCCTGATCACCGCCGGATTTATGGTGGTGGAAGTGATCGGCGGTCTGATTTCGGGTTCATTGGCCCTGTTGGCAGATGCCGGGCACATGCTTACCGATGCCGCGGCGCTGCTGTTCGCGCTAATGGCGGTTCACTTTGCCCGCCGTCCGCCTAATTCCCGCCATACGTTTGGCTGGCTGCGACTGACCACCCTCGCGGCGTTTGTTAACGCGATTGCACTGGTGCTGATTACGGTGCTGATTGTTTGGGAAGCGATTATGCGTTTTCGCCATCCGCAGCCGGTCGCAGGCGCGACCATGATGGTGATTGCCGTTGCGGGCATGTTGGCAAACATTCTCTCATTCTGGATTTTGCATCGTGGTAGCGAAGAAAAGAATCTGAACGTCAGAGCTGCCGCGCTGCATGTGCTCGGTGACTTGCTCGGCTCGGTGGGGGCTATCGTCGCCGCTATCGTGATCCTGACCACTGGTTGGACGCCCATTGACCCGATTCTGTCAGTGCTGGTGTCGTGCCTGGTGCTTCGCAGCGCGTGGGCGTTGCTGAAAGAGAGCGTGAACGAGTTGCTGGAAGGTGCGCCCAGCTCAATGGATATCGCCGCACTCAAACGTGGCTTGCGCCGCGAGATCCCGGAAGTCCGCGACGTGCATCATGTCCACATTTGGCTGGTCGGCGAAAAACCGGTGATGACCCTACATGTGCATGTGATCCCGCCGCACGATCACGACGGGCTGTTGGAAAGAATTCAGCACTATCTGGAGCATCATTACCAAATTGCGCATGCCACCATTCAGATGGAGTACCAGCCATGCAGCGGCCCGGAATGCCATCTTAACGAGACGCAGGCCGAACACGCTCATCATCATCACCATTAATGGGAAAGCGCGCGTGAGCCTCGTTCACGTGCGCTGTTCATCCACATCCGGCTACCGTTCAGAGCGATAAACGTCAGCAGCAGATATTCCAGCGACATGGCATAAACCCCCTGCAAAGCAAAAATCACTACGCTAATCACGTTGATGATCACCCACAGCAGCCAGTTTTCGACGTATTTCCGGGTCATCAGGATCATCGCCACAATCGATAACACCATCATGCAGGAATCCCAGAACGGGAAGGCATCAGGCTGGAGTTCCGGCATCGCCACATTCAGCCCCAGGGTCTGCATGACCGATACCGCCACCTGGGTCAGGAATGCGAAGACGGGATTAATGAACACCGTCATCAGCCCAATGGCGACCACACAAGCGGCCAGCCAGCCCAGTGCTTTCGGCAGCGGTAACCAGCGAATTTGCAGTTCTGCCTGATTCTGGCTGGTCTGTCGCGACCATGCGTACCAGCCATAGATATTTGCCGCAAAGAAAAACAGCTGAAGCAGCAGGCTGGCATACAGTTGGATCTGGAAGAAAATGATGGCAAATAGCGTCACGTTCAGCAGCCCGAACGCGTAATTGCTGATCTTCTCGAGGCTGGCAAGCCAGATACACAGCAGCCCGGCTATTGTCCCCACCGCTTCAATCCACGACAGGTCATAGCCGCCCGCCCCAATCGGAATGTGCACCAGAATGTTTTGCGTGCTAAAGAAATCCATATCTCTGTCCTGTCAGCCAAATTTCATTGAGAGGTCAATCGTTCGGTTTAGAACGGTCTTATGATCGTATTTATGATCGAAGTGTAGCCGCAAAATCCAACATCCGGTTAAGCGGCAGCAGAGCGCCCTCACGCAACGCAGCATCCACATGGATTTCATGCTCCGCCCCACCGTGTTCGAGGCCGTCAGCAATGGCTTTAAGGCCGTTCATCGCCATCCACGGACAATGGGCACAGCTTCGGCAGGTCGCCCCCTCTCCGGCCGTTGGTGCTTCCAGTAGCTCTTTTTCCGGCACTGCCTGCTGCATTTTATAGAAAATTCCGCGATCGGTGGCGACAATCAGCTGCGCGTTGGGCAGCGTTTTTGCCGCAGCAATCAGCTGGCTGGTTGAGCCTACGGCGTCGGCCATATCGACAATCGACTGCGGTGATTCTGGATGCACCAGGATAGCCGCCTGAGGGTACAACGCCTTCATTCGCGCCAGGGCCTGGGTTTTAAATTCGTCATGCACGATACACGCCGCCTGCCAGCAAAGAACGTCTGCGCCAGTCTGTTTCTGGACATAGCGGCCCAGATGACGATCTGGTGCCCAAATGATTTTCTCACCGAGGCTATCCAGATGTTCAATCAGCTCAACGGCAATGCTCGAAGTGACGACCCAGTCGGCCCGAGCCTTGACTGCCGCAGAGGTATTGGCATACACCACCACGGTTCTGTCCGGATGGGCATCGCAAAATTGAGTAAATTCATCAATCGGGCAGCCGAGATCAAGTGAGCATTCCGCATGAAGCGTGGGCATTAGAATGGTTTTTTCCGGACTTAAAATTTTGGCAGTTTCCCCCATAAAACGCACCCCGGCGACCAGCAGCGTGGAAGCCGTGTGTCTGGCCCCGAAGCGCGCCATCTCCAACGAGTCAGAAATGCAGCCACCGGTTTCCTCCGCTAACTGCTGAATTTCTGGGTCGGTGTAATAGTGCGCCACCATCACCGCATTTTTCTCTTTGAGCAGACGCTTTATTTTTTCGCGATAGAACTGCTTTTCGTCCTGGCTCAATGGCACCGGCTTCGGCGGGAAAGGATAGATTGCGGTTTCAGGATCAAACATTACGCTCATCATGGCTTCTCGTTTTACTGGCTTAACCAAACCATCACCAGACCGCACGCTTTAGCGCGTCTATCGGCGACAGGTGTTTTATATACTAAACAAGATAGCGAATTTAAGCCGGATTGTCGTGAGGAATTTATCTGGAACGCGGAAAAGCAAAAAGACGCCTTTAGGGCGTCTTTCCACATTGGCGGGACGTGCAGGATGACTCGCTTCGCTCGCCCTCCGGGCCGTCGCCGCAAACGGCTCCGTTGTCTCACTGCGTTCGACTCGAACCTGCAGCAGGTTCTCACCCTGCACGTTGAGCACTGTGCCCTGAAACAACAAAAGCGCCAGAAGGCGCTTTTGTTTAAATTTGGTGGGTCGTGCAGG